>NZ_JBQUZR010000002.1:0-722251 GCF_056313745.1 Lysobacter sp. DMC97 | reverse complement strand
ATCCCGCCGAAGCGGTTGCGCCAGCGGAAGAACGTCTGCTCGCTGATGTTGTGCTTCTTGCACAGCGCCTTGATCGGTGCCGCGCCCGCTTCGGCTTCGCGCAGGATCGCGATGACCTGCTCGTCGGTGAAACGCTTCTTCATGAGTTCTCCTTGGTCTGTCGAGGGTAGAGAACTCACCTGCCGATCGGCTACATGATTCGTCTCAGGTCACGTGCTCGACGGCGGATTCTCGATGCGATGGCAGGTCGACACCCAGAACTTCAAGATCGGCCTGCTAAAGATTGCCTACGAGTTCGCAGTCGATTCGATCGAAGACTACTTCGAGACGCCCGACGCGATCGAAATCTCGCGGATCCTGCGCGAAGCCGACTACGAAGCGGTCAATCGCTTCGTAACCGTGGGATCAGGACTCCAACCCGAAGTCCTCGAGCCATTCAAAGACTATCTGGACCTCGACAGCAAGAAGCATTACCTCGTGCTGATCAACGCCGGCATGGATCTGATGGGCTGCGTCAAGCTGCATGGGCTGTTCTGCATTGGCGTCAAGCTTTCATCCAAACGACACATGGACAAAGGAGAAGCCATCTTCGGCATTAACGACATTGCGAATCACTCATTCCGTAAGCTCAGCCTCCAAGAACTCGTCGCCGAGTGCATGGGCCCCGTGCATAGTCGGCTCGGTTACTTTTTCGCCACAGAGGAGGAAGCTCGGTCCGCGGCCGCCGAGATCAACGCGCCAGGCTATCGGTATGTGTTCGACGGCAATGGCGACCCGCTATTCTTCCAAGGCGATGGTGGGCTTGATCCGCGGACACTTTCCGACATTGTTGCCCGCGGGCGAGCTGCAGATCGTCGGGAGGGCGGCTGGTTCAACACTCAAGTCGAGTTTCATCCAGCGGACGAGGTGTTCGTCCGGTCTGAGAGGACTGGCTGTCTGTATCGCGTAGTGGGTGTCGAGATCAGTCGGGAGCATCTGCGAAGGGTCTGATGGGCCGCGAGCGCGAGGCCGGTGTGGGAGCTAGCGCGACTGCTCCGGGTCGAAAGCAGCCACCACCTAATTGAACACGCTTTAAGGCTCTGCTCCCCTGTCATTTCAGACAGCAAGCCCTCTCAGCCTCACACACATGCAATCTTGCGGAGACTTATGCTCATCTCCCACCGACACGTGAAGCCAATAACTGGATCCCGGCGTACGCCGGGATGACGCCAGTGAGGGCGGAAAGCAGGTCCCTCGCCTTCGGCTCGGGATGACACACAGGGGAGGCGGCTTTTCGAAAAGAGAAATCTCCTACCGTCGCCTTCCAAAGCACGAAAGCGCCCGAAGGCGCTCCCATGCCACGACATTCCGCGAAAGCGCCGACACTCGTTCGCCGGCGCTCCCGCATGAGTACATCGTTCGCGATGCACTCAATGACTCCCATGCCCCCCATGCCCACCCGCCATCGCGCCACCCTGCCCATCCGGCAGCAGCACGCGGACGTTCTGCATCATGCCCTGGTCTTCGTGGTCGAGGATGTGGCAGTGGAGGACGTACTCGCCGATGTAGCGTTCGTAGCGGGTGCGCAGGATCACGCGCAGGCCTTTCTTGACGAAGATCGTGTCCTTCCACGTGCCCTGCATCGCGGCGTAGTCGGGGTCCGGGCTGCCGGGCAGACTGAGGTCGTTGCCCTGTGCGTCGAGCACTTTCACGATCTCGAACGGGTTGACGTGGATGTGGAACGGGTGACTGCCGGCGGCCGAGGTGATCGTCCATTCCTCGACGTTGCCCAGCACCAGGTCGCGATACGCCGCCGGGTCGTAGGGCTTGCCGTTGACCATGAAGACCGACGGTGAGCCGGAGATGTCGAACTCGACCTTCTGGCCGGTGCCGGGCGTGAGTTCGCCGTCGGTGATCTGCGCGTGAGGCACGAATGCGCCCGTGCGCAGGTCGGCCGTCAGGTCCGCGATCACGCGCGCCTTCACGTCGTCGGGCATCCAGCGCTCGGCGGCGGCGACGAGCTGGCGCTGCAGGTACGCGCCGATGTCACCGGTCACCGCGTCGCCCGGCGCCACGCGCACCGTGCCGAGCAGGCGGCGGCTTTCGGCGTCGCTCGACACCGAGCCGCTGGCCGGCACACTGTTGTCGATCACGCAGTAGTCGCCGGCGGACGGGAACACCATCAGCGAGTCGCTGCGGTAGCCGGGCTGCAGCACGACCTCGGTCTTGCGGATGACCTGCGCGTGGGTCAGGCCATCGGTGGCGATCTCCCACTGCGGCAGCGGGTCGCCGACGCAGTTCCGGCCGATCCACTTCGCATGGTCGTCGGCCTCGCGCAGCGACAGCGGATTCGCGTTCGCGCGCATCGGCACGAACTGCAGGCGGATGGAGTCGCGGATGCCCGCGTGCAGGTTGCGCCAGCGCTCGATGCGACCCGCCACCGCGCCATCGAAGCGCGGCAGGATGTCGCCGTTGATGCTGGTGTAGCGCCCGGACGGCGCCCACGTGCCGAAGCCGAGCTGGTCGGCGTAATCGGTGATCTCGCCGACGTCGTCCGGGCCGCAGGCCCAGGTGCCGTCGGGATTCGTCTTGATCTTGCCGTTCGCGTCGCGGCAGGCATACGGCACCTGCTGGAACAGCACCACGCGTTCGCGGAACGGCTGTCCGTCGTCGGCGCGCAGCAGCGTGTCGATGTCGCCGTTGCGCTGCGGCGTCGGCGCGCGCGCGCCGCGCACGATCAGCGCGCCGGCCATGCCGCTCGCGACCTGCAGCGCGGTCGAGCCGTGCAGGTGCGGGTGGTACCAGAACGTGCCGGCAGGATGCGTCGCGGGCAGGTTGTATTCGTACTCGAACGACACCTTCGGGCGGATCGTCAGCAGCACGTTGTCGCTGTTGCCGGCGGGGCTCACCCACAGGCCGTGCGAATGCAGGTTGGTGGAATTGAAGCAGTGCGGCGTGTTGATGTTCGGCGGCGTGCAGCCCGGCTGCGGGTCGAGGCGGTTGTTGAGCTTGATGCGCACGGTCTCGCCCGGCCGCACGGCGATCGTCGGTGCCACGAACGGCGTGTCCGGATCGGCCGCCTGGCCTTCGGGCACGTAGCTGCGCAGGCGCACGTGGTCGTAGCGGCCGGTCGCGGGGTTGTAGATGCGGCCGTCGGTGAGCCGGATGTCCAGCGACAGCGAGGCGTCGTGGTCGGGCACCGGCGCCAGCACCGCGGGCGGGGCCGCTTCGAGCATGCCCGACGGCGGCGGCGGCGCTCCGCGCAGGATCGGCACCAGCCGCGGACTCTCGACCACCTGGACGGCGGGCGGCGCCGCCGGCGTCGCGAACGACGGCAGCAGCAGGGCGACGGCGAGCGGCGCCACCAGGCGTCGACGCGGCGACGGGCGGCAGGTGGAAGACGAACGAACGCGCATGACGATCTCCTTGTCGGGCGGACACACGATGCGCACGTGTCGGGGCCTTCCCGGTCCCGCGGACGCGATGGCATCGTCGCCGTCGTCGCCGCCCTCCGACCAGCCGTCCCCTGCCACGTGTCGGTCACGGGGCTCGCGGCCCCGGTCCACACGTTACGCCAAAACCGCGCACCGGATGCATGCACGACGAAAAGCCGCGGCCGATCCCGCATCCGTCGCGCGATCCGACACGCGCCGCGCCGCTGTGTATAGTGCCCACGGCGCCACGCGCCGCCACGGCCTGGAACACCAGGGGGGAACCGGGCGACTCGTCCACTCAGCAGGGAAGCACGTCATGCATGACGCCGCCCGTCCGTCTCCGTATGCGCGTTTCGTCGAGGGCCTCGACGACGCGGTCCGCACCCAGCAGTCCCTGCTGTTCCGCTTCGTCGCGCTCGGCCGCGACACCGCGTTCGGCCGCGAACACGGCTTCGACCGCATCGACGGCCTCGATGCCTTCCGTCGCCGGGTGCCGCTGCGCAACTACGAAGCCTTCCGGCCCTACGTCGACCGCATCGTCGCCGGCGAACAGGACGTCCTCTTCTCCGGCGAGGTGTTCCGCTACATCTCCAGCAGCGGCAGCACGTCCGGCCGCGCGAAGGTGTTGCCGCTGCCGCGCGTGTATTTCGCGGAGACGTTCAACCCGTTCTACATGACGTACCTCGAAGGCACGATGCGCGCGCATCCGGGGCTGGCGGCCACGCGCGACCGCACGATCAACTTCAAGTGGGACCCGCTGCGCGACACCTCGACGCTCGCCAGCGGCGTGCCGCACGTCGGCCTGAGCCAGGTGAACCTCGCCAACGAATTCAGCAGCGAGGCGCTGATGGAGCCCGGCACGCAGGGGCCGTGGGCCTCGGTGCCGGCGGACATCCCCGCCGATCTCGATCGCCTCTACTTCCGCCTGCGGATGGCCGCGGCGCACGACATCCGCCAGTTCGTCGGCATCAATCCGGCGATCCTCGCGTCGATCCCGCACTTGCTCGAAGCATGCGCCGACCAGCTCTGCGCCGACCTCGCCGCCGGCACGTTCGCCGGCCGCCCCGTGGCCGAGCCCGATCCGGTGCTGGCCGACCACATCGCCGCGCGCCGCGCCGCACGCGGCCACCTGCTGCCGCGCGACGTGTGGCCGAACGTCGAGCGCCTGATCTGCTGGGACGAAGGCATCGCCGGCGTCTACCTGCCGCAGGTGCTCACCGATTACGGCGAACACGCCGTGATCGTGCCTGCGCCGCTGGCCGCGTCAGAAGCGCCGCTGGCGCTGCACCTGCTACCGCACGGACTGCGCGGCGTGATGGCCTACAACGCCGCGTTCTTCGAATTCCTCGACGTGCAGGCCGGCGACGACCAGGTGCCGCTGACCCTCGGCGAACTGCGCGCAGGCGCCAGCTACGCCGTGGTGGTCACGCAGGCCGGCGGCTTCTCGCGCTACGTGCTGGGCGACCTGCTCGAAGTCACCGGCCACGCCGGCCCGGTGCCACAGGTCGCCTATGCCGGGCGACTCGCGCCGGCGTCCGCAGCGCCGGAATCGTCGCTGCTCGCGTTCATGCGCCGCCTCGACGCCGCGCACAACCTGCGCCTGCGCAACTTCACCTTCGTGCCGGACGGGAACGGCGCGCTCGACCTGCTGTTCGCCGGCGATGGCGAAGGCGACGACACGTTCTCGGAAGCCGCGCTGCGCGACGCGTACGCCGCCGATCCGGCGCTGGCGACTGCACCGCTGGGCCGCGTGCAGCGCGTACCGCCCGACCACTTCACGCAACGATGGTGCGAGCGCGTGGCGAGCGGCCTGCGTCCGCCGCAGGTCAAGGACCGGATCGTGAGCCCCGCGCCGTGATCGCGTTCGTGCTGGGCATCCTCGCCTGCTTCGTGGTCGGCGATCTCCTGCACCGGTTCGGCACCACGGCGGAAGTCTCGCGCAAGTCGGTGCATGTCTGCAGTTGCCTGCTCATCGCCGCGTTCCCGCTGTTCGGCATCGGCGACCGCGAGCTGCTGCTCATCGCGATCGGCAGCGTCGTCGCGATCGCGCTGCTGCGCCGCACGGTGGTGATGCGCGCGATCATGTCGGTGGAACGCGCGTCGTGGGGCGACCTGATGCTGCCGCTGTCGGTCGCGATCATCGCGCCGATGCACGTGGCGTATCCGGTGTTCCTCGGCGCCTATCTCGTGCTCGGCATTTCCGACGCGCTGGCGAGCCTCGTCGGCCGCGCGTACGGCAAACACCGCTACACGCTGCTGGGCCACGCCAAGTCGTACATCGGCAGCAGCGCGTTCCTGTTATCGGCGTGGGCGATCCTCGCGCCCGTCGCGCACTTCGGCGGCCTGCCGCCAGCGACGGCGCTGCTCGTCGGCGGTATCGCCGCCGGCGCCCTGACCCTGGTCGAAGCGCTCTCGCACAAGGGCGTGGACAACCTGTCCATCCCGGTGGCCGCGGCGCTGCTCCTGCCGCCGCTGCTGCACATCCCGTTCCCCGCGTGAGGTCGTGATGCCCAAGATCCTGGTCGTGATCGGTCCCTCCGGCGTCGGCAAGAGCACGCTGTTCGCCCCGCTGCGGCAGGAAGGCGTGGTGCGCCTCGTGCCGACATGGACCACGCGCAAGCCGCGCCACTACGAAGACCCGGCGAACGCCGACCACGTCTTCGTCGACGACGCCGAATTCGACGCGCGCGAGGCGTCCGGCTTCTTCCTCGAAACCGTGCAGCTGTTCGGCCTGCAGGCGCGCTACGGCCTGCCGCGCGAGGCACTGGAAGCCGGCGACGGCAGCATCCGCGTGCTGATGCTGCGCGCGATGCTGCTGCAGAAGCTGCCGCGCTATTTCCCGTCGCACGTGGTCTACCAGATCGAGGCGCCGCACGCGCGGGTGGAGGCGCATCTGCAGACACGCGTCGCGCTGGACGGCGACATCGGCACGCGACTGGCGAACTTCGAGGACGAACTGCAGCTCGGGCGCCGCCTCGCGCACCGCATCATCGACAACGGCGTCGCACCGGAGCAGGCGCAGGCGCAGCTGCGCGCCTTCCTGCGTGAGGACTTCGCCCGCGTGGGCAACCCCGCATGAGCACGCTGTACGCCCCTGTCGGCATCACACCGACCAAGCCGCTCACGCCCTCGCACCTCAAGGGCGTGCTGATGCTCGACTTCATGCATCGCTTCGAAAGCCATTTCTCGCCCGGCACGCTCTGGCACAACCGCCGGCCGTGGGACATCTCGCTGCAGACGATCCGGTTCTGGGACTACCTCGACCGCACATGCGCCGGCACCGATTTCTCGGCGATGGGCGAAGGCGACATCGGCGCGCTCTACATCGCCTGCCACCGCGCCGGCGCGCTGCCGACCGCCGAGCGCGTGGCTGCGTACGCGCAGCGCATCGAGGCCGACGGCTACGTGCATCCGGCGTCGCAGCGCATCCTCGACCTGTGGGGCGACGTGTTCGACACGCTCGGCCTGCCGCGCGACGCGCTGGTCCACTCGACGCCCTTAGGCCTCGATGCGCCGACCGTGCTCGCGCGGCTCGACGCGCAGGGCCTGCTGCTGGACCAGCGCGGTTTCGGCGGCGGCGTGTATCTCGACCTCACCGACGAAGCGCGTCCGCTGCGCGTGCTGATGTCCGAACACGGGCTGCCGAACTACCTGCTGGCGATCCTGCGCGACCTGCTCGACGAAGCGCCGCGGCACGACACGCTCTGCCTGTACCACGATGCCGGCATCCAGCGCGATTACGAGGCGCTGACGCGCGTGTTCGAGCGGCTCGGCGTGCGCTGCCGCCGCGTCGCCTTCACCCGCGTGCCGGTCGAAGGCCTGGTGCTCAGCGCCAAGCAGGGCGGCTGGGAGCAGTACACCGGCGCGCGATTGCTGTCGCGCGTGGCGGGCGGCGCGACCACCGCCGAGATCCGCCTCGGCTTCCGCCTGTATTTCCTCCACGCGCTGGGACTGCGCCAGCCCGACGATTATTCCGACGCCGGTCTCGCCGCCTGCCTCGAACGCGCGCGCCGCATCCTCGCGACGCACGAGCCCGCCGCGCCGTCCGACGCCGACCGCAAGGTGCTGCAGGGGCTGATCAAGCGCGACGGCGGCGCGAACGTCTACGGCGCCCTCGCGGTGCTCGAACAGAAGAAGGCCTCCGCCGGCCTTCGCCACGCGATACTGCATTGCCTGCTATGACCACGTCCCTGCATGAAAGCCTGATGGCCCGTCGCCTCGACGCGGTGGCCCGCGCCGCCGACGTGGCCGGAGCGGAACGCCGCACGCTGTTCGTCGTCGTGCGAGAGCCCGACCTGCCCGCGCTCGCGCGCGGCCTCGCACGCACGATCGCGGACATGCCCGACCGCGAGCGCGTCGCGTGGCTCGCCAACTTCACCAAGGTGCGCCTGTTCGCCGGTCGACCGACGTCGGCCGGCATCGCGCCGCTGCTGACGCAGGTCGAAGGCGACGCGGTCGGCTTCGCGCTGCTGGATGCCGAGGCGCGGCATCCGCGCATCGCCGACCTGCTGGTGCCGCTGCGCAGCCGCGCCGGTCCCGCCGCGGGCGACACGATCGCGCTGCAGTGGGGCGATGGCGATGGCGACGGCAATCGCGAACTGGTGATCGACGTGCGCGACCTCGACTGGACGCGCTACCTCGTGCACGTGCTGCACTTGCTGGCCGAAGCCGCGATCTGCGACGCGGCGTTCGGCGGCCGCATCACGCTGCGACACATCGCCGAAGCACCGGTGTGCCGCGACGGCGTCGAGCAGCTGCGTCTCGACCTCGACGCGACGCCGCCGACATGCCGCGCGTTCCTGCGGCCCGCCCGCGCTGCCGTTACCGGCGGCGCGTGAGGCCGTTCCGCGTCGTCGCGATCGACGGCGCGAAAGTCACGGGAAGAACGCGGGGCAGGTGCTCGGCAGCGTGTCGGTGGCGATGCCTTCGCAGCTGTTGCGGAAGGTCAGCGTGCCGTCCCGGTCGGTCGACAGTTCCCACACCGTGTCGTAGTCGGTGTAGCTCCACGACGGCAGCTTCGCGGCGGCGGCGGGCTCGCGGTAGACCTCCGCGAGCAGGTATTTCACCGCCTTCTCGATGTGGTCGTGCTCCCAGCCGACCAGCAGCGTCTGCCCCGATGCGGGCCGCTTGAGATACGGCGAACTGCGATCGAACAGCGCCATCGCCAGATCGGACGCGTCCTCCCACTGGAACGGCGCCAGCGTCAGCGGCAGATCGTGCTGGATCGCGAACGGCGCGACGGTCAGCGACGGGCGGATGTACGAACACGCCTCGCCGCAATCGATAATGTCGACCGGGTCGGAAGTGTAGACGTAATCCGGACGGCGGCCGAGCTTCTCCAGCAGGATGCGGTTCGCGCCCAGCGCGCGCCACTGGCCCTGGCAGACGTAGTTGCCGTTCTCGAAGTTGCCGCCGGGATGCGCTTCGACGTGACGCACCAGCAGCGCCTTCTGCGACGTGTACGGCACCAGCCCGGCGGGCGGCCGCACGCGGATCGTCACCGGCGCCTGCGGACACGTCGCCGCACGCCGCGGCAGCGCAATGTCGGGATACTTCCCGTCGGGCACCACGCCGTCGCCGTAGGCCGCGACCTTCAGCGCGCCGGCCTGGCCGGACACGACGTAGTAGCGATGCTCCTCGATGCGCGGCTTCGTGCCGGTCAGGCCTTCGACGACGCCCGCGAGGATGTCGCGCGGCATCGCCATCACGTAGATCCCGCGCGGCTGGTTCGCCAGCAACTGCTGCATGAAATACGCCGGCGAGTTGTAGTCCGACGGGCCGCCCGGATTCAGATGCGCGACCTTCACCGCCTGGTAGTTCAGCAGCGCGTACGGCTGGATGCTTTCCAGCGGCGCCATGTCCGCGCTCTTCTCCGGCGAACTCATGGTGAACGCGTACACCTGCTGCAGCTGCGGCAGCTTGCCGGCGGTCAGCGACGTCAGCGTCTGGCCGAAACGCAGCGACGCGTTGAGCCCACCGACCGAGAGATTGTTGGCGCGGCCCTGCTCGAACGCCGGCACCAGCACGAAGTTCCAGTCGTTGGTGTTGAGCGGCGGATCGTCGGCCATCGCGACGGAACTGATCAGCAGGCCGAGCACGGCCCACAGGCTTGCGAAGCGTTTCATCGAACTCCCCTCCGTGGATGGGACGCGCGCTCCGCATCGGGGCGCGCGTCGTGGCGTGGCGGTTTACGGCGTGAAGAACTGCCGGCGCTGGTGCTGTTCCTGGTGCATCGGGAACATCACCGAATAGAACTCGGTCCAGCCGCCCATGCGCACGCGCACCAGGTTGTAGCGTTCGGGATCCTGCCCGGCCGCGGCATACGTCGCGGGGTCGGCGCAGGTCAGCGTGATCAGGTTCGAGCCGGTCTCGCCTTCGGCATACGCGCGGACGAAACGCTTGAGGTCGTCCAGCGGGAAGCCCTCGGTGATGTTCATGTCCACCGGCGACGCATTCGACAAGCCGTACTCGATCGCGTCCACGCGCCAGCTGCGCAGCGACTGGTAGATGTTGCGGAACGCGGGCGCCGATGGCAGGTCCTGCGGCGCAGGCACGGGCGAGAGGTCGGAGGCGATTGGCATGCCGTTGCGGCGGCCGTCGGCGCTGGCGCCGAACGACAGGCCGTCGCCGACGTAGCCCTCGAACGTGCCGATGCCGGGCGTCACCACGAACTCGAATTCGCCGTAGGTCTGCGCGATGCCGGCGAGCACGCCCTTCAGCGCCGGATGCGGCTGGCGGATCACGTCGACGCACAGGCCGACCAGCGCATCCATCAGCCATTGGCCCAGCGCGTCGACGTCGGGATCGCCGCTGCCCCACTTCGGCAACGCCAGCGCGGTCTGCCGCCATTCCTGGTACTTCAGCGTGCGCGCCGCGGCATCGGCCGGGCCCATCAGGTCGTTCTGGTAGGGCTCGATCAGCGTGTAGCCCCAGTCGTTGATCAGGCAGTCCAGCAGTTCCGGCAGCGTGGCGACGGCGGTCTCGCGGTCGTACACCAGCTTCTTGATCGCGTACAGCGAATCGATGGTGTTCGACACGCCCACGCACAGCGGCGCGAGCATGTGGAAGCGCGCACCCGCGGCGGTGAGATCGCGCCCGGATTCGACGCAGCCGTCGATCACCGTCGACAGCAGCGGGCTGGGGCAGATGCCGCCGAGGTTGCCGTAGTTGGCCAGCAGCACGTTGTAGGTCTGCACCACCAGCCATTCGAGCTGGTGCAGGAACTGCTGCTGCAGCGCCTCGAACGTGTCCAGCGTGGCCGCGTGCGGCGAGCGGAACGTCTGCTTCAGGCCACGGAGGTACACCGGTCCCGCCGAACCATACGTCGCGCCCTGGTTCAACGCCTGCTCCAGCGCGGCCAGCGGCGTGACGTTCGCGAACGCGAACTCGGTGGCGCCGGCCAGCATCGGCTCGTAGCAGCCGTCGGCCGCGTAGTCGCGCGCCCAGCACAGGCTGACCTCTTTTCCGGAGCGATGCAGCGCTTCGCACAACCTGTCGTCCTGGTAGAGGATCGGATGCGCACCGCCTGCAAGCAGCGATTCGGCCGCGGCGTCCAGCACCTCCTGCGGCATGTCCTTGTAGACGCGCAGCGACAGCGTGGGCGCGTTCACCGGGATGCGGCGCGCGGACTTCAGGCACAGCAGCGTGACCGGATTGACGCCGCCGGTCGGCGTCGCGTCGTCGTTGGCGACGTAGCCGCCGACGGTGATCTGCTGCACCCACTGGTTGATGCCGCCGCCCTGAGGGAAGTTGCCGCCCAGCCCGCACACGGCCGTCGTGCCGTAGTTGACGTAGTCGGTGATGTTCGCGCGGTTGACGAAGGCGTTCTCGCCGATCTTCACCCACAGGCAGTCGACGATCTCCTGCGCGCGGCGCTCGTCCATCGGATGGTCGCGCAGCAGCGGCCACAGGATCTGGTCGAGCCGGCCCAGCGACGTGAGTTCGCCCAGCAGGTGCAGGCAGCAGTGGAACGAGTAGATCAGCTGCACGCCGTCGTGGAAGTCGGCGGGCTTGTCGGTGACGAGGCGACGCAGGCGCTGCGCGACCTCGCGCATGTTCGCGGCGTCGTCCGCATCGCCGGCGCGTTCGGCCGCGGCATCGGCCAGCGTCGCCCAGTTCTGCAGGTAGGCCTGCACGCCTTCCAGCGACCACACCGTCGACTGGTAGAAATCGCGCTGCGCGTCGGTCAGCCCGGGCTGCGCGAGGCGCGCGCGCACGTCGTCGAGCAGTGCGCCCAGGCCACGCTCCACCAGTCGCTGGTAGTGCGGCACGATGTGGCCCATCGCCGACCATTCGTTGAGTTCGCCCTTCAGCCACGCGGAGACGGATTCGTCCTCGCCGAGGTACGGCACCACTTCCTTGCCGCGGCCCAGCGTGAAGTCGGGGATGATGCCGACCAGCAGTTCCTTCGCATGGATGCGCAGCAGCTGGCCCTGCTTCGCATACGCCGAATGCGGCGACGACAGCAGCGCGGCCAGCGTCTTCTTGTTCGCCAAGCCCTTGCGCTGCTGCGCGGAGGCCTGCAGCACCGGTCGTTCGTCGGGCGTGACCAGCGTCGACAGGTGCGGCAGGCGCGGGAACGGCTTGCGCTTCAGCCAGCCGTCGTTCCAGTGCGAGAACGCGCGGCTGAGCAGCGACAGCAGGCGCTCGCTCGGCGGATCGCCGGGGCGGTAGCGCCCGTCCGCCATCTGGTGCAGGTAGTCCTGCGAGTTGTAGAACATGTAGCCGTTCGCGCTGCGCACCTGCCAGTGCGGGTCTTCCTGCACCGCCGCGTCGTCGTCGACGGCGGGCACGTCCAGTTCGGCCGCCGCGGGCACGTACCAGTAACCGCCGGACACGCCCTGCACCAGCGACATCATCCGGTCGACCGGGCGATCGGGCATGTCGCCCATCAACCGGTGGAGGATCTTCTCGAAACGTTCCTGCTCGTTGCAGAACGCGACGAACATCAGCCCCTGCTCGCGCGCCGGATGTCCGGCCTGCTCGCCGAACGGCAGCGCCTGCCGCAGCAGTTTGCGGTTGTCGCCGTCCTCGTCCAGCAGGTGCGCGCGATGGATGTGCGCATCATTCGGCGCCTGCGGCAGCACCGCGCCGGCGGGATTGCGGCCCAGCGTCGCGTCCTCGGCATCCGGCGCCAGCGCCGCGATCGCCTTCCAGTCGAACAGGAACTGCTGGGTGAAGCCGAACGCCGCGCCGCGATACGGCCCGTCGATCAGGATGTCCTCGGCCATGCTCACCGGATCGGACGGATTGGTGATGCCGTCGAGATAGCGGCCGCCGATCACGCGGCCGTCCTCGCGCTTGCCGACGGACACGTACTCCACGCGCTCGGCCAACGCGTCGATCTGCGCGCGCACCGCATCGAAGATGCGCTCGGCTGTCGCGATGTCCGGCGTCTTCAGGTACAGGAACACGTCACCGTGCGTGTCGCGCAGTTTCGGCGAACCGTCCAGCACGCGCCGGCTCACCGGGATCTCGCGATGCTCCCAGCGGCCCCACAGTTCCGGCGAGAACGCCGCGACCAGCCCGCTCGGCTGCGGCGCGTCCGCGGCGGCACGCGTCAGCGCACGCACCAGCGCCAGCACCGCGTCGCGCGCGGCGTCATCGTGCGATTTCAGATGCAGCGTGGCGGTGCGGCCGAACAGCGCCCGCAGCGGAAGCCCGTACTGCGCGCCCTTGATGATGTCGATGAACATGTCGCGTCCTTCCCCTGGATGCCGATGTCGAGGCAGTGGACTCGACCGGCGCGCGCCCCGTGGCCGCGAACCCGGCTTCCCTGCCGCCTGCATGGACACGATGCATGGAAGGACGGCCGTCGTCGCGGCCGGATCATGCGCGTCACCGGGACGATCGATCGCCCCCGTCGCATGCCGCCGCAGCAGCCCCCTGCCCTGCCTCCGTCACCGGCGAAGCGTGCGCCCGCGGGCGGCGGTTTGTCCACTCCCGTCAGCGCGGGAACTCGACGATGCGCGCGTGCGCCTCGCCGCCTTCGATCACGAGTTCGGCAGCCGCGATCGGCAGGCTGAATCGACGCGGCCCGACGCTGCCCGGGTTCACGTACAGCACGCCGTCCCGGCGCTCGATGCGCGGCTTGTGCGAATGCCCGGACACCACGACGCCGATGCCCGCCGCAGCGGGATCGAGATCGAGCGTGGCGAGATCGTGCAGCACGTGGATGACGACATCGTCGACTGTGAAGGTGTCGGTCTCCGCCAGCGCCTCCGCCCACGGTCCGCGATCGTTGTTGCCCCGCACCACCGTCAACGGCGCGAGCGCGGACAACGCATCGAGGATCGCGGGATCGCCGATGTCGCCCGCATGCACGATCCGCGCACTGCCGCGTGCGAAGTCGACGACCTCCGGACGCAGCAGGCCGTGGGTGTCGGAGATGAGGGTGAGGCGGGGCATGGGGGGATGCGGGAGTTCGTGGACTGGGTGCTTTGCTCCCAGCTTCGGGGCGTGTTGGTGCTGGGTCAATGACCCCGCTTACGGCACTTTGCGTTTTGCGCTGGGTGTTGCGTGACAACGGCTTTCGGCCAGGAGCGGACCTAGAGCTTCGAAGTATCGGTATCTCCAAAGATGACAGATGACTCGACTATCTGCCCGGGGACGCGACTTCGACCGCTATCAGTTGCCTCCATGGTTTCTCTCTGGCACGTGCCGCTACTCGTCGGCCAAGCATTGCCCCGAAGAACCCGCGAACTGCATACTTCAGGTCCCATGCCTGCACTCAAGAATCAACATTTCGTGCCGCGCTGCCACCTGCGCCCCTTCACGCTCGACGGGGAAGGCTTGGCGATCAATCTGTTCAATCTCGCGCGCCACCGCGCCGTGCCTAATGCGCCGGTGAAGAATCAGTGTTCGGCCGATTACTTCTACGGCAAGGATCTTCACTACGAAAAGAAAATGCAGGTCATCGAAGGGCTGTATTCCACGGCCATTTCGCGGATCTCCGTGCCGGGTTACGCCTTGACCGAAGATGTCCGTGAGGTCTTTCGTGCGTTCTGGGCACTGCAGCACTTGAGAACCGAAGCTGCTTCGCGCGCGTTCGCGGCGATGTACGACGAAATAGTCGAAACGACAGGAGCGCCCGGGGAATCCCGGATGTCGATCGCGGAGACCGTGCAGTTGGTGATGCCTATGGTCCCCGAAATTGTTTCTGCTGTGAAGGATCTAAAGGTGTGCCTGGTGCGCAATCGGTCGCCCGTCAATTTCTTCACGAGTGACGACCCGGCTATTTACACGAACCGCTGGCACCTGCAGCCAGGACACGAACGACTCGGTGCGCCAGGCCTGGCAAACTCCGGGGCTATCTGCTTACTGCCAATCACACCGCGGTTCCTTTTTCTGGCATACGACGGGGATGCCTACTCGCTGCCAGTGACCAACGGTTGGGTCGACGCAAAGAGCGACAACGACGTGCGCATGCTCAACGAGCAACAACTGCTCGCCGCGATGGCGAACGTCTATTATCGCGAAATGTCTGAGGCCGCCTCGATCAGTCGCGAATACCACGAAGTAACGGCTAGGCGCCTCCCCTCCAAGCACCGCATTAACCACGCAGTCCTAGATTGGGATGACGGAGTGACAAAGCGATTTCGCGTCACGACCGCTGAAGAAGCTCGTGACCAGAATGCGCTCGTCCACTCGGAGAGGCTGTACCCGCGGCCGAGCGGCTGGCCTGACTTCATCCGATGGCGCGCCAGCGCCGCGACTTACTTCAACGGAACGGCCGTCGGCTACGTTCGCCGCGCGCATGCGGACTCGACGTTGTCGAAGCCATTCAGAAAGATCCGCCTCGATAGGATTTAGTTCTGAGCGCGCGTCGAATTCCCTCGAAGGGTGGACCTGAGTGGACATCGATAGTGATGGGAGTGCGGTGTGCCCTCGCCGCTTCCAAAACGTTGGAGGGCTGCGGCTGCGATCGTCGCGACTTCCGTCGCTCCCACAGGATGGGTTTTCCGCAGCGGTGGTCGCGCCTCCCGGCGCTCCTACAGGAACGCCTGCCGCCAGGTTAAGTCTGCCGCGGCGTTGTCGCGGCTCACGCCGCTCCCACAGGGACAGGGTTGCCGTCATGGTGGGTGGGGCGGGTTTACTCCCTCCCTTTCAAGGGGAAGGTCGGGGTGGGGATGGGGTGCGCATTGACCGGTCGCAGGGGCGGGACTAGAGTCGCGGCAGGTGCTGAACACACCTAGCTACTAGCGGTCGCCGCACTCGTGAGCCCTGCGGTTTTTTTGTGCCCGTCATTCGCCGTGCTGGCGAAGGGCACGCTTCTTCCGTGGCCGGGTGTCCGCAGCCATACAACACCCGCAAGGGGAAATCTGCGGGCCGTCTAGTAGCGGTGTTCAAGCACCCGGCCGCCCTCTCTGAACAAGGGGGCGAAGTGAACACTTCTACTAGGACATCGTCATGACCATCACCTCCCGTTCCACCGGCCGGCCGTCGCGCCGGTCGTCCGTGCCGTCGCCGCAGCACGACACGCGGCAGCTCACGCTCACCTATTCCAGTTACCAGCACCGTCGCGACGGGTTCTGGACGGGCAGTCGTCGTTTCCCGGTGCTGCGCCTGGGCGGCGTGTGGCTGGAGCGGGCGGGCTTCGCCCCGGGCCAGCGCGTGCAGGTGCGCGTGGATGCGGGGCGGCTGGTGATCGAACCGGCGGGCTGAGGGCACCCGGCGGTCGCCCTCGTTGTTTGTGGGAGCGGCGTATGCCGCGACAACGCCGCGGCAAGCCTTCCCTGCAGGAGCGCCGGGAGGCGCGATCACCGCCCCGGCAGGCGTCTCCTGTGGGAGCGACGGGAGTCGCGACGAACGCAGCGGCCGGTCTGTCTGGTTCCAACCCTCGACCCCATCCCCACCCAAACCCTCCCCTTGAAGGGGAGGGCTTCAACGCGGGGCTTCGGGAACGAGCCCGGCGGCTGGGGTGCCCGCGAGGGCAGCGTTGCCGCTCGAAGGGCCGCTGATGGCGAGAAAGCGGCATCGCTGGCGGTCGAAGGGGCAGCGTTGACCCTCGAAGCGTCATCGATGGCGGAAAAAGCGGCATCGGTGGCGATCGAAGGAGCAGCGTTGACCCTCAAAGGGGCGTCGATGGCGAAAAAAGCGGCAGCGATGACGGTCAAAGCGTCGGCGTTGACGCTCGAAGGGTCGGCGTTGCACCAAAAAGGGGCGTGCGTGCGGCTTCGAGGGCCGACGTTGCGGGTCCGAGGGGCATGCGTGGCGAAAAAAGCGGCAGAAGCTGAGTCGCGATCGGGGAACGTTGCCACTTCGAGGGGCAGCGGTGGCGAAAAAAGCGGCAACGGTGACCGTTGAAGGGGCAGCGTCGGCGCATCGAGGGGCAGCGTTGCACCAAATCGGTGCAACGGTGGGGATTGGCGGGGCGAGGGGTTGGCGGGAGGTCTGCCGGGGCGGCGGTCGCGCCTCCCGGCGCTCCTACAGGGGAGACCTGCCGCGACGGCTGTCGCGACTCCCGTCGCTCCCACAGGTATAGGGCTGCCGTCACGTTGGGCGACGCAGCTTTGCTCCCTCCCCTTCAAGGGGAGGGTCAGGGTGGGGATGGGGTTGCGGGGCGCTCGGCGACGGCGGGCACAAGGCCGTCATCCTCGCGCATGCGAGGACCCAAGCCTGACTGGCGCGGAAAGAGGGGTCCTCGCTTGCGCGAGGATGACGGTGAAGCATTGACCCGGTGCGGGTGACGGGAAGGTCTGCCGACTCGGTTGTCGCGACTCCCGTCGCTCCCACAGGAGGGGCTGGCCGCGGTTCGGGTCGCGCCTCCCGGCGCTCCCACAGGGGAGGTCTGCCGCGGCGGGGCGCGGCCATGGCAGGTGGGGCGGTGCATGCTGCTGTTTGCCGATTCGGGCGGGTTCGAAGGCGGCCGGTGATGCGCGGGACTTCCGGCACGTCCTGCGGTCGGAGGGCGGGTCTAGCGTGGCGGGCACATCGACTACGCATACGGTGGGTCGCGATGCCGACACTCCATCGCCGTCATTTCCTGAAACTCGCCGCGGGTCTGGGCGCGACGCTGGCCTGGGGGTGCGCGACGGTCCGGCCGTCGTCCAGCGGTTGGCGCGAGCGGCGCGATCTGTTCCCGCAGGGCGTCGCCTCGGGCGATCCTGATGCGCACAGCGTGCTGTTATGGACCCGGCGGCCCTTCAGCGATGGCCGCGCGCGCGCCACGCTGCTGGTCGAGGTGGCGGAGGATCAGGACTTCCGTCGCGTGATCGCGAGCACGGCGGCGCCGGTGCTGGCCGAGGCGGACTGGACCTGTCGCGTGCTGGTCGGCGATCTGCCGCCGGCCGGCGAGTTCTGGTATCGCTTCGTCGACGAGGACGGCAACGGCAGCCGCATCGGCCGCACGATGACGGCGCCTGCGCCGGACGATCCGCGCCCGGCGCGCTTCGCCTTCGTCAGCTGCCAGAGCCTGCCCGAGGGCGCGATGAACGCGTACCGCAGGATGATCTTCGAGGACGAACGCGCGGCGCCGGAGGACCGGCTCGGCTTCGTGCTGCACCTCGGCGATTTCATCTACGAGGTGATCCAGACCCCGGCGCAGGTGAAGGGCGGCAAGCGCTACGACCGCGTCATCACGTTCCCGGTGAAGTTCGAGCACGGCAGGGCCGTCGCCAACGATCGCTTCACGGTGCCCGGCTCGCTGGACGACTACCGCGCGCTCTACCGCGCCTATCTGCTCGACCCCGACCTGCAGGATGCGCGGGCGCGCTTCCCGTTCGTGGCGATGTGGGACAACCATGAATTCTCGTGGCAGGGCTGGCAGTCGATCCAGGAATTCCCGGGCGAAGGCCGCGTGCACGCGCAGACGCTGAAGGTCGCGGCGAACCAGGCGTGGTTCGAGTTCCAGCCGGCGCGGGTGATGGCGCCGGGCCGCTCGCTGGCGCGCTTCGAGGCGCCGCACGTGGTGGACGCGCCGGTGACGACGTTCGACGAGACCGGTCTGGGACGCGAACCCAACAACATCGCGGCGATCGAGAGCTTGATCGCCTACCGCGCGCTGCGCTGGGGCCGGCACATCGACCTGATCATCACCGACCAGCGCAGTTTCCGCGGGCCGGATCCGTCCAATCGCGACGAACTCGGTCCGCTGTTCGACAAGGTGCCGTACAGCTTCTTTCCCGAGGCCCTGTCGATGCAGTTGGACAGCGGCCGCGAGGTCGCCGGTGGTCATCCGCCGGAGAAGCTGGTGTTCGGCGACAAGGCCATCGCCAACTTCCGCGCCGGCGAACCCGCGCAGACGATGCTGGGCGCCAAGCAGAAGGCGTGGTTCCTCGACCGCCTGCGCGGCGCGACCGCGACCTGGAAGATCTGGGGCAATTCGCTGGGCACGCCCGACTGGCGCATCGATCCGCAGCACCTGCCGGCCGGGATGCTGCCCGCCGACTGGATGCCATGGACCGACGGCTACGCGGTGCTGGGCAACGGCGACTGGGGCGGTGTCTACCACGAACGCGCCGAGATCTTCGACGCGGTGCGCGACGCCGGCATCACCGGCTTCGCGATCGTGTCCGGCGATCGCCACAGTTTCTGGGCGGGCTACGCCGCGAAATCGCTGCCGCCCATGGCATTCGAGCCGGTGGGCGTCACGTTCGTGGGCGGCTCGATCATCTCGCCCGGCATGCAGGAAGCGTACGAGCACGGCAAGAAGGAGGGACCGCTGCGCCCACTGTTCATCGCCGATCGCGCCGGCGGCTCGATGGCGCCGACGATGAACCTGCTGCTCCGCCACGGCGTGCGTTCGGCGCTGGAATATGCGCGCAGCGGCGACCTCGCGAAGGCGCGCGCACTGCGCAATCCCGAGATGGCGCCGCACCTGGATTTCGTCGACATGGGCGGCCACGGCTACGCCACGGTGCGCGTCGACGCCACGACGATGGCCACCGACTTCGTCTGCATCCCGCGGCCGATCCAGCGCAGCCCCGGCGTGGACGGTGGCCCGCTGCGGTATCGCATCCGCCACACCGTGCCGCTGTGGCAGCCGGGCGAAGCGCCGCGCCTGCAGCAGATCGTGCTGGAAGGCGATCCGGGATTGTCGGTGTGAGGTGAACGGCCGCCATCGAGGGATGGCGCGGCATGCAGCAAGCGATGCAAGTCGATGCGCGGGCCGCTGCGGGTGTCGCGGCTCACGCCGCTCCCGCAGAAGGGATGGCGAGGGTCTGGCGTAGCAGTCGGCATGGTCGTCGGCGCTCCGCTTTGCTCCCTCCCCTTCAAGGGGAGGGCCGGGGTGGGGATGGGGTTGCCGAGTGCCTTGCCGGAGAGGCTGGCCGCCTCGTTTGTCGCGACTTGACCAGCCTTCGGCTGTTGAAAGCCGTCGCTCCCACAGGTGAGGCATGCCGCGGTTTTGGGTCGCGCCTCCCGGCGCTCCTACAAGGCGGGCTTGCCGCGATGGGTGTCGCGGCTCACGCCGCTCCCGCAGGCGGGCGTGCGGGCGGTGGCGATGTCGGGGGCGGGTACCATGCGGGAATGGCGCCCTGCGGTCGGGCGCGGGGACGGTCGATGTTCGAGATTGCAGTGGTATGTCTGGTGCTGACGGCGCTGTTCGCGTACGTGAACCACCGGTTCGTGGGGTTGCCGACGACGATCGGGGTGATGGCGGTGGCGCTGTTGCTGTCGCTGGGCTTGATCGCGCTGGATCGGCTGGGGTTCGGGGCGCTGCGCGACTACGAGGCGGCGATGCTGCGCTCGATCGATTTCTCGCAGGTGCTGATGGAGGGGATGCTGTCGCTGCTGCTGTTCGCCGGCGCGCTGCACATCGACCTGAGCGAGTTGCGGACGCATCGCTGGCAGGTCGGGTTGCTGGCGGTGGCGGGCACGGCGCTGTCGACGGCGATCGTGGGCTTCGGGCTGCATGCGCTGCTGCCGACGGTGGGGTTGTCGCTGTCGCTGGGCTACTGCCTGGTGTTCGGCGCGCTGATCTCGCCGACCGATCCGATCGCGGTGATCGGCATCCTGAAGTCCGCGGGCGCGCCGCGCAGCGTGAACCTGGTGGTGTCGGGCGAGTCGCTGTTCAACGACGGCGTGGGCGTGGTGCTGTTCTCGCTGCTGCTGGCGATGGCGACGCGCGGCGAGGCGCCGGGCGTGGGCGAAGGCGCGATGCTGTTGCTGCACGAGGCCGGCGGCGGGCTGCTGCTGGGCGCGGCGCTGGGCGGGGTGCTGTTCTACCTGCTGCGCAGCATCGACAACTACCAGGTCGAGGTGCTGCTGACACTGGCAGGCGTGCTGGGCGGCTACGAGCTGGCGAGCCTATGGCATGTGTCGGGCCCGCTGGCGATGGTGGTCGCGGGGCTGATCGTGGGCAACCAGGGCCGTGCGTATGCGATGTCGGACACGACGCGGCACCACGTCGACCTGTTCTGGGAACTGCTGGACGAGATCCTCAACGCGGTGCTGTTCGTGCTGCTGGGGCTGGAGATCGTGCTGATCGTGTTCGACGTGCAGACGCTGGCCGCCGCGGCGATGGCGATCGCGATCGCGCTGCTGGCGCGACTGCTGGCGGTGGGCGTGCCGGTGGCGGCGCTGCCGCGGGTGTTCCGGCTGCCGGCGGGCGCGTGGAAGGTGCTGACCTGGGGCGGCCTGCGCGGCGGCATCTCGGTGGCGCTGGTGCTGTCGCTGCCGGCCGGTCCGCAGCGCGAGCTGCTGCTGGCGCTGACCTACGCGGTGGTGGTGTTCTCGATCCTGGTGCAGGGGCTGACGATCAAGCGCGTGGTGATGCGCGGGTTGGCGGGCGGCGAGGCGGCGGAGGGGTAGGCGTTCGCGGCTGCGGCGGGATTTGCTGCGGCGCTGCTTTGCGCCCTCCCCTTCAAGGGAAAGGCTGGGGTGGGGATGGGGTTGCCGGGAGGCGGCGACGGCAGGCACGAGGCCATCATCCTCGCGCAGGCGAGGCCCCCTCTTTCCGCGCCAGTCCGGCTTGGGTCCTCGCGTGCGCGAGGATGACGGTGAAGCATTGCCCCGGTGCGGGTGACGGGAAGGTCTGCCGATTCGGTTGTCGCGACTTGACCAGCCTTCGGCTGTTGAAAGCCGGCGCTCCTACAAGGAGGCTTGCTGCGGCGGTGTCGCGGCTCACGCCGCTCCCACAAACAGCTCGGCGCGAGTTTGCTCCCTCCCCTTCAAGGGGAGGGTTGGGGTGGGGATGGGGTGAAGGTCGACCGCTTCGGTCGTCGCGACTTCCGTCGCTCCCACAGGAGAGGCATGCCGCGGCTGGGGTCGCGCCTCCCGGCGCTCCTACAGGCGGTTCGGGTCGCGGCTCGCACCGCTCCTACAAAGCGAAGCCTGCCGCGGCGTTGGTCGCGGCTTACGCCGCTCCCACAGGTAAGGGATCGCGGGCGCCGGAAAGCACGAAAGCGCCCGGAGGCGCTTTCGCGGGTGTCGCGGTGTGGTGCGTCGGCGCTTACTTGCCGGCGACGACCTTCACCATGTCGAGGCACTTGGTGGAGTAGCCCCATTCGTTGTCGTACCACGACACGATCTTGACGAAGGTGCCGTCGAGGGCGATGCCGGCGTCGGCGTCGAAGATCGAGGTGCGGGTGTCGCCGCGGAAGTCGGTGGCGACGACCTTGTCCTCGGTGTAGCCGAGCACGCCCTTGAGCGCGCCTTCGGACTGGGCCTTCATTTCGGCGCAGATCTCGGCATACGTGGCGCTGTTGTCGAGTTCGACGGTGAGGTCGACCACGGAGACGTCGGAGGTCGGCACGCGGAAGGCCATGCCGGTGAGCTTGCCCTTGAGCTGCGGCAGCACCACGCCCACGGCCTTCGCGGCGCCGGTGCTGGACGGGATGATGTTCTCGAGGATGCCGCGGCCGCCGCGCCAGTCCTTGTTGGACGGGCCGTCGACGGTCTTCTGGGTGGCGGTGGCGGCGTGCACGGTGGTCATCAGGCCGCGCTTGATGCCCCACTTGTCGTCCAGCACCTTGGCGATCGGCGCGAGGCAGTTCGTGGTGCAGGACGCGTTGGAGATGATGGCCTGGCCGGCGTAGGTGGCGTGGTTCACGCCGTAGACGAACATCGGCGTGTCGTCCTTCGACGGGGCCGACATGATGACCTTCTTCGCGCCGGCGGCGAGGTGCTTCTCGGCGCTGGCCTTGTCGAGGAACAGGCCGGTGGATTCGATGACGACTTCGGCACCGACTTCGTCCCACTTGAGGTTGGCGGGATCGCGTTCCTGGGTGAGGCGGATGCGCTTGCCGTTGACGATCAGGGTGTTGCCGTCGACCGAGACCTCGCCCTTGAAGCGGCCGTGGACCGAGTCGTAGCGGAGCATGTAGGCCAGGTACTCCGGCTCCAGCAGATCGTTGATGCCGACGATCTCGATGTCGTCGCCGAAGTTCTGGACCGCGGAACGCAGGACATTGCGGCCGATGCGGCCGAAACCATTGATGCCAACCTTGATCGCCATGGGCGGATCGCTCCTGAGCGGGGGATGAGGACGGGGAAGCCGCCCATTCTACTGGACCATCGGGCCGCCCCGGGCCGGGCGGAGGGTGCCGGGGCTCCGGGAACGGGACGTCGATCCCGGACCACACGGTACCGTCTGGTCATTCGTTAAAAAATTGATCATCCTCAAACGGCGCCCGGAAAGGCGCGCAGATACTGTCGCCCAACAAAGCGGCAATCCAACTTCAATGCCCAAGGAGGCAAATCCAATGATCCGTCGTTTCGCCCCGCTCGCCATCGCCCTCGCTTTCGGCGGCCTCGCCGCCCCGGCCTTCGCCCAGCAGGCTGGCGAGTGGACCTTCAGCGTCGGTGCCCACCAGGTCAACCCGAAGTCCGACAACGGCAGCCTGGCCGGCAACACGCTCGACGTCGAAGTCGGCAGCAACGTCCGTCCGACCGTCACCGCCGAATACTTCGTGCGCGACAACCTGGGCATCGAAGTCCTGGCCGCGCTTCCGTTCCAGCATGACGTCGACATCAAGGGCCTCGGCACCGTCGGCTCGGTCAAGCACCTGCCGCCGGTCGTGTCGCTGCAGTACCACTTCGGCGACGGCAAGGTGAAGCCGTTCATCGGCGCGGGCCTGAACTACACCTACATCTTCAGCGAAAGCACCACGGGCGCGCTCCGCGGCAGCAAGCTGCGTCTGGACAACTCGTGGGGCCTGGCCGCGCACGCCGGCGTCGACTTCAAGGTCAGCGACAAGGGTTCGATCCGCGTCGACGCCCGCTGGATCGACATCGACAGCGACGTGAAGCTCAACGGCGCCAACCTCGGCACCGTGAACATCGACCCGCTGGTCTACGGCGCCGCGTACGTCTTCCAGTTCTGATCGAGTCGTCCTGATCGAATCGTCCTGATCGAGTCATCCCGAGCAAGTCGCTTCATGCAACACCCGTCGCCGGCCGCAACGGCCGGCGATGGTCGCGTCGACGAGGACGCGAACAACACGTCTGCACCTTGCGGGTCATGTCGGCTACTCTCCTCCGCATGACCCGTTTTTGTTGCCTGATCGTCTGCGGTGCGCTCGCCGCACTGCCTGCCGCCGATGCATTCGCCTGGGGCGCCGTCGGGCACCGCATGGTCGGTGCGCTCGCCGCTCCCGAACTCGTGCCCGCCGCCCGCGCCGAAGTCGCGCGGCTGCTGCAGGGCGAAGCCGATCCCACGCTCGCCGGCGTCGCCAACTGGGCCGACGACCTGCGCGACCATCCGCCCGCGGACGATCCCGGCATCGGCAAGCGCACCTCGCACTGGCACTACGTCAACCTGCCCGATGAGGATTGCGGCTACGTGCCGCCGAAGCACTGCCCGGACGGCGACTGCGTGATCGAGGCGATCCGCCGCCAGCGCGACGTGCTGGCCGACAAAGGCCAACCCGATGCGGCACGCGCGCGGGCGCTGAAGTTCCTGGTGCATTTCGTCGGCGACGTGCACCAGCCGCTGCACGCCACCACGCGCGATCGCGGCGGCAACCTGTTCCAGCTGCAGGTCGGCGGCCGCGGCACCAACCTGCATTCGCTGTGGGACAGCGGACTGTTCGCGGGCATCGACGAACGCCCGCTGCTGGAGACCGTGCAGCACCTGCCGCTGCCGAAGGACGCCACGGGCGTCGGCGATGCACAGGCGTGGGCCGAGGCCTCGTGCCGGATCGTGCTGCGCGACGGCTTCTATCCGCCGGGCGCGAAACTGGCGCCGACCTACGTGCCGCAGTGGCGGCCGGTGGCGGAGGAACAACTGCGCATCGCCGGGCACCACCTCGCGGCATTGCTCAACGACGCGCTGAAGGCGCCGCCCGCGCGCTGACCCCGACGGCGTCCGCTGGGGCCTGCGCAACGACTCACCGCTTCGTGGCGGTGGCCGGTGCCGGTTCGGCGGCCGGTGCACTGATCGGCACCCAGTTGGGTCTGAAATGGCTGCTGGTGCGTGCGTTGCGCTACGCGCTGGGGGTGGTGCTGTTGATCACGGCGGGAAAGTTGCTGCTCGGTTGACGGGCCGACCGGCGCACGGGTTGATCGCGCGACTCTGGATCGTCGACTCGTTCTGATCAGCCGGCAACTCGCGTCGTCCGGCATGCCGGACGACGCGGGTCGATCAGCATTCGTCCTGAACCGGCTTGACGCCTTCAACGATCTGCCTCAACTCCATCAGACGCGGCATCGGAATCGTCTGAGAGGACAAGGCGGATGGCGCACGTGGCGCAGGAGCCGACGCCGTCGCTGGCGCGGGTGGGACAGGCGGGGGCACCGGTGCCGCCAAAGCGGGCGGCGGCGGAGGTGCAGGCGGCGAAGGCGGCGCCGGGGGCGCGGGCGGAGCCGGCGGCAGTGGGGTGTCGTCGACGCGCATCGCCAGTTCGATGCCGTCGAAATGGCCGTCGGCCTTCTGCTCGCCAACTTTGACCACGCCCGGCGTGTCGCGGGCGACGATCAGCCGCGGCCGGCTGACCACGACGTCGTTGCGGGTCAGCACGAGCGCGACATCGAACCGGTCCTTGCCGGCCTGGCGCACGGTGCCGTCGACGCCGATGTGGCTGCCGCGGCCGTCCTGGTACTTCAGGTCGAACTTCGAACCATAGCGGCCGCCGGCCTCGAAGTGCGCGGGCGGCTGGCCGTCGGACTTGAGATCAAGGGCGATGTGGTAGTCGCGGCCTTGGCCGGTGATGGCGGACGCGGATCGCGCGGGTTGCGCCGACCACACCGCGAAGCCGGCGCCGAACAGCAGCGTCGCGACCAGCGCGGCGCCGAATCGCCGGACCCGGGGGCGCGGCGGGGGAGTGACGAGATGCATGACTCTCTCCTTCAGGGGATGTGAGACGCCCCAGTGACAGCCCAGCGGCGCCTGCCGGTCGGCCATGAGGGTCTTGAGCATCGCTTCGCCGTACGCGCGTCGCGAATCGGGATGGGCCGCGACCACGGCCCGGTCGCAGGCCAGCTCCTGGTCGTGGCGGAAGCGGGCCGCGGCCAGCGGCAGCAGCGGGTGGAACCAGAACAGGCAGCGGAACACCGCGGCGGCGAGGTTCGCGAGATGGTCGCCGCGACGGCGATGCAGGCGTTCGTGCGCGAGCATCAGCCCGCGTTCGCGCGCGTCGTAGCGATGCTCGAAATCCTCGGGCAGCACGATGCGCGGACGCAGCGCGCCGACCAGCGCCGGCAGGCCCGCGCTCGCCTGCGCGCGCCACAGGCCGTCGTCATCGGGGGCGAGCGCACCAAGGCCGCGCTCGAACCGGCGCTGCGCGCGCCACAGCCACATCGCCGTCAGCAGCGCACCGGCCAGCCAGGCGAGCAGCCACCACGCCGAGTGATCCGCGGCCTGCGCGGGCGCCGCCAGTACCGGCTGCACGAGCGTGTGCAATGCGGGCGCGGGCGTCGTCGGCAGCGTCGGCAGCACCGTGCGCGCAGGCAACGCCAGCGCGACCAGCGACACCGGCAGCAGCCACCACGCGGCGTAGCCAACGTCGGCACCGAAGCGCGTGCGCAGCCAGCGCGGCAGCACCAGCAGCACGGCCAGCGCGAGGGTCGCGACCAGCGACATGCGCCACAACAGCGCCAGCAGATCGGGCGCGCCCAGCTCAGGGATGTCCATCGCGCGCCTCCGGGTTGGAGTCCGACTCCATCGCGTCATCGTGCGCATCGAGCGCGGCCACCAGCCGGCGCAGTTCGGCCACGTCGTCCGCACTCAGTTTGCGATGCCGGCTGAAGTGCGCCACCAGCGGCGCGACGCGGCCGTCGAACAGCCGCGCCAGCAGGCTCTCGCTTTCGTCCAGCACCCAGTCCTCGCGCCGCAGCAGCGGGCGGTAGAGGTAGCGGCGGCCGTCCTTGTCGGCGGCGATCGCGCCCTTGTTGAGCAGGCGGTTGAGCAGCGTCTTCACCGTCGCCTCCTGCCAGTCCTGGCGCGACGCCAGCGCGGCCACCACCTCTTCCGCGGCCAGCGGGCTGCGCTGCCAGAGGACGTCCATCACCACGGATTCCGCTTCGCTGATCTGCATGTCGCGCGCACTCGTTTACGTCCGTAATCGGATTTGAGATTACACCCGTAAACAATCGTGTCAAGTGCCCGATGGCCCGGCTACGAACCGCGGCCCTGCGGGGGGACCGACCCCATCCCCACCCCGGCCCTCCCCTTGAAGGGGAGGGAGAAAAACGCGGCGCTTTGAGGCCTCCCCTTCAAGGCAAGGGAGACAGGCGCGGCGCCTTGCAGCGCGAACGGGCGAACGGGCCAAGGGGCAAGAACGCGTTGCTTTGAAGCCCTCCCCTTCAAGGAGAGGGAGACAGGCGCGGCGCCTTGAAGCCCTCCCCTTCAAGGGGAGGGTTTGGGTGGGGATGGGGTCGATGAGACGGGATCGATACGGATGAGGCCGATGCGAGATGCCTTCGACTGCGCCTCGCCGATGCCGGGCCATCCCGCCCCGCCCTGCCCGCCCCGCCCTGCCCGCCCCGGACGCGCCGCCGAATTGCGTCGGGGCAAGACGCCAGCGGCCAAACTCCGCGATCATGCGCGCATGACCGAACCGACACGCCCGCACCGCCTCACACGTCTCGACGACGCGGTCGAGACCATCCTCGCCACCCTCGACGGCCCGCTGCACGTCGCCGCACCGCTGGGCATCGGCAAACCGCACCGGCTGCTCAACGCGCTCTACGCCCGGATCGAGCGCGAACCGTCGCGGCCGTTCCACCTCTACACCGCGCTGTCGCTGGACACGCCGACGGCGACCAGCGACCTGCAGCGACGCTTCCTCGATCCGTTCCTGTCGCGCCACTTCGGCGACGACTTCCCGCGCCTGGCCTACGTGCAGGCGGAGAAGCGCGACGCACTGCCGGCGCACGTGGAGATCGAGGAGTTCTACATGCAGTCCGGCGCGCTGCTGCGCTCGCGCCACGCGCAGCGCCGCTACGCCAGCCTCAACTACACCCACGTCGCGCGCACCGTCGCCGAGCGCGGCGTGAACTGCGTGGTGCAGAAGGTGGCCGCGAACGCCGACGGCACGCGGCTGTCGCTGTCGTCGAACACCGACCTCACCTTCGACCTGCTCGACGCCATCGCGCTGCGCGGCGCGCCGCGGCCGCTGCTGATCGCCGAGGTCGATCCGGAACTGCCGTGGATCGAGAGCGGCGCCGCGGTGGACGCGGATTTCTTCGACGTGGTGGTGACGCCGCCGGGGCCGCATCCGAAGCTGTTCGCGCTGCCGCGCCAACCGGTGGCCGACGCCGAATTCGCGATCGGCTTCTACGCCAGCGCGCTGGTGCGCGACGGCGGCACGCTGCAGATCGGCATCGGCGCGCTCGCCGACGCGCTGTGCCACGCGCTGGTGCTGCGCCACACGGACAACGCCGCGTACCGGCGCGTGCTGCACGCGCTGGATCCGGAGATCGAACGCCATCCGGCGGTGATCGCCAGCGGCGGACTCGGGCCGTTCGAGATCGGCCTGTACGGCTGCAGCGAAATGATCAACGAAGGCTTCCGCGCGCTGGTGCAGGCCGGCGTGCTGCGGCGTCGCGTGGTCGACGACGAAGCGCTGATGCGGCGCATCGCCGACGGCAGCGCCAGCGACGCCGACCATGCGCGCGTCGCGCGCGAGGGCGAGTTCCTGCACGGCGCGTTCTATCTCGGTTCGCACGAATTCTACGACTGGCTGCGCACGCTCGACGACGACGCGCGCAGCGGCATCGGCATGCGCCGCGTCGGCGAAGTCAACGAGCTTTACGGCGGTCGCGAATCGCTGGAGCGCGTGCAGCGCCGTGAGGCGCGCTTCTTCAACACCTGCATGATGGCGACGGTGCTGGGCGCCGCGGTCTCGGATGGATTGGAAGACGGCCGCGTGGTGTCCGGCGTGGGCGGGCAGTACAACTTCGTGGCGATGGCGCACGCGCTGCACGACGCGCGCTCGGTGCTGATGCTGCGCGCGGTGCGCGAGGAGCCGGGCCAGCCGGCGATCTCCAGCGTGGTGTCGAACTATGGCCACACCACGATCCCGCGCCACCTGCGCGACGTGTACGTCACCGAGTACGGCATCGCCGACCTGCGCGGTGCCTGCGACGAGGACTGCATCGCGGCGATGGCGGCGGTGGCCGACAGCCGCTTCCAGCACGCGCTGCTGTCGCGCGCGAACGCGGCCGGCAAGCTCGGCGACGGGCTGCTGCGCCTGCGCCTGTCGGGCCACAACACGCCCGAACGCCTGGCCGCGGCGCTGGCACCGTTCCGCGCCGACGGCACCCTGCCCGACTATCCGCTGGGCAGCGATTTCACGCCGGTCGAACAGCGCCTGGCGAAGGCGCTGCTGTGGCTGAAGGCGCACACCGCGACGAGTGGCGCGAAGCTGATGACGATCGCGCAGGCGCTGACGGCCGGTGCCGCCACGAACGACGACGAACGCGAAGCGCTGGCGCGGATGGGCTACGACGCGCCGGCCGGCTTCGCGGACAAGGTGTCCGCGAAGCTGGTGCTGCTGGGGCTGCGGCGCAGCGCTTGACGCGATCCGGCGGCGTTACTTCGCCGCCGGATCGAGGATCGCCCGCAAGCCTTCCTCGTAGGCATCGACCCGGTAGGTCTTGCGCAGTTGGCGGATCTGTTCCAGCACCTTCGAGGACAATACTGCCGAGTCGCGCGGCGTTGCGGCCCGGATCGGCAGGGCGTAATCCTGCCGATGGTCGTAGGCGTCCTGGCCACTCAGCGGCCCGCCGGTGTAGTGGCAGGGCACCACCTTCACCACGATGTAGCCGCGCTGGGTCGTGTCGTACTGGATCGTCGCGTTCAACTGCTGGTTGCATTCGTTCCAGGTCGGCCGCGGATAGATCCCGGCGGCACGGCCATCGGTGTAGAACACCTGGGCGTGGTAGCCGGCGCCGCCACCGTTGGGGACCGGGACCGCATCGGCGCGGCCGGACAGGACAGCCGCGGCGGCCATCAGGCCGAGCGCCAGCGTGGATTTCATGTTCATCGCGATTCCTTTTTTTCGAGAGAGGACGCCCGCCTCGGGACGGGCGGGGACACGCCGGGACACCGACGGGAGCGCAGCGGAACGGAACCAGGCCCCGCCCCCGTGCGGCATGCGTGCCCGGCGGCGTGCGAAGCCGGACACGCGGATGCGCGGGGGATTCAGGGGGCCTGTTCGCCCTTCTCCGGCTTGACCGGTTCCTTCGTGCAGCGGCCTTCGAGCACGGCGTTGAGGAACATGCCGGTGGGGCCGCTGATGTTGGTGACGTCGACGTTCAGCGTGTACACGCCGGGCAGCGTCACCGGCCAGGCGGCGAAGTTGTTCAACTGGTTGGCGGCGGTGAAGCAGTAGCCGCCAGCGGCGGTGCACGCCACCGGGCCGCCGCCGACCGGGCCGGTCAGGTACACCTTCTCGTAGTTGTCGCCGGCCGCCGCGAAGCCTTTCAGCACGATCGACTGCGGGATCGTGCATTTCTCGACCCGGAACTGCAGCGTGTAGTGGTACGTGGTGCCGTTGCCGCCGCTGCCCGCCGCATTCAGCGAGACCCACTTGGCGCCATGGGTGTTGGTGCTCCAGGCCGCGTTCACCGGCGACACCGGCACGGCGGGCTGGCCGTTGACCCGCCACGGGACGCCGGCGACGGTGCTCAGGTCGAGCTTGTTCTCGCCGCCGAGGCAATGGCAGCAGCCCAGCGTCGGCATCCGCCCGACGACCGCGGCGATGGGCAGCTCGCCGCGCGGTGGGCCGACCACGCGATCCTGCGCGCGGGCCGGCAGCGCGGCGGTGGACGACAGGCCGGCAACGATGGCGAGCGCGGCGGCGAGGACGGCGCGACGGGGGAAGACAGCGGGGAACAGCGGGGAAGACGACGACATGGCGAAGCTCCTGGCAAGGCCGCGGACGCGGCGCATGGGTGGGCCGGAGCACCGTCGTGCGGGAGGCAGGATGCGGTGCGATCCGGTCGGATCACCGTAGGCAGCGGCCCGCCGCGGGGTAAGGACGAGGCCGGGAACAAATCGCCGTCGCCATGACCCGCATCGATACGAATCAAGAGGTTGCCGGTTTTGTTCCCGGCTTCTGCCCGGCGTTCCGCTGGCGGGCGACGATCGTCTTCCCGAGACTGGCCCGACCCGACCACAAGGAGTGACTGCCATGAACACCGTGTTCCGACTGCTGCTGCCGTTGGCGCTGGGCCTGTCGATCGTCTTCCCGGCGCTGGCAGATCCGCCGGTCGCGCCGGCGGCCTGCAAGACGCCCGGCGCCCGGCGGATCACCATCGCCCACTTCCAGTTCAGTCCGGAAGATCTGAAGACCTTCGAGACGGAACATCCGCAGCCGCATGCCGTCAACGCGCGTCGCGGCCCGGTGCGGCGCGCGACGCTGGGCGAGGCGATCGCTGCGCTCCTGCCCGCCAGGCAGCAGGCAGCGCACGTGCCGACGTCCTCGGCCCGGCTCTCGGTCGGCGCGACCCACGCCACCATCGGCCCGCCGCGCGATCTCGGCGGCGATGCCACGTGCGGCGTGGTCGACTTCTGGCTGTACGCCGCCGTCGACGCCTATTCGTATTGCAACGCCGCGGACAAGGGGAACGGACAGGCGTACTTCCAGGTGACGTCCCCGACCTCGTTCAACGCCGTCGACCATCACGCGCAGTACGCCAGCTACGCGCAGGGGCTGGAAGGCACCTGCTACGTCTGCGTGCCGCCGCCGAGACTGAAGTCGGTTGAGCCGGCGGCAGCGCGCCGCGACGCCGTGCGCACCGTCCAGCCCGCGACCGGTCCGTGATCGCGCCGCGCGATCACACCAATGCACTGCGCCGGGTGTACGCGAGCACGCCGTCCACCCGGCGCTGCAGGTCGTCGCGCTCGGCGGCTTCGAGGCGGCATTCGCCCAGCACGTAGTAGGCCAGCCGCAGGACGTCGCGCCAGCGCGGGTTCTGCGGCAGGCGCGACAGGCTGAGGTAGCGTTCCATCGCCCGCGCACGCAGGCGGCCGTCGTCGATGTTGATGCGCCAGATGCGGCTGCGTTCGGCCAGTTCGATGCGGTTCCGGCCGGTGCTGCGTTCCCAGGCTTCGACCACCGCCAGCATCAGCTCGACCAGCGCGAGCCGGAAGGCGGCACGCGCCGCGTCTTCGTCGAGGACCGGTTCGGCGTCCGCCGCCACGGGCGACGGCATCGTGCCGGCCTCCGCCGCGGATGCTTCCGCGGGCGTCGACAGCCGCATCACCACGAGACCGTCGCCCTGTTCCCACGGCGTCAGTTCGACATGCAGCGCAGGGCGCGCATCGCCCGCGGCAAAGGCCAGCGTCTGCGAGGCGCTGTCTTCCATGCGTTCCAGCGCCGTCGCCAGCGCCGCGGCGTCTTCGGCGGACAGCCGGTCGGACAAGGGCTGCCCGGTCAGGCCATCGCGTGCAGCGCCCAGCAGCGGGCAGGCCGCGCGGTTGGCCGCGAGCACCGTGCCGTCGGCGTCGAGCAGGCACAGCGCATCGCCGCGACTGTCCAGCAGGCCCTGCAGCAGGTCGCGATCGTTGCCGAGCGCATCGGCCTCGCGCCGGTAGCGCGCCAGCATTTCCTCGTAGCGCGCGCGGTTCGCGGCTTCGACCAGACGCGCGCGCTGCTGGCGACGCAGGAACACGATCGACACCGCGAACAGCGCGGCCAGCGCGGACACCGCGATGAGCCACAGCACCAGCGTGCGCTGGCGCAGTTGGGCGATGGTGCGTCCGCGCTCGGAAATCACGCGCTCGCGCTCGGACACCTCGAAACGCGCGCGCAGCCAGCCGAACTGGCGATCGCTCTCGGCATCGCGTTGTTTGCGCTCGTCGTCGCGCGCCTTGCGCAGCATGACGAGGGCCTCCGCATCGCGCCCCGCCTTCTCCAGCGTGATCGCCAGTTCGTCCTCGAGCTTGGCGGCATCGAGCGCGCTGATCGGCGGTGACTTGAGCGCTTTGCGCAGGCGCGCCTCCGCCGCTGCGATCAGGCCACTCTCCCGGTCGACGCGCGCCGCCGCGCGTTGCAGTTCGGGCGGAAGCGGCAGATGGTGCTCATCGGCCAGCGACAGTCCGGCGGCGGCGTATCGGCGCGCGCGCTCGAACTCGCGTTCTTCGACGGCCGCCAGCGCCAGATCGGCGTGGATCCGCAGCTGATAGGGGACGTTGCCGAGCTCGTGAAAGGCGTCGCGCGCAGCTTCGAGGTCGGCGGTCGCGGTCTTCGTGTCGTGGCCGTCCAGCGCCAGCCTGCCCAGCCCGTGCAGCATGTGCGCGGCCTCGTCCTGGTTGCCGCGGCGACGGAATGCGGCCAGTGCCTGCCGGTAGTAGTCCGCGGCCTGCGCCGGATGGTCGGTCTCGCGGTACAACTCGGCGAGGTTGGCCAGCGCACCGCCGACATCGGGATCGCCATCGGCACGCTGCATGTCCAGCCCGCGCTGCAGCGTGCGCAGGGCGCCGTCGTAGTCCCCCATCCGGCGCAGCGCGCCGCCGACGTTCTTGAGCTGCTTCGCGATGGCGGCGCGATCGTGGCGGGCTTGCGCGATCGACAGCGCGCATTCGAAGTGCCCGAGCGCGATGTCGACTTTCTCGTCGCGATACGCGAGCACGCCGAGGCGCCGCACCCAGTCGTAGCGCGCCGCGGCATCGTGGCCGGACACAAGCCGCGCCGCGGCGCAGCCCAGCGCCGCCTTCGCCGTTTCGAGGTTGCCTTGCTTGATCCGTTCGTCGGCTTGCGCGTACAGCGCCTGCACGTCGGCCGACGCGAACAGGCGTTCGCAGGTCGCCGGCGCGGGCAGCGTGTGTACGTCGATCGCGGCGCAGGCGGGGATCGACGCGGCATCGGCGGTGGCCACGACGCAGGCCAGCGCGGTCGCCGGCAGCAGGCAGCTCCATCGCGTCCGCGTGCGTGTCCCTCGCAACGCCCCTCTCCCCTGCCGGTGCCCCGCACCGGCCCGGGGTCAATCTATCACCGGCGACGCAGCCGGGATGCGCCAGCGCACCTGGCGCTGGCGCAGTGCCGCATCGATGGCATCAGGGATGCCAGGTGCAGTAGAGGTCGTAGTCGACCTGCGCGGTGGGTTCGGCGGCGATCGCCGCGCTCAGGGCCGCGCTCAGGGCGGTGTTGCACGCCGCCTGCGTGCTGCCGCCGGCGGACTGGTAGGTGGTGTAGTCCGGCAGGAGGTCGTAGTAGTGGTGGACGATGCGGATGCGGCCTTCCCAGGTGCCGCGACCGACCGGCGGGACGATCTGGATGCCGCCGCTGCCGACCGAGGCCGCGGTGGCGATGACAGGGAACGCGACCGGGGCCGCGAGCGTGGCGGCCAGCAGTGCGGCGGAGAGGACGGACCGTGCGATGCCATGGGGCATGGTGGAACTCCTTGTGGAGGCGACCGGGACGGTCGCCGACGGGTGGCTGCGCGCAAGGCGCAGGAACGGCCCGGACGCCCGCTGCGGCGCAGCGACGTCCGGACGAAGTGCCTCCGATGCCTGTCCGACCCGGCGCGGCTCACCAGCCGCCGCCACTCCCGCCACCGGCACCACCGCCACTGCTGCCGGAGCCGGTGTCGCCACTGCTGCCGGAGCCGGTGTCGCCGCCGTTGCCGGAGCCGCTGCCGCTTACGGGCGAAGGCCGTTTGTGCCGGCTTCGCCCGGTGGACGGGTTGGCGTCATTCGGATCGGTGATGGCGGAGGCCGTCGGCTGGCAGGCTTCGATCACCTCGGCGCCGCGATACGGCGACAGTTGGGCGTAGCACTCGTCTTCCGTGGCGGCGACGATGCGGACGACCTGAAGTCCGCTGCCGTCGTCGACCGACAGGACGGCGGTCCAATCGGCGGCGAGCGCGGAGGAAGAGGCGGACAGCACGCCGAGCGCGAACGCGACGGCGGCGAATCGGGTGAAGTGGCGCATGGGGTGAACCTGCGTTTGGCGGTGAGGTTGGAAAGACGGCGCGCGGAAGCGGGCCGTTCGGAAGGAAGCGGACGCGTGTTCGACGTTCGGTCGAGGACACGACCGGCCGCGCAGTCGCGGCCGGTCGTCGTGCAGGACGGCGCGGATCAGTCGTAGGCGGCGTCGAACCAGCAGAAGGTCACGACCGAGACGCCGGGCGAGTTGGTCAGGCTGGCGAGCTGGCCTTCGCAGTACGCCTGCGTGTCGGCGGTGATGTCGATGTAGCTGAAGGTCGACACGGTGCCGTTGGGGTGCTTGACCGGATTGACGTAGCGGACCTTCGCGCGCCACACGCCGGGCACGTAGGGCGTCGGGCCGACGGGGCCGATGCCGCCGATCTGGGCAGCGGACGCGGGCGAGGAGGCGGCGGCGATGAGCAGGGCGAGGACGAAGGTGGACAGCAGGGACTTCATGGAGACTCCGGAATGGACGGGACGGATGGGGATCGATGGAACGGAGGCCGCCCGGACGGGAGGGCGGGCGGCATCGCGGGACACCGCGTCCGTGCGGACGGGGCGGATCAGCGGTCCTTCTGGTCCTTCTTGCGCAGCGGATCGGTGATGGCCGCGCGGGCGATGGCTTGCAGCGTGGCCTCGTACTGGTCGATGCCGAACGTCTTGCGCGCCGCGGCCACTTCGTCCAGCAGGACGTGGGCGATGCCGCCGGATTCCCCGGGCGAGTCCGCCAGCACGGCGAGCGTGTACGGCGCGGCTTCCATCTCCGGCACGCCGCCGCCGCTGAAGGCCCAATGGCCGATGCACGGCGAGACGCTCTCGATCTGGTAGCCCTGGTTGTTCACGGCGTTGTCGATCGCGGCGTTCAGGGCGGCCTGACATTCGGCGGCGTTCGCGTAGGGACCGACGGTCAACCCCGCCGAGCTGCCGGCGAACTCGGCGCTGCCGTAGTAGACGAACGTGCCCGTCGGCACCGCCGCGGCGCGGGCATGGCCCATGACGGACAGCGCCAGCAGCGCACCGAGGGACAGGGTCGGGATCAGTTTCATGCGGGTCAATCTCCGGATGGCGAGGCTCGTCCCCGCCGGACGACGGGGTGCGATCACGCTAGGCAGCGCCCCCGCGGGCGGCCAGTACGAAACCGGGACACGCCGGGACGATCCGGGACGAAACGGCGCCGCGCCCGGGCATCGGGACGGCCGCCACGACGCGCGCCGGCCTCCCCGGATGTCGCGGATGCGGCGACGCAGCACGGCCGTTCAATGGCTTGCGCGCGCTTTCGCCCGTTTTCTTCCCGCATGCACGATGGCCGCGGCAGGGCATCCGTCCCTAGACTGTCGACTGCTCCGTCTTCCGAAGTCATGCCCATGCGGACCACCGTCGCCCTGCCCCTCAGCCTCTGCCTGCTGGCCGTCGCGCCGGCGTTCGCCCACGACACCCGGCCGGCCAACTGGTGCCCCGCGGGTTACCAGCAGCAGGTGGTGGCGTCCTTCGATCTGTCGACGTCGGCCCTCATCGCCTATCGCGCCGAGCACGCCGACGACGACATGGTGCTGGGCAGCACCTGCAACACGCCCAAGTCCTGCGGCATCGTCGACGAGTGGTTCTGGGCCAACCAGGCGGCCACCGAGTCCTGCATCGGCCAGCAGGTCCGCAGCGGCAGCGGCCTGGTCGCGGTGCCGCACGTCGTGTCCCCGGATGCGTTCAACCACGACGAGGATGCGAACGGCGACGGCATCAGCGACCACCACCGCGACTATCGCTTCAAGTCCGGCCTCCACGGGGTCTGCGTGGTCTGCACCCCGCCGGCGAAGCCGGTGTCGAACGACCCGAGTTCGTGACGCGGGCGCCGGCAGTGGCGCCTCAGACCAGCGCGTCGCGGCGGGTGTAGGCCAGCACCGCGTCGACCCGGGCCTGGAGCGCGGCGCGGGCTTCGGGTTCCAGCGCGCACTGCCCCAGCACGTGGTAGGCGGTGCGCAGCACGTCGCGCCAGCGCGGATTGCGCGGCAGTTTCGACAGCGAGAGGTAGCGCTCCATCGCCCGCGTGCGCAGGCGGCCGTCGTCGATGGTGACGCGCCAGAGGCGGCTCTTCTCCGCCAGTTCCAGCCGCGACGTGCCGGTGCTGCGTTCCCAGGTGTCGACCGCGGCCAGCATCAGCTCGACCAGCGCCCGGCGGAAGTCGCCGAGGAGGTCTTCCGACCCGCCGTCGGCAGGCGGTGGCTCGCCGGCCTCCGGCGCGGGCGCGGTGTCCGTCGCCGCCGGCACGTCGGGCGCGTCATCCGCCGCGTCCCGCGGCGCCAGCGCCAGCACGACCAGGCCGTCGCCGCGTTCCCACGGCGACAGCTGCGCCTGCCACCGCCGGCCGTCGGCCGCGGTGACGGACAGCGTCTGCGCGACGGCGTCCTCCATGCGTTCCAGCGCCGCGGCCAGGGCGGCACGATCGTCCGCGGCCAGCCGGTCCGCCAGCGCCGGTCCGGCCGGATGCGCCGCGTCGACGCCGAGCAGCGCGCAGGCCGCGCGGTTCGCCGCCAGCAGGTGACCGTCGGCATCGAGCAGGCAGACGGCGTCGCTGCGGCTGTCCAGCAGCCCCTGCAGCAGGCTGCGGTCCTCGGCCAGCGCCTCGGCCTCGCGCCGGTAGCGCGCCAGTTCGGCCTCGTGCCGCACCTGCCGGGTCGCCGCCAGCAGGCGCTCGCGCTGCCGTCGCCGCTGCAGCCCGGTCCAGGCCAGCAGCGCGACGCTCGCCGCCACCGCCACCGTCAGCCACAGCAGCAGCGTGCGCTGGCGCAGCTCGGCGCGCCGCAGGCGGTTCTCGGTCGCCAGCGCGGCGATGGTGCGATCGCGCTCGGCGGTCTCGAAGTGCGTGCGCAGCCAGTCCAGCTGGCGGTCGTGCCGCGCCTGCGACAGGCGTTCGGCCTGCGCATGCGCCTCGCGCAGCGTGGCGAACGCGGCCGCATGCCGGCCCTGCGCATCCTCGGCTTCGGCCAGTGCCTCCAGCAGCGAGGCGCGGTCGGCGTCGTCCTCGGGCAGCGCCGCCAGCGCCTGCCGCAGCCGCGTTTCGGCCTCCGCGGGCCGTCCCAGCGCGCGATCGACGCGCGCGGCCTCGCGCTGCAGGTCCGCCGGCAGCGGCAGGCGCTGCGCATCGGCCACCGCGAGCGCGTCCGCGGCGAAGCGCTGCGCGGCGGCGGTGTCGCCTTCCAGCAGCGCGGTGCGGATCAGGCCCGCGTAGGTGCGCAGCATGTACGTGCGCGCATCGGCCGCGCGGTACGCGCGCAGCGCGGCTTCCAGCAGCGGTCGCGCGGTGCGCGCATCGTCGTGGTCCAGCGCGAGTTCCGCCAGCGTCTCGCGCACGTGCGCGGCGCCCTTCGGATCGCCGCGCTTTTCCATCAGCGCCAGCGTCTCGCGGTAATAGCCTTCCGCCTTGTCGCGCTCGCCGATCGCGCGGTAGACGTCGCCGAGGTTGTTGAGCACCGCGGGCTGCACCTCGCCGCCGGCCGCGCGCTGCATCTCCAGGCTGCGGGTCAGCGCCGCCAGCGCGCCGCGGTAATCGCCGAGGCGGCGCAGTGCGCTGCCCACGTTCTTGAGGTCGCGGGCGATGGCGGCGCGGTCCTCGCGCGCGGTCGAGCGCTGCAGGCCGCATTCGAAGCGCGACAGCGCCTGCGGGATGCGCTCGCGGTGGTAGTCCAGCACGCCGCGCTGGCGCAGCAGTTCCTCGCGGGCGAGCGCGTCGAGGCCGGGCTGCGCATCGAGGCAGTCGAGGACGGCCTCGGCTTCGTCGAAACGACCGGCCGCGTCGGCCGCCTTGGCGGCCTTCAGCAGGGCATCGGTCGTCGTCCGCCGCGCGGCGGCGGTGTCGTCGGCCGGCGCCGCGCCGAAGCGCGCCGCACACACCGCGGGCGCCGGCAACGGCCGGTGGCTGGCGTGTTCGAGCGCATCGCAACGGGGCGCGGCCGACGCGGCGGCGCCCGTCCCCGGCAGCGTCGCCAGCACCAGCGTCGCCAGCGCACGGGCGACGCGACGCGGGGCGTGCACGACACGAGGTGCGTGCATCGCCATGCCGGCGGGTCGGCGGATCAATCCAGCCCGTTCGCCGCCGCGACCACCGCGTCGACGGTGATGCCGAAATGCGGATACAGCTGCTCGGCCGGGGCCGAGGCGCCGTAGCCGTCCATGCCGATCACCGCGCCGTCGAGGCCGACGTACTTGCGCCAGAAATCGCGGGTCGCCGCTTCGATCGCGACGCGCTTGCGGCAGGCCTTCGGCAGCACGGACTCGCGGTACGCGGCGTCCTGGCGGTCGAACACGTCGGTCGAGGGCATCGACACCACGCGCACGCCGTCGCCGAGCTGCGCGGCGGCCTGCATCGCGAGGCCGACTTCCGAGCCGGTGGCGATCAGGATCAGCGTCGGCGCGCCGACGCTGTCCTTCAGCACGTAGCCGCCACGCGCAATCGCCGCGACCTGCGCGGCATCGCGCGCCTGGTGCGGCAGGTTCTGGCGCGAGAACACGAGGCAGCTCGGGCCGTCGCGGCGTTCGATCGCCGCGCGCCACGCCACCGCCGATTCCACCGCGTCGCACGGGCGCCACACGTCGTTGTCGGGGATGTAGCGCAGCGAGGCGAGATGCTCGACCGGCTGGTGGGTCGGGCCGTCTTCGCCGAGGCCGATCGAATCGTGCGTGTAGACGTGGATCGCGCGCGCGCCCATCAGCGCGCTCATGCGCACGGCGTTGCGCGCGTAGTCGCTGAACACCAGGAAGGTCGCGTCGTACGGCACGAAGCCACCATGCAGCGACAGGCCGTTCGAGATCGCGGTCATCGCGAACTCGCGCACGCCGTAGTAGACGTAGTTGGCGTCGGGATCGGTGCCCGCGACGCTCTTGCTGCCCTTCCACAGGGTGAGGTTGGAATGCGCGAGGTCGGCGGAGCCGCCGACCAGTTCCGGCAGCTGCGGCGCGAACGTCTCGATCGCCATCTGCGAGGCCTTGCGCGAGGCGACCACCGGGCCTTCGGCCTGCAGCTTCGCGATGTAGCCGTCGGCGTGCGCGGCGAAGTCCGCCGGCAGGTCGCCGCGCAGGCGGCGCTCGAACTCGGCGGCGAGGTCCGGATACTGCGCCGCATACGATTCCCACACGTGGGTCCAGCGCGTTTCCGCGGCGTGGCCCTTGCTGCGCGCATCCCACGCGGCGGCGACGTCGGCGGGGACCTCGAACGGGCCGTGTTCCCAGCCCAGCGCGGCGCGCGTGGCGGCGACTTCGTCCTTGCCCAGCGGCGCGCCGTGCGAGGACTCCTTGCCGGCCTTCGCGGGCGAGCCAAAACCGATCGTGGTGCGGCAGCAGATCAGCACCGGGCGGTCCTCGGACTTCAGCGCGGTGTCGATCGCGGTGCGGATCTCGTCGGGATCGTGGCCGTTCACGCCGCGGATCACCTGCCAACCGTAGGCCTCGAAGCGCGCCGGCGTGTCGTCGGTGAACCAGCCCTGCACTTGGCCGTCGATCGAGATGCTGTTGTCGTCCCAGAACGCGACCAGCTTGTTGAGCTTCCACGTGCCGGCCAGCGAGCAGGCCTCGTGCGAGATGCCTTCCATCAGGCAGCCGTCGCCCAGGAACACCCAGGTGCGGTGGTCGACGACGGCGTGGCCGTCGCGGTTGAAGCGCTGCGCCAGCAGCTTCTCGGCCAGCGCGAAACCGACCGCGTTGGCGACGCCCTGCCCCAGCGGGCCGGTGGTGGTCTCGATGCCGCCGGTGACGAAGTTCTCGGGGTGGCCGGGAGTCTTCGAGCCGAGCTGGCGGAAGCGCTTCAGCTCGTCGATCGACAGGTCGTAGCCGGCGAGGTGCAGCAGGCCGTACTGCAGCATCGAGCCATGGCCGTTCGACAGCACGAAGCGGTCGCGGTCGGCCCAGCCCGGGTTGGCCGGGTTGTGCTTGAGGTAGTCGTTCCACAGCACTTCGGCGATGTCGGCCATGCCCATGGGCATGCCCGGATGGCCGGAGTTGGCGGCCTGGACGGCGTCGATGGCGAGGAAACGGAGGGCGTTGGCGAGCGTGCGGCGGCTGGGCGTCGTCATGGGGCGGGGAAGGTCGGCGGCGCCCGGCGGACTGCGGGCCGCCCATTGTCCCATCCGTCCGCCGCTTTGTCCCGGACGCCTGCCCGGCCCGGCCGCGGCCGGCCTTCATGCAGTCCTAATCCGACGGGCGGAGGGTGGGGCCTCCCGGTCCCGGAGAAGCCCATGAACGCGTTCCCTCCGGCGCGGCGGGCCGGCCCCTGCAGCCTGCTGCTGATCGGACTCCTGGCCGGAGGCCTGCCGGCCGGCAGCGCCCTCGCCGGCGGCCCGCTCGGCATCGACCACCCCGTGGCCTACGACGACCGCGGGATCTGGAACCGCAACGTCCAGAAGGGCCTCGCCGCGGGCGTGGCCCTGACCACCGTCGGCGGCGCGGTCTTCGCCGACAGCGACACCCGCCTGGGCCGCACCTTCGACCAGTCCTTCGACGCGATGATGCTCAGCGCCGGCACCAGCCTGGTGCTGAAGCGCGCCTTCTCGCGCAGTCGCCCCAGCCAGAGCGACGACCCGAACGATTTCTTCCAAGGCGGCGGCGCGCAGAGCTTCCCCAGCGGCGAAGTGGCGGAGATGGCGTCGGTGGTGACGCCCTTCATCCTCGAATACCGCCAGGACCACCCCGCGGTCTACGCGCTGGCGCTGCTGCCGGCCTACGACGCGGTGGCGCGGGTGAAGACCCACGGCCACTGGCAGAGCGACGTGCTGGCCGGCGCGGCGGTGGGCATCGCCTTCGGCGTGTACGCGCACCACCACAAGCGGCCGATCTTCCTCGGCTTCACGCCCGACGGCAGCGGCGTGATGGTCGGCTACGCGAAGACGTTCTGACCGGCGCATCGCCGTCGGATGCAGGCCCGGAAACGCGAAACCCCGGCCGCTGCGGCGACCGGGGCTTCGTCATGGTGCGGAACGACGGCGACGACTCAGGGATTGCGCGCCGCGTCGATCACCGCGCAGATCGATTCGATCTGGAACTTGGTGCTGGTCGAATAACCGCCCGGCGTGGTCTTGGTGACGGTGATCTTCACGTCCTTCTTGCCCGCGGACTCGATGACGACGTTCCACGGCAGGTCGGCCGAGGTGCCACCCAGCGTGGAGCCGGCGTTCGGCTGCTCGAACGAGATCACGCCCGCCTTCTCGTCGCTGGAGGCGACGCGCAGGCCCGACTTGGTGCCTTCGGCGTAGATGCGCTTGAACGCGGTCGACACGCTCACGCCGGTCACCGTGTCGAAGCTGCTGAAGCGGCGACCGGTGATGAAGCGGCCCTCTTCCTTGAAGTTGGTCTTGCACGGCGGGTCGCCGGCCATCGCCGTCCCCGCGGCGGCCAGCAGCGTGACGGCCAGCAGCGCCGGCGTCGCGAACATCATGCGCATCTTGCGTTCTCCTTGTCTGCGTGACGCCCGGTGCGGGCGACTCGCGGCGATTCTGCCAGCCGCACGGCGACGGCCACAAGCGAAGCCGTCGCGGATCCGGCGGCGACGGGGCTCAGCGCACGATTCAGCGCACGATCTCGTCGAGATCGTCCGGCAGCGTGCCGCCGGGCGCGTCGCGCTCGCCGCTGCGGTGCGAGACCACGACCGCGGTCGCGAGATCGCCAGTCACGTTCAGCGACGTGCGGCACATGTCGAGGAAGGTGTTCACGCCGATGATGATGCCGATGCCCTGCGGCGGGATGTGCACGATGGTGCAGATCATCGCGATCACCGGCAGCGAGCCCGACGGGATGCCCGCGGTGCCGATGCCGCCGAGGATGCACAGCGCCAGCACCAGCACCTGCTGGTCGATCGGCATGTGCAGGCCGTAGACCTGCGCCAGGAACAGCACGGTGATGCCTTCGAACAGCGCGGTGCCGTGGTGGTTGGCCGAGGCACCGACGGTCAGCACGAAGCGCGAGACCTTGCGCGGCAGCTTCAGGTTTTCCTCGGCCACGCGCAGCGTCACCGGCAGCGTGGCCGTGGAGGAAGCGGTGGCGAACGCGGTGAGCATCGCCTCCTGCGCGCCGCGGAAGAACGCCAGCGGCGACATGCCGCCCATGAAGCGCACCCACAGCGGCAGCACCACGAAGCCGTGGATGAAGATCGCGATCAGCACCGTCGCCACGAACCAGAACAGGCTGACGATCACGTCCCAGCCGAGCTTCGCGCACAGGTTGAACATGAAGCAGGCCACCGCGTACGGCGCCAGCTTCACGAACATGCCGATCAGGTGCATGCAGATCTCGAACAGGCCGTGCAGCGCGTGCTTGAACGCCTGCGTGCCGGGCGTGGGCTTCATCACCAGGCCGATGCCGATCATCAGCGAGAAGAACACGATGCCCAGCTTCTTGCTGTCGTCGCCCATGGCGCCGACGATGTTGTGCGGCACGATGTTGACGATCAGGTCGCGGAAGCTCAGCGCCTCGCCCTTGGTGACGATGTCGCCGGCCTTCTGCAGGTTGCTCGACAGCGCGCTGTCCACCAGCTCGCGCGTGATGTGCAGGCCGGGCTGCAGCAGGTTCACCATCACCAGGCCGATCAGCACCGCGGCACCGGTGACGATCGCGGTGTAGAGCAGCGTCTTCCAGCCGAGGCGGCCGAGGCTGGCGATGTCGCCCAGTTCGGCCACGCCCAGCACCAGCGCCGAGAACATCAGCGGCACCACCAGCATGAACAGCAGGTTGAGGAAGATCTCGCCGAAGGGCTTGGTGGCGTTGTCGATGACCGACTGCAGCGTGGCCTCGTCCAGCGTGCCGGCCCACGCGCCCTTGGTCGCCACGTAGGCCAGCACGCCCAGCGCCACGCCGACCAGGAAACCGATCATCACCTTGACGTGCAGCGGGATGCCGCCGGGCTTCGCGGGCGACGGGGTGACGACGGCGTGGGCCATGGCGCGGCTCCTCTCGGACGAAAGGCGAGAGCGTACACCATGCCCCGCGGCGCCCTGCCCGCGGACGGGCGCGACGAACGAACGGGCGATCCCCCGGCCGCGGGCAGGCGAACCGGGCCGCGCGGCTCAGCGTTCTGGATACAGCGGCGGCAGCAGCGAAGGCGGCGCGCGGCGCGGGCGCGGCCACCAGCGCGGGCCCTGCGCGAACGCGGCACGCATCGCGGCCATCGCCGCGGCCGGATCGCCGCGGCCCCAGCGGGCGCGCTGCAAGGCGGCGACGGCCTCGCGCTGGGCCGGATCGGCCAGGCGCATGCGCACGCCGTCGAGATCGCGCACGCCCGCCATCGCGCACAGCGCGCGCTCCACCGCGGCGCGGTCGCCGCGCGCGAGCGCGGTCGCCAGCGCCTGGGGATCGGGCAGCACGGTCGCGGTCGCTGCAGCCCGACCCGGGGCCGCGGGCGGCGCCTTCGCGACCTGCCGTCGCTGCGACCAGAACCGGACACCCACGACCAGCGAGACCAGCCAGATCGCGCCGATCGGCAGCAGCGCGATCGCCCAGAGGTTGCCGGGCATCCAGTCACGCCACGAGAAACCGTCGTCGTCGCTGTCGTCCGCGCCGTCGCCGTCGCCGGCCAGCGGCTGCGTGCCGGGTCGCGCGGCTGCCACCGGCAGCACCAGGTCCGGCAGCGTGGCGGTGCGGGCGACCCCGGCCGCGGCGTCCCACCACGTGATCCGCGGCGCATGCACGCGCAGCGTGCCCGCGCGCGTCGGCAGCAGCGCGAACCGCCGCGTCGTCGTCGCCTGCGGGCGGCCGCCGACGAAATCCGCCGAGGTCTGCGCCGATTCCGGGAACACCTGCGCGCCGCCGTCCACCTGCAGGGAAAGGTCGGGCAACTGCGCGAGCACCGCGCCGTCGGCCACGACCTGCACGGTGACCAGCGCGGTCTCGCCGGCGCGCGCGCTGCGCGGCGTGTCGAGGTAGCGCAGCTGCAGCCCCGCCAGCGGCAGCCACGGCTGCGGCGCATCGGCCGGAATCGCCTTCACCTGGAGTTCGGGCGACGGCCCGAGGATGCGCATGTCGTCGCCGCCGCCCAGCGTGCCGAACGCGCCGCCGAAGCCGGTCGAGATGCGGCCGAGGAAACGCGGCGCCGGCATCGTCACCCGACCCGCGCGTTCGGGGATCAGCAGGAAGTGGCGCTCGACCACGTTGTACTGCGCGCCGCCGACCTGTTCGAGCGTTTCCTTGTCGTCGCCGACCTTCTGCAGGCTGGCGCCATCGGGCAGGTCCTGGTCCAGGCGGCCTTCCAGCAGTGTGCCGAGCTGGTAGTGGAGCCGCACGGTGTAACCGACGGTCTGCTGCACGTACGGCGCGAGGGTGTCGAGCTTGGTCTCGATGAACACCGGCCCGTTGCCGGCCCCGCGCTCGACGTCGGCGCCGGGCGCGGGCGTGTCCGCCGATACGCGCGGCGGCAGCACGGTCAGGTGCAGCGGCGGCGTGCGCGCGCCGCCGAACGACAAAGGCGGGATGTCGATCTCGCCCGGATGCGTCGGCGCCAGCTCCAGCTGGAGGCGGAACGTCATCTGGATGCTGCCGCCGTTCATCGACACCTGCTGCGACGTGGCCTGGTTCACGATCCGGAAGTCGTGGACCAGGCCGGTGAAATCGGGCATGCCGCCGCGGGCGACGGCGGAATCGATGTCGATGGTCAAGGTGACCGTTTCGCCCATCTCGATCCGCTGGCGGTCCAGCGTGGCGGGCAGCCGCTGCGCCAGCGCGGGCGGGGCGACGACGGCAAGCGCCACGACCAGCGCGAACCAGCGGAACAGGCGCGTGATCGCGCTCGGCGCGAGGCGCGGCACGGCGCGCATCAGCGGTCGCCCTCGCGCTTGCGGCGCTTCTGCTCCAGCCGGAATTTCTCGCGCAGCAGCTCGCCCGGATCGTCGGGCACGCGGCGCAGCCAGGCCTCGTTGGCCAGCCGCCGCTCACGCACCTCGCGGGTTTCCTTCGGCGGCGTGCCGGACTGCGGCGTGGTGCCGCCCGCGCGGGCGCGCGCCATGCGCTCGCGCTCGGCGCGATCGGCCGCGGCCTGTTCGGCCGCCTGTACCGGATCGACCGGTTTCGGCGGCTCGCCCGGCATCGGGCGTCCCTGCTGCTGCTTCTGCTGTCGTTCCTTCTCCTGCTGCTCGCGCCGCTGCCGTTCCTTCTCTTCCTGCTCCTTCTGCTGCTGTTGTTTCTGCTGCTGCTCGCGCTGCTGCCGCTCCTTCTCTTCCTGTTCCTTCTGCTGCTGGCCCTGCGACGGGTTCTGCTGCCCGTCCTTCTGTTGCTGGTCCTGCTGCTGGTTCTTCTGCTGCTGTTGCTGTTGCTTCTGTTCCTGCTGTTGCTGCTCTTTCTGCTGCTGCCGCTGGCGGGCCTGCTCCACCTTGCGGCGGTTCTCGATCGCGTCGGCCATGCCCGGCTGCTGGCGCAGCGCGCGGTCGTATTCGGCGATGGCCTCGTCGTAACGCTGCTGGCGCGCGAACGCGTTGCCGCGGTTGTAGGCAGCCTCGGCGCCGGGCAACCCGGCCCAGGCCGATTCGGCCGCCTTGAAATCGCCGCGACGGTAGGCCTCGACGCCCTGCGCCATCGCCTCGTGCTGGCGCTGGTCCTTGCGCTCCCACAGATCCGCGGCCGCGGCCGGTCGCCACGGCAGCCACAGCGCGATCACCAGCACCGCCAGCACGCCGCGGCGGAACGCCAGCAGGCCCAGCAGCAGCAGCGGCGGCAACAGCCAGAAACCTTCGTCGAGTGCGGCGGTGCCGCGCTTGTCCTGCGCCGTCGCCTGGTCGATGCGGCCGGCCCGCAGCACGCCCAGCGCGCGCAGGTCGGCGTCGCCCGGCGCGAACGCCGCGTAGCTGCCGCCGCCGGCCACCGCCAGCGCACGCAGCTCCGCGCCGTGCAGCCGCGCGGTATGCACCTCGCCGCGGGCATTGCGGTACTGCCCGCCGGTGAGCCCGCCCAGGCCCAGCACCGAGACGCGATAGCCGGCACCGCGCGCATCCAGCGCCGCGCTGTCGGCGCTGCCGCCGGCGCGATCGGTGACCAGCAGGATGTCGCCCTTGTGGAACCCGGCGCGCTTGAGCAGGCGCACCGACTCCTCGATCCCGCGATCGGCGCGGCTGCCGTCGCGCGGCATCACGTCCGGCGACAGCGCGTCGAGGAACAGCGCGACGTTGTTGCCGTCGTCGGTGAGCGGCGAGACGGTGAAGGCATCTTCGGCGAACGCCACCAGCGCGGTCTGCCCGCCGCCGCGTTCGCGCAGGATCTGCGCGATCTTCGCCCGCGCCTGCAGCAGCCGCGACGGCGGCACGTCGGCGGCGTTGGCGGCCGAGGACATGTCGACCGCGATCACCAGCGGCATGCGGTCCTGCCACAGCGGCTGCGGCAGCTCGCGCCAGCTCGGGCCGGCCAGCGCCAGCACCGCGAGCAGGCCCGCGCCCACGAACACGCCCTGCGCCAGGTGCGCGCGCCAGCCGGCGCGGCGGCCGCCCTCGGCCTCCAGCAGGTGCGGCAGCAGGTGCGCGTCGACCACGCCGCGCCAGATCTCGCCGCGCTGGCGGTGGCGGCGCATCCACAGCAGCAGCGGCGGCAGCGCCAGCAGGCCCAGCAGCCACAGCGGGCGCAGGAAGTGGAACGTGCCCATCACCGGCAGCTCGTTCATCGCACCGCTCCCGCCACGCGTCGCCGCAGCAGCAGCGCCAGCAGCGCGCAGGCGATGGCGCCGCCCAGCGGCCACGGATAGCGCTCGATCCGCGGCCGCAGCCGTTGGCCGGGCAGCTTCACCGGTTCCAGCCGGTCGATCTCGGCATAGATGCCGGCCAGCTGGTCGGCATCGCGCGCGGCATAGGCGCGGCCGCCGGTCAGTTCGGCGATCTTGCGCAGGCCGTCCTCGTCGGTGGTGTCGGCGGCGCTGGGCATGCGGATCGGCAGGCCGAACACCGACAGCCCCGCGCCGTAGCCGCCGAAGGCGATGGTGTGCACGCGCACGCCGGCATCGCGGGCGATGGCCGCGGCCTTCAGCGGATCCAGCGCGCCGGCGTTGCTCATGCCGTCGGTGAGCAGGATCAGCAGGCGCTGCTCCGCCGGCTGCGCCTGCAGGCGCTTGGTCGACAGCGCGATGGCGTCGCCGATCGCGGTGGCGCGGCCGGCGATGCCGGACACGGTGCCGTCGAGCTGCTCGCGCACGGTGTCGAGGTCGCGGGTCAGCGGCGTCAGCGCGAAGGCGCGCTCGCCGAAGATGATCAGGCCGACGCGGTCGCCGCGCCGGCGTTCGAGGAAGTCGGAAATCACCGCCTTCGCCGCGGTGAGGCGGGTGACGGTGCGCCCGCCCAGTTCGATGTCGCGCTCGTCCATGCTGCCGGAGAGGTCGAGCGCCAGCATCAGGTTGCGTGAGGCCTGCGGCGGCTGCACCACTTCGCCCAGTTGCTGCGGCCGCGCCGCGGCCACGCACAGCAGCGCCCACGCCAGCCACGGCAGCAGGCCGATCGGCGTCGCCCGCGCGGGGCCGACGCGGCCGCCGATCGCGGCCAGGCGGTCGCCCCACGGCACCCGCAGCGCCGCGGCCGCACCCGACGCCGGCGGCGTCAGCCGGCGCACCAGCCACGGCAGCGGTAGCGCCAGCAGCCACCACGGCCAGGCGAAGGTCTGCAGCAGCAGCTGGCGCAGGCTTTCGATCATGCGCGACGCCTCCGCAGCGTGCGCCACCACGGCCGCGGCCGCATCAGCTGCACGAACCGCGCCCGTGCCGCGATGCGCAGCGCCTCGCAGTCCGCGGCCGCCGTGTCCGGGCGGAACGGGCCGTCGAGCAGCGTGCGCGCGACCGCGCCGGTGAACGCGGGCGAGCGTTCGCCGGCATCGAGGAAGCGCAGCCAGGCCTCGCCGGCCAGGCGGTCGGCCGCGGGATCGCGCAGCCGCGAGGCGCGCCGCAACAGTTCGGAGATCGCGGCCACACGGGCCGTGGTCGACGGCGCGGCCTCGACGGTGGCGTCGAACAGCGCCTCAATGCCGCGCTGCCACTGGCGCCGCCGGTGCAGGCGCCAGGCGATGACGCCCAGCACCGCCAGCACCACGGCCAGCACCAGCCACCAGCCCGGGGCCGGCGGCCACAGCGGCGGCGCAGGCGGCAGGTGCACGTCGCGCAGCTGCAGCGGATCGGGCTCCGACGCCGCCGGGGTCTGCGCGAGCAGGGACAGGGGAAGCCTCATGCCGCGCGCGTGCCCTGGAACAGGTCGAGCCAGCTTTCGCTGGGCATGTCGGTCGACAGCGCGCGCGTGCGGATGCCGCTGCGTGCGAGCGTCTTCATCGCTTCGGCGATCGGCGCGGAGAACGCCGCCTGCCAGCGCGCGCGCTGCACGCTGCCGGCGAGGTCGAGTTCGATCCGCGTCGACGCGGTGGAGGTGGCGGGACGTTCGACGCGGAACGGCAGATTGGCCCGCGGCGGGTCGCGTTCGATCGGATCGCACAGCAGCAGAACGATCACCTCGCGGTGCTGCGCCAGCGTGGGCCAGCGCGACGGCGCCTGCGCCAGCACGCTGGCCGCATCGGCCAGCACCACCAGCCGCGAACCCGGGCGCAGCAGGCGGTCGGCGTGATCCAGCGCCACGCCCAGGCCGCCGTCTTCCTCGGGCGGTCGCGTGTACCAGCGCACCATCGCGTCGAGCACGCGCAGCGCGCCGCGCACGCCCGAGGCGGGGATCACCGGCGGCTCGCGCACGCTGCCGCGCAGCGCGGCGAGGCGGTCGCCGTCGCGCACCGCGGCCCACGCCGCGACCGCGCCGGCGCGCGCGGCCTGCACCGACTTGAAGCGCACGCGGGTGCCGAAATACAGCGCCGGTGCGGTGTCGGCGACGATCAGCGTCAACCGCTCGCGTTCGGCCTGGAACAGCTTGGTGTGCGGCTTGCCGGTGCGCGCGGTGAGCCGCCAGTCGATGTGGCGGGCGTCGTCGCCCTGGGTGTATTCGCGCGATTCGGCGTATTCCATGCCGCGGCCGCGCATCGGCGACGGCGCCTGGCCGCTCATGCCGTGGCGCCCGCGACGCGGCGGACGCCGGCCCGTGGCGGCGCGTCGCAGCGCCACCAGTTCGTCCAGTCCGGGAACGATGCCTTCGCTCATGTCGCCCTCGCGCGCTGCCGAGCCTCGCTCAGGGCAGCGGCACCTTGTCGATCAGCGCCTGCACCAGGCGCTCGCCGTCCCAGCCTTCGGCCACGGCCTCGTAGCTGGGCAGCACGCGATGGCGCAGCACGTCGTGGGCGATCGCGCGCACGTCCTCGGGCGTGACGAAATCGCGTCCCGCCAGCCAGGCGCGGGCGCGGGCGCAGCGTTCCAGCGCGATCGAGCCGCGCGGGCTGGCGCCCCAGCCGATCCGGCGCGCCAGCGCGGCGTCGTAGCGGCGCGCATCGCGCGAGGCCAGCACGAGTTCGATCATGTAGCGCTCGACCGGCGGCGCGAGGTGCAGGTCCAGCACGGCGTCGCGCGCGGCGAACACGTCCGCCTGCGACAGCCGCACCTGCGGCGAGGCCTCGAACGGCGTCGTCGGGGCGTCGCCTGCCCGTGCGCGCTCGCGCGCCAGGCGCAGGATCTCGGCTTCCATCGCCGCTTCGGGATACCCGATGCGCACGTACATCAGGAAGCGGTCGAGCTGCGCCTCGGGCAGCGGGAAGGTGCCTTCCTGCTCGATCGGGTTCTGCGTGGCCATCACCAGGAACAGCCGCGGCAGCGGATAGGTGCGGCGGCCCACGGTGACCTGGCGTTCGCCCATGGCCTCCAGCAGCGCCGACTGCACCTTCGCCGGCGCGCGGTTGATCTCGTCGGCCAGCAGCAGCGAATGGAAGATCGGCCCGGGCTGGAATTCGAAATGCCCGTCCTGCGGACGCCAGACCTCGGTGCCGGTGAGGTCCGCGGGCAGCAGGTCGGGCGTGAACTGGACGCGGGCGAAATCGGCTTCCAGGCGCGAGGCCAGCGCGCGGATCGCGGTGGTCTTGGCCAGGCCCGGCGCGCCTTCCACCAGCAGGTGGCCGTCGGCGAGCAGCGCGATGAGCAGGCGCTCGATCAGCGCGGACTGGCCGACGATCTCGGCGGAAAGCCGATCCCGCAACTGCGTGAACGCGGCGTGGAGTCGGGCGTTGGAAGCGGTGTCCGTCATGTGCGGCGGGCGTCCTTGAGGCGGGAGGCGACCCGCAGTTTGACCGATGTCCGGTCGAAATGTTCAGCCGGAAGATTCAGGAGGCGTCAGCGACCGAGCCGGGCGCCGCGCGGCCGTCATGCCGCCGTCCCCGGTGTCCGGCAGCGGTCGGCCGGACACGAAAACGGGGGCCGAAGCCCCCGTGTCCGCGGATCGATGTCCCGTGCGGGCCGCGCTCAGACGCGCGGGGCGACGGTCATCACCTTCGGCGTGACGAAGATCAGCAGCTCGGCCTTGCTCTTGCTGCGGCCCTTCTTCTTGAACAGGTTGCCCAGCACCGGCAGGTCGGCCAGGAACGGCACCTTCGCGGCCTGGCTGCGGTCGGAGAACTCGTACACGCCGCCGATCACGACGGTGTTGCCGTCCTCGACCAGCACCGCGGTGTTCACTTCGCGCTTGGCGATCAGCGGCACCGCGCCGCTCACCGTGTCGACGAAGTCCTCGAGCTCGTCCTTCTTCACCGCCATGTTCAGGAACACGCGGCCGTCGTTGGTGATGGTCGGGGTGACCTTCAGTTCCAGCACCACGTCCTTGAAGTTCACCGTCTGGGTGACGATGCCGCCCGAGGAGTTGGTGGTGACGTAGCCGATTTCCTTGCCCTGCTTGATCACCGCCTCGCGCTGGTTGCTGGTGACCACGCGCGGGTTGGAGATCACTTCGCCGCGGCCTTCTTCCTGCATCGCCGACAGCTCGATGTCGAGGTAGTAGCCGGCGTTGAGGATGGTGAAGGCGAGGCTGGCCGGGGTGTTGGTGATCAGGCTGCCGACGGTCGCGGGCAGGCTGACGTTCGGCCCCTTGGTGACGGTGTATGTTCCGGGCACTGGCTTGACACCAACGCGGCCTGCGGCCTCCCATTCGTTGAGCGCCTTCAGGTAATCCTGCTCCGCCTTGATCTGCGAATTGCGGGTCGCCGTCGTGCTGGAGATGCTGTCACCGAAGTTCACGTTGTTGCGCGAACCGTTGATGCCGAACTTGGCGCCCAGTTCGCGGGCGAAGTCTTCGGTCGCGATCACGATCTTGGCTTCGATCAGCACCTGGTCGACCGGCTTGTCGAGCTGGTTGACGAGGCGGCGGATCTCGGCGACGCGCGGCGGGATGTCGATCACCAGCAGGGTGTTGGTGCGACGGTCGAAGCTGAGGCTGCCGCGCTGCGACAGGAAGCCGCGGCTCTGCTGCTGGGTGCTGCCGCCACCGGCGGCGCCACCACCACCACCGGAGCTGTTGCCCTTGCTGTCGTCGGTGAGCAGCTTGGCGATGTCCTCGGCGTTGCCGTAGCTGACCGGGATGTACTCGGTGACGGTCTCGGTGCGGTTCTCGATCGCGATGCGGGCGTCTTCCTTGTCCTGCTCGAACTTCGCGATCTCGGACTGCGGGGCGACCCACACCACGTTGCCGCTGCGGCGCTTGTCGAGCTGCTTGGCCTGCAGGACGATGTCCAGCGCCTGGTCCCACGGCACGTTGATCAGGCGCAGGGTGACGTTGCCCTGGGTGGTGTCGCTGGCGACGATGTTGAGGTTGGACTCCTCGGCGATCAGCTGCAGCACCGTGCGGACCGGCACGTCCTGGAAGTTGAACGTCACCGGACGGCCGCTGTAGCGGGCGCCCGCCGCATTCGAGGCGGGCGTGGCCGCCGCCGTGGTGGTCGCGCGGGACGAGGCGGCGCCGACGGCGCGATCCGGCGCGGCGGCGCGCGGGACGAGTTCGACGATGTAGTCGCGGCCGGTCTGGTAGGCCAGCGACTCGAAGCCGCCCTTCGCGCTCACCGTGACCCGGGACTTGTCGCCCGAGGCACTGGACTGGACCTGCTGCGCCGGCGTGGCGAAGTCGGTGACGTCCAGCGTGCGCTGGAGGTTGGCGGCCATCGTGGCGTTGCCGATGTCCACGACCACGCCGTTGTCGCTGGTGCGCAGGTCGGGGATGGCGCCGTCGCCGTCGAAGTGCAGAATCAGCTTGCCGGAGCCGCCGTCGCCGCGCTTGAAGTCGATGCTGGTGACGGAGGCGATCGCCGGTGCCTGCTGGACCGCGGTCGCAGCCGGTGCGGGTGCGGGCGGCGGAGCGGCACCGACGGCGCTGAGCGCCGCGAGCAGCCCGGCAGCCAGGCCGAGAAGCGCGACTTTCACGGGTTTGGTGCGACGGCCCTGCTGCTGGCTATGCGCGTTGAGTACGATCATTTCGCTATCCCCTCGTCTTATTCGTCATCGAGCGAAACCGTCGCCGGCCGCTCCAGCCAACCGCCTGCACCATCGGACACCAGCTCGACGAGTTCGATGCGATCCTCGTAGACCCCGGTCACCCGTCCGTCGGACTGGCCCATGTAATTGCCCGGTACCACGCGCTGCGTCACCTTGTCGGGGCCCATCACCAGGGCCACCAGGGAACCGCGCGTACCGATCGTGCCCACCATCTTCAGCGAGTCGAGCGGGAACTGTTCCAGCGCCTGCTTCGGACGGCCGTCGTCGGGCCGCGGACCCGCGGCCGAGGAGCCCGGCGCGAACGCGGTGCTGAACGGGTCGCGCAGCGTCTGCGCGGAATATTCGAAGGTCTCGAACTGCTGCATCACCGGCAGCGGATCGAGCGGCGGCGCGGGCTTGGCCTTGATGCCAGCGACCCACTCCTGCAGGTTCGGCGCATCGCCTGGGGTGCTGGTGATGCTGCGCCCGCAGCCGGCGGCGGCCAGCGCGAGCGGCACCATCAGCGCGAAACGGGCGGCGTTGGGAATGGATCTGCGCATCAGCGGCTCCCTCCGGCCTGGTTGGCGGCAGCCTGGGTCTTCTGCATGCCCGAGGTGACGGCGGCGGCGCCCGGCACCGGCGGCGTGCCCGGCGCAGCGGCCGGCTTGCCGTTGGCCGTCGTCGAGTCACCGCCCTCGCTGTCCTCGTTGGGATCGCGGTAGCGGTAGGTCTTCACCGTGCCCTTGAGTTCGAGCACCGTGCCCGGGCCGATACTGGCGGGCTTCTTGCCCTTGTCGCCGCCCGACGCTTCGCGCGGCTTCAGCGAGATGTCGTGCATGGTCATGATGACCACGCGCGGCAGCGAGGCCACGCCGCTGACGAAGGCGCCGAACTGGTGGTACGTGCCCAGCATCTTCAGCTCGATCGGCTTCTCGGCGTAGAACTCCTGCGCGGTCTCGGCGCCCGGCTGGAACAGCTCGTTGGCGATGCCGGTGGCGAGCGCGGTCTGCGAGATGTCGACGATCAGGTCGGGCATCTCGGTCTTGCTCGGCAGCTGGCGCAGCATCTGCTGGAGCTGCTGCTCCATCTGCGCGAGCTGCTGCTTCAGCGGTTCGAGATTGGCGGCCTGGCCCTGCAGCTTCTCGAACTCGGCGCGCTTGGTGCTCTCTTCCCCTTCCAGTGCTTCCAGCGCCGCGCCCTTCGGACGCGTCAGGAAGTTCCAGAGCAGGAACAGGATCAGCAGGCCGAGGGCAAAGCAGAAGCCGAGCTGCCACTCGCGCGGCCAGGAGCCGGCGTTGTTGAAGTCGAGCTCCTTGAGCGACATCTTCTTTTTCATCGCGCGGCTCCTCCCGCAGACGGCTTGCCGCTGTTCGGGCTCGGGGGTGTCTTGGCCGGGGCCGGCGCGGCCGCAGGCGCGGCGGCCGAGGGCGCAGGCGCCGCGGCAGGCGCGGTCACGGCACCGCCGGCGGGCGCCGGGGCGGCACCGGCGGCACCGGCGGCAGGTGCGGGCTGGCCGGCGGGCACCAGCGGCTGCAGCGTCGTGGTCTGCGGCGCGGTCCCCGCGGCGGGCGCGGCACCGGCCGGCGTGCTGCCGTCTTCGGCCTTGGCGTTCGGGTTGGACAGCGTGACCGTCAGCTTGAAGGTGTGCGGCAGGCCGGTGATGTCGTCCTGCGCCTGGATCACCGACAGGTCAGGCTTCGTCATCCAGCCGGACGCGGCCAGGTTGTCCATGTAATTACTGACCCGCGCATACGACTGCGAGCGGCCTTCGAGCGTGAGCTTGTCGCCTTCCTGGTTCAGGCCGGTGAGGATCACGCCGTCGGGGATCGTGCGGACCAGCGCGTCGAACAGATGGACCATCTGCGAGCGGTTGGCCTGCAGTTCCTCGATCACCTGCTTGCGGCTGAGGAGGTTGCTCTTCTTCTTCTCGAGCTCCTCGATCTCGGTGATCTTCTGCTTGACCTCGGTGATCTGGCCGTCGAGGAACGCGTTGCGCTCCTGCTGGCCGGACACCTGCATGTCGTAATAGGTGTCCACGCCGAACCAGAGCGCGAACCCGGCGGCCGCGGAGAACGCCAGCATGATCAGGAACTGCTTCTTGCGCTCTTTCTGCCGTTCGGCGCGCCACGGGAGGAGGTTGATCCGTGCCATCAGTCGAAACTCCTCAGGGCGAGGCCGCAGGCGATCATCAGCGCGGGCGCGTCCTGCGCGAGCGCGTGGGCCTGCACGCGGGGGCCGAGCGTCATCTGGGCCAGCGGATTGGCGACCACGGTCTGCACGCCGAGCTGCTCCTCGACCATCGCGGCGATGCCGGCGATGGAGGCGCAGCCGCCGGCCAGCACGATCTGGTCGACCCGGTTGTACTCGCTGCCCGCGTAGAAGAACTGCAGCAGGCGGCCGATCTGCTGGGCCATGGCTTCCTTGAAGGGCTCCAGCACCTCGATTTCATAGCTTTCCGGCAGGCCGCCCTGGCGCTTGGCCAGGCCCGCCTCCTCGTAGCTCAGGCCGTAGCGGCGCATCACCTCGTCGGTGAGCTGCTTGCCGCCGAAGACCTGCTCGCGGCTGTAGATGTTGCGGCCGTTGCGCAGGATGCTGAGCGTGGTCATCGTGGCGCCGACGTCGACCAGCGCGACGATGCCGTCGTGCGGGACGTTCAGGCTGCCGGCGATGAGCGCGTAGGCGTTCTCGATCGCGAACGCCTCGACATCCATGACCTTCGCGGTCAGGCCGCCGATCTCCAGCGCCGAGGCCCGCATCTCCACGTTCTCGGAACGCGAGGCGGCCAGCAGCACCTGGTTCATCTCCGGGTTGCCGGGCATGGTGCCCAGCACCTCGAAGTCGAGGTTCACTTCCTCGATCGGGTACGGGATGTAGTTGACCGCCTCCAGCTCGATCTGCGACTCCATGTCGTCTTCGTCGAGCTCGGCGGGCATCGGGATGACCTTGGTGATCACCGCCGAGCCGGCCACCGCGGCGGCCGCGAACTTGGCCTTGCTGCCGGACCGGTTGAGCGCGCGCCGGATGGCCTCGCCCACCGCCTCGACCTCGACGATGTTCTTCTCGGCCACGGCGTTCGGCGGCAACGGCTCGACCGCGTAGTGTTCCACCCGATAGCGGTCGCCGGCCCGAGACAGCTGCAGGAGCTTGACGGCGGTCGAACTGATGTCGACACCCACCAGAGGTGACTGGTTTTTTGCGAACAGTCCCACTTTTTCCCCTTCCCACGCGCGCTTACGCGCGTTACGTGTCCCAATACATTAAATAACGGACTTTGCATCCCAAGGCAACTACCCCTTTGCTCGGGATCGCATGAGAGTGACCTCTGTCACGACCTGGAGGGGGGCCGGCCGACCCTGCCGGGGGCGCTCCGGGGGCCCCGGCCGCGGGGGCGGGCCGCCTATAATCCCTTCCCCGCCCGTCCGCCTCCGAAGCCAGGATCGCCCTGCCCATGTCCCGTCTCCGCCGCCTGCTGCGCTGGGCGCTGCTGCTTTCCGTCCTCGGCCTGCTGGCCGGCGGCGCCGCCTTCGGCCTTCTCTATGTGTCGGTGTCCTCGAAACTGCCCGACGTCGACACCCTGCGCCACGTCGAGCTGCAGGAACCTTTATATGTGTATGCCGCCGACGGCCGCCTGATGGGCCTGTTCGGCGAGACCCGGCGCTACCCGGTGAAGATCGCGCAGGTGCCCCGGCACGTGAAGGACGCCTTCATGGCGATCGAGGACGCCCGCTTCTACGAGCACGGCGGCGTGGACTACAAGGGCGTGGGCCGCGCGGTCTGGCAGCTGCTGACCTCGGACAAGGGCCGCGTGGCCGGCGGTTCGACCATCACCCAGCAGGTCGCGCGCCAGTTCTTCCTCAGCTCCGAGTACAGCTACAGCCGCAAATTCGCGGAAATGCTGCTGGCGCGGAAGATGGAGCAGGAACTGACCAAGGACCAGATCTTCGAGCTGTACCTCAACAAGAGCTTCTTCGGCAATCGCGCCTACGGCGTGGGCGCCGCGGCCGAGTTCTACTACGGCAAGCCGCTGGACCAGCTGACCCTCGACGAGATGGCCTCGCTGGCGGCGATCCCCAAGTTCCCGTCCACCGGCAACCCGCTCAACAACCCGGAACGCGCGAAGATCCGCCGCGACTACGTGCTGCAGCGCATGCGCGAGCTGAAGATGATCTCGCCGGCCGAGGAACAGGCCGCGCAGGCCGCGCCGATGCACGCCACCCCGCACGAGCGCCCGGTCGAGGTCTACGCGCCCTACGTGGCCGAGATGGTCCGCCAGGAGATGGTCGAGCGCTACGGCAAGGAAGCGCTGACCAAGGGCTACCACGTCACCACCACCATCGACCCGGTGCTGCAGGCCGCCGCCGATGCCGCGGTGCGCGACGGCCTGGGCACCTACGACCACCGCCACGGCTGGAACCCCAAGTCGATGCCGCACCTGGACCTGGCCGCCGGCGAGGACGCCAACGCCGCGTCCGTGCGCCTGCGCGCCTTCCCGAGCCAGGGCGAACTGCGCGCGGCGCTGGTGCTGGGCACCACCGCCACCAACGCCCAGGTGGTGCTGGCCGACGGCACCGTGCTGGACCTCGGCCCCGACGCCTCGCGCTGGACCGGCAAGCCGCCGGGCGCCCTGCTCAAGCGCGGCGACGTGACCCGGGTGCGCAAGATCGTGCCCGAGGCGAAGACCGCCGACGCCAAGCCGGGCGCGCCCGCCGCCGAGCCCGCCGGCCCGGTGACCTGGCGCCTCGACCAGATCCCGCGCGCCGAATCCGCGCTGGTCTCGCTGGACGCCGACACCGGCGCGCTGCGCGCCATCGTCGGCGGCTACAGCTTCGCCGGCAGCAAGTTCAACAACGCCACCCAGGCGCGCCGCCAGCCGGGCTCGTCGTTCAAGCCGTTCGTGTACGCCGCGGCATTCGAGCGCGGCTACAACCCGGCCTCCATCGTGCTGGACGCCCCGGTGGTGTTCCGCATGCGCGGCGGCAAGGTCTGGCGCCCGCAGAACGACGGCGGCGGCTTCGCCGGCCCGATCCGTGTGCGCCAGGCGCTGGTGCAGTCGCGCAACCTCGTCTCGGTGCGCATGCTCGATGCCATCGGCGTGGACTACGCCCGCAAATACATCACCCAGTTCGGCTTCAAGGAAGAGGAACTGCCGCCGAACCTGTCGATCGCGCTGGGCACGCCTTCGCTGACGCCGCTGTCGATCGCCCGAGGCTACGCCGCCTTCGCCAACGGCGGCTTCCGCATCGACCCGTGGTTCATCCGCGAAGTGAAGGACCGCGAGGGCAAGGTCATCTTCACGATGAAGCCCGCCATCGCCTGCCGCACCTGCGGCCAGGGCGCGGCCGGCCAGCCGCTGGCGCCGACCTCCACCGTGGTCGACGGCTTCGACCTGGGCCCCGCCGGCGCCGGCGCCGACAAGCCCGACCCCAAGGACAAGAAGGGCCCGAAGGTCACCACCGCCAAGCCCGCCGAAACGCCCGCGACGCTGCCGGCCGACGCCGTGCTGGCGCCGCGCGCCATCGACGAGCGCATCGCCTACCAGCTGATCTCGATGATGCGCGACGTGGTGCTGCACGGCACCGCCACCGACGCCCGCGTGATCGGCCGCGAGGACATCGCCGGCAAGACCGGCTCGACCAACGACCACCGCGACGCGTGGTTCTCCGGCACCGGCGGCAACCTCATCACCACGGTGTGGGTGGGCAAGAGCGACAACTCGTCGCTGGGCTACCGCGAATACGGCGGCAAGGCCGCGCTGCCGATCTGGATCGCCTACATGCAGAAGGCGCTGAAGGACGTGCCGATCGCGCCGAACGACCCGCCGCCGGGCATGGTCAAGGTCGCGGTCACCGCCGGCGGCCAGCTGCTGCCCACCAACGGCACCGGCGGCATCACCGAATACGTGAAGGTCGAAGACCTCGAGAAGATGGAGACCTACGTCGAGGACTACGGCGCCGAAGACGCCGTGCCCAGCGAGGAATCGTTCGACATCTTCTGATGCCGCACCCGCCCGCGCCGCTCCCGGCAGGAAGCGCGCGGGCACGGGCCGCCGGAGGCGACGCTTCTGGCGGTCACCGCTTTCCGTTACAGTCGAGCTTGGCCACGCCGGGACGCTGCCCATGCACCACGCCCGCCAGCACGCCGAAACGAAAGTCCGCGAGCGCCGCTACCGGCTCGCCCGCGAGGCCGCCCGGCTGATCGCCGAATCCGGCATCCACGATTTCCACCAGGCCAAGCTCAAGGCCGCCGCCCGCCTCGGCATCCACGACGACGCCTCGCTGCCGCGCAACCGCGAGATCGAGGAAGCCCTGCGCGAATACCAGCGCCTGTTCCAGGGCGACGCGCAGGCGTCCGAACTGCGCCGCCGCCGTGACGCCGCGCTGCGCGCGATGGAGTTCTTCGCCGGCTTCGACCCGCGCCTCGTCGGCCCCGTGCTGGACGGCACCGCCGACGCCAACGCGCCGGTGCACCTGCATCTCTACACCGACGACGCCGAGAGCGTGCCGCGCTTCCTCGACGACCACCGCATCCCCGCCGAACCGCGCAGCCGCCGCATCCGCCTCGACCGCGAACGCCCGCTCGACGCCCCGACCTGGCTGTTCTCCGCCGAAGACCTGAGCTTCGACCTCACCGTCCTGCCCCACGCCGCCCTGCGCCAGGCCCCGCTGTCGAACATCGACGAGAAGCCGATGCGGCGTGCGTCCGCAGCGCAATTGCGGGCGCTGCTGTTGGAGGAGGAGGTGGCGGGGTTTGAAGGCACCCAAGGATAAGTCTGGGCTTCCGTGGCAAGGCGCTTGTCGTCCCGCGCCACCGGCACTTCGACGCACGCGAGTCATGCCCGACCAGAAACCAACCCTGCACGCGCGATTTAATATTCAAAGCAGCAGAAAACACCGTGAACATCGAGAGTATTCAAGATATCGCGAGAAAAATGAGAAGCGCGATCGAGAAAACCGACAAGAAACTACTCCCGATAAGCTTCGAGCAGTTCCCACGGGGAAGCTGCGGAGACACAGCACTCATACTTGGAAGGCATCTGATAGAGAATGGAATCAACGGCTTTGATTACATTCTAGGCACCCGATGGGATCCAACCAATCATTCAGAAATTTCTCACGCCTGGCTTAAAAATGAAGAAACATTGATCGACATCACAGCCGATCAATTTGATGAATTTGAAGAAAGCGTATCTGTAGGTACCGCATCGAGTTTTCACTTGAGTTTTGAAATTGAAGATCAATTTGAGGCCGACTACATATCCTACGATACAAGCACCGTGACCACATTGGATCGAGCTTACAGAGAAATACTCAAGAACTACTGAAAACGCAGCACATCCAACCCACACGCCACAAGCGTCGCAGGGTGGCCCCAAGCCCACTATCGCGCCGCTTCCATGTGCGTCGCGCGCATGTCGGAGCGACTCGGCTCATCGTTGTTGGGTTGGTTCGGTCATGACGGTGGGCCAAGGGCCCACCCTACGCACTGGCATTAACTGGCGCCGTATCGCAGCGACCGTCTCGATGACGGGCTCGCCCTGGCCGCCAGCGTTGCGGCGCGCGTGCCGGTGCCGTTCCTCGTCGTCGACATCGCGATGACCGCGGACGGCCGCTGGATCATCATCGAATGCAACGACGCGCAGGAATCCGGACACGCCGGCATCCCGCCGCAGCGGCTGTGGCGCGCCATCCTCGATCACCTCCCCGCCGCGTAGGGTGGGCCCCAGGCCCACCGCCTTGACCGATCCGATGCGACGACAAGCATCGGCATCGCACCGCCATGCAAGCAACCACGCCAGCTCCGCGCATCGTGCGCAATCCCCTGCGCGGCATGCATCCTGCGGCGCGGCAACGCCGGCAACGGCATTCATCGACGCGCGCGTATACCTGCCCATCTCGACATGCGGAGGTCACGACGATGGACATGCGTTCGCCACATGGCGCCCTGCGTCGTCGTGCAGTCCAGTTGCTGGCGATCGCATCGATGGCGTCGCTGGCCGCCTGCAGCGAACACGCGAACCTCGCGGTCGCCGCAGGCACCGGGCCGACGCCGCAACTGCCCGAGCCGAACCCGACGCTCATTCCCACGATCGACATCGCACCGGCCGTCGGCTGGCCTGCGGGCACCACGCCGACGCCGGCGACAGGATTCCGGGTCGGTGCGTTCGCAACGGGGCTCGATCATCCGCGCTGGCTGTACGTCCTCCCGAACGGCGACGTGCTCGTCGCAGAGACCAACGCGCCGCCGAAGCCGGACGACGGCCGCGGCCTCAAGGGCGCGGTGATGAAGGCGGTGATGAAGCAGGCCGGCGCGGGCGTGCCCAGCGCGAACCGGATCAGCCTGCTGCGCGATGGCGACGGCGACGGCGTGGCCGAGCTGCGCACCATGCTGCTGGAAGGCCTGCATTCGCCGTTCGGCATGGCGCTGGTCGGCGACAAGCTCTACATCGCGGACACCGATGCGCTGCGCGTGGTGACCTACCGTGCGGGTGACACCCGGATCACCGCGACGCCCGCGCGCCTTGCGGCGCTGCCGGCCGGCCCGATCAACCATCACTGGACCAAGAACGTGCTGGCGAGCCGCGACGGCACGCGCCTCTACGTGACCGTCGGCTCCAACAGCAATGTCGGCGAGAACGGCATGGCGGTCGAGGAAGACCGCGCGCGGATCCTGGAAATCGATGCCCGCACCGGCCGTGCGCGCACGTTCGCGTCGGGGCTGCGCAATCCGAACGGGCTCGCGTGGCAGCCGGAGACGGGCGTGCTGTGGACCGTGGTCAACGAGCGCGACGAGATCGGCAGCGACCTCGTTCCGGATTACCTGACCTCGGTGCGCGACGGCGCGTTCTACGGCTGGCCGTACAGCTATTACGGGCCGCACGTCGACACCCGCGTCCGACCGCAGCGCCCCGATCTGGTCGCCCGCGCCGTCAAGCCCGACTACGCGCTGGGCCCGCACGTCGCCGCGCTCGGACTGGCCTTCTACGACGGCACGACCTTCCCCGCGCGCTACCGCGGCGGCGCGTTCATCGGCGAACACGGTTCGTGGAACCGCAAGCCGCGCAGCGGCTACAAGGTCGTGTTCGTGCCGTTCGCCGCGGGCAGACCGGCGGGCGATCCGGAAGACATCCTGACCGGCTTCGTCGACGACGACGGCAACGCACGCGGCCGACCCGTGGGCGTCGCGGTGGACGGTCGCGGCGCGCTGCTCGTGGCGGACGACGTCGGCAACACGGTGTGGCGGGTGATGCCGGCGCCGCGGTGATCCGGCGCGCGGGCCGGCCTGCACGCCCGCCATGTCGACGCACGATGCGGCACAATCGCGGCAACGCCACGCTTCACGCTCGCCATGCGCCTACAGGGACGGCTTTCGCACTGGAACGACGACAAGGGCTTCGGGTTCGTCACGCCGAACGGCGGCGGCGACCGCGCCTTCGTCCACATCAAGGCGTTCGAGCGCGCGGGACGGCGGCCGGTCGATGGCGACGTGCTGACCTACGCCACCGCGCGCGATGCGCGGGGCCGGCTGCAGGCGACGGCGATCCGTTTCGCGGATGAACCGATGCGACTGGAACCCGCGCCATCCCGCTCCGTGCGGCCACCACCGCCGGCACGCCCGACGGCGGCGAGAGCGACGCCCGCACGATCCACCGCGATGCGACGCGGCTCCACATCCGAAGCACCGTCGCGCGGCACGTTCGGCTACGTGCTCGTGGGCATATTCGCGCTGGCGCTCGCGGCATTGATCGCCACCGGGCGCCTGCCCGTGCATGCGGGGACGCTGTACGGCGTGATGAGTCTCGGCGCGCTGTGGGCCTACCGCAGCGACAAGCGCGCCGCCGCCGAAGACCGCTGGCGCACGCCGGAAAGCACGCTGCACCTGATCGCGCTATGCGGCGGCTGGCCCGGTGCGCTGCTCGCGCAGCGCTGGTTCCGGCACAAGTCGAAGAAGACCGAGTTCCTGTGGACGTTCTGGTTCACGGTGCTCGCGAACGTCGTCGTGCTGGCATGGTACGCGGGCACGCTGTCGAAGGACGCCGGCTGACGGCGCCGACGACCGGCGATGGACAACCCGCGGGATTCGCGGAACAGTAGGCATCGCGACGTCAATACCACTCCCGAGGGGCATGGAAGCACCCGCCGCGGTTCCATGCGCGAAGCCCTCCAATGGCGGCTCCTGCAAGGACGACCACGATGACACGCACGTTTTTCACCGGCCTGCTGGCGACCACGTTCGCGGTGCTGATGTCCGCGAGCACGCCGGCCAGCGCACAGCCCGATCCCGCCACCTGCACGGTCGATTCGCTCGGCGGTTTCACCTACGAGCTGGAACGCGCCTCGGTCAATTCGTTCTACAAGTACGTCTACCACTGCGAATGGACGTCGGACGGCGCGCAGTGGCTGTTCTACGACACGCAGTACTGCTACGGCAACAACACGACCAACTGCTACAGCCTGTGAGGCCGCGACCGCTTCCGGTGGCCCGCGCCACCCACCGGAAGCGGCGATCGCGTGATCAACCCGCGAACAGATCCGTCGCGCGCACCAGCGCGTCGGTGTTCTCGGCCTCGAAGGCGGAGTGACCGGCGGCGGGGCTGATGTGCAGGTCGGCCTTCGGCCAGGCCTTGTGCAGGTCCCAGGCGTTCTGGATCGGGCAGACCACGTCGTAGCGGCCGTGCACGATCACGCCGGGGATGTCGGCGATGCGGTGCGCGTCGCGCAGCAGCTGGTCATCGACCTCGAAGAAGCCGCCGTTGACGAAGTAGTGGTTCTCGATGCGCGCGAACGCCAGCGCGAAGTGCGCGTCCTCGTGGCCGGCGACGAAATCGTCGTCGACGTGCAGGAAGCTGGTCGCGCCTTCCCACACGCTCCAGGCGCGCGCGGCGGCGAGCCGGGTGGCTTCGTCGTCGCTGGTGAGGCGGCGGTGGAACGCGGAGATCAGGTCGTGGCGTTCGACCACCGGGATCGCGGCGAGGTAGTGGTCCCACGCATCCGGGAACAGGCGCGAGGCGCCTTCCTGGTAGAACCATTCCAGCTCCCAGCGTCGCAGCATGAAGATGCCGCGCAGCAGCAGTTCGGTCACGCGCTCGGGATGCGTCTCGGCGTAGGCGAGCGCGAGCGTGGAGCCCCACGAACCGCCGAACACCTGCCAGCGTTCGATGCCCAGCGTTTCGCGCAGCTTCTCGATGTCGGCGACGAGGTCCCAGGTGGTGTTGCCGACGAGATCGGCATGCGGCGTCGAGCGACCGGCGCCGCGCTGGTCGAACAACACGATGCGGTACTTCGCGGGATCGTGGAAACGCCGCATCTTCTCGCCGCAGCCGGCGCCGGGGCCGCCGTGCAGCATCACCACCGGCTTGCCGTGCGGGTTACCGCACTGTTCGTAGTACAGCACGTGACGATCGTCGACCCGCAGCGTGCCGGTGTCGAAGGGCGTGATCTCTGGATACAGCGTACGCATGCGGAAAACCCCGGGGGATGGTGTCGTGGGAGGCGGCGTCGGCCGCCGGTGCGGCATTACCAGTCGCGCGGTGCGATCAGTGCCTCGATGTCGGCGTCGAAGCCGTAGCGGGCGGCGATGAAGTCGAAGTCGCCGGCGATGTTCTCGCGCGCTGCGGTCTCGATCTCGCTGCCGGCGTCCTGCAAGGCGTCGTCCAGCGCGTTGAATTCCACGGTGGCGGCGTGCGTCAGCGCGTACAGCGCATCGAGGCTCGCGGGGACTTCCGCTTCGATCCGCGCGCACAGCCGCAGCAGGATGTCGCGGCCGCGATCGACCAGCGCATCGGGGAAGTAGTCGTCCTCGCCCATGTCTTCGAGGAAGGCATGCGCGAGGATCTTCGGATTCGTCACGGGCATCGGCCCTGCGCTCCGGCAGCGGGACGGGCGTCCAGTGTGCCAGAGCTCACAGGACCCGACGACCCAGCGTCACCCGGTCGCGGTCTTCGAGATCGCGATGCGTGGCGACATCGACGAACCCCGCGTCGCCCAGCAGCGCGCGCACCGCGTCGCCCTGCGTCCAGCCGTGCTCGAACAGCAGCCAGCCGCCGGGCACGAGATGCCGCGGCGCGTCGGCGACGATGCGGCGGATCGCCTCCAGGCCATCGACGCCGCAGGACAGCGCGGTCGCGGGCTCGAAGCGCAGGTCGCCTTCGTCGAGGTGCGGGTCGTCGTCGGCGAGGTACGGCGGATTGCTGGCGATGAGATCGAAGCGTTCGCCGGCGAGCGGCGCGCACCAGTCGCCGGCGCGGAAGTCGACGTTCGCCAGCCCCAGCGCCTGCGCGTTGCCGCGCGCGACCGCCAGCGCGTCGGTGCTGGCGTCGGTCGCGACCACCCGCGCCCGCGGGCGCTCGTGCGCCAGCGCGAGGGCGATCGCGCCGCTGCCGGTGCCGAGATCGGCGACCGCCAGCGGCGCGCCGGCGGGCAGGCGGTCGAGGGCGAGCTCGACCAGCAATTCGGTCTCCGGCCGCGGGATCAGCGTCGCCGGCGTCACCGCCAGGTCGAAGGACCAGAACCCGCGGCGGCCGGTCAGGTAGGCCACCGGCTCGCCGGCGGCCCGGCGGGCGACCAGCGCCCGGAAGCGTTCGGCGTCGGCGGGGGCAACGGCATCGTCGCGGTGGGCGTACAGCCAGCTGCGCGACCGGCCCAGGGCGTGGACGAGCAGCCATTCGGCGTCGATGGCGTCGATCCGGGCCGCGGCGTCCCGCAGCAGCGTCTGCACGGTAGGGGCGTCGGTCATCGGGAGGCGGTACCGTGCGGGGACATCGGCATGGGACGGGAGGCGGCCGGGCGGGACAGAATAGAAGCAAAGTCCGACGGCCTCATTTCGATAGTTGATGACTATCAAAACGATCCAATGGATTCATTGGACCGATCCAAGTCCCCTCCGTAGACTGTGCCCTGTCGCGAAGGCCGGGTCCGCCCGGCATCGCCCACCGACCACCACCCACAAGGAGCTTCCCCATGTCCCTGATCAACACCCAGGTCCAACCCTTCAAGGCCAACGCCTACCGCAACGGCGAATTCATCCAGGTCACCGACGAGACCCTCAAGGGCAAGTGGTCGGTCCTGATCTTCATGCCGGCCGCCTTCACCTTCAACTGCCCGACCGAAGTCGAGGACGCGGCGAACAACTACGCCGAGTTCCAGAAGGCCAACGCAGAGGTCTACATCGTCACCACCGACACGCATTTCGCGCACAAGATCTGGCACGACACCTCGCCGGCGGTCGGCAAGGCGCAGTTCCCGCTGGTCGGCGACCCGACCCACCAGCTGACCCGCGCGTTCGGCGTGCACATCGATGCGGAAGGCCTGGCGCTGCGCGGCACCTTCATCATCAACCCGGAAGGCGTGATCAAGACCCTCGAGATCCACGACAACGCGATCGCCCGCGACGTCAGCGAGACCCTGCGCAAGCTGAAGGCCGCGCAGTTCGTCGCCAGCCACCCGGGCGAAGTCTGCCCGGCCAAGTGGAAGGAAGGCGCCGAGACGCTGAAGCCGTCGCTCGACCTCGTCGGCAAGATCTGATCGAAGCGACCTGATCGAACTGATCGAACCCACGTCGACCGGCGACCGCGCCGGTCGACCGCAACACGAACAGGACCCCGGAGCGCGCGTGCACGCCCTCCGACGGTCGCGGCGGACCTCCGCACCGCAAGACCCTCCTGCGCGTCCCCTCGCGCATGCTCCACCGATCGCCGGCGTCGCGGGACGCGCCGCCGGCCTCGTCTCCGGTCGCCGTTCGCGACCGACGCTCCGTTCGCCGCAGCGGCCACGCTTCGACCGCATGCGCCGCGCATCGCGGATCGCCCTCACCCCCGATGCGCGACCGGCACGCCGTCCGGCGCCTGGCCGCTGCGGCGAACGACGCGAGTCCCTTCCCTCCCCTTTTCCTTCCCCGCGAGGACACGGCCATGCTCGATGCCGACCTGAAAGCCCAGTTGCAGGCCTATCTCCAGAAGCTCGTGCGCCCGGTGGAGCTGGTCGCCGCGCTCGATGACGGCGAAAAGTCGCGCGAGCTGCGCGAACTGCTGGTCGAACTGACCCAGCTGTCGTCGCAGGTCACGCTGCGCGAAGCGCGCGAGCCGGGCGACCGCGTGCCGTCGTTCGCCATCACGAGCCCGGGCCAGAGCATCGCGCTGCGCTTCGCCGGCATCCCGATGGGCCATGAATTCACCTCGCTGGTGCTGGCGCTGCTGCAGGTCGGCGGTCATCCGTCGAAGCTGGCGCAGGACGTCATCGACCGCATCCGCGAGCTCGAAGGCACCGGCCCCGACAGCGCGCTGCGCTTCGAGACCTACTTCTCGCTGAGCTGCCAGAACTGCCCCGACGTGGTGCAGGCGCTGAACCTGATGGCGGTGCTGAACCCGCGCATCGAGCACGTCGCCATCGACGGCGCGCTGTTCCAGGCCGAAGTCGAGGCGCGCGAGATCCTGTCGGTGCCGGCGGTGTTCCTCAACGGCGAATCGTTCGGTGCCGGGCGCATGGGCGTGGAAGAAATCCTCGCGAAGCTCGACACCGGCGCGCAGGCGCGCGAAGCCGAGAAGCTGGCGGCGAAGGACCCGTTCGACATGCTGATCGTCGGCGGCGGCCCGGCCGGCGCCGCGGCGGCGATCTACGCCGCGCGCAAGGGCATCCGCACGGGTCTGGCGGCGGAACGCTTCGGCGGCCAGGTGCTGGACACGATGGCGATCGAGAACTTCATCTCGGTGCCCGAGACCGAAGGCCCGAAGCTGGCCGCGGCGATGGAGCGCCACGTGCGCGAGTACGACGTCGACGTGATGCACCTGCAGCGCGCGGAGCAACTGCGCCCCGCAGGCGCCGACGGCCTGATCGAAGTGCAGCTGGCCAGCGGCGCGACGCTGAAGTCGAAGACCGTGATCCTCTCGACCGGCGCGCGCTGGCGGCAGATGAACGTGCCCGGCGAGCAGGAGTACCGCAACAAAGGCGTGGCCTATTGCCCGCACTGCGACGGCCCGCTGTTCAAGGGCAAGCGCGTGGCGGTGATCGGCGGCGGCAACTCGGGCGTGGAGGCGGCGATCGACCTCGCCGGCATCGTCGCCCACGTCACTTTGATCGAATTCGACGGCAAGCTGCGCGCCGACGAAGTGCTGCAGCGCAAGCTGCGCAGCCTGCCGAACGTGGACGTGGTCGTCTCGGCGCAGACCACCGAGGTGCAGGGCGACGGCCGCAAGGTCATCGGTCTGGTCTATCAGGATCGCGCGACGAAGGCGTCGCACACGCTGGCGCTGGACGGCGTGTTCGTGCAGATCGGCCTGCTGCCCAACACCGAGTGGCTGAAGGGCACGGTCGACCTGTCGCCGCGCGGCGAGATCGTCATCGACGACCGCGGCCAGACCTCGCTGCCGGGCGTGTTCGCCGCCGGCGACGCGACCACGGTGCCGTACAAGCAGATCGTGATCGCGATGAGCGAGGGCGCGAAGGCGGCGCTGGGCGCCTTCGACCATCTGATCCGGACCTCCGCGCCTGCCGAAGACGCGACCGTGCAAGCTGCATGAAGGCCACCGCGACCGGTCGTGAATGCCGGTCGCACCATGAATTCGACTGGCGGTTTTCGAGGATCGATCGCTTTTCGAAGCGAAACCTGTCAGAAGAGACAGGCAGCGTGAATCGTCCTATTCGCTGCATTTCGCGCTAAGTTCTCCCCGCAATCGTTGCGACATGTCGCCATCGTCGTCGTGATAGGTCATACATCACGACGCCACGGTGGCTCGGCGCTGCAACGCCATCCGTCGGGACAGGGAGCCTCGCCATGAATCTGCGCGATCTGAAATACCTCGTCGCCCTCGCCGACCACAGGCACTTCGGTCGCGCGGCAGCGGCCTGCTTCGTCAGCCAGCCCACGCTGTCGACCCAGATCCGCAAGCTGGAAGAGGAACTCGGCGTTGCGCTGGTGGAACGCGCACCGCGGCGCGTGATGCTGACGCCGGCCGGCCGCGATGCGGCCGAACGCGCGCGCCGGATCGTCGCCGACGTCGAGGAGATGCGCGAGGCGGCGCGGCGCAGCCGCAATCCGGAGGCCGGCACCGTGCGGCTGGGCATCTTCCCCACGCTCGGGCCCTATCTGCTGCCGCACGTGGTGCCGGGCGTGCGCGAGCGCTTCCCGGACCTGGAATTGCTGCTGTTCGAGGAAAAGACCGAGACCATCCTGCGCCAGCTGCGCGAGGGCCGGCTCGACGCCGGCGTGCTGGCGCTGCCGCTGCACGACGACCAGCTGCACCTGGAATTCCTGTTCGAGGAGCCGTTCGTGCTGGCGGTGCCGCACGGCCACGCGCTGGCGTCGGTGAATGCGCTGACGATGAGCGATCTCGCCGACCAGAGCCTGCTGCTGCTGGAGGACGGGCACTGCCTGCGCGACCAGGCGCTGGATGTCTGCCATCTGGCGGGCGCGAGCGAGAAATCCGGCTTCCGCGCGACGTCGCTGGAGACGCTGCGGCAGATGGTGGCGGCGAACGTCGGCATCACCCTGCTGCCGGTGCTGGCAGTGAAGCCGCCGGTGGCGTCGTCGCGCGAAGTGCGGCTCGTGCCGTTCCGCGCGCCGGCACCGAGCCGCCGCATCGCGCTGGTCTGGCGCCGCAGCTCGGCGATGTCGGAGTTCCTGGCCCGCTTCGCCGAGGTCTTCCGCGAACTGCCGCCGGGGCTGCTGTCCACCGCGGACCTGCCCGCCGGTTGATGCGGTCGCGGTGATGCGCGGCGCGTCACCGTGCCGCGCCGACGCGCGATCTTTCATCGGGGCCATCGATCGATCCGGCCGCGACGATCGATGATCGCCGGCATCGCATCGGCGTATGCTCGCGGCGGGACGCGCACCGCGCGTCGCCGCAGACCGGAGCGCACTGCATGGACCTGAAAGGGTCGAAGACCGAGCAACACCTGCGCGAGGCCTTCGCCGGCGAGTCGCAGGCGAACCGCCGCTACCTCTACTTCGCGCTGAAGGCCGACGTCGAAGGCCGCAGCGACATCGCCGCGGTGTTCCGCTCCACCGCCGAGGGCGAGACCGGCCACGCGCACGGGCATCTGGAATACCTGGAGTCGTGTGGCGACCCGGTCACCGGCCTGCCGTTCGGCGCCACCGCGGACAATCTCCGGTCCGCCATCGCCGGCGAAACCTTCGAGTACGCCGACCTCTATCCGGGCATGGCGAAGACCGCGCGCGAGGAAGGCTTCGACGAAATCGCCGACTGGTTCGAGACGCTGGCCAAGGCCGAGCGTTCGCACGCCAACCGCTTCCGGAAGGCGCTGGACGAACTCGACGCCACGCCGCCGGCGCTGTGACGTCCCTGACCCGCGCCGATCTGCTCACGCTGGAGGCCTACGCCGTCGAACGGCCGGCGTTCCGCGCCCGCGTCCTCGCGCACAAGCGCGCGCGCCGGGTCGCGCTGGGCGCGCATGCGACGCTGCTGTTCGAGGACCGCCTGACCGTGCAGTACCAGGTGCAGGAGATGCTGCGGATCGAGCGGATCTTCGAGCCGGCGGCGATCCAGGCCGAGCTGGACGCCTACACGCCGCTGATCCCCAGCGGCGACGATCTGCGCGCCACGCTGCTGCTGGAATATCCCGACGCCGCGCAACGGCGGGCCGCGCTGGCGGCGCTGGGCGGGATCGAACGCGCGGTGTACGCCGAAGTCGCCGGCCACGGCCGCGCGGCCACGCATGCCGACGAGGACCGCCCGCGCGGCAACGACACGCGGACGTCGGCGGTGCACTTCCTGCGTTTCGTCTTTTCGCCGGCGCAGATCGCCGCGCTGCGCGGCGGTGCCACGCTGGCCTTCGGCATCGACGACGCGCGGATGCCGGCGCGGGTCGACGCCTCGCCGGAGACGCACGCGGCACTGCTGGCGGACTTCGCATGAGGCGGCGACGCCTCGCCACGCTGATGGCCACGGCGGCAGTGGCCTACGTCGTCGCGTACGCCGGTTACCGGCAGACGCACGCCGAGCGCTGGTCGAAGGATGGTCGGACCTACGTGCTGTTCGGCTCGCGGGCGAGCTATCTGGCCTTCCGGCCGCTGAGCTACGTGGATCAGGCGCTCACCGGCACCGGCGCGCACCTCGGCCCGCATCGCTGAACCCGCCCCGGGTACACTGGCCCCGGTTCGCCGGGGGGCTCGTCGCATGCTGCGCTGGTTGCTGATCTTCATCGTCATCGCAGCCGCGGCCTGGTGGCTGGCGACGCCGTCGCGGCCGCCAGCGGGCGCCTATACCGGGCCGTCCACGCCCTCGCTCATCGCCAGCAACTGCACGCCGCCCGTGCAGCTGGCGGGCGACGACGGCACGGTGCAGACCGACACGCCGTCCGGCATGTCCCCGTTCGCGCTGGAAGGCGCGCAGGCGCAGCCGCTGGCCGGCTTCAGCGTGGCCGCGCGCGTGCTGTCGCGCGAGGACTACCGCATGGGCCGCGAGGCCGATTTCTCGCCGGTCGACCTCGCCCTGGGCTGGGGCCCGATGCGCGACGACGCGGTGCTGTCGCGGCTGGACATCTCGCAGTCCGGGCGCTGGTACCACTACGCCTGGAGCGGCGATCCGCCGCTGCCGGTGGACCAGATCGCGCGCAACAGCGCGAACATGCACATGATCCCGTCGGGCGCGTCGGTGGCGGCGGCGCTGGACAAGATCGACGCCGGCGACCGCGTGCGCATCGACGGCTGGCTGGTCGAAGTGAACACACCCGAAGGCTGGCACTGGCGCAGCTCGCTCAGCCGCGACGACACCGGCGGCGGCGCCTGCGAAGTGATCTACGTCTGCGCCGTGCGGAAGTTCTGACGGCCGCGCCCGCGTTGGTCGGTCGCGCAGGCGGTCGACGGAACGAGCGTTTGGTAGAGCGGCCTGACCCGCCATTCGGCGGTTGAACACCAGGCCGCTGCTCTTTGACGTTGCGCCGTTGATCCCGACAAAAGCAGCGGCCTGAAGGCCGCTCTACCGAGCCAACGGCGACGGCAGCGGTCGGGCGCTCAGCCGCCCACGCCCAGCCCCACCGGGCAGCTCACGCCGGTGCCGGCGAGGCCGCAGTAGCCGTCGGGGTGCTTCGACAGGTACTGCTGGTGCTCGTTCTCGGCGAAGTAGAAGTCCGGCGCGGACGGGGGGATGTCGGTGGTGATCGCCCCCAGCCCGGCGGCCGTCAGCCGCGCCTGGTAGGCGTCGCGGCTGGCCAGCGCGATCGCCAGCTGCGCCGGCGTGGTGCAGTGGATCGCCGAACGGTACTGGGTGCCGACGTCGTTGCCCTGGCGCATGCCCTGGGTGGGGTCGTGGCTTTCCCAGAACACCGCGAGCAGCTGTTCGAAGCCCACCTGCGCCGGGTCGAACACGACCTGCACCACTTCGGCGTGGCCGGTCTGGCCGCTGCAGACTTCGCGGTAGGTCGGGTTCGGCGTGTAGCCGCCGGCGTAGCCGGCCGCGGTGGTGAACACGCCCGGGATCGACCAGAACCGGCGCTCGGCGCCCCAGAAGCAGCCCATGCCGAAGCGCACCGTTTCCAGCCCCGGGAAGGCGTCGCGCAGCGGGCGGCCGTGGACGTGGTGGATGTTGCGCAGCGGCAGCGGCTCGGTGCGGCCGGGCAGCGCGCGTTCGGGGGTGGGCAGGCGCTGCTTCCAGGCCCCGATGCCGAGCAGGGATTCGAACATGACGGACTCCATGGCGGACGTGACGACTCCAGGACAGAGGCGCGCGGGGCTTCCGGCGGTGCGCGCCAGCGCAGGATATGCGGCGCGGCGGCGAAACGTTCAAGCCACCGTTCAGGCGGACATCAGACCGGCGTCAGGCCGTGGCGGGCCGCGCCACGAACACCGCCGGGGCCACGCTCACGCGGTTGCGGCCGGCGCGCTTGGCCGCGTACAGCGCCTTGTCGGCGCGTTCCACCGCCGGCTGCGGCATGGATTCCTGCGCCAGTTGCGTGGCGACGCCGATGCTGACGGTCAGGCGCAGGCTGCGGTCCTGGTAGTGCAGCTCGGCGGTCTCGATCGCCGCCCGGATCTGCTCGGCGATGGCCCGCGCCATCTCGGTCTGGCGGCCGGGCAGGATCACCAGGAATTCCTCGCCACCGTAGCGGCCGAACTGGTCTTCCTCGACCAGCTGGGCGCCGATCAGGCGGGCGATCTCGCGCAGGCACTGGTCGCCGGCGGCGTGGCCGAGGCGGTCGTTCACTGCCTTGAAGTGGTCGATGTCGACGAACAGCACCGACAGCGGCAGGCCCTTGCGGTGCGCGTGCTGGAAGGTCCGCGCCAGCGCCTGGTCGATGCTGCGGCGGTTGAGCGCGCCGGTGAGCCCATCGACCTCGGCGGTGTGGCGCAGGTGCAGCGCGGTGAACGCCTCGTCGATCTGCATCACCGCGATCCGCGCCAGTTCGCGCGCGATCGACAGTTCGTCCGGGTGGAACACGGTGGCGCCGTTGCGTTCGAGCACCAGCGCGCCCCACGACGGCGCGCGCACCGGCAGCGAGACCGCGGCCTCGACCGCCACCGGCACTTCCTCGCCGCTGCGCGAAACCGGCTGCTGCACGTCGATGTTGATCGCCAGTTGCTGGCGCAGGGCCGGCAGCCGCGGGGTGATGCGCTCCACCAGCGCGTCGAGCGCCGTGCCGGGGTGCGCGGCCAGGGTGTCGCGGCCGTGATAGCCGCGCAGCACCGCCAGCACGTTGTCCGCGGGGACGATCCGGCGCAGGTGGTCCAGCAGCAGGCGCATCGCCAGCGGCTGGATCTCCTCCTCGCTCACGCCGCGCAGCGCCATCTGCAGTGCGGTCAGCAGTTCGGTGCGCACCGCCTCGCGGTACATGCGGCGCTCGGAATCGGCGCGCGCGCGCTGTTCGCGGTCGCGCTGTTCGCGGTATTTGCTGATCCGGCTGATCAGGCCCACGCTGATCGCGGCCGTGGCGACCATCATCGCCACCTGGTGGCCGAAGCGCACCCACAGGCTGTCCGGCAGCAGGCCGTGCGCGCCCAGTTCCCACGCCGTGGCCGCGGCCGCCATGCCGACCACCGACAGCGTGACCAGCGACGAGAACGGCACCCGCCGCGCCCAGGCGTCCTTCATCAGGTACAGCGCGACGCTGCAGCCGCCCAGCCACAGCGCGGGCACCAGCCACGCGGTGATGGCATCGCCGTGCCGGCCCCAGGCGGCGATGGCGGCCGCCAGCGGCAGCAGGCCCACCGCCGCGCGGTGCACGCCCTGCGCCAGTTTCGGCCGGCTCTGCGCGGTGTCGGCATAGCGCAGCAGGATGACCAGCGACGAGGCCTCGAACACCAGCGACACCAGGTGCAGCCCGGCGCCGCCCAGCCGGCGGAACAGGCCGAAGGGATCGACCGCGTACAGGTGGCCGTTGGAGGCCAGCAGCAGCAGCGTCGAGGCGAGGCAGAACATGAACAGCGACAGGAAGCTCAGGTCGCGCGAGGCGACGAACAGCGCCAGCATCAGGCCGGCGACCGTCAGCAGGCTGGCGTAGGCCAGCGTGACCAGGATGGTCGCGCGCTGGGTTTCGTGCTCGGCCAGCGTGTCCGGCAGCAGTTCCGGGCGCAGGGTGGTGTCGCGCAGGGCGGTGGCGGCCAGCTCCAGCTGGATGTCGCCTTCCCAGGTCGAGGGCAGGCGGAACAGGAAACCGACCGGCATCGCGCCTTCCTCGGGTCCCGGCGCGAGGAAACTGCGCGGCCCGCTGTCCCAGGCCTCGCCCGCCCGCAACCGCACCGAGGCCACCGGCACCCGCGGCATCCAGATCACCCACTGCGGCGACTCGGGCGTGCGCGGCGGCAGCGAGAAGCGCAGCTCGGCCCGGGTTTCGTGGGCGGCCGAGGCCCGCACCGGCAGGGATCGGTTGTCCACGCCAAGCGCGGGCGCGATGCCGTCGATGTCCTCCAGCGGGACCAGCCGCATCGGCAGCGGCTTCGCCGTCGGCGCGGCGGCACGGCCGGGCGACAGGGCGTACAGACCCAGCAACAGGACGGCCACCATGCCGAGGACACGGAGCCAGACCTGGGGATCGTCCCGACGCGAAAACGCCATGATCAACCGCGCATCGTGGTCACTCGGATCTTCCTGATCCCGACCGGATGCAGGCAACGGGCGGCCGTGGCGCGATGCCGCACCCGTCCGCTCACGGCCGGGCGGACTGCCCCCGTGGTGGTTCCGTTTTCCGTCATCGCCGTTCGCACCCGCATGTCCCCGTGGGCGGCCTTTTTTTCTCGGTTGCCACACTACCATCCGCCACGGCTCCAGACACCGGCGCCCGGCCCGGCCCGGACGGACGGCATCGCCCCGGCCGGTCGGCGGCCGCACCCGGCCGGCGCCCGGCAGGCGCCCGGCAGGCCGTCCGCGAGCGCGAGCCGAGGCGCGCGCCGGAGCCAGAGCGGCCGCCCCGACAACATGCACCACGCCGGATCGCGCCCGCGGACAGTCTTCACGGCGCATGAAAAAGGCCATCACACGCTCTAGACTGGCGGTTTTCGCCGTTCCCGACCCCCTCGATGACCCCGGACCCCACCTCCGACGCCCTGCCCGCCGACGCCGAACGCCGCCAGGACTTCATCCGCCAGATCGTCCGCGACGACCTCGCCAGCGGCAAGCACGCGCAGATCCGCACCCGCTTCCCGCCGGAGCCCAACGGCTACCTGCACCTGGGGCACACCCGCGCGATCTGGACCGACTTCGGCATCGCCCGCGAGTTCGGCGGTCGCTGCAACCTGCGCCTGGACGACACCAACCCGGCGAAGGAAGACCCCGAGTACGTCCGCGCCATCCAGGACGACGTGCGCTGGCTGGGCTACGAGTGGGCGTCGTTGCGCCACGCGTCGGACTACTTCGAGGTGTTCTACCTCGCCGGCGAGCAGCTGATCCGCCAGGGCGACGCCTTCGTCTGCGACCTCACCGCCGACGAAGTGCGCGCCTACCGCGGCTCGCTGACCGAACCCGGCCGCCCCTCGCCGTACCGCGACCGCAGCGTCGAGGAGAACCTCGACCTGTTCCGGCGCATGCGCGCGGGCGAGTTCCCGGACGGCGCGCGCACGCTGCGCGCGAAGATCGACATGGCCAGCGGCAACATCAACCTGCGCGACCCGGCGCTGTACCGCATCAAGCACGTCGAGCACCAGAACACCGGCAACGCGTGGCCGATCTATCCGATGTACGACTACGCGCATTCGCTCAGCGACTCGGTGGAAGGCATCACCCACTCGCTGTGCACGCTGGAGTTCGAGGACCATCGCCCGCTGTACGACTGGTGCGTGCAGAAGGTCGACCTGCCGAAGCATCCCGAGCTGCTGGCGCCGCTGGCCGCGAAGGGCCTGCCGATCGAAGCCGCGATCCCGCGCCAGATCGAGTTCTCGCGGCTCAACCTCAACTACACGGTGATGAGCAAGCGCAAGCTGATGACGCTGGTCGAGGAAGGCCTGGTCGACGGCTGGGGCGACCCGCGCATGCCGACGCTGCAGGGCATCCGCCGCCGCGGCTACACGCCCGAGGCGCTGAAGCTGTTCGTCTCGCGCCTGGGCCTGTCGAAGCAGAACTCGCTGATCGACTACTCGGTGCTGGAGAACACGCTGCGCGAGGACCTCGACGCGCGTACGCCACGGCGCATGGCGGTGCTCGATCCGCTGAAGTTCGTGCTGACCAACCTGCCGGAAGGCCACGAGGAAACGCTCACGTTCTCCAACCACCCGAAGGACGAATCCTTCGGCACCCGCAGCGTGCCGTTCTCGCGCGAGTTGTGGATCGACCGCGACGACTTCGCCGAAGTGCCGCCGAAGGGCTGGAAGCGCCTCGTCCCCGGCGGTGAAGTGCGCCTGCGCGGCGCCGGCATCGTGAAGTGCGACGAGGTGGTGAAGAACGACGCCGGCGAGATCGTCGAACTGCGCGGCACGCTCGATCCCGAATCGCGCCCCGGCATGGCCGGCGCCGACCGCAAGATCAAGGGGACCATCCACTGGGTCAGCGCGGCGCACGCGGTCGAAGCCGAAGTGCGGCTGTACGACCGCCTCTTCACCGTGGCGAATCCCGACACCGACGAGGACGGCAAGAGCTACCGCGACTACCTCAACCCGGACTCGCGCCGCAGCGTCCGCGGCTACGTCGAACCCGCCGCCGCCGCGGCCGCGCCGGAGCAGGGCTTCCAGTTCGAGCGCACCGGCTACTTCGTCGCCGACCGCTTCGACCACACGCCCGAAGCGCCGGTGTTCAACCGCAGCGTCACGCTGCGCGACACGTGGGCGGCGGGCGGCTGATCCTGCCGCCACCGACCGCAAGGAGACCGCCATGCGCCTGCCTCGTTCGTTCGCCGCCCTGCTCGTCGCGCTGTCGCTGACCGCGTGCAGTGCGCCCGCACCCGCGCCGGAAACGCCGCAGGCCGCGACCTCGGCGCCTGCACCGGCCGCATCGACGACACCCGCATCGGCGGCGCCCGCCGCGCCGGCACCGGCACCGGTCGAACACGCAGGCAACGCGAATCCGATGTCGCCCGACCGCACCTGCAGGACCGACGCCGACTGCGCGGTGAAGGACGTCGGCAGCTGCTGCGGCACCTTCCCGCTGTGCGTGAACAAGGACGCGAAGGTCGATCCCGCCGCCGTGCGCGCGCAGTGCGCGAAGGACGGCATGGCCTCGATCTGCGGCTTCCAGCCGGTGAGCGGCTGCACCTGCACGAAAGGCCGCTGCGAGAACGTCGCCGGCGGCGCGCAGGTGATGTGATGCTGCTCGCCCAGGTCCACCTCACCCTGCCCGTCTGGGTCCACGACGCCGTCGATGCCTCGCGCGCCTACGCGAGCGACGCCGACAAGGTCGCGCTGGCGATCGCGCTCTCGCGCGGCAACGTCGAACACGGCAGCGGCGGCCCGTTCGGCGCCGTCGTCTTCGGCGCGGACGACCGCATCATCGCGGTCGGCGTGAACCGCGTGCTGCCGCAGACCTGCTCGGTCGCACACGCCGAGATGATGGCCTACATGCTCGCGCAGCAGCGCACCCAGCGCGCGCGGCTCAACCTCGACGACGCCGGCCGCGCCGTCGGCCCGATCACCCTCGCCACGTCCTCGCAGCCCTGCTGCCAGTGCTACGGCGCCACGATCTGGGCCGGCATCGACCGCCTGCTCATCGGCGCCCGCGCCGAGGACGTGATGGCGCTGACCCCCTTCGACGAAGGCCCGCTGCCCGCGGACTGGATCGGCGAACTGGAGAAACGCGGCATCGCGGTGACCCGCGACATCGAGCGCGATGCGGCCTGCGATGTACTGCGCGCGTATGGCAGCGGTGGTGGCGGGAAATACTGACGCTACCCGCCGTCATCCTCGCGCAAGCGAGGACCCCGCTTTGTCGTCGCGGAAACGTGGATCCCCGCTTGCGCGGGGATGACGGCCACTTCGGCAGGCAGGCATGATGTCCCGCCTTCATCGAACCTCGCCACTGCCATGGAACGGCTGCTCAGACTGTCGCTCGCGCTGATCGGGGCCCTCTTCGGGTTCGTCCTGGGCCTGTTTCTTGCGTTCCTCTGCGGCGCCCATGCGCATGCACCGGTCTTCACGTCTGCGGCGATTGTCGGTGCCCTGTGTTCGATGGGCGGCTTGAGCGTTGGTCGTCGTCTGACGCAGACCACCGGATACAGGAAGCACCTGCTTCTGTTGACGATCCTGTGCTGGCTCATCGCCGTCGTCGGATTCGTGGCGTTCGTGAACTTGGTTGCGCACTGATGCGTGGTGACGAACGGTAGGGCGGGCTCCCGGCTTGCGCCGGGACAGGCCTGTCCCGCCATTCCGACCGCTCTGGTCGGCTCGGACCATCATCGGAAACGTTTCGATCATTTCCACCATGCCCGGACAGGGTGCGATGGTGGGCCGGAGCCCACCCTACAATGGCGGCATGACTTCAGGCCTCCTCTGCTACTGCCGCGCCGGTTTCGAGCCCGAGCTCGCCGGTGAACTCACCGATCGCGCCGCGGAGGCGGGGCTCGCGGGCTACGCGCGCACCGAGCGCAACGCCGGCTACGCGCTGTTCCTGACAGGCGATGATCTCGGCGAAAGCGGTCAAGCGCTGTCGCAGGCGCTGCCCTTCGCCGAGCTGATCTTCGCGCGGCAGAAGCTGGTGCTGATCGCCGAGCTGCGCGACCTCGACCCGAAGGACCGCATCGCGCCGATGCTGGAGGCGCTGACCGCTTTTCGTAGGAGCGACGTGAGTCGCGACCCCGCGAGTGCCGGATCGGTGCCGGTGTCGCGACTCACGTCGCTCCTACAAACAGGGCGGTTCGGCACGCTCGTCGTCGAACACCCCGACTCCGACGACGCCAAGCCGCTCGCCGGCCTCGCGCGCAGCTTCGGCAACGCGCTGCGGCCGGCGCTGCGCAAGGCGGGGCTGCTGGCCGCGCAGGACGACGACCGCCTGCCGCGCCTGCACGTGTGCTTCGTCGCCGGCGACCACGCCTTCCTCGCCGCCGGCGACCCACGCGACAGCGCGCCGTGGCCGATGGGCGTGCCGCGGCTGAAGATGCACGCCGACGCGCCGTCGCGCTCGGCGCTCAAGCTCGAAGAGGCGCTGCTGACGCTGCTCACCGCCGACGAACGCACGCGCCTGCTGCGCGAGGGCATGCGCGCGGCCGACCTCGGTGCCGCGCCCGGCGGCTGGACGTGGGTGCTCACGCGCCACAAGCTGCATGTCACCGCCATCGACAACGGCCCGCTGCGTCCGCACGTGATGGAGACCGGCCTCGTCCAGCACCTGCGCGCCGACGGTTTCGCCTGGCATCCCGCGAAGCCGCTGGACTGGATGGTCTGCGACATGGTCGAGCAGCCGTCGCGCGTCGCCGCGCGCATGGCCGAGTGGTTCCGCGAAGGCTGGTGCCGGCACGCCGTGTTCAACCTCAAGCTGCCGATGAAGAAGCGCTGGCACGAGACCCGCCTCTGCCTCGACCGCTTCGCCTCCCAGGCCGGCAAACCGTTGACGATCCGCGCGAAGCAGCTGTACCACGACCGCGAGGAGATCACGGTGGCGGCGATCGGGGACGCCCGCTGACCAGCCAGGCGGGGTTGTCCAACCTTCGCGGCAGCAACTAGGATTCCCGCAGGGACGCACCCGGATCGCTTCAGGAGGAAGCCGATGAAAGCACTCTATCGCGCGCTGCTGGATGGCAGCTTCAGGGCCGAGATCGACTTCGAACGCCGGATCGAACGCATCGTCGTCCGCAACAACACCAACATCCCGGTCCAGCCGAAATTCTGGATGGAGGTGTTCTTCCGCGGGGCGACGCACCTGCCGGTGATGCCGCCCTACACCGACTTGACGCTGTCCACGGGGACGCACGGATGGCTCGGCACGTGTCCGGGCGACGTCGTCATCTTCACGTCCGCCAGCACCGGCGGCTTCATCGCGGCGCACGAGATCAGTCCGCTGCTGACCGCCGCCGCAGACGCGCCGCCCACGCTCCACGTGCTGCCGCGCCGGGAACGCACCTTCGAGCAGATCCTCGCGGAATTGCCGCACGCCGGCGCCGACTGGCGCGACCTTGTCGCCCCGAACGACATCGGTCCGCCCCCCGTCCCGACGGACGACATCCTGATTCCGCAGGACGGGCCGCGCATCGTGGTCGGCCTCGCGGCACGCACCCCCGACCAGGCGGGCACCTGGGACAACCTGATCCACGAGCAGTACTGGAAGCGCAGCGCATCGAGCTACAGCCTGGCACCGGGGGCGTCGCGCGTCATCACGGTCTCGCATGCCTCCGGCCGCGTGGACACCAGCAGCAGCGTCGAGAACGTCTCCGAGAGCCTCGGCACCAGCGTGAGCGCCGGCTGGGGCCCGATCTCCGCCAGCATCTCCGCGAACCTGTCGAAGTCGGAAACCACCTCGCGCTCGGTCACCCTGACCGAGAACAGCGAGAACACGTCGCAGGAATCCTTCGACAACGAGACCGGCTCGGACGAAACGATCCTCTACTGGCTGTTGATGGACGTGTACACCTGGATCAGCAACACCGGGATCACCACGGCGCAGCGTGCGGTCGTGGAAATGGCGCAGACGCCGCCGCTGACCCGGCGCTACTCCCGCAAGGCGGACTAGCGATGCCGTTGTTCACGGTGGCCACGTGGAACGCCCAGGGCAACGGGCTGGCGAAGAACAAGAAGGAAATCGGCGAGATCCTCGACGCGGGCCTCGTCGACCTCTTCTGCATCCAGGAAGTCAGCCAGGCCTACCAGGCCAGCGCGAAACAGCTCAAGGCCTACGCCGTCGAACAGCAGGACGCACAGGTCGTCCACGCAGGCACCGGCGCGACCGGAGGCCGCGGCTACTGCGTGATCTACAGGAAGTCGGTATTCGACAAGTTCTCGGCGAAGTACATGCCGCCCTTCCAGATCTCGCTGGGCACCGACGCAGCGAAACCCCAGAACGTCCACGCACCGCTGATCTGCAGGATGCGCCTGCAGCAAAGCCACCGCATCCGGCTGCTGAACTACCATGCCCCGAACGGTACCCAGAAGCTGGCGAGCTCCAAGAGCCTCTATGCCGCGGACGCGGCGCTGAGAGTGGTGAAGCTCGCAGAGATCACGGACATCACGGCCGCCGCGGCCCGCGACAGCAAGCAGGCGTGGTTCCTGATCGGGGACCTCAACGTCACGAGCAAGACGCTGGGCGACATCTTCCTCTCGAAGAAGCACTGGGCGAGGTCGCGTGCCCGTGAAGGCGTCCTCGACCACCTGGTCGGCCTGTATCGCGCGGACGCCGGGGAGATGCCGGAAATCCGCGCCGCGGGCGGGAAATTGGCGGAAAAGCTGAAGGCGCTGACCAGCGACCACGACGCGCGCGGTTTCTCGGTGCTGCTCTGAATCGCATGCCGGGGGTCGCGGCGGGGTGTCGCCATGGCCTGCACCGGCCGGGCAGCATCGGCTGCCGGCCGGGCATCGCGTCACGCGCCCGCGCGCAGCCGGTGACAGGACGCGCGGAAACACGACGGATCGCTTCCGGCCCCTCGCATCCGTCTGCTAAGTTGGGGGCATGGCCGTCGGCATCCTGCTCATCACCCATCCCGGCATCGGGACCGCGCTGGTCGCGGTCGCGACCCGGCTGCTGCGCCAGTTGCCGCTGAAGACCGAGGCGTTCGAGGTCCCGTTCGACCTCGACCTCGACGCCGCCCTGCCGCAGGCCAGCGCCGCGCTGCGCCGGGTGGACGGGGGCGACGGGGTGCTGGTGCTGACCGACCTGTACGGCGCCTCGCCCAGCAACCTGGCGGCGAAAGTGTCGCGGCTGGGCACGCCGGTGCGGCGGGTGGCCTCGCTCAACCTGCCGATGCTGCTGAGGGTGATGAACTACGCCGAGCTGCCGCTCGACGAACTGCCGGCGGTCGCGGCCGCCGGCGCGCGCAACGGGGCGATCTTCGATGACGCCTGACACCACGGGCCCCGGGGAGGCCACGCCATGATCGAACGCGAACTGCCGGTGCTCAACCGCCTCGGGTTGCATGCCCGCGCCACCGCCAAGCTGGTGCAGACGGTCTCGCCGTTCCGCTGCGGCGCCACCATCTCGGCCAAGGGCCGCGAGGTCAACGCCAAGAGCATCATGGGCGTGATGCTGCTGGCCGCCGGCCAGGGCAGCACGGTGATCGTGCGCACCGACGGCGACGACGAAGCCGCGGCGATGGACGCCATCGCGGCGCTGTTCGAACGCCGCTTCGACGAGGACAGCTGAGGCGCATGAGACGGGTCCTCTCCGGCCACGGCGCATCGCGCGGCGGCGCACTCGGACGGGCGCGCGTGCGCCTGCCGCATGCGCTGGAGGTCATCGAGGACCGGATCGAACCCGAACTGGTCGAGGCCGAGGTCGCGCGCATGCACGACGCAGTCGACGCGGTGCGCGCGGACATGCACCTGCTGCGCGACCGCCTGCACGGCGCGCTGGCGCACGAGGTCGGCGAGTTCCTCGACCTGCATGCGCTGCTGCTGGACGACCCCGAACTGCTGGCCGGCCTGGACGACATGATCCGCACCGGCCGCTACACCGCCGACTACGCCCTGCGCCTGCAGCGCGACCGCATCGCCGCGGTGTTCTCGGCCATGGACGACGCCTACCTGCGCAGCCGCATCGACGACATCGACCAGGTCGTCGGCCGCCTGCACGCCGCGCTGCACAAGCGCGAGGCCGACCTGCAGGGCATCGCCGGCGACATCCTCGTCACCGACACGGTCGCGCCCACCGAGCTGGCGCAACTGCATGCGCAGGGCGTGCTGGCGGTGGTCACCGCCGGCGGCAGCCCGCTGTCGCACACCGCCATCCTCGCCCGCAGCCTGCACGTGCCGCTGGTGATCGGCGCGGCGCAGGCGCTGCAGAAGATCAACGACGGCGACGTGCTGGCGGTCGACGGCGGCAGCGGCCTGGTCATCCTGGAGCCGAACGCCGACGACCTGCGCGAGCACCAGGCGCGGGTGCGCGAGTACGCGCGCGAGCGCAAGCAATTGCACCGCCTGCGGCGCGAGCCCACGCGCACGCTCGACGGCGTCGACGTCAGGCTCTGGGCCAACGCCGAATCGCGCGAGGACGTGGCCGAGGCGCATGCGCTCGGCGCCGCCGGCGTCGGCCTGTACCGCACCGAATTCCTGTTCATGCACCGCCCCGCCGAGCTGCGCCGCACGCTGCCCGACGAGGAGGAGCAGTTCCGCGCCTACCGCGATCTGGTGCTGGGCATGACCGGCCGCACCGTCACCATCCGCACGCTGGACATCGGCGCCGACAAGGCCGACGAGAGCGGGCTGGCGCTGACCGGCGAGCCGAATCCCGCGCTGGGCCTGCGCGGCGTGCGCCTGTCGCTGTCGCGCATCGACCTGTTCCGCACCCAGCTGCGCGCGATCCTGCGCGCCACCGGCTACGGCCCGGTGCGCATCCTCGTGCCGATGGTCAGCGGCCGCGAGGAAATGCTGGCCGTGCGCGCGCTGGTGCGCGACGTGCAGCGCGAACTGCGCGCCGAAGGCCAGGCGATCGCCGACCAGGTGCCGGTGGGCGCGATGATCGAAGTGCCGTCGGCCGCGATCGCGCTGCAGACCTTCATCGCCGACACCGATTTCCTGTCGATCGGCACCAACGACCTGGTGCAGTACCTGCTCGCCGCCGACCGCACCAACGAGGCGCTGGGCGAACTGTATTCGCCGCTGCACCCGGCGGTGCTGCGGCTGCTGTTCGAGGTCATCCGCGCCGCGCGCACGCACAAGAAACCGGTGGCGGTGTGCGGCGAGATCGCCGGCGACCCGCTGTTCGCGCCGGTGCTGCTGGCGCTGGGGCTGGAGGAATTCAGCCTGCACCCCGGCACGCTGCTGGAAGTGCGCCGCGCGATCCGCGCGCTCGACCTCTCTGCCCTGCGCGCCCGCGCCGCCGTGCTGCTGCGCGCCCGCGACCGCGCCGGCATCGAACGCTGGCTGGCGCGGGTGGCGACGTGATCGACGGCCGGCCACCGCCGACGCCCGAACGCATCGCACGCTGGGAAGAACACGCGGTACGCCTGCTCGCGGTGCGCACCGCGCCGGACCGCGTGATCGATGCGCTGCGCCACATCGGCTGTCCGAAGGAGCTCGCGCAGGAGATCGTCGCGCGCAGCCAGGCGCCGGCGACGTCGGCGCTGCGACGCAAGGGCGTGGGCATCCTGCTGACCGGGCTGGGCATGATCGCCGCGAGCGTGATCATCATGGCGATCGAAGCCGCGACCGACGTGCACGCCTTCGGCCGCCGCCTGCTGGCACTGCTGATCGTCGGCATCGGCACCGCGTTCTACGGCCTCTTCCAGATCGTCTTCGGCTGAGCCTGCCGCCGCGTGCATGGCGTGCGCATCGGCGCGGACGCTGGAGCGTGTCATGCCATTTTTCATGCGCCGCGTCGCACCCCCGGGTCGCCGAGGCAAGGTCCGTGGCGCTGCCTTGGCTGGTGGCCAAGGCATGACACGCTCTAGACTCGCGCACGCCCTTCCGCAGACACCCGCCATGACCGAAGCCCCGATCCGCATGCCGCAGTTCACCCAGAACTGGTTCGACGGCAACATCCCCAGCCTGCAGCGCTGGCTGGGCGAGTTCAGCGGCCGGCCCGGCCTGCGCGCACTGGAGATCGGCAGCTTCGAAGGCCGCTCCACGCTGTGGCTGTGCGAGAACATCCTCACCACCGAGGACGCGCGCATCGACTGCCTCGATCTGTTCGCGACCGACCCGGTCCACGGCGACTACCTCTCGCGCTTCCGCCACAACACCTCCGAGCACACGTGGAAGGTGCGCGAAGTGCACGGCCCGAGCTTCGAGGGGCTGAGGCAGGTCGAAGGCCCGTACGACATCGTCTACGTCGATGGCTGGCACTCGGCGTTCGGCGCGCTCGCCGACGGGGTGATGAGCTGGCCGATGCTCAAGGTCGGCGGCGTGATGGTGTTCGACGACTACCTGTGGGTGCCGCCGAAGTACGGCGAACCGCCGAAGCCCGGCGCGCTGGCGCGCTTCTGGGCGACGCTGCGCGGCCGCAACGCGGCGCACGAGGCGATGGAAAAGCACATCGCCGCCTGCGCCACCGAATGCCCCAAGCGCGGCGTCGACGGCCTGCTGGCCACGCTCGAAGGCCACTACGAAGTGGTCGGCGTCGACCGCCAGATCGCGGTGCGCAAGACCCGCGAGTTCGGCCACGCGCAGGTCGGGCTGGACACCTGATCCGCGCCGCGCCCGATCGGCGCGGCGGCGGTCCGCCGCGGGTTATCCGACCGCCACCCGCGCATTGCGGAACATGCGCAGCCACGGCGAATCCTCGGGCCAGTCGGCCGGGTGCCAGCTGAGGTTGGCGCTGCGAGGGGTGCGTTCGGGATGCGGCATCAGGATCGTGGCGCGGCCGTCGCGGCTGGTGACGCCGGCGATGGCGTCTTCCGAACCGTTCGGGTTGGCCGGGTAGTGCGTCGCCGGGCTGCCGTCGCCGGCGACGTAGCGCAGGGCCACGGTCGCGGCCATGCGGTCCGCTGGCACGTCGAACGTCGCCCGGCCCTCGCCGTGCGCGATCGCCACCGGCAGGCGCGCGCCGGTCATGCCGCGGAAGAACAGCGACGGCGAGTCGGCGATCTCCAGCATCCCGAAACGCGCCTCGAACTGCTCGCTGCGGTTGCGCAGGAAACGCGGCCAGTGCTCGGCGCCGGGGATGATGTCCTTGAGTTGCGACAGCATCTGGCAGCCGTTGCACACGCCCAGCGCGAAGCTGTCGGGGCGGGCGAAGAACGCGGCGAAGGCGTCGCGCAGCGCCGGGCGTTCCAGGATCGACGTCGCCCAGCCGCGGCCCGCGCCCAGCACGTCGCCGTAGCTGAAACCGCCGCAGGCGGCGAGGCCGGCGAAGCCGTCCAGCGTGACGCGGCCGGCGACGAGGTCGCTCATGTGCACGTCGACCGCAACGAAGCCGGCGCGATCGAACGCCGACGCCATCTCGATCTGGCCGTTGACGCCCTGCTCACGCAGGATCGCCACGCGCGGCCGCGCGCCGGTCGCGATGTACGGCGCGGCGACGTCCTCAGCCGCATCGAAGGTCAGCTTCGGCTGCAGGCCCGGCGCGTCGAAGCGGCGCACCGCGGCGCGCTCCTCGTCGGCGGATTCGGGGTTGTCGCGCAGGCGCTGCATCGCGTGGGTGGTCGCCCACCACGCGTCGAACAGCGCCTCCCAGCGCCATTCGGCCAGCACCGCGCCGTCTTCCAGCACGCGCACGGCGGCGGCAGTGGTCGGCCGCGCGATGCGCTGCGCGCATTCGATCAGGCCGTGCTCGGCGACGAGGTCCGCGAACTCGGCGCGGTCCTCCTCGGCGATCTGCACGATCGCGCCCAGTTCCTCGCAGAACAGCGTGCGCAGCACATCGCCGCCCCACTCGTCGAGGCTGATGTCCAAGCCGAGGTGCGAGGCGAACGCCATCTCGCACAGCGCGGCGAAGGCGCCGCCGTCGGAACGGTCGTGGTAGGCGCGGACGAGGCCGCGCTCGCGGGCGTCGCGCATCAGGTCGAACAGGCCGCGCAGGCGTTCGGGGTCGTCGAGGTCGGGCACGCCGTCCTCGCCGTGGCGGCCACCGAAGCCGTCGAACACCTGGGCGAGGATCGAGCCGCCCAGGCGCTTGCGGCCGGCGCCGAGGCCGATCAGCCACAGCTCGGTGCCGGGCTCGCGCGACAGCAGCGGCGTGGACTGGCCGCGCACGTCCTCGACCGGCGCGAACGCGCTGACGATCAGCGACACCGGCGACACCGACTTGTGCGCCTCGCCGGCCTGCGTCCACTGCGCCTGCATCGACAGCGAGTCCTTGCCGACCGGGATGCTGAGGTCGAGCGCCGGGCACAGCGCCATGCCGACCGCCTTCACCGCGTCGAACAGGCGCGCGTCCTCGCCGGCGTGGCCGGCGGCGGCCATCCAGTTCGCGGACAGCTTGACCCGGTCGAGCGACGCGACCGGCGCGGCCAGCAGGTTGGTGATCGCCTCGCCCACCGCCATGCGCGCGGCGGCGGCGGCGTCGATCAGCGCCAGCGGCGTGCGCTCGCCGATCGCCATCGCCTCGCCGGCGAAGGTGTCGAAGCCCGACAGCGTGATCGCGCAGTCGGCCACCGGCATCTGCCACGGGCCGACCATCTGGTCGCGCGCGGTCAGGCCGCCGACGCTGCGGTCGCCGATCGTGATCAGGAACTGCTTCGCGGCCACGGCCGGATGCGCGAGCACGCGCAGGCCGGCCTCGTGCAGGTCGATGCCGGCACCGTCCAGCGACGGCCACGGCGTCGCCGCGGGGCGGCGCGCATCGCGATGCATCTTCGGCGCCTTGCCGAACAGCACGTCCATCGGCAGGTCGATGGCGGGGCTTTCAGCCCCTCTCCCCGCGGGAGAGGGGTTGGGGAGAGGGCCGGCGGAAGAGTGACCTTCGTCGTGCTCCGCACCCTCACCCGACGCTTCGCGTCGACCTCTCCCGGGGGGAGAGGTGAAATGCCCCACCACCAGCCGCTCCTCCGCCGTCGCCGTGCCGACCGCGGCGAACGGGCAGCGTTCGCGCTCGCAGATCGCGGCGAAGTCGGCGAGGCGGTGCGGGGCGACGCCCAGCACGTAGCGTTCCTGCGATTCGTTGCACCACAACTGCATCGGCGACAGCGACGGATCGTCGCTGGGCACCTTCGCGAGGTCGATCACGCCGCCGACCGACGAGTCGTGCAACAGTTCGGGGATCGCGTTCGACAGGCCGCCCGCGCCCACGTCGTGGATGCAGAGGATCGGGTTGTCCGCGCCCAGCGCCACGCAGCGGTCGATCACTTCCTGGCAGCGGCGCTCCATCTCGGGGTTGTCGCGCTGCACGCTGGCGAAGTCGAGGTCCTCGGCGCTTTCGCCGGAGGCCACCGAACTCGCGGCGCCGCCGCCGAGGCCGATCAGCATCGCCGGGCCGCCGAGCACGATCACCGCGTCGCCGGGCGACAGCGGTTGCTTGGCGACCATCGGCCGGTCGACGGCACCGAGGCCGCCGGCCAGCATGATCGGCTTGTCGTAGGCGCGGACGAGGCCGGTGTCGGGCTCGCGCGCTTCGAAGGTGCGGAAATAACCGGTCAGGTTCGGCCGGCCGAATTCGTTGTTGAACGCCGCGGCGCCGAGCGGGCCGTCGAGCATGATCTCCAGCGCCGGCGCCATGCGCGGGTTGAGTGCGCGGTCGCCTTCCCACGGCTGCGGCAGCGTGGGGATGCGCAGGTGCGAGACGCTGAAGCCGGCGAGGCCGGCCTTCGGCTTGCCGCCGCGGCCGGTCGCGCCCTCGTCGCGGATCTCGCCGCCGGCGCCGGTGGACGCGCCCGGGAACGGCGAGATCGCGGTCGGATGATTGTGGGTCTCGACCTTGATGCAGAACGCGCTGGGCGTTTCGGCCTCGGCGCGGTATTCCAGCGTGGCGGGATCGGGCCGGAACCGCTTCGCCGGGTAACCTTCCACCACCGCCGCGTTGTCGCTGTACGCCGACAGCGTGTACTCCGGCGTCTGCGCGTGGGTGTGCTTGATCATCCGGAACAGCGACTGCGGGCCGCCGTTGTGCAGCGCCTCGCGGCCGTCGACGGTCCACGACGCGTTGAAGATCTTGTGCCGGCAGTGCTCGGAGTTCGCCTGCGCGAACATCATCAGCTCGACGTCGTGCGGGTCGCGGCCCAGCGCGGCGTAACGCTCGCGCAGGTAGGCGATCTCGTCGTCGGCCAGCGCCAGGCCGAGGCGGGCGTTGGCGGCTTCGAGGTCGGCCAGCGGCACGACTTCGAGCGCACCGCGCGCCGGCACCGAGAACAGCGCCGCGGCCTCGCCGGGATCGGCGAGCAGCGACTGGGTCATCGGGTCGTGCAATACCTTCGCCAGCGCCGCGCGGGTGGCGGCATCGTCCGGGAAGCCGACGAGGTCGATGCGCATGCCGCGCTCGACGCGGAGCACCGGCTGGCCGGCGCCGCGCAGCAGTTCGGTGGCCTTGCTGGCCCAGGGCGAGATGGTGCCCAGACGCGGCGCGACGTAGCGCGGGACTGCGCCACCGGCCGGCGGCGTGACCGCGGCGCGGGCTTCGAGGATGCGGTCGAGGGCGCCGGCGTCGGGCGTGCGGCCCGGTTCGGGCCGGACCCAGTAGACCCACCAGGCGCCGGAGACGCGGATGTCGGGGACGATCGCCCGGAGGCGGGTTTCGAGCCGTTCGCGGCGGAACGGCGACAGGGCCGGGAGGCCCTCGAGGACGATCATGTCCGGTACACGTCAGCGCGGGGCCGCGATTGTACCGGAAGCGGCTGTGCCGGGCCGTCCCGCCGTCCCGCCGGGCCTCGGGGGCCGGCGGGACGGGATGGCGACGGCTCAGCGACCGCCGGCCGGGGTGCCGGAGCCCGGCTTGCGCTCGGCAGCCAGCTTGTCCAGCGCGGCCATCATGGTCGGCGGGTCCATGTAGCCCGGCAGCACCTCGCCCTCGATGTCGACGATCATCGGGGTGCCCTGCAGGCCCAGGCGCTGGCCGAGCTGGTACTCGGCGGCCACCGGGTTCTCGCAGCGCTTGGGCGGCACGGCCTGGCCGTTCTTGGCGTCGGTCAGGGCCTTGCGGCGGTCGGCCGAGCACCACACCGACTCCATCACCAGCGCGTCGGGGCTGCCCAGGCCGGCGCGCGGGAAGGCCAGGTATTCGACCGCGATGCCCAGCTTGTTGTACTCGGCGATCTGCGAGTGCAGCTTGCGGCAGTAGCCGCATTCGATGTCGGTGAACACCGCGACGGTGTGCTTGCGCGGGCCGACCGGCGCGAAGACGATGCGGTCGGACACCGGGATCTTCGCCAGCGCCTCGCGGCGGACCGCGGCCAGGCCGTCGCGGCCGACGTCGCGCTTGGCCTTCAGGTCGTACAGCGAGCCCTGCAGCATGTAGCGGCCGTCATCGCTGAAATACAGGGTCTGGCCGTTGACGATGGCTTCCTGGAAGCCGGCGATGGCGGCCGGCGCCACGCGGTCCGGCACCAGGCGCGGATCCAGCTTCTTCAGCTCGGCGCGGACCATGGCGTCCGGCGTGCCCTTCGCAGGCTCGGCAGCAGGCTGTCCGGGTCCGGCGGCGGCCTCTCCGGCGGCAGCGGGTTTGGACTGCGCGCAGGCGGACAGGCTCAGGGCGCACAACAGGGCGAACACCGGGAATTTCATGCAGGTCGGTTCCATCGAAGGGCGGAAGGGCGTGGACGTCGGACCGCGAAACGGCGGCCGGGTTCAGCGGTTTCGGCCGATTGTCGCATGCGACGCGCGCCCGCGGCCGTGCCGGAAGCGCCCCCTTCTTCACGGTTTCGGCGGCGCGGAACGGCCGCCTCCGGCGCGGGGGGACCGGCCGCGTCAGGCCCGCGGATGATGCTGCGCGTGCAGGCGCTTGAGCTGTTCGCGGGCGACCAGCGTGTAGATCTGGGTGGTCGACAGGCTGGCGTGGCCCAGCAGCATCTGCAGCGCGCGCAGGTCGGCGCCGTGGTTCAGCAGATGGGTGGCGAAGCTGTGGCGCAGGCCGTGCGGGCTGATCCGCCGCGGGTCGATGCCCGCCACCGCGGCCAACCGCTTCACCAGCGACCAGAACGCCTGCCGGGTCGGCGGCTCGCCGTCGGGGGTGAGGAACAGCGCCGCCGGCGCGCGCTTGCCGGCCAGCGCCGGGCGGGCTTCGGCGAGGTAGCGCTGCAGCCAGTGCTGCGCCTCCTCGCCCAGCGGCACCAGCCGCTCGCGGCCGCCCTTGCCGGTCACCCGCAGCGCGCCCTGGCGCAGGTTGACCGCCGTCGCCGGCAGTCCGACCAGTTCGCTCACGCGCAGGCCGGCGGCGTACATCAGTTCGAGCATCGCCCGGTCGCGCAGGCCTTCGGGCACGGACACGTCCGGCGCCGCCAGCAGCGACTCGATCTCGCGCTCGGTCAGCGCCTTGGGCAGCGAACGCGGCAGCTTCGGCGGATCGAGCAGCGCGGTCGGGTCGTCGGCGCGGGCGCCGTGGCGCAGCTGCAGCGCGAAGAACGCGCGCAGCGTCGACAGCAGGCGCGCGTTGCTGCGCGGCGAATAATTCTCCCGCGTGCGCCACGCGAGGTAGTCGAACAGCGCCGCGCGATCGGCACCGCACAACCCGCCGCCGGCACCGTCGCGCCAGCGCGCGAAGCCTTCCAGATCGCGCCGGTAGCTGGCCTGCGTCTGCTTCGCCAGCCCGTGTTCGGCCCACATCGCCTCGATGAAGGCGTGGATGGCGGCCGCGTCGGCATCGCGCAGCGGCGGCAGCGCGTGGGCGAGCATGCGACGGTCGGCGGGCGTGCGGCTGGGCATGCGCGCAAGGGTAGCGCGGGCACGATCCCGTATCCTGTCGCGATGACCGCGACCGCCTCCGACGCGCCCGCCCCGGCGCCTTCCGACGCCCCCGCCCGCCCGAAACCGCTCGTCGGCTGGCGCCTGCTGGCGCTGGTGTACGACTTCTTTCCGGTGCTGGCGCTGTGGTTCGTGGTCGGCCTGATCGCCGTCGCGCTGCACGGCGGCGAGACCATCCGCGCCGGCACCCTCGCCGGCTGGCTCGAACTGCTCGCGCTGTGGGCGATCACCGGCCTCTACGGCGTGCTCAGCTGGCGTCGCGGCGGCCAGACCCTCGGCATGCGCCCGTGGCGCCTGCGCGTGACCGCCGCGGACGGCACCGCACCCGCCTGGCGCGCGCTGTGGCTGCGCTTCACCGTCGCCACGCCCTCGCTGCTGCTGGGCGGCCTCGGCTTCTGGTGGGCCTGGCTGGATCGCGACCGCCTGACCTGGCACGACCGCGCCAGCGGGACGCGGATGGTGCGGGTGGCGAAGTAGGTTCAGTCGCTCGACCGCAGGGCGGCAGCCCTACTCCGTCCTGCGCTGGAACATCCACACCGACAGACCGACCATCACCAGCGCGGGGATGGCGTAGGCGATGCGGTAGTCGAACTTGAACACGCCGGCGAGGCGGACGAACTGGGTCTGCACCAGCCAGAAGCCCAGCGAGAAGATGATGCCGGTGAACAGGCGCCGGCCCAGGCCGCCGCTGCGCAGCGAGCCGAACGCGAACGGGATCGCCAGCAGGCACAGCACCAGCACGTTCACCGGGTAGAACCACATGCCCCAGTAGAACTCCTGGTATTCGCTGGAATCCAGGCCGTTGCGCTCGCGGTATTCGATGCCGGCCTTGAGCTGGTCGCTGGTCATGTAGCGCGGGCGCCAGATGTCGCGGGTGGTGGCGGCCAGCGCCGAGGCATCGAGCCGCGAGGTCCAGCGTTCTTCGGCGGTGCTGGTGCGGGTGGCGGCGCGGGCGTCGAAGCGGGTGCGTTCGACCTTGCGCAGGATCCACTGGCCCTTTTCGTGCTCGGCGCTGTCGGCGTGGACGATCGCGGCGAGGCGGCCGTCCTGCCCCAGTTCGAACAGGCGCACGTCGTTGAGTTGCAGCCACTGGCGGCCGTTCTCGCTGCGCTCCTCGCCGGTCTGCGCGTTGAGGAAGACGTCGCCCTCGCGCGCCCACAGGCCGGAGTACTGCGCCACGATCACGTCGTTGGACTTGGCCGCGGCCTTCAGCGTGTCGGCGCGGCGCTGCGCCCACGGGCCGAGGGTGTCGCCGTTCACCACCATCAGCGCGGTGAGCACGCCGAGGGTGAGGATCACCGACAGGCTGATGCGCCGCCGCGACAGGCCCAGCGCGCGCAGCACGGTGAGTTCGGAGCTGGCCGACAGCTGGCCGAGGCCGATGGTGGCGCCGATCACCGCCGAGTACGGGAACAGCATGTACATGCGCCGCGGCAGGCTGTACGCCACGTTGGTGGCGGCGGCGAGGAAGTCGTAGCGGCCGGTGCCGACGTCGTTCATCTCCACCAGCAGGCCGCTGATCAGCGCATCCAGGCCGACCAGCACGCCCCAGGTCAGCAGCACCGTCGACAGCACCACGCGGCCGAGGTACAGGTCGTGGATCTTCGGGAACGGCCTCATGCGCGGGCCGCCTTCGGCCGCCGGACGGCGCCGTCGCGGGCATACAGCCAGACGCCCGCCGCCAGCACCGGCAGCACCAGCCACCACAGGCCGACCGCGGTCGGCAGCTTGCCGTCCTGCAGCCACTGGGTGCCGAGCATCATCAGGAACACGCCGAACAGGTAGATGAGGAACCCGACCGCCAGATTGCCGTAGCGCGCCTGCCGCGGGCTGCTGCGCGACAGCGGGATCGCCAGCAGCGCGAAGCCCAGGGTCAGCAGCGGCGGCGCCAGCCGCGAATGCACCTGCGCGGCGGCGGCGGCGCCGGGCGTGCCCAGCAGCGCGAACGTGGATTTCAGCGCCACGTCGTCGGTGCGGCGGTGGGGGTTGGCGTCGTCGGGCAGTAGCACTTCATTGGCGCCGTAGCGCACCAGCCGGTAGTCGCGGCCCGGCCCGGTCAGCGGCCCCTCGACCTCGAACCCCTGCTCCAGCCGCAGGTAGCGGTCGCGCTGGGCCGGGGTGGCGGCCTGCACCGACAGCCGCCCGGTGCGGGAGGTGGTCACGTCGAAACGGTCGCGCTTCTGGCGGTAGATGAAGACCCGCTGCAGTTCGCGGTTGTCGGGCGACATGCCGCCGACGTAGATCACGCCGCCGCCGCCCGGGAGTTCGTTGAAGCGGCCCGGCTCCATGCCCGCGATCAGCAGGTTGCGGCCGGCCTCCTCGATCATCCGCGCCGACTGGCGGTCGGCCCACGGGCCCAGCCACAGCGAGCACAGCGCCACGATCGCCACCACCGGCACCGCCATCAGCGCCAGCGGGCGCAGCATGCGCTTCGGGCCCACGCCGATCGACACCAGCACCGGCATCTCGGCGTCGCGGTACAGCCGGCCCATGGCGAGCATCAGCCCCAGCATCACCGCCAGCGGCAGGATCAGCGGCAGCCACTTCAGGAACACCAGCCCCAGCTGGATCAGCAGCATCCCCGGCGGCACCTTGCCGCGGGCCACGTCGCCCAGCACGTCCGCGAAGGCACCGCCCAGCAGCACGATCAGCAGGATCGTCAGCACCGCGAAGGTACTCTGCGCGAACTCGCGGCTCAGGTAGCGATCCAGCTTCGACATCGGGACGGGGGCTCCGGTCGCCGGGCATCCGGCGGGGGCTTTCGATTAAACTTCCGGGATTCTGCGCGCGCCGCGGCCGGTTGAGGCCGGCGCCGGGCGCCGCCGGCACGTCTCCGGGCCCGCAGGGCGCCGGGCGATTGTACGGAGGCCCCCCTCGGAAAGGCACGCCACCTGAACGCCGCCGCCCGTGGCGGTTCAGGCAGCCCCGCCCGCGCCCGTCGTGCAGCCCCCTTCACCGTCCGCACGGAACCGATCCATGGCCCTCGTCTTCACCCTCCACGGCGCGCCCGCCGCCGATGCCCCCCGCCACGCCGTCGACTGCCTGGTGATCGGCGTCTTCGCCGACCAGTCGCTGACCGCGACCGGGCAGGCGGTCGACGCCGCCACCGGCGGCCGCCTCGCCGCGCTGGTCGCCCGCGGCGACGTCTCCGGCAAGACCGGCCGCACCGCGCTGCTGCTGGACCTGCCCGGCGTGGCCGCACCGCGGGTGCTGGCGATCGGGCTGGGCGAGGTCGCCAAGTTCGGCGTGCCGCAGTACCTCAAGGCCGCCGCCGACGCCGCCCGCGCGCTGAAGGACGGCGCCGCCGCCAACGCCCTGTTCACCCTGAGCGAAGTGCCGGTGGCCGGCCGCGACGCCGCCTGGGCCGTGCGCCAGGCCGTGGTCGCCATCAACCACGCCAGCTACCGCTACAGCGCCACCCTCGGCGAGAAGAACCGCGACAAGGGCGCCAGCAAGCTGGCCGCCGTCGCCATCGCCGGCACCGACGCCCACGCGCTGGCGCAGGGCATCGCCATCGCCGACGGCGTGGCCTTCACCCGCGAGCTGGGCAACCTGCCGCCGAACATCTGCAACCCGGCCTACCTCGCCGAGCAGGCGCAGGCGTTCGCCGCGCAGTACGCGAAAGCCGAATGCGACGTGCTGGACCGCGCGCAGATGGAGGCCCTCGGCATGGGCTCGCTGCTGGCCGTGTCCCGCGGCTCCGCCAACCCGCCGAAGCTCATCGTGCTGAAGTGGAATGGTGCGCCCGGCACCGGCGGCGCCAGCGCCAGACCCTTCGTGCTGGTCGGCAAGGGCATCACCTTCGACACCGGCGGCATCAACCTCAAGACCCAGGGCGGCATCGAGGAGATGAAGTACGACATGTGCGGCGCCGCCACGGTGCTGGGCACGTTCGTCGCCGCCGCGAAGATGAACCTCCCGGTCAACCTGATCAGCATCGTCCCCGCGGTGGAGAACATGCCCGACGGCATGAGCTACCGCCCGTCCGACGTGCTGACCAGCATGTCCGGCAGGACGATCGAGGTCGGCAACACCGACGCCGAAGGCCGCCTGATCCTCTGCGACGCCCTGACCTACGCCCAGCGCTTCGAGCCGCAGGCGCTGCTGGACGTCGCCACCCTCACCGGCGCCTGCGTGACCGCGCTGGGCAAGTACGCCGCCGGCCTGATGAGCAAGCACGACGACCTCGCGAACGAACTGCTGGCCGCCGGCGAGCAGGTCTTCGACCGCGCGTGGCGCCTGCCGCTGTGGGACGAGTACCAGAGCCAGCTCACCTCGGCCTTCGCCGACGTCTACAACATCGGCGGCCGCAACGCCGGCGCCATCACCGCCGGCTGCTTCCTCTCCCGCTTCGCCGAAGGCCAGCGCTGGGCGCACCTGGACATCGCCGGCGTCGCCAACGACGACGGCAAGCTCGGCATGGCCACCGGCCGCCCGGTGGGCCTGCTGACGCAGTGGCTGCTGGACCGGGTGCAGGGCTGACGATGCCCCGCGCCGACTTCTACCTGATCCAGAAGCCGCGTTTCCGCGAGGAGCCGCTGCGGCTGGTGTGCGAGCTGGCGCGCAAGGCGTACGACGCGAACCTGTGGACGCTGGTGCTGGCGCGCGACGCCGCGCAGGCGGAGGCGCTGGACGAGCTGCTGTGGGCGTTCGACGAGGACGCCTACATCCCGCACCAGATCGCCGGCACCGACGACGAGGACGACCTCACGCCGGTGCTGATCGCCGCGCCCGACGACGACGTGCCGCTGCGCGCGCTGGTGATCAACCTGCGCGACGCGCCGGTGGACGGCAGCTTCGAGCGCGTGCTGGAGGTCGTGCCCGCCGACGAATCCGCGCGCGGCCCGCTGCGCGAACGCTGGAAGCAGTACCAGGCGCGCGGGCTGGAAGTGAAGAAATACGACATGTAAGCCCACTCCTGTCATCCCGAGCGCAGCGAGGGACCTGCTTCTTCCTCTTCAACGGTTGAAAAGCAGGTCCCTCGCGATGCTCGGGATGACAAAGAAAAAGAACACGACTCAGAGTTAAGACATCATGACCACGCTCGCCTCCGGCTACGAACCCAGGGATTTCGAATCGCGCCTCTACGCCGAATGGGAGGCGAGCGGCATCTTCGCGCCGCAGGGCGATGGCCCGGCGTACACCATCCTGCTGCCGCCGCCGAACGTCACCGGCACGCTGCACATGGGCCACGCGTTCCAGCACACGCTGCAGGACGCGCTGATCCGCTACCACCGCATGCGCGGCTGCCGCACGCTGTGGCAGATGGGCACCGACCACGCCGGCATCGCGACCGAAATGGTCGTCTCGCGCAACCTCGCGCTGGAAGGCAAGGGCGAGACCCGCGATTCGCTGGGCCGCGACGCCTTCATCGACCGCGTGTGGGAATGGAAGCAGCAGTCCGGCGGCACCATCGAACGCCAGATGCGCCGCCTCGGCGCGTCCGGCGATTGGTCGCGCAGCGTATTCACGATGGACCCGATCGCGTCCGACGCGGTGATCGAAGCGTTCGTGAAGCTGCACGCCGAAGGCCTGATCTACCGCGGCCAGAAGCTGGTGAACTGGGACCCGGTGCTGAAGACCGCGATCTCCGACCTCGAAGTGGTCAGCGAGGAAGAGAACGGCTTCCTGTGGTCGATCGCCTATCCGCTGGCCGACGGCGAAACCTACGAACACGTCGAGCATGACGCCGACGGCAACGAGACCCTGCGCGAGACGCGCGACCGGCTGATCGTGGCCACCACGCGCCCCGAGACGATGCTGGGCGACGTCGCGGTGATGGTGCATCCGGAAGACCCGCGCTACGCGCACCTGATCGGCAAGGACGTCGTCCTGCCGCTGTGCGACCGCCGCATCCCGATCATCGCCGACGACTACGTCGACCGCGCTTTTGGCACCGGCGTGGTGAAGGTGACACCGGCGCACGACTTCAACGACAACGCGGTTTGGCAGCGGCACGTCGGTAGTGGCGTTTTCGATGGACAGCTAAATCGCGGGCTAATCAATATCTTCACGCCTGACGCGAAGATTAAATCCAGCACTTTTGATGACTTTACTTGGCGTGCCAGAGCAGAATCGCCTGAAGGTTTTGGCGTTTCTGACCCCCGAGTTATTACGGGCATCACTACTGACAACATCCCGGATAAGTATCGCGGCCTCGATCGCTTCGATGCCCGCAAAGTCATCGTCGCCGACCTCGAAGCCGCCGAGCTTCTGGTCGAGACGAAACCGCACAAGCTGCAGGTGCCACGCGGCGACCGCACCGGCCAGGTGATCGAGCCGTATCTCACCGATCAGTGGTTCGTGAAGATGGATGAGTTCGCGCGCCGTGGCCTGGAACTGGTCGAGAACGGCAGCGTGAAATTCGTGCCGTCGAACTGGATCAACACCTACCGCCACTGGCTGGAGAACATCCAGGACTGGTGCATCAGCCGCCAGCTGTGGTGGGGTCATCGCATTCCGGCGTGGTACGACGATGCCGGCAACGTGCACGTGGGTCGCACCGAGGCCGAGGTGCGCGCGAAGGTCGGCGACATCCCGCTGCGTCAGGACAGCGATGTCCTCGAAACCTGGTTCTCCTCCGCACTGTGGCCGATCAGCACCATGGGCTGGCCGAATCCCGAGGCGATGCGCGCGCGCGGCTTCGACGCGTTCGTGCCCAGCAGCGTGCTCGTCACCGGCTTCGACATCCTGTTCTTCTGGGTGGCGCGCATGGTGATGATGACCGACCACTTCATGCCGGAAGCCGCCTCCGACGCCGAGCGCGTGCCGTTCCGCGACGTGTACATCACCGGCCTCGTCCGCGACAAGGACGGGCAGAAGATGTCGAAGTCGAAAGGCAACATCCTCGACCCGCTGGACATCATCGACGGCATCACCGAGGCGGAGTTGGTGGCGAAGCGCACCACAGGCCTGATGAACCCGAAGATGGCCGAGAAGATCGAGACCACCACCCGGAAGGATTTCAAGGGCGGCATCGCGCCGCACGGCGCCGACGCGCTGCGCTTCACCATGGCCGCCCTCGCCGGCCCCGGCCGCGACATCAAGTTCGACATGGCCCGCTGCGAGGGCTACAAGAACTTCTGCAACAAGCTGTGGAACGCCACTCGCTTCGCGCTGATGAACACCGAAGGATTTTCGCTCCCCTCTCCCACCGGGAGAGGGGCCGGGGGAGAGGGTCCGATTGCCGGCGAAGGCTCCCCTGCCGTCGGACCCTCATCCGGCGCTTCGCGCCACCTTCTCCCGCAGGGAGAAGGAAGTGCACTCGTGCCGAAAACCGACGCCGAACGCTGGATCCTCTCGCGCCTGGCGAAGGTGTCGGCCGAGGCCGCGACCCATTTCGCCGACTACCGTTTCGACCTGCTCTCACAGGCGCTGTACGAGTTCGCATGGAACGAGTTCTGCGACTGGTTCGTGGAACTGGCGAAGCCGGCGCTGAACGGCGACGATGCGGAAGCGGCCGCCAGCACGCGCCACACGCTGCTGCACGTGCTCGAAGCGCTGCTGCGCCTGCTGCATCCGCTGACCCCGTTCGTGACCGAGGAACTGTGGCGCCACGTCGCGCCGAAGCTCGGCATCGAAGACGCGAGCATCTGCGCCCGCGCCTACCCGCAGGCCGCGGACTTCGACGCCGCAGGCTACGCCTCGGCCGAAGCCGACATCGAGTGGTTCAAGGCCGTGGTGTCGGCGGTGCGCAGCATCCGCAGCACGCTGGGCATCTCGCCGTCGAAGAAAATCGTGATGCTGCTTGACGGCGGTGATGCAGGCGATCGCGAGCGAATCAACAAATTTGCCGATCCGCTCGCTTTCTTGACGAAACTCGAAAACGCATTCTGGCTTGATGAAACCAATCGCGGCGCAAGCGGATCTTGTGCGTCAGGCGTCGTAGGTTCGCTCGTACTCTTGGTGCCGTTGGAAGGCCTGGTCGATCTCGACGCCGAACGCACGCGCCTCGACAAGGAGATCGCCAAGGTGTCCGGCGAGAAGGACAAGAGCGAGGCCAAGCTCGCGAAGTTCGGCGGCAACGTGCCGCCGGCGGTGGTCGAGCAGGAACGCCAGCGCCTCGCCGACTGGACGACCAAGCTCGCCGCGTTGCAGGAACAACGCGGGCGGCTGGGATGAGCCGCGTGATGCGCCGCTTCGCGCACACGATCGCGTTCGCGCTGGCGTGCTCGGCGACGTGCGCGCTCGCGGGTGCACCGCGCGCGGACGACGCCGCGATCGCGCGCCTGCGCCAGGCGATGGCGCAGGACGCGCGCTACACCGCGACCTGGCCGAAACTGCGCTGCCTCGATTTCATGGTCGAGGCCACCACGCAGGCCGGCCGCGACATCGCCGTGATGGAACGCCACGGCGGCGACTGCGCGGGCGATCCGGCGACCGCACCGGTGGTGGACCGCTTCCGCGTCCCAGCCGGCAAGGCGCCGGTGCTGCTCTACGATCCCGCCGAAGACACGTACGCGCCGTATCACCCGGCGCACTGAATCTTTGGCTCGGTAGAGCGGCCTTCAGGCCGCTGCTCTTGCTTTCCGTCGAGAGATTTACGGAAAAAGCAGCGGCCTGAAGGCCGCTCTACCGATATCGATCGGAGCCGCCAGAGGAACGGCATCGCCTTGGCGCGCCGAAACACCCTACCCCTCCAGCAACTCCATCGCCATCACGATCGCGTCCTCGCTGCCATGCGCGCGAGGCAATCACGCAGGCGTATTTTTTCCGCATTTCCGGACATGCGGCCGGCGTCGTGTCAGGCCCGGTTCAATGTGTAAATTTTTTGTAAATCCGAGGGTTTCACCCTATGGACGGGCATGCAGTGCATCCGTCTAATCCACTGCGTCGTGGCCACGGCATCCGAACAAATCGAATCCATCAACGAAAGGAAACAAGATGAGCCACATCATGAAAACCGCATTAGTGCTGGCATTGGCGCTGGGTGGTGCGATGTCGACCGGCAGCGCATCGGCCCGCCCGATCTACGGACCGATCACGCCGCGACCGCCGACCCTCGCCCTGGTCTGGTATTGCAACTATCTGAATACCGTGACCGGCTACACCTACATCATCGAGATGCCGTACGGCCAGGCCTGCCACAGCAACGATCCGGATGACGATCTCGTCAATTCGTGGCTCGCGCCCCCCGGTGGCGTCCTCATTCCCTGAGCCATGGCTGACGCCGCCTCATGCGGCGTCGGCTTTCAATCCGTCAGCAACTCCATCGCCATCACGATCGCGTCCTCGCGACCCATGTTCGCCGGGTAATAGCGCGGGCGGCGGCCGATCTCGTTGAAGCCTTCGTCGTGGTACAGCGCGATGGCCTTCGGGTTCGACGGCCGCACTTCGAGGAAGATGCGCGCGGCATGCTGCTGGCGCGACAGGCGGATCAGCGCGCGCAGCAGGCGCCGGCCGTGGCCGTGGCCCTGCGCTTCGGGCGCGATGCAGATGTTGAGGATGTGCGCCTCGCCGGCGGCCACGCTCAGGATGCCGTAACCGATCACCACCTCGCCGTCGACCAGCAGCCATGCCGGATAGCAGGCGTTGAGGCAGTCGCGGAAGATGCCGACGGTCCACGGGAAGGCGTAGGCGCGGGTCTCGATCGCCATGACCATGTCGAGGTCGCTCTCGCGCATCGCGCGGAGCGTGGTCGACGGTGGCCCGTCCGCCTTCCCTGGAGAGCGCTCGGCGTTCACGCGGTCGTGCGCCTCAGCGCGCGCAGGTGCGGCCACAGCGCGCGCTTGGCCGCGGGATCGCGCCGCAGTGCCTGCGGCGACGGCCAATCACGTGCGAGCATTGCGGCGTCCACCGCATGACGGGCGCGCCCGGCGGCGCGCAGCAGGGCGAGCAGCAGCGGATCGTCGAACGACATCGCAGGCGTGGAAGGCGTGTCGGCAGCGGACACGGCGGTCGGCGGAACGGCCTGCGTCGTCGCGACCGGCGCGGCCGCGGCCATGCGCTGCACCGGCAGCCCCAGCGCCGCCAGCATCTCGCACTGCAACGGATCCCAGAGCGCCGCGTTCACGCCGCCTCCGCACCCGCGCCGCGACGCGCCATGCGTCGGGCGATCAGCGGCCCGAACAGGGCGAAGGTGGTGAACACCGCCAGCAGCACCTTCGGCGCGTCGATCACCAGGCCGATGATCGCCAGGATCACCAGCAGCGGCACGATGAACGGCACGCGGTCGGCCTGCGGGCCCTTGCCGCCCTTGAAGCTCGGGTAACGGAAGCGACTGACCATCAGCAGGCCGGCGAATACCGTCACCGCCAGCGCCGGGTAGCGCAGTTGTTCGCCGGTCCAGCCGAGGTCGTGCAGGGTCCAGACGAAGCTGGCCATCAGCCCCGCGGCCGACGGCGACGGCATGCCGATGAACCAGCGCTTGTCGACCGTGCCGACCTGGCTGTTGAAGCGCGCCAGCCGCAGCGCGGCGCAGGCGGCGTAGAGGAACGCGCCCAGCCAGCCGATCTTGCCCAGCGTCGGGCCGTCGAGCTTCATCGACTCCAGCGCCCAGTGGTACATCACCAGCGACGGCGCCATGCCGAAACTGATCAGGTCGGCCAGCGAGTCGTACTGCACCCCGAACTCGGTCTGGGTGTTGGTCATCCGCGCCACGCGGCCGTCCAGGCCGTCCAGCACCGCGGAGACGAAGATCGCCACGCAGGCGGCCCCGAAGCGGCCCTGCGAGGCGGCGATGATCGCGAAGAACCCCGAGAACAGCGCGCCGGTGGTGAACAGGTTCGGCAGCAGGTAGATGCCGCGGCTGCGGCGGGGCGGGGGGGTGTCGACGGCGCTCATGGGCGCAGTGTAACCGGAGCGCGCGGCGCCCGAACCGGGGCCGAATCACGAACCGGCATCGGCGCCGCCCGTGCTTGCGCCGGTCGTCCCGGGGTGTTGCAATCGCGCCGTTGCAGGGGGTTCCATCCGCCATTCCACAGGTAACGCCATGATCCGCGCGCTCCGCTTCGCCCTCCTCGCCGCTTCCGTCCTGGCCGCACCGGCCGCCTTCGCCGGCGATGTCTACCAGTGGAAGGACGCGAACGGCGTGACCCACTACTCGCAGACCCCGCCGGCGCAGGGCAAGTACCAGATGCGGTCGATCAGCCAGCGCGAGGGCACCGCGCCGGCGCAGGCCGCCCCGGCCAGCCAGCAGCAATCGCCCCAGTGCGCCACGGCCCTGCGCAACATCGAACTGCTGCAGAGCGGCAGCCGGCTGCAGATGGACAGCAACGGCGACGGCCAGGCCGACCACGACCTCAGCGACGACGACCGCCAGAAGCAGCTCGACATCGCCCAGACCGTCGCCCGCGTGAACTGCGGCCAGGCCAAGCCCGCGCCCTGACCCGCGGCGGCCACGGCCGGCCCGCCCCGGAGCGCGGGCCGGCGACATCGGGCAAAATGGGGAATTCGACCCCCCGCGAGCCCGTCCGATGCGCCTGTCGCAGTTCCATCTCCGCACCGAAAAGGAAACTCCCGCCGACGCCGAAGTCGTCAGCCACCAGCTGATGCTCCGCGCGGGCATGCTGCGCAAGCTGGCCGCCGGCCTCTACACCTGGAGCCCGCTGGGCCTGCGCGTGCTGCGCAAGGTCGAGGCAGTGGTGCGCGAGGAAATGGATCGCGCCGGCGCGATCGAACTGCTGATGCCGACCATCCAGCCGCGCGAGCTGTGGGAGGAAACCGGGCGCTGGCAGAAATTCGGCGGCCAGCTGCTGAAGATCAAGGATCGCAAGGAGGCCGAATACTGCTACGGCCCCACCGCCGAGGAAGTGATCACCGATTTCGCGCGCCAGGAACTGAGCAGCTACAAGCAGCTGCCGGTGAACTTCTACAACATCCAGACCAAGTTCCGCGACGAGATCCGCCCGCGCTTCGGCGTGATGCGCGCGCGCGAGTTCCTGATGAAGGACGCGTATTCGTTCCACATCGACGATGAGTCGCTGCACGCCGAATACCGCAACATGTACGACACCTACGGCCGCATCTTCACGCGGCTGGGGCTGAAGTTCCGCGCGGTCTTCGCCGACACCGGCGCGATCGGCGGCAGCGCGTCGCACGAATTCCAGGTGCTGGCCGAATCCGGCGAGGACGCGATCGCCTACGCTGTCGACGGGAATGGTTCGGACGGCTCCGATTACGCCGCGAACATCGAACTGGCCGAAGCGGTGTCGCCGGGCGAGCGCGGCGCCGCCACCGAAACACTGCGCAAGGTCGAAACCCCGACGCAGAAAACCTGCGAGGACGTCGCCGCGCTGCTCGGCATCCCGCTGCAGCGCACGGTGAAGTCCGTGGCGATCATGGGCAGCGACGCCGACGGCGTGCCGCAGTTCGTGCTCGCGCTGGTGCGCGGCGACCACGTCGTCAACGAAATCAAACTGGCGAAACTGCCCGGCCTCGGCGAATACCGCCTCGCGACCGAAGCGGAAATCCTCGAACACCTCGGCAGCGAACCCGGTTTCCTCGGCCCGATCGCGCCGAAGAAATCGATCCGCGTGGTCGCCGACCGCACCGTCGCCGCGATGCACGATTTCGTGGTCGGCGCGAACGAAGCGGGTTATCACATCGCCGGCGTGAACTGGGGCCGCGACGTGCCGGAACCGGACCATGTCGATGATATCCGTAACATCGTCGCCGGCGATCCCTCGCCCGACGGCAAGGGCACATTGGCCATCGCGCGCGGCATCGAGGTCGGCCACGTGTTCGCACTCGGCCGCCGTTATTCCGAGGCGATGGGCATGACCGTGCTCGACGCCGCCGGCAAGGCCGCGATTCCCGCGATGGGCTGCTACGGCATCGGCGTGAGCCGCATCGTCGCGGCCGCGATCGAGCAGAGCCACGACGCCGCGGGCATCGTCTGGCCCGAGCCGATGGCGCCGTGGCAGGTTGCCATTTGCATGATCAACCCGAAGAACGACGCGGCCGTCACCGCCGCCGCGCAGGCGCTGTACGACGAATTGAATGCCGCCGGCGTGGAAACGGTGCTCGACGATCGCGGCCTGCGTCCGGGGCCGATGTTCGCGGACATCGAACTGATCGGCATTCCGCACCGCGTAGTAGTGTCGGAACGCGGCCTCGCCACCGGCACGTTCGAATATCGCGCGCGCCGTGCGAGCGAAGCCGAATCGCTGAACCGTGACGCGCTGCTGCATCGATTGCTGCCGCACCACGATTGATTCGCGGCTCGCCCGGCGCGAGAATCCGCAAACACGTCGAGCATTATTCCGAGACACGACGCCGGTTTTCATGAATCGACCGGTTTTGATAGGCCTCGCGAATGGATTATGATCGGCGTCCTCCCCGCGGTTTCTCCGCCCGGAGATTCCCACCGTCATCCGGAGTCACAATGGCATTCGATCTCAAAGGGTTCTCGCAGAAGGATCTGGATTCGCTGATCAACCAGGCCCAGAAGCAGAAGACCGCGCTCACCAAGCGCAAGCCCGTCGCCGGCGTCCGCAAGAAGCTCGCCGCGCTGGCGAAGGCCGAGGGATACACCATCGCCGAACTGTTCGGTGGCGCGAAGGCTGCCACGGGCGGCAAGGCGGCCAAGGCGTCGAAGACTGCGGGCAGGAAGGTCGCGCCGAAATACCGCAATCCGGCCAATCCCAAGGAAACCTGGACCGGCCGCGGCAAGCAGCCGCGCTGGCTGGCCGAGCAGGTCAAGAAGGGCAAGAAGGTCGAAGAGTTCCTGATCAAGAAGTGAGTCGTCGATCCGTCGCGAAACACCTTCGCGACCTTCGATCGGAAACGCCGGCGCATGCCGGCGTTTTTCGTTCATGGCATCGGGAAATCGGCGAGACCGGATAATCGGGAACGGATGCGCGCCGGGCGACGCTCAGAGATTCCGTCGCGTGGGAATCAGGATGTTGCCGAACAACAGGCCGGCGACCAGCGCCAGCAGGATGTTGAGCGCGGCCAGTACCGCGGTCTGTCCCGCTTCCATGCTGCCGCCCTGCACCAGCGCCAGCAGGCCGCGCAGGCTCGCGCTGCCGGGCACCAGCATGATGATCCCGGGCAGGCGCACCAGCGCGCCGGGACGATTCGACCAGCGCGAGAAGGCGTTGCCGGCGGCGGTCATCGCCAGCGCCGCGACGAACACGCCGACCGTGGTGCCCCAGGCGCCGCCGACGAATCGCGAGATGAGATAACCCGTGACCGCGGCCAGCATCACCACCGGATAATCGCGGCGACGGGTGCGGAACAGCACCGAGAACGCATAGGCGCCCAGCACCAGCGCGAGGCCTTCCACCCAGTCGGGCTGCGGCCGCAGCGCGCGCACCTCGGGCACGAGGCCGATCATCTCGGCCGCCGTGAGCGCCACCATCATGCCGATGGCGAGCTTGAGGATGGTGGTCATCGCGCCGGCGAAACGCGCGGTGCCGGAGACGAGATTCTGGTTGGTCAGTTCGTTGACGGCGTTGGTCAGCGACATGCCGGGCATCAGCACGATCAGCGACGAGATGATGACGGTGTTGAGGTTGAGCGGGCCGACGAACGTGGCGACCAGCACCGCCACCGTGCCGGCGACCATCGCGGCGATGGCATCGCTGGCTTCCTTCAGGCGCGGCCGGTTCTGCGTGGCCCATTCGAGCAGGCCGATCAGCAGGCCGGTCAGCCCGGCGACGGCGATGTCCAGCCACGGCAGGCGCCACAGCCCCGCCACCGCGGCCGCCGACAGACCGAACGCGGACACCGCGATCATCTGCCCGCGCCAGCCGGGCGGACGATCCAGCGCGCGCAGCGCGGCGTGTCCGGCTTCCAGGTCCAGCGCGCCGCCCATGACCGCCTCGGCGATGCGGTCTGCTTCGCAGAGTTTGTAGAGGTCGGTCTCGCCGGGCGGCAGCCGCACCACGCGCACGGTGTCGCGACGGCCGCGGCCGGCTTCGCCGAAGGACAGGATCATGCCGGTGGGGTTGGACCACACGCCGCACTCCAGGCCCAGCCGCGACGACACCGCCATCACCGCGCCTTCGAGGCGGTGCGCGGTGGTGCCGTAGGCGTGCAGGCGGCCGGCGAGTTCGACCACGAAATCGACGCGCGTGGCGTGGTCGTGGCGCTCGAGGGCGACGTTCATGGCGAAGGGCGGTTCCTGCGGGACAGCAGTCCGGCATGGTACCCGATCACCTCCCCCGCCCCGGACGTGCGCTCAGGGCAGCGGTTCAGCCGCCGTCCACCGCTGCAGCACCGCGGCGAAGCGGTCCGCGGCCTCCGGCGCGTGCGCGAAGAACAGCGACGGTTCGGTGAGTTCGAGTTCGAGCAGCCGCGGCGCGCCGTCGGCGTCGCGGATCAGGTCGATGCGCACGTACGGCAGCGGCCCGCCGGTGCGGGCGTGCAGCGCGGCGAGCACCGCCTCGCCCGTGCGCAGTTCGTCGGCGTCGGGCGTGCGCGCGGCGATCGCCTCGGGCACGGCGGTGTGGTCGAGCCCCGTCGCGTCCGGCCGCAGCAGTGCGGCCTTGCGGATCGCGTGACTGAAGACGCCGTCGAAATACAGCAGCGCGGTTTCGCCGCGGACGTCGACCGCGTCGAGATACGGCTGCAGCATCGCGTCGCGGCCGGCATCGAGCAGCGTGCCGACGTGGTTGGCGGCGGCCAGCGCCTGGTCGCGGCGGTAGCGCTGGGTGTCGCGCGAGCCGGCGCTGACAGTCGGCTTCACCACGATCTCGGCGGCGTCGGGAAACGCGGCGAGGCAGGCGTCGATCGCCGGCAGCGGTTCGGCGTCGGGCGCGACGAACCGCGTCGGCACCACCGGCACGCCGGCGGCCTCGAGATCGGCGAGGTAGCGCTTGTCGGTGTTCCAGCGCACGACCTCGATCGGATTCAGCAGCCGGGTCGTGCAGGCGATCTGCGCGGCCCAGTGCAGGAAGGCGTCGCGCCGCAGGTGGTAGTCCCACGGCGAGCGCAGCACCACGGCGTCGTAGCGGGCCCAGGAGACGGTGGCATCGTCCCAGGCGCGGACTTCGGCCAAGAGCCCGGCGCGGGCGCAGGCGTCGAGCAGCGGCGGCAGGTCGTCGTCCAGTGCGGCGGAGACGATGGCGGTGACGAGGGCGATGCGGGGCATGGGCCGATTCTAGCCGGCTTGCCCTGGCCGGCCCGCGGTGCCGATGCCCGGCATGCCCCCTGCCCCAAAGTACGGTGTCGTCGGTCCGGACCCCGGCGCTACACTGCACGGCCCGTGGATCGCCCCCACCCGATCTTCCCTGTCCGATCCGCTCACCGAGGAGCCCCGATGACCCGCCCGCAACACGCGCCGTGCCGCAAGGTGCCGGCATGAGCACCCGGAAAGTCTTCCCGAGCGCCGCCGCCGCGCTCGACGGCCTCGTCGCCGACGGCCAGACCCTCGCGGTCGGCGGTTTCGGCCTCTGCGGCATCCCCGAAGCGCTGATCGCCGCCCTGCGCGATTCCGGCGTGACCGGCCTGACCGCGATCTCCAACAACGCCGGCGTCGACGGCTTCGGCCTGGGCCAGCTGCTGACGACCCGGCAGATCAAGAGGATGATTTCGTCGTACGTCGGCGAGAACAAGGAATTCGAGCGCCAGTTCCTCTCCGGCGAACTCGAACTGGAATTCAACCCGCAGGGCACGCTGGCCGAGCGCCTGCGCGCCGGCGGCGCCGGCATCCCGGCGTTCTTCACCCGCACCGGCTACGGCACCGTGGTCGCCGACGGCAAGGAGACCCGCCAGTTCCCCGACGGCCACTGGTACGTGCTGGAGACCGCGCTGAAGGCCGACGTCTCGCTGGTGAAGGCGTGGAAGGCCGACAAGGCCGGCAACCTGGTGTTCCGCAAGACCGCGCGCAACTTCAACCCGGCCTGCGCGATGGCCGGCAAGGTCTGCGTGGCCGAAGTCGAGGAACTGGTCGAGATCGGCGGCATCGATCCGGACCACGTGCACCTGCCCGGCATCTACGTCGACCGCATCGTGGTCAATGCCACGCCCGAGAAACGCATCGAACAGCGCACCGTGCGCCAGGGAGAGAAGTGATGGCCTGGACCCGCGATGAAATGGCGCAGCGCGCCGCGCAGGAACTCACCGACGGTGCCTACGTGAACCTCGGCATCGGCCTGCCGACGCTGGTGGCGAACCACATCCCCGACGGCATGGACGTGTGGCTGCAGAGCGAGAACGGCCTGCTGGGCATCGGCCCGTTCCCGACCGAGGACGAGGTCGACGCCGACCTCATCAACGCCGGCAAGCAGACCGTCACCGCCCGCCCCGGCGCCAGCTACTTCGGCAGCCACGATTCGTTCGCGATGATCCGCGGCGGCCACATCGACCTCGCCATCCTCGGCGCCATGCAGGTCACCCACCAGGGCGACCTCGCCAACTGGATGGTGCCCGGCAAGATGGTCAAGGGCATGGGCGGCGCGATGGACCTCGTGGCCGGCGTGCGCCGCGTGGTGGTGCTGATGGAGCACACCGCGAAGAACGGCGAGCACAAGATCCTGCCGCAGTGCACGCTGCCGCTGACCGGCGTGGGCGTGGTCGACCGGGTCATCACCGACCTGGCGGTGTTCGACGTGACCGCCGACGGCCTGAAGCTGCTGGAAGCCGCGCCGGGCGTCACCGTCGACGAACTGCGCGAGAAGACCGGCGTGCCGTTCGCCGCCTGAGCGGCCCGGTCCGCAGGCGTTCCCCCGGAAGCCGGCCCTGCGCCGGCTTCCGTCGTTTCCGGGGTCGGATCAAGGCGGCGGGCCGGCGGCGTCCCGTACAATGGCCGCATGCTGCCCGAGTCGACCTTCCTCGCCAACCAGCTGCTGATCGCCGTCCCGTCGCTGGCCGACCCGACCTTTTCGCGCACCGTCGCCCTGATCTGCCGGCACGATGCCGACGGCGCGATGGGCCTGGTGCTCAACCGCCCTTCCGAATACACGCTCGGCGACGTCCTCGACCAGATGGGCATCGCCGACGGCGACCTGCGCCTGCGCAGCGAGCGGGTGCTGGCCGGCGGGCCCGTGCACGGCGAGCGCGGCTTCGTGCTGCACGACGGCGACGGCCGCTGGGATTCCAGCCTGCAGGTCACCGACGGCCTGCACGTGACCACCTCGCGCGACGTGCTCAACGCCCTCGCCCGCGGCGAAGGCCCGCGCCGCGCCACCGTGGTGCTGGGCTGCGCCGGCTGGGGCGCGGGGCAGCTCGAACAGGAGCTGGCCGACAACAGCTGGATCACCGCCGACTACGACCCCGCGCTGCTGTTCTCGCTGCCGCTGGAGGCGCGCTGGGAAGCCGCCGCCGGCCACATCGGCGTCGACATCCGGCGGATGACCGACTACAGCGGCCATGCCTGAGCCGCTGCGCGCCGACGCCACCCTCCTCGGCTTCGACGTCGGCGCCCGCCGCATCGGCGTGGCGGTCAGCAGCGGCTTCGGCTTGGGCGCGCGCGCGCTGGCCGTGGTCGACGTGCACGACGACCAGATCGACTGGAAGGCGGTCGAGAAACTGCATCGCGAATGGCGCCCGGCCGGCTTCATCGTCGGCGACCCGATGACGCTGGACGGCGGCGACCAGCCGATCCGCCAGCGCGCCCGCGCCTTCGCCCGCGAGCTGCGCACGCGCTTCGCGCTGCCGGTCGTGATGATGGACGAGCGCAACAGTTCCCAGGAGGCCGCCCGGCGCTTCGCCGCCGAGCGCGCCGACGGCAGGCGCAGGCGCCGCGACGCCGATCTCCTCGACGCGGTGGCCGCGGCGGTGATCGTCGAACGCTGGCTGGCCTCGCCGCACGACGCCATCCCGATCGAGGAGTGAGCCCGATGACCCCGAACAGCCTCTTTCCGAATACGCTCGGCTACAAATCCGAGCTGCAGACCGACGCCGAGGGCGTGCTGCACCACCTGCTCACGCTCGACGGCATGAGCCGCGCGACGATGTCGCGCCTGCTCGACCGCGCCCAGGAATTCGCCAGCGGCCAGGCCGCGCCCGACGCGCTGCGCGGCACCGCGGTCTGCACGCTGTTCTTCGAGCCATCCACGCGCACCCGACTGAGCTTCCAGCGCGCCGCGCAGAACCTCGGCGCGGACGTGCTGAACTTCGACGCGGCCACGTCGTCCACCACCAAGGGCGAGACCGCGCGCGACACGCTGAAGAACATCGAGGCGATGGGCGTGCGCGGCTTCGTGATCCGCCACCACGAGGACGGCGTGCTCAACGAACTCGCGCGCCACATCGATCCGGAGACGCGCCTGATCAACGCCGGCGACGGCCGCAGCGCGCATCCCACCCAGGGCCTGCTCGACATGCTGACCCTGCGCCAGCGCTTCGGGAAGGACTTCTCGCGGCTGAAGGTCGCGATCGTCGGCGACGTGCTGCACTCGCGCGTCGCGCGCTCGGACCTGCACGCGCTGCGCACCTTCGGCGCGGGCGAGATCCGCATCTGCGGCCCGGCCGCGCTACTGCCGCCGGTGGACGACAGCGGCGGCATGCTCCACGGCTGCACCGTCACCGACGACTTCGACGAAGCCGTCGAAGGTGTCGACGTGCTGATGATGCTGCGGCTGCAGCGCGAGCGCATGGAGCAGGGCCTCGTCGCCTCGCTCGACGACTACCACCGAGACTACGGCCTGACCGCGGCCCGCCTGCAGCGCGCCGCCGCTGGCGCCGCGGTGATGCATCCCGGCCCGATCAACCGCGGCGTGGAGATCGACGACGTGGTCGCCGACGGCCCGCAGTCGCTGATCCTGAAGCAGGTGGCGAACGGCGTCGCCGTGCGCATGGCGGTGCTGGAATCGCTGCTGTTCAAGCCGAAGCCCGAAGCGGGCTGATCGCCTTTCGTTCCGCGGTGCCGACCGCCGGGCGCGCTCAGCCCGGCGCGCCTTCCAGGCGGCGTGCGACGCGCACCGCCGGCCGGCTCGGCAAGGAATGGCGCAGGATCCGCCAGATCACCTGCCCGAACTGCTTCGGCAGCGAGCCGGTGTTGTAGTGCTGACCATAGCGCGCGCAGATCTCGCGCACCTCGACCGCCATCGCCGCGTAACGGTTCGCCGGCACGTCGGGATAGAAGTGGTGCTCGACCTGATGGCTGAGGTTGCCCGACATGAGGTCCATCCAGCGCCCGCCGGTGAGGTTCGACGAGCCGCGCAACTGGCGCAGGTACCAGTGGCCGCGGGTTTCGTTGATCACCGACTGCTTGGAGAACGTCTCCACGTCCGCGGTGAAATGGCCGCAGAAGATGATCACGTACGTCCACACGTTGCGGATGACGTTGGCGACGACGTTGCCCAGCAGCACCGGCAGGAAGAACGGGCCGGCCAGCAGCGGATAGAAGACATAGTCCTTCACGATCTGCCGCGCCATCTTGCGGCCCACCGGACGGAACTGCGCGCGCATCTTCGCGAACGGCACCTTGCCCGTGAACCAGCGGCCGATGCGCAGGTCCTGGATCGCCACGCCCCACTCGAATAGCAGCGCGAAGATGATCGCGACCACCGGCTGCGCGAGGTGGAACGGCTTCCAGCGCTGCTCGGGGAAGATGCGCAGCAGGCCGTAGCCGATGTCGTCGTCCATGCCGCGGACATTCGTCCACGTGTGATGGCGGTAGTTGTGGGTCTTGCGCCAGTTGTCACCGGTGCCGGCGATGTCCCACTCGTAGGTCTTGCCGTCGAGGTTGGGGTCGCGCATCCAGTCGTACTGGCCGTGGATGACGTTGTGGCCCAGTTCCATGTTCTCGAGGATCTTCGACAGCCCCAGCAGCAGCGTGCCGACGATGCAGGCCGTGAGCGGGCCCGCCAGCGTGTAACCGCCGAGCAGGCCGCCGGCGATCGCGCCGCCCCACAGCGACAGGCGCCCGAGCAGGCCGGTCCAGCGCACCGCGGCGTAGATCCGACGGATGTAGTCGGCGTCGCGCTGGCCCAGCGTCGCGACGGTGCGCGCGCGGAGGGCGTCGAGTTCCTGGCCGAAGCGTTCGAGTTCCTCGGCACCGAGGGGGCGATTGGAGACGGTCATGAGAGGGCCACGGGAAAAGTGATTCAGAGATCGAGCACGAGGTCCGTGCGCGCGCTGTTCGTGCACAGGCGCAGCGCGGAGACCGGCTCGTGTTCGACGTCGCCGGTATGCAGATGACGGGTGACGCCCGCCTGCTTGCCGCAGGCGCAGGTGTTGCAGATGCCCATGCGGCAGCCCGAGGCGGGCTTCAGGCCGGCGTCTTCCAGCGCGGACAGCAGCGACACGCCGCGCGGCACGTCGAGCGTGCGCCCGCTGCGCGCGAGGGTCAGCGTGACCTGGCCAATGTCCTCGGCCTCGGCGGCGATGCGCGCCGGCGGCGTGAAGGCTTCGGCATGGAACGTCTTCGCCCGCGTGCCGGCCAGCGCCCGCGCCGCGGCGACGAAGCCGTCGGGGCCGCAGGCGAACACCCGGCGCGTGGCGAGATCGGGGCAGATCGCGTCGAGCAGCGCGGCGTCGATGCGCGCCTGGCGCGCGGTGTCGTCGGCCACGGCATCACGGGTCAGCACCGGCGCGAATGTGAAGTTCGGATGGCGTGCGGCCAGCGCGCGCAGTTCGTCGACGAAGCACTGCTCCTCGCGGCTGCGGGCCCAATACGCCAGCGTGATCGGCACCGGCATGCCCGCGGCGGCCTGCGCGCGCAGCATCGCCATGAACGGGGTGATGCCGCTGCCCGCGGCGAGGAACAGCCAGGCGCCGTCGGGATTCGCCGGCAGCGTCATGTCGCCGAACGCCGGCCCGAGGTCGAGCACGTCGCCGATCCGCGCCGTTTCGCACAGGTGCCGGCCGAGCTTGCCGCCGGGGATCGCCTTCACCGTGATCGCGATGCGGCCGTCGGCGCGGGGCGCGTCGCTGAGGCTGTAACTGCGGGTGACGCGGGTGCCGTCGATCTCGGCGGAAACGTTCAGGTGCTGCCCCGGCAGGAACCCGCGCCAGTGGCGGTTGGGCTGGAGCACGAGGGTACAGGTGTCGCGCGATTCGGCCCGGCGCTCGACGATCCGCGCCAGCGGGCGCGACCACGCCCAGGTCGGATGCAGGCGCGAGGCCCAGAAGTCGAAGGCCTGGGGGGCCAACATGACACCGGCCAGGCGCCCGAGCAGGCGCGGGCGGGACGGGGGGACGAAGGGAGAGACGGCGGCCATGGCCCATCAATATACAGACGGAAATACAGTTGTCTATACATTTGTGCATTCAGGAACGGGGCTATGATGCGAAGCCGTCCGTCCGGCCGCCACCCGTGACCTCTCCGCCCTCCGCCGAACCCATCGAATCCGCCGATTCCGGCGCGCCGTCCGGGCGCAAGGCCTCCATCTCGCGCGACGACCTGCTCGCGGCGGCCCTGCGCCTGATCGGCCCGCACCGCAGCGTCTCCAGCCTGAGCCTGCGCGAGATCGCCCGCGAGGCCGGCATCGCCCCGAACAGCTTCTACCGCCAGTTCCGCGACATGGACGAACTGACGGTGGCGCTGATCGACCTCTCCGGCCGCTCGCTGCGCACGATCATCGGTTCGGCGCGGCATCGCGTGACCACGCAGCGCGGCATCGTGCGCACGTCGATCGAAACCTTCATGCAGCAGCTGCGCGCCGACGACAAGCTGCTGCACGTGCTGCTGCGCGAGGGCATGGTCGGCTCGGACGCGTTCAAGCAGGCGGTCGACCGCGAACTGACGTTCTTCGAGGAAGAACTGCGCCACGACCTGGTGCGGCTGGCCGCAGTCGAGGGCAAGGTCCTCTACGAACCGGCGCTGGTGTCGAAGGCGATCACCCGGCTGGTGTTCGCGATGGGCGCGACCGCGATGGACCTGCCGCGCGAACGCGACCCCGAACTCGTCGACCAGATCAGCACGATGGTGCGGATGATCATCTCCGGATCGGGCGCGATCTCCGAAGGCAGGAAAGCGGCGAAGTCGAAGAGTTAGGCCGACCCACGTCGATCAACAGTGCCGGAATCAGTTAGATGGCAGTCTTCGACATGGCAGAGAGGCGCCTGCTTTGAAGCAGGCACCTCCGCGCAGCTTCACCCTATTCTCCAAGCCGCTGCACCGCTTTTCTGTCGAAGTTCAACTCATTCTCTCCGAGTCTGACCTTGGCGGACGTCGCGGCTCCAAAGAGCGCTTCAGCGAGATGAGATGCCGGCGTTTTCGGCCCGTCCGCATCCGCGCCGGAGGACTGGAACAGACCTGCGGAGAGCCGCGCAGCCAGCAATTCGGGGAAAGGCTCCTCGGAACTCGACTTCCACTCCAGCACTGTCTCCGCGAGCCAGGAAGCCCGCTCGATATCGAGGCGGAACTGCTGCAACTTGAACTCCGAGTCGGCAATCCTCTGTAGCCAGCGATTGAGCCAGCCGAGATACCAAGATCCCAAGGCGATCGCAGCAGCCGCATAAGAGCCGGACTTGATGATGAGCGCGATGGCTTCTTGCGTGTACTTGTGCGTGTCAGGATCGACGGATATCTTGCTGCCGTAATAGAACGAAGCCCCGGCGAGTAAAATAAAACCAGCAGCCGAGGCCGCATTCACTATCAGATATTGCTTTCTTGTTGTTCCAGACAAATTGAAGTTTTCAAGACGCTCTTTGGCCAACTGGAGAAGACTGGATCTTATCTCGCGCCTGACATGTGTATTGTTTCTATCATCGAGGGACTTTTTTAAATCATTTATGGCGACTTCCTTTTCATCAAGGGCCGCACGCCTTTTCGCACTTTCAGATTCCGCTCTTGCACGCTCGTCATCGATGCTTTTTCTCGCATCAGCGAGAAGACTGTCATAATGCTCCTGCCTACGGCGCTCGTTTTCGGAATGCTCAAGATCCAATTTCTTCCTATGACGATCAGTGTCTTCGATTAAATGTGCAGCAACGCTCTCCATTTTTTCAAGAATCAAACCCCGATCGCTATCGATATCAAAGCTAGAAGATAGAGACCCAGTAGTCAGCGGCCCCATCAAAACACGAGAAAAAAGCGCATCTGCTTTCAGAAACTTAGCTTTGTCTCTCGGAGACCCGTTCCGATACCCTTCTGTATTTGGAAAAGATATTGTAACTTTATCTAATCCTGTTTTCCCCTGATCCTCAAGCCTCGCAAGATTCCAACTGGTGTCATCTATATTTAACTTGGCAAACCGTATTCCATACCCAACCAGCCCAATTACCTCATTCAAAAGCTGCCCATCAATGGGGTGAGAAAACTGATCTTTAAATTCTATCGAACACTCGTCATTAGCATACGCATCTCTTATCTGCTCGAACGCTCGAACAAGATCTCTATCATTGAGCTTCCGCACATATCTTTCAATCATCTCAGAACCTCATCCTTAGATTTCCAAGAAAATCCTATCAGCATTAATGACGCTTCTGCGCCAACAACCACGGCCACAGCGCCGGCGTGCCCGAGTACGCCGGGTCCCAGCTGTTGTGGTTGGCGTCGGGGAATTCGGTGTAGCGCACGTCGCCGCCGGCGGCCTTGAACGCGGCTTCGATCAGGCGATCCTCGCGCGGCGGGACCAGGTCGTCCTTCGCGCCGTGGAAGATCCACACCGGCATGTGTTTCAGGCGCTGCGCCAGCGCGGCGGCGGGATCGGGCTCGTCGCGCAGCGGCGTGACGTACAGATCACGCTCGTCGCGCGGCGCAGTGAGTGCGCCGCAGACCGGCACCAGCGCGGCGAAACGATGCGGCTGCATCAACGCCAGTTCCCAAGTGCCGTAGCCGCCCATCGACAGGCCGGTGAGGTACGTGCGTTTCGGATCGCCGTGGAACTCGCGCGTCGCGGCATCGAGCGCGGCGAAGGCAATGTCCGCGGCGGTGCCTTTCCAGTCGTTGTCGTCCGGCGCCTGCGGGAACACCACCACCGCCGGGAAGTCGTCCGCATGCGCGCGCAGGTACGGACCCACGCCCACGCGCGTTTGCTTGTCGCCGTCGCTGCCGCGCTCGCCGGTGCCGTGCAGGAACATCACCACCGGCACGCGCCCGTGGCGGAAGCGCGCGGCCGGCACGAACACCTGGTAGCGCCGATCGGCGCCATCGACGTGCACGGTGCGTTCGACGAACGCACCGCCGGCATCGCCCACGACGGGCGCGGTGGCGCAGCCTGCGAGCGTCATCAGCGCCGCGAGGGCGATCAGTGCGAGGCCGCGGACGATGCGGTGTGTTGCACGTAGACGCGATAGGCCCATGGCGCCAGCTCCAGCGAAGTCGAGGCGTCGAGTGTCGCCGATCCTCCGCTGAAATGCTCGGTGTAAACGCCATGGAACAGCGTCTGTTCGAAGCGCACCGTCTGCGGCTTCGCCGACAGGTTGAACACCGCGAACACCTTCGCCTGCGCGTCCTGGCGCACGAAGCTCAGCACTTCGGCGGGACGATCGTTGGGCACGTGCTGCATCAGCGCGCCCCAGCGGCCGTTCCACAGCGGCGAGGTCGATTTCTTCAGGCGAATGAGATCGGCGTACAGCGCGCCGTTGGGATGCGTGCGCCAGACGATCGGGTCCTTCTCGAAGAATTCGAGCCGCTTCGTGTTGCCCGCTTCCTGGCCGTTGTAGAGCATCGGGATGCCGTCGGCCACGAACGACAGCACCATCGCCGCCGGCAGCGCCTCGCCGAACTGCTCGAACTCGGTGCCTTCCCAGCTGTTCTTGTCGTGGTTGCTGACGAAGGTCATGCGCATGCCGCCGCGCGGATAGTAGGCCTCGTTCCACGAGTAGTAGACGCGGAACGTGCCCACGTCCGCCTGTCCCTTCGCGACGTGCAGCATCGCGTCGTACCAGCTCCACGCATAGGTCGCATCGAACGCCTTCGCGTGCAGGTCGCGCGATTCCCATTCGGCGAGCATGAAGACGGGCTTGACCGCATCCAGCTCGGCGCGGACGTTGTTCCAGAAATCCAGCGGCACGAAGCCCGCCACGTCGCAACGGTAACCGTCGACGCCGATCTCGCGCACCCAATAGGTCATCGCGTCGGTCATGTACTTGCGCAGGTCCGGGTGGCTGTAGTCGAGGTTGACGATGTCGGTCCAGTCCCACCACGGCGTCGAATGGAAATCGCCCTTCCAGTCGCGCGCGTACCAGTCGGGATGCTGCGTCATCAGCGGGTTGTCCCACGCGGTGTGGTTCGCCACCCAGTCGAGGATCACGTGCATGCCCTGCGCGTGCGCGGCGTCGACGAAATGCTTGAGGTCCGCCTTGGTGCCGAACTCGGGGTTCACGCCGTAGTAGTCGCGCACCGAATACGGGCTGCCCAGCGTGCCCTTGCGGTTCTTCTCGCCGATCGGATGCACCGGCATCAGCCACAGGATGTCGACGCCCAGCGCCTTCAGCCGCGGCAGTTCGCGCTCGGCGGCACGGAACGTGCCTTCCGGCGTGAACTGGCGGGTGTTGATCTGGTACAGCACCGCGTCCTTCGTCCACTCGGGATTCCTGAGCGTGATGTAGGGCTGCGGGCGGTAGCGCGGGTCCTGCTCGGCGGCACGGTCGTCCACGTCGGGCCTCGGGGCGGATGCAGTGGGAGCGGCGGCGAAGGCGGTGCCGGCCATGGCGGCGAGCGCGAGGCACGCGGTCGCGAGGAAGGTCGTCGGGCGCATGGGCGGGCTCCGGAAAGGTGCGTCCGGTGTACGCAGCCGGCGCCGCGCGGTCAACCCGAAAACGTATGCAGACCCGCCGCGGTCGCTGCTGCAACGCAGCACGATGCGGTCACGCCGCGGGCCAGCGCTCCGGCAGCGACAGCCCGTCGCGCGCGTCGTCCCACGCCAGCGACGCGATGCGCCAGCCGTCGGGCGTCGACACGCACTGCAGGCTCTTCACGCCGCGCACGTCGAAGGCGACGCCGTCGTGGCGACCGACCTTGCGATACAGGCTCCAGCGATGCACGACATGGCCCGTGCGCCGGGTCCGTGCATCGAGTTCCCATTCGTCGAAATCGACGAGCGCGCCGCCGGTGAGGATCGCGCGCCGGGTCTCGATGAAGCGGGTGACATCGAATACCTCGGGCACCGGCCCGACCGCCTTCATGATGAGCGCTTCGGGCAGGAACACCTCGCGCAGCGTGTCCACGGGCGGCAGCGCGCCATCGCGCGTGCGGAACGCCGCGTAGAGACGCGCGACGAGCGTGTCGATGGCGACATCGTCGACGTCTGGCGTACCCATGCCGTCAGTGCAGCAGGATCAAGGTCGCGAGGCCGAGGAAGGACAGGAAGCCCATCACGTCGGTCACGGTGGTCAGGATCACGCCGCCGGCGAGTGCGGGATCGAAGCCCAGCCGCTTCACCGTCACCGGCACGAACACGCCGCCCAGCGCGGCCGCGGTGAAGTTGATCGTCAGCGCGAGGCCGATCACCAGCGACAGTTTCCAGTCGCCGAACCACAGCAGCACGATCAGCGCCAGCAGCAGGCCGATGCCGACGCCGTTGATGATCGCGATGCGCACTTCCTTCCACACCAGCGCGCCGACGTTCGTCGCACCGATCTGCCCGAGCGCGAGGCCGCGCACCATCAGTGCCAGCACCTGCGTGCCCGCGTTGCCGCCCATGCCGGCGACGATCGGCATCAGCACCGCCAGCGAGACGAGGTGCGCGATCGTGGCCTGGAACTGGCTGACCACCGATGCGGCGAGGAATGCCGTCGCGAGGTTGATCGTCAGCCACAGCATGCGCCGGCGGAACGCGCGCCGCACCGGCGAGAACAGGTCTTCCTCTTCGTTCAGGCCGGCCGCGGACATCACCTGGTGCTCGGCCTGGTAGCGGATGATGTCCACCACGTCGTCGATGGTGATGCGGCCGAGCAGCACGTTGTTGTCGTCGACCACCGGCGCGCTGATCCAGTCGTGGTCGGAGAACATCCGCGCGACTTCGTCGGCGGTCTCGTCCACGCCGATCGCCGGCTGCTCGTCGTCGACCAGCTGGTTCACCGGCGTGTTGGCGTCGCGGGTCAACAGCGACTGCAGCGCGATGCGGCCGAGGTACTGGTGGCGGCGGCTGACGACGTACAGGTGGTCGGTGTGCTCGGGCAGCTCGCCGCGCAGGCGCAGGTAGCGCAGAACGACATCCACGGTGGTGTCGGCGCGCACCGTCACCACGTCGGGATTCATCAGGCGGCCCGCGGTGTCCTCGTCGTAGGACAGCACCTGCTCCAGGCGCTCGCGGTTCTCGCGGTCCATCGACTTCAGGACCTCGTCGATCACCGTGTCCGGCAGGTCCTCGACCAGGTCCGCGAGGTCGTCGATGTCGAGATCCTCGACCGCGGCGACCAGTTCGTCCGGGTCCATCTCCGCGATCAGGCCCTCGCGGACCTCCTCGCCGACGTGGACCAGCACCTCGCCGTCGTCCTCGGGATCGACGAGGCCCCAGACGACTTCGCGCTTGCCCGGCGGCAGCGATTCGAGGAGGTTGCCGATCTCGGCCGGCGACAGCGTGTTGACCAGCCGCCGCACGGGGCCCAGGCGCCCGCTGTCGAGCGCGTCCGAAAGCAGACGCAGCTGACGCGCGGTCTTGTCGTGGCGGATGGTCTCGGCCATGCGAAGGGTTCCGGAGGCGGAAGGCGCACCCTTCGAGGCGGGGCCACGACGGCGCGACGGGCTATCTGTCCATGGCGCGCATTATCCCCCCTGATCGCGGCCCTGCCCACCCCCTGGCCCGTCAGCAAGCCGGAGACGCCCATATCGAGGCACGGCGCTAGGCCATCTATGAACGCGGCCGAGGGAATCATGCACGCTGATCGCGTCGTTTTCGGCCAACCAGCTGTCATAGCAGGACACCGCCGGCGGCATTGACTATCACACAGGAGCATCGACAGACTCTTTGCATCCGCGAGAGTGCGGCGCTGATCGGAGCGTGATGTGAGCGCGGTGACGAAGAACCAGCACTACGTTCCCCAGTTCCTGCTGAGGAATTTCGCAACCCGCCGAGGACGAACGTATCGTATTCACGTCTTCGACCCGATGCGTGATGTCCTGCGCTGCAATCAGAACGTATCGGACGTATGCGCCCAAAACTATTTCTACGACGATGACAACTGGGTAGAGAAGTTTCTCGAAGCCAATGTGGAAACACCAGCAGCTACAGAGATCCTTGCCATACGCTCGGATGAGTGCCTGACATCTCCTTTCCCGAGCAGATCCATAACTCGCTTCATCGCAGTGCAATTAGCAAGAACGGCGGTGGCGGCAAAGCAGTCGCTGGCAACGGCAAATGCGCTTATCGGGACCATGTCGAAGGAGCTGCTCCGACTGAACGGCTTCGACGAGGCCACTCCTCCGAAAGTCCGAATGGTGCTGGCCGATCCGAAAGTGCATCACTCGCGATTAGCACTCTCTGGTTGTGCCGCGTGGATCCTTATCAAGGATCTGCGCCAGCATCTTGTGATAAACGAGACGGAGCGCGACTTCCTGATCTCCGACAATCCTGTTGTGCAGAGCAACTTATATCTAGGTGCACAACCCATTCCTCATGCGGCATCCATGTCTGCCGCCGGGGCGCAGTTATTTCTACCACTATCCACTCGTCATTTGCTTTGCCTTTACGACGGCAGCGTCTACAAGTACGGCAACAAACATTCCCACGTCTCCAAAATCATGCAGGAAGAAACAGTCTTAGCCATCAATCTTCTTCAAGCGCGAAACCAGCCGGGGGCGCTTATGTTTAATGACAAAAACGACGGCGAAGCGGTGCACCGAATGGCAAAAGCGTGGAGCCACAGACCCTTGTGGACGCAGCAAAGCTTCATATCTCCGACCATGCCGATCGGAAACGGGCAATTAAGAAGCGTCCATATGGTCGCAAAAATGCAAGCGGCGCCGCATATCCAACTGCCATTTTTTAAAATCAAAAAAAGTGCCCGTCGTCGCGCTGTAGTGCTGGAGGACCGCAATCCGGAAGCCATTGCAGCCTTCGACAGGCTGATGGCGGAAAGCAACGGCGGTCAGCTGCAGGAATGACACGTCATGCCGAAAGGTGGCTCGATGACGAAAATCAAGTCTTCACGAGGCCCTGCACAGGCATCATGCTTACGCTGATCTCACGATGAGCGGACTTCATGATCCATGGCTGCTCCTGACCGCAGCCAGCTAAATAAGGGCATCTGCGGCTCCCGGCTTTGAACGATCAGCCCATTGGGTCATCCCCGCCCCGCCCCGGGCAGCCCCAGTTGAGGATCTGGGTGCCGGGCGGCAGCACGCGGCGGAACATCGCGACGCGCTGCGGTTTCGGATTGACGACGACGGGCTGCTTCGCGGCCTGCAGCAGCGGCAGGTCGGCGCTGCTGTCGGTGTAGGCGGCGGCGACGGGCGCGGTGAAGCCGGCCTCGCGCAGCATCGTCATCTTCATGCGGTAGTGGCAATGACGCAGCGCGCCGATCGCACCGAACTTCGGGCCTACGATCGTGCCGATGACCGGCAGATCCTCGTGCGCGACGAAGGCGAGGATCGCGCGGGCCAGTTCGGGCGGCGCGCCGGTGGCGACGACGACATGGTCGCCGGCTTCGCGATGCAGGCGCAGCACTTCGAGCGCAATCGGCAACAGCCGCGCGCGGATGGCATCGGCATGCGCGGCGACGTAGCGGTCGGTCGCGAGGTTGAAGTCCGCCGTGGTGCGCATGCCCAGCGTGCCGACCCAGACGAACGCGGAGATGCCGCGGCGGCGCGTGGGCATCCACGCGACCATCGGCCCGGCGATCGGCGCGATCAGCAGCGCCAGCGCCTTGCGCCACCAGTCGCGCTCGATCAGCCACTTGAACAGGTGGCTGCCGGAATCGCCGTCGTACAGCGTGTGGTCGAAGTCGAAGACCACCAGCGGCGCGTCGGCCGCCGGTGTCGCGTAGGCCGATGTGTTCATGCCGGGAAGAACAGTTTCTTCAGCGCCGCACCCGGGTCCGTCTCGCGCATGAAGGATTCGCCGACGAGATAGGCCTCGATGCCCGCGGCCAGCAGCCAGTCGACGTCGTCGCGCGTGCCGATGCCGCTCTCGGTGACGAGGATGCGGTCCGCGGGCACGGCGTACTTCAGCGACAGCGTGGTCGCCAGTGACACCTCGAACGTGCGAAGGTTGCGGTTGTTCACGCCGATCAGCGGCACGCGGCCGCGGATCGGGGGCAGGCGCAGCGCGCGCTGCAGTTCGGCGGCGTCGTGCACTTCGACCAGCACGTCGAGGCCGACGCCGACCGCTTCGCGATACAGCGCATCGAGCTGCGCGTCGTCGAGCGCGGAGACGATCAGCAGGATGCAGTCGGCGCCGAGCACGCGCGCCTCGACGACCTGGTACGGATCGATCGTGAAGTCCTTGCGCAACACCGGCAGCGTGCACGCGGCGCGCGCCTGCTGCAGGTAGGCGTCTGCGCCCTGGAAGAAGTCGATGTCGGTCAGCACCGACAGGCAGGCGGCGCCACCGGCTTCGTAGCTGGCGGCGATCGCGGCGGGGTCGAAATCCTCGCGGATCACGCCCTTCGACGGGCTGGCCTTCTTCACCTCGGCGATGACCGCGGGCAGGCCGGCGTCGCGCTTCGCGATGATCGCGGCCACGAACCCGCGCACGGGCGGCGCATCGGCCAGGCGCGCGCGCAGCGCGTCCAGCGGCACGCGCGCGCTGCGCTCGGCGACTTCCTCGGCCTTGCGGTCGAGGATGCGTTGCAGGATGTCCGCGCGTCGCGTGTCGGCGGTGGGGGCGGTGGCGTCGTTGCTCATGGCGTTGTCTTCGCGAACCAGTCGTAGGCGCGTTCGACCTTGGCGACGCGCGTGATGTAGCGGGTGTACCAGTCGCTGCGGCCGCGGTTGCGGGTCGCCGCGTGTTCGGCCTGGTGCTTCCAGGCAAGGATGTCGTGCTCGCTGCGCCAGTAGCTGATCGTGATGCCGACGCCGTCGGCGCCGCGCACCGATTCCACGCCGAGATAGCCCGGCTGCTGCGCGGCAAGCTCCAGCATGCGCTCGGCGGCCTCGGCATAGCCGTCGGCATCGGCACCGTTGCGCAGCGAGGTGAACATCACCGCGTAGTACGGCGGTTCTGGCGTGTTCGCGAACGAGGTGGACGACATGGCGACGCCTCAGCCAGCCAGCTGCTGCGTGGCGGCGATGAAGTGTTCGAGCTTGGCACGGGCATCGCCGCTGGCGATCGCCGCGCGCGCGGCCTCGATGCCGTGCGCGATGCTGTCGGCGACGCCGGCCACGAACAGCGCGGCGCCGGCGTTGAGGCAGACGATGTCGCGCGGCAGGCCGGGCTTGTTTTCCAGCGCCTGCAGCAGCATCGCCTTCGACTCGACCGCGTCCTCCACCCGCAGGTTGCGGCTGGCGGCCATCGCGATGCCGTAGTCCTCGGGATGCACTTCGTATTCGCGGACGACACCGTCGCGCAGTTCGCCGACCAGCGTGGCCGCGCCCAGCGAGAGTTCGTCCATGCCGTCACGGCCCCACACCACCAGCGCGCGCTTCGCGCCCAGTTCCTGCAGCACGCGCGCCTGGATGCCGACGAGGTCGGGATGGAACACGCCCATCAGGATGTTCGGCGCGCCAGCGGGGTTGGTCAGCGGGCCGAGGATGTTGAAGATCGTGCGCACGCCCATTTCGCGACGCACCGGTGCCACGACCTTCATCGCCGGGTGGTGCACCGGCGCGAACATGAAGCCGATCCCGGTGGTCTCGATGCAGGCTGCGACCTGTTCGGGCTGGAGTTCGATCCGCGCGCCCAGGGCTTCGAGCACGTCGGCGCTGCCGGACTTCGACGACACGCTGCGGTTGCCGTGCTTGGCGACCTTCGCGCCCGCGGCGGCGACCACGAACATGCTGGCGGTGGAGATGTTGAACGTGTGCGCGCCGTCGCCGCCGGTGCCGACGATGTCGACCAGCCGGTCGCGTTCGCGCACGTCGACGCGGTGGGAGAATTCTCGGAGTACCGACGCCGCGGCGGCGATCTCGCCCACCGTTTCCTTCTTCACGCGCAGGCCGGTGAGGATCGCCGCGACCATCGACGGCGAGACTTCGCCGCGCATGATCTGGCGCATCAGGTCGACCATTTCGTCGTGGAAGATCTCGCGGTGCTCGATGGTCCGCTGCAGGGCTTGCTGGGGCGTGATCGACATGGGGATTCGGAAGATCGGAAGGCGGCGCGGACCGCGCTCAGGCGGCGCGCGCGAGGAAGTTCTTCAGCAGCGCGTGGCCGTGCTCGGTGAGGATGGACTCGGGATGGAACTGCACGCCTTCGACCGGGTGGTCGCGATGGCGCAGGCCCATGATCTCCTCGACGCTGCCGTCGTCGTTCTCGGTCCAGGCGGTGACTTCCAGCGCCTCGGGCAGGGTGTGGCGGTCGACGACGAGCGAGTGGTAGCGCGTGGCCTCGTAACCGTCGGGCAGGCCGGCGAACACGCCCTTGCCTTCGTGATGGATGCGCGAGGTCTTGCCGTGCATGATCCGGCCGGCGCGGATGACGTCGCCGCCGTAGGCCTGGCCGATGCTCTGGTGGCCGAGGCACACGCCGAGGATGGGGATGCGGTCGCCGAGACGGCGGATCACGTCCACCGACACGCCGGCTTCGTTCGGCGTGCACGGGCCGGGCGAGATGACGATACCCGACGGCGCGAGCGCCTCGATCTCGTCGACCGTCAGCTCGTCGTTGCGGACCACCTTCACGTCGGCGCCCAGCGACTGGAAATACTGGACGAGGTTCCAGGTGAAACTGTCGTAGTTGTCGATCATCAGCAGCACGACAGCGTTCCTGCGTCGTCGGGGGGGATCGCCAATGTAGCAGGCCGCGGGCCGCGACGGGCCGCCTGCGCGGCCGCGCGCCCGGTGCCGGCGCGGGCTCAGCGCCGGTCGCGGGCGTCGTTCCCGGGATCCGAGGGGTCCGTCGTGTCAGCGTCGCGCAGGCGCGGCGCCTGCCGCACCGGAGGCGCATCCGAGGCCGGCAGCAACTGGCCCGGGGCCTTGCGCGGCAGCCGGCGCACGGTGACGTTGAAGCCCTCGGCGGTGGCGGCGTTCACCGTCACCCGGAACGAGTAGTCGGGCGCGGTCCAGGACTCGCCGACCTTGAACATGCTGCCTTCGTTGTTGGCGCGGTTGGCCGGCGGCGTGTCGGCATCGACGCTCCACGCCGGTTCGCCGCGCGAGGTGTCGACCGAATGGATGATCACGGCGTCGCCGGCCAGCTTGTTCTCGTAGTCGCCCCAGCGCTTGCGCACTTCGACGACGTAGTAGCGCGAGGGCGCGGCGGGATTGTTGAGCACCAGCATCTGCACGTTCTGCGAGCCGGTCAGGCTGGCGCGGTCGATCGCCACGGACGGGATCGCGCTGCCGACCGCCAGCGTGCGCTTGCGCGCGGCGACCACCCAGCCGAGGCGATCGCGGGAATACATGCCGATGTGCTTGGGCAGCGTGCCGTAGGTGGCGTTGGCGACCCCGTTGTTCCAGGTGTCGCTCATGTTGTCCCACGGGTTGTCGTAGGGATCGCTGTCCTTGTCGGAGTTGTTGGCGTGCGGCAGGCCGTAACCGTGGCCCATCTCGTGGCACAGCGGCGCGAGGTTGCCGAACGACCACGGCGGATTCCACGTCGTGCTCCAGCACTTGCTCACGCCGTCGAGCGCGGCGCACTGGCCACCGCCCCAGGCGTAGCCGTCGAGGTCGCCGTTGAACATCATGTTGATGCCCTGCACCCCGCCGTTCGCCGCGAAATTGACGTTGGCGTCGTGCGCGGCCACGCAGTCGGTGAAGAGTTGATTGAGGTTGGCCTTGTCCTTGCCGTTCGCGTCCTTGGTGACGTAGTAGCTGCGCGGCTGCGGCAGCGTGGCCCAGCCGTAGGCGCCGCTGCCGGTCAGGTTGATCTGGCCGTAGGAGACTTCCTGCCAGTAGTGGCCGAGCTGGCCCGGCGCGGTGCCGTACTGGCCGAGGAAGAAATCGCGGGTCTTCTGTTCGGTGGCGATGTCGCTGAACTTGCACATCAGCGTCACCCACACGGTGGTGCCGGTGATCTTGGACGGGAATTCGGCGCCTTTCGCCGGCGACAGGTCGCCCACCGGCACGATCGCGTCGATCACGCGCGCACCCGGCGCGCCGCCCTTGGTCGCGGCCGGCGCGGTGGACACCGCGACGCGCTTGCCGAACAGCGACGCCAGGTCGCCCGCGGCGCGTTGCGCCTGTGCGGCGTCCAGCGGATGGCGTACGCCGGCGTCGTCGACCAGCGCGACCTCGAACTTCGGCGCGGCGCCTGGCTTGCCGGAGGCCGGCGCGGCATCGCCCCAGACCAGCTCCAGCCGGCCGATCAGCGGCCCGGTGTCCGCCGCGGCGGCAGGCGCCCGGGTCCCGCGGCCGTCGAGCAGGCTGCCACGGGGCCCGGCCGAAACCTGGACGGACGCGAGCAGAACGAAGGCGATCGCGGCAAATGCGCGCAGACTGGGCATGGCGGGACTCCGCGTCGACGGTCGGCGGGATCGTAGCACCGGGGCGCGCGCGGGGCCGCGACGGAAGTCCCGTTCGCCGTCCGGTAAGCTGTCGGGAACCGCCGTTCGTCGACCTGCCGCCCCCATGCCCCATCTCGAACTGACCCTGCGCTGCCGCGAGGCGGACCAGCCACGCTACGAACACGCGCTGGAGGACGTGGGCGCGCTGGCGGTCACGCTGCTGGACGCCGAGGCCGAGACTCCAAACGAGCGCGCCATCCTCGAACCCGGCGTCGGCGAGATGCCGATCTGGGACGCGGTGTCGCTGTCGGCGCTGTTCGACGCCGACGCCGACCCGCTGGTGTTGCTGGCCGCCCTCGAATCGTTCGATCCCGCGCTGGACTGGACGAACGCCTCGTTCCGCAAGGTCGAGGACCAGGACTGGGTGCGGGCGTGGATGGACCAGTACGTGCCGCTGCACTTCGGCGAGCGCACCTGGATCGTGCCGTGGAACCATGCCCTGCCCGAAGGCGCCGACACGCCCGACGCGGCCGTGGTGCGGCTGGACCCCGGCCTCGCCTTCGGCTCCGGCACCCACCCGACCACCGCGCTGTGCCTGCGCTGGCTGGACGCGCTGGCGGCCGACGGCCTGCTGCCGGGCCGCACGGTGCTGGATTTCGGCTGCGGCAGCGGCATCCTCGCGCTCGCGGCGCTGAAGCTGGGCGCGGCGCAGGCGATCGGCGTCGACAACGATCCGCAGGCCATCCTCGCCACCGCCGACAACGCCGAGCGCAACGGCGTCGACGACCGCCTCGCGGTGCATCTGCCGCAGGACGCGCCGGCGGACACGTATCCGATCGTCGTCGCCAACATCCTCGCGTCCGCGCTCGATGCGCTGGCCGACCTGCTCGCCTCGCGGGTCGCACCGGGCGGACGGATCGCGCTGTCGGGCATCCTCGTCGGCCAGGAAGACGCGCTGCTGGTGCGCTACGGCGCGTGGTTCGACGATCTGCACGTCGCGCAGGACGGCGACTGGGTGCGCATCGACGGCGTGCGTCGCGCCGCGGCCTGACGGACGAACGGACAGGCAGGCGCGATGTTCATCAATTGCCCCTATTGCAAGGCGCTGGTGGCGACCGATCCGGTGACCGACCTCGCGCCGGTGCGCTGCCCGCACTGCGAAAGCCTGCTGCGACGCGATCCCGACGCGCCGGACGACGACGACGCGCAGCCGCCGCTCGACGTCGCCGCACTGCTGCGCGCGCCGATCGCGACGACGCCCGCCGAGCACACGACCGCAGGCATGGCAACGGCCACGAACACAACCGACGACGTGCCGGCCGAAGCGATCATCGTTCAGGCGCAAGCGCAAGCGCAGGCGCCGGCGCTCGCTGCGCCGACGCCCGTCGCACCGCCGGTGCGCGGCACGCGCCGCACGCCCAGCTTCGCGCACGGCCCCGCGCCGCGCACGGGCCCGCACGAACGCTGGCTGCCGGTCGCGATCGTCGCGCTGAGCCTCACCCTCGTGCTGCAGCTGCTGCTCGCCGATCGCGCGCGTCTCGCCGCCGACGCGCGCTGGCGGCCGCTGCTGGAAACGCTGTGCGGTGCGCTGCGCTGCGATCTTCCGCCGTGGCACGAACCGTCGGCGTTCACGCTGGTGCAGCGCGACATCCGCCAGGATTCCCGCCGGCCCGGCGCGCTGCGCGTGACCGCCACCTTCCGCAACGACGCGCGCTGGGCGCAGCCCTGGCCGCAGTTGCGACTGACCCTGACCGACGCCAACGGCCGCGCGTCCGGCGAACGCAGTTTCCGGGCCGAGGAATACCTCGGCGGGCCGCCCGAACAGGCGGCACTCGCCAGCGGCGAATCCGCGTCGGTGGCGATGGACATCCTCGAACCCGCGTCCGACATCGTCGGCTACGATTTCGCCTTCCGCTGAAACACCGCGCGCGATCGCACCGTCGCCGGCACGATTCCGGAACGATGCCGATGCGATCCCGCGCGCCGGCATCGACATCGCCTATACATGGATCGGACGTCGTGACGGACACGCCGCAAATCCCCGGCCGGAACGCGAAAACGTCCCGTTCGCGGACATGGCATCCGGCGCGCGCCATTCATCGGGAAGTCGTGCCGCCATCGGCCGATTCCGCCGTATTCACCATGGCGGCGCCCGGACGCCCACGCTAGACTCTGCGCCCCCTCCGCCCCGTGCGGGCGGGCCGGCCAGGGACGGGGCCGGCGCGCACCTCCTTTTCCGGATACCGTGCTTGAACGCCGAACGTCTCGACGCCGCCCATCGTCCCGCTCCGCAGCCGACGCTCCGTGACCACGTCGCGAAGGCGGTGCGCCGCTATCTCGGCGATCTCGACGGCGCGGACACCGAGAACCTGTACGAAGTCACGCTGCGCGAGTTCGAGATCCCGCTGTTCGCCGAAGTGCTGCGCCACTGCGACGGCAACCAGAGCCGCGCCGCGGCAATGCTGGGGATTCACCGCGGCACCCTGCGCAAGAAGCTGAAGGATTACGGGCTGGCCTGAACGGCCTGCCGGTCGGCCCCGGGGCCCGGGGTGGCACCCCGGTATAATCGCGGCCTCCCCGCCGCTCCTCCCCGCCCATGACCCGCCATCTCCCCGGCGCCCCGGTGACGCTCCGCCGCGCGCTGCTGTCCGTGTCCGACAAGACCGGCCTGATCGACCTCGCCCGTGCCCTCGCCGCCCGCGGCATCGAACTGATCTCCACCGGCGGCACCGCCAAGGCGATCCGCGACGCCGGCCTGCCGGTGCGCGACGTCAGCGACGTCACCGGCTTCCCGGAAATGATGGACGGCCGCGTGAAGACGCTGCATCCGATGGTGCACGGCGGCCTGCTCGGCCGCGCCGGCACCGACGACGCGGTGATGGCCGAACACGGCATCGGCGCGATCGACCTGCTGGTGCTCAACCTCTATCCGTTCGAGCGCGTCTGCGCGAATCCGGACAGCTCGATCGAAGAGATCATCGAGAACATCGACATCGGCGGCCCGGCGATGCTGCGCTCCGCGGCCAAGAACTACGCCCGCGTCGCCGTCGTCACCGATCCCGCGCAGTACGACGCGCTGCTCGCCGAACTCGACGCGAACGAAGGCGCGGTCACCGGCCGCACCCGCTTCGCGCTGTCGGTCGCCGCGTTCAACCGCGTCGCGCAGTACGACGCGTTCATCGGCAATTACCTGTCCGCGCTGCAGGACGATGGCGATCTCGCGCTGTTCCCGGCGCAGCAGAACAGCAACTTCGTGAAGGTGATGGACCTGCGCTACGGCGAGAACCCGCACCAGCACGCCGCGTTCTACCGCGACCTGTGGCCGGTGCCGGGCACGCTGGCGACGTTCGCGCAGCTGCAGGGCAAGGAGCTGAGCTACAACAACCTCGCCGACGCCGACGCCGCGTGGGAATGCGTGCGCCAGTTCGGCACCGCGACGCCGGCCTGCGTGATCGTCAAGCATGCGAATCCGTGCGGCGTGTCGGTCTCGGCCACCGCGCTCGAGGCGTACGAACACGCCTACGCCACCGACCCGACCTCGGCCTTCGGCGGCATCCTCGCGTTCAACGTGCCGGTCGACGGCGCGACGATGAAGACCATCCTCGACCGCCAGTTCGTCGAGGTGCTGATCGCGCCCGACTACGCCGACGAGGCGCTGGCGTACGCGAAGAAGAAGGCCAACGTGCGCGTGCTGCGCATCGCGCACGGCGACGGCCGCAACAACATGGACGTCAAGCGCGTCGGCTCCGGCCTGCTGATGCAGACCGCCGATATCCGCGAAGTGACCGCGGACGAACTGAAGGTGGTGACGAAGCGCGCGCCGACCGAGGCGCAGCTCGCCGACCTGCTGTTCGCCTGGCGCGTGGCGAAATTCGTGAAGTCGAACGCGATCGTCTATGCGAAGGACCTGCACACCGTCGGCGTCGGCGCCGGCCAGATGAGCCGCGTGTATTCCGCGCGCATCGCCGGCATCAAGGCCGACGACGCCGGCCTCGTCGTGCCCGGCTCGGTGATGGCCAGCGACGCCTTCTTCCCGTTCCGCGACGGCATCGACGCCGCGGCGCAGGCCGGCATCGCCGCCGTCATCCAGCCCGGCGGCTCGATGCGCGACCAGGAAGTGATCGACGCCGCCGACGCGCACGGCCTCGCCATGGTGTTCACCGGCGTGCGGCATTTCCGGCACTGAGCCGGCCGCCGCATCGCCCGCAACCAGCAAGCCAGCAGCAAGCCAGAAACCAGGAAGTTCCCCTTACCCCCACAGGAGTTCCCGCATGTCCAGCTTCCGCACCGTCGTCCTCGCCCTGCTCATGGCCTCCAGCGTCTGCACCGCGCATGCGCGGGACACCGCAAGCGCCGAAGACAAGGCGCAGCAGAAAAACGAGAAGTTCCTCGTCATGTTCGAAGGCATGTGCCCCCGGATGCTCAAGTCGCAGTTCGCGAAGAATCCGGACTTCGCCGAGCTGGGCACCGGGGTGGTCCAGAGCATCAGCGGCGACACCTGCGGCTGCTTCCTCGACGAGCTGCGCGCGCGCTCCCCGGCGGACGTCGACGCGCTGTTCAAGGAAAAGGCGCGGACCGCCGAGATCGAGACGATGGTCAGCCGCTGCGCCTTCCGCAGCATGAAGCCGCATGTCGCCAGCATGTGCCAGGAGCACGTGCGCGCATCCGGGATGGACGCCGCCGAGAGCGGGCCGGTATGCGACTGCGTGCAGACGCGCATCGGCGACGCCGACGACGCCACCGTGGCGCAGCTGATCGCCAAGGACGACGAGAGCGGTTTCGAAGCGCTGGTGAGCGCGTGCAAATCCACGAAATGATCCATGCAGGCCGGCGACAGCGCGCATGCCGTGACCGGCCATGCACGCTGTCGCGCGGTCCACGATGGCATCGATGCCGCGGCGCCGATCCACGATTCACGGGAGATCCCGCATGAAGCGACTGACCCTTTGCCTCGCCGTCGTCGCCACGACGACCTCCTTCGCCGCCGCATCCGCCACGCCGGCACCGCCCGCGCCGCGCCCGCCCTCCAGCCCGCTGACCACGCCGGCCGCCGGCATCGTCACCGACGCCGAAGTCCTGCGCCTGCTGCGCACGGTCTATCCCGGCGAAGCGGTGTCGCTGAAAAGCGAATGGCGGGCGAAGGACGAACATCGCCCCGAGGACGTGCCCTCGCCATCGGTGCGCACGGTGTGCGCGGACTCCGGCGTGCAGGTGCGCGGCCCGCGGCTGGTCGCGGTGTGCGCCAGCTTCGAGGACGCCGGCCACGCGCAGGCGGGCGAAGTCGATCTGTTCCAGTTGCTCGACCCGCGCGGTGGACAGACGCAGGCGCGCATCGGCGCACGCGAACGCAGTGTGCCCAGCGGCGGCTGGGGCTCGCCCGGCGACGTCAAACTGCTGGAAATCGGCAGCGGCCGCACCGCGTTCGCGCTCTCCAGCGCGTTCTCCAACATGGGCTGGACGACGGAAAGCGTGTCGCTGCACCAGGCCGACAGCGACCGCTTCGTCGAACGCCTGTCGTTCGGGACCCACCTCGACAACAGCGGCGACTGCGATCCCGACGGCGACCGCGGCTGCCGCGCCCGCTCGGTGTCGCTCGACTGCACCCTGCGCGTCGATCCGGCGAAGGCCGACCGCGGCTTCTACGCGCTCAGCATCGACGTGGCCGGCGAACGCGCGGGCCGCAAAGTCAAGCGCAACATCCCGACCACGTTCGACGGCACGCGGTATCGCACGGCCCCGCGCGTGCTGGTGCGGGACGGGTGCGATCAGGACGGGTGATGGTTTGCACGCGCAGGTTTCGCCTCCACCCTAACCGCCAGCAATCAAGACAAATGTTTCCACAAAATCTGATAAAGCACTGATAAAAATGACTTTTCTTTAAAATTTTGATTCCGGTACCGCCGCATCCCAAGCACAGCACAGTTATCCACAGGTTGTCCCATCTCGGGTCCACAGACAGTATCTGTATCGTGCTCGCAACTTTTTCGGCGAGCCATTTGCATGACCGAGAACCGCAAACTGATCAAGTCGAACTTTCGTGGCTTTCGTTCTGAGACGACCGAAAGCAACGAACGCCTGAAAATCTGGCTCAGATTCATCGGCGGACTTATCAGCGGACTCATCAGCATTTTGTCGGCCCTCATCTATTTCCACTGAAAAGAAAACGCCCATGAAACTCCTCGTCATCGGTTCCGGCGGCCGTGAACACGCCCTCGCCTGGAAGCTCGCGCAGTCGTCGCGGGTGGACGAAGTCCTGGTCGCGCCGGGCAACGCCGGCACGGCGACGGAGGCGAAGTGCCGCAACGTCGCGGTGAAGGCGACGGACCTCGACGGCCTCGTCGCGCTGGTGCGCGCCGAAGGCGTGGCGGTGACGGTGGTCGGGCCCGAGGCGCCGCTGGTCGCGGGCGTGGTCGATCGCTTCCGCGCCGAAGGCCTGCGCGTGTTCGGACCGACCGCGGCCGCGGCGCAGCTCGAAGGCAGCAAGGCGTTCGCGAAGGATTTCCTCGCGCGCCACGGCATCCCGACCGCGTACTACGCCGTGCATACCGACGTCGACGCCGCGCTCGCCTACATCCGCGAGAAAGGCGCACCGATCGTCGTGAAGGCCGACGGCCTGGCCGCGGGCAAGGGCGTGATCGTGGCGATGACGCAGGACGAAGCCGAGACCGCGGTGCGCGACATGCTGTCGGGCAACGCCTTCGGCGCCGCCGGCGCGCGCGTGGTGATTGAGGAATTCCTCGACGGCGAGGAAGCCAGCTTCATCTCGATGGTCGACGGCGTCACCGCGCTGCCGATGGCGACCTCGCAGGACCACAAGCGCGTGGGCGACGGCGACACCGGCCCCAACACCGGCGGCATGGGCGCGTATTCGCCCGCGCCGGTGGTCACGCCCGAGGTGCATGCGCGCGTGATGTGCGAGGTGGTCGAACCGACCGTGCGCGGCATGGCCGCCGACGGCGTGCCGTTCACCGGCTTCCTCTACGCGGGCCTGATGATCGACGCGGCCGGCGCGCCGAAGGTGATCGAATTCAACGTGCGTTTCGGCGACCCGGAAACGCAGCCGGTGATGCTGCGCCTCGACAGCGACCTGCTGGATCTGGTCGAAGCCGCGATCGACGGCCGCCTGCACGAGGTCGAGGCACGCTGGAGCCCGCAACCGTCCCTGGGCGTGGTGATGGCCGCGTCGCCCTATCCCGAGACGCCGCGCACCGGCGACGTCATCCACGGCCTCGACGCGCCGCAGCCGGTACACGCCAAGGTCTTCCACGCCGGCACCGCGCTGGACGACGCCGGCCGCGTGATCACCGCCGGCGGCCGCGTGCTGTGCGTCTGCGCCCGCGGCGACACCGTGGCCGACGCGCAGCGCGAGGCCTACGCCGCGCTGGCGAAGATCGGCTGGGACGGGGAATTCCACCGCAGCGACATCGGCTGGCGGGCGGTGGCGCGGGAACGGGGCTGAGTCACTTCGACGGACGGTAGCGGACAATGCGCGCGTCCGCTGTCGTGTCCACCGACGCGAATGCATCTTGCATCGTCGCCAGGGCGTCCGCTTCGCGGAATCCGCCGGAGCCTGCGCCGATGACGGGAAACGCGACCGACGCGAAACGCTGGGCCGCGACGATGTCCATTGCGGATCGCACCGAATCGCGGATCGAGCGTTCCGACGCGCGCCACAGCAGATCGATGCCGGCCACGTGGATGACGGCCTTGAACGGCAGCCGGCCGGCGGATGTCAGCCGGGCCTGTCCGAGCGGCAGCGGCCCGGTGCGGCCGATCTCGATGAAAGGCCTCAGGCCGCCGCGGCGCTTGATCGCCCCGGACACGCCCTGCGGCAGCAGCAGCCACCACGGGATGACGTTCCGGTTCCAGGCGTTGACGATGACCTCGACCGGCTGGTCGAGCAGATCGCCCTCGACGACCACCGGCACCGTCGGCACGGCGCGGCTCAGCGCTTCTTCGCCGCCTTCGCCGGCGCGTGCTGCTTCGACAGTTCCTCGATCAGGCTGCGCACGAGTTTGCGCTGCGAGGCCGGCAGCTTGAGGAAGGATTCGATGGCCAGCTGGTCGTGCGGGTTCATCCGCCACTCGCCGCGGGCCTCGCGGACGTGCTTGTCGTTGCCGTACTGCAGTTGCTGCGGCTCGATCGACAGCATCCGGGCCAGCGCGCGCATGTTGCCCTGCCGCGGCATGGCGCGTCCGTTGAGCCAGCCGGAAATGGCCTGCTGGGACACGGGTTCGCCGCCGAACCGGGCGAGCAGGCGCACCAGTTCGGCCGGGCTTTCGCTCATCCCGGCCTGACGCAGGGCGGCGCGCAGGCGTTCGCTGAAGGCGTCTTGTTCGGTTTTCATCCGCCGACCATAGGCCGGCGCGGCGCCCGGTGTGAAAAACGCGCTTGTCGATCAAATCCACAATATGTTGACGCAGCAACGCCACGCGCGCACGGAACCGCGTCCGCGCGCGCCGCGTGTCGGGCCGCGACTCAGGGCTTGCGCCCGCCGCCGGACCGGACGAATTCGTCGATGACCTGGCGCAGCAGCCGTCGCTGGGCCGGCGGCAACTGCAGGTAGGACTCGATGGCGAGCCGGTCGCGGGGATCGAGGCCACCTTCGCCCCGGCCCTCGCGCCCGCGCCTGCCGTCGTCTCCGTACTGCAATTGCTGCGGTTCCAGCGACAGCATCTTCGCCAGTGCCCTCAGATTGGCCTGCCTTGGCATCGCGCGACCCCTCAACCAGCCGGAGACGGCTTGCTGCGAGACCGGCTCGCCGCCGAAGCGGGCGAGCAGGCGGACCAGTTCGACGGGGCTCTCGCCGAGCCCCGCCCGTTGCAACGCAGCGCGCAGCCGTTCGCTGAACGCGATCTGTTCATTGTTCATCACCCGACGTCGGGCCGGTGCACGCCGGCAGTGGAAAGATGTGGTTTGTACCTTATCAAACTTTTTGTTAGCGTGCGCCACCATCAGGACCACGGAGGGAAGCGGATGCGCACGATCGACGACGCCACGGCCGCGACCTCGTCCACGACACCCTGCTCCGCGACGGCACGCCCCGCGACGCCCTGCCCGACACCGCCGGCCGCCGTCGAAACATCGCCGCCGCTGGCCGCCACGCTGGAATACGCCGCACGCACGCTGGTCGCCGAACTGGAGCTGCCGTCGACGCGGCCGTCCACGCCGCGCGCGTGCATGCGGCTGTCGCCCGCTGGCGCGGAGCTGCTGCGCTGGTGGTGCGCGGACGCGGTGTGTCGCGCGCGCGCGGCGAACTTCAACACCGCGCAGCGGCAGGCGCTGGTGCATCTGCTGCTGGCGCACGAGATCCTGCGCAGCGACGACGCCGACACGTTGCGCGATCGCGCCTGCGGTCCGGCGGCGACGGCACCCGCACCGCCGCCGCTGCAGGCCGCGCATCACGTGCTGCGGCTGGCGCCGGGCTGCGGGCTGCGCTGGGTGGCGCAGGCGCTGGTGGTCTGGCGCTGGGCCTGCGCCGCCGACGAGGACGACGCCCGCGTCCGCATCGTCCTGACCGCGGCCACGCCGGGCATCTCGCGGCGCCTGCGTGCCGCGCTGTCGGCCGACGCGGACGCGAGCCTGCGCCGCCATGCGCGGCTGTTCCTGCCGCCGGGCCGGCGCGCAGCATTCTTCGACTGGCTGGCGCGCGCCTTCGGCGGCCGCGATCCGGCGCTGCGGGTGCAGGACGCATCGGCCACGAAGACGCCTCCGTCGCCCGGGCTGCTGAGCGTCGTCGCGGAGACGCGCGGCGCATCGGGCCATCTCCGCTCGCGCGTGCGCGTGGACCTGTGCACGACCGCGTGCGCGGGGCCCGAGCCGCTGACCGACATCGACGCCGCCCGCACCATCCGCCGCGGCGCCTGCAAGCTGCCGGTGCTGGTCGCGGTGCCGGTGTCGGGATCGCCGCTGCCGGAGACGCCGCCGCGGCATCCCGGGCGGCGTCCGCGGCTCGGTCGCGTGCATCGCGCGCAACTCGACGCCGGCCTGCGCGAACTGGCGGCGCGCGACGCCGCGTTCGTCGCGCTGGATCCCGCGCGGCGACCGCGGATCGCCATCCTCTGCGATGCGGAGATCGTCCGGCGGGCAGTCCGGTGCCGGTTGCGCGAGGCCGGATTCACCGACGAGGCCCTCGCGATCGCCGGCGACGCCCCCGTGGCCGACGGCGTGCGCGCGGTGTTCGACACCCTGCCGCCGCGGGCCACACTGGCCGATGCGCGGATCTGCGTCGTCGTGGCGCTGCGGACGCAGCGCGGCGAAGCGACGCTCGCCGCCGTCCTGCCGTCGGTGGGCGCGCCGCTGCTGTGGCCGGAACCCGACTTCGCCGAACTGCGCGCCGACAGCCTCGAACGGGCGGCGCGCGGGCGGCCGCCGCGGCACCGGATGGACGTGCTGGCGCTCGTCGACGATCCGCGCTGCCGCAGCGATCACGACGCCCTGCCCCATGCGCCGCCGCCCGAGGCGGACACGCCATCCACCGACGACGTCTTCGTCGCCGGCCTGCGCGACGGCGCGGGGCGGGATCCGGCATTGCCGCCGGACTGCGACGCGGGCCCGGACGCGGTGCCGGAACGCCTCGGCGACGTGCCGTTCCGGCTGCTGCGGGCGCGGCGTTCGATGCCGGTGACGAAGGCCGTGCACACCCACGCGCCCTGCGACGACCGCGACGGCGGCCTGCGCGCGGCCTTCCTGGCCTGCGCCGAGGCCGATCCGGCGATCGAACGCCACGATCTGATCGACCCGCGTCGCCACGCGGTGCATGCGCACGAGGCGCTGCTGGCGCGCACGCTGGCCGCGGGCGGCTGGCCGGATGCGCTGGTGCGCACGGCGACGCACGTGTACCTCGTGACCTTCCTGCCGTTCTGCCCGGCCGCCCCGCTGACGCCGACGGCGGCGGAACGGGCACTGGCGCGCTGGCTGCGCCACGTCGACGCCCTGCCGCCGATGCGTCGCGACGCACGCCGCTGGCGGCGTGCGGTGGTGCCGGCGCCGCTGTTCTGGTCGTGGAAACGCAGCGGCGGCCGGCTGTCCGAGCTACTGGCGACGCTGGCGGACACCGCCGGTACACCCGCGATGCCGGTGCCGGCCCGCAGCGCGATACCCGCGCCAGCCCCCTGAACCCCGTCGCGCATCTCTGCTAGGCTCGGCCGACCTTGCCGGCTGCGGCCGGCCCCGCGGAGCGCGCATGGCCCACCATCAGTTCGACCTGCTGCGGCAGCGCCGTTTCCTGCCGTTCTTCTCGGTGCAGTCGCTGGGCGCGTTCCTCGACAACGTGTACCGCCAGGGCATCATCGGCCTGCTGATCTGGCTGGGCGTGAGCACCGAGGAGAAGACGCTCTACGCCAACCTCGCACCGGCGCTGTTCATCCTGCCGTTCTTCCTGTTCTCGGCCATCGCCGGGCAGATCGCGGAAAAGCTGGAGAAATCGCGGCTGATCCGCATCACCACGGTCATGGGCATCGCGGTGATGGCGGTCGCGGCGGTGGGCTTCCTGCTCAAGAGCCTGCCGCTGCTGCTGGTGGCGCTGTTCTTCCTCGGCGTGCATTCCACGCTGTTCGGGCCGGTGAAGTACTCGATCCTGCCGTCGGTGCTCAAACCCGAGGAACTGACCGGCGGCAACGGCCTGGTCGAGATGGGCACCTCGCTGTCGATCCTGGTCGGCATGATCGTGGGCGGGCTGATCTTCCAGCTGGCCGACACCCACGGCCCGCAGGTCGCGGCCACGGCGGTGCTGCTGATCGCGTTCGCGGCCTATTTCGCCAGCCGCGCGGTGCCGCCCTGCGATGCCGGCGCGCCGGACCTGAAGATCCAGTGGAACCCGATCCCCGAGTCGCTGCGGATGCTCGCGCTCACCCGCAAGCAGCTGGCGGTGCGCAACTCGGTGCTGGGCGTGTCGTGGTTCTGGTTCGTGGGCACGGTGCTGACGTCGCAGCTGCCGGCGTACGCCGAACTGCACCTCGGCGGCGGCAACCACCAGTCGCTGTACATCTTCGCGCTGGCGCTGTTCTCCATCGGCACCGGCGTGGGCTCGGTGCTGTGCGAGCGGCTGTCGGGCCGCGTGGTCGAGATCGGCCTGGTGCCGCTGGGCGCGTTCGGCATGAGCGCGTTCCTGTTCGACCTGTACTTCGCGCGCAGCGGGCTGTCGCCGGTGACGGACCTCGGCGTGGCCGAGTTCCTGCGCCAGCCGGGCAGTTGGCGGATCGCGATGGACCTCACCGGCGTGGGCCTGTTCACCGGCCTGTTCGTGGTGCCGCTGTTCGCGCTGATCCAGAGCCGCACGCCGCGCAGCGAGCTGTCGCGGGTGATTGCCGGCGTCAACATCCAGAACGCGATCTTCATCGTGATGGCCGCTGGCGTCGGCGTGGCGCTGCAGATGAAGTCGCTGGCGATCGGCGGCACGGTGCTGCCGATGCCGGGGCTGAGCATCCCGCAAGTGTTCCTCGGGCTGGCGATCGCCAACACGCTGGTGGCGCTGTGGATCTTCACGATCGTGCCCGAGTTCTTCATGCGCTTCCTCAGCTGGGTGCTGGTGCGCACGCTGTACCGGCTGCGGCTGCACGGCATCGAAAGGCACATCCCCGACGAGGGCCCGGCGCTGATCGTGTGCAACCACGTGACCTACATGGATGCGCTGGTGCTGTCGGCCAGCATCCCGCGGCCGATCCGCTTCGTCATGTACTACAAGATCTTCAACATCCCGGTGATGCGCTGGATCTTCCGCACCGCGAAGGCGATCCCGATCGCCGGCGCGAAGGAGGACCTGGAGCTGATGCGGCGGGCGTTCGACGAGATCGACGCCGCGCTGGCCGACGGCCAGCTGGTGGGCATCTTCCCCGAGGGCGGGCTGACGCGCGATGGCGGCATCGCGCCGTTCAAGGCCGGCGTGGAGAAGGTGCTGGCGCGGCGCCCGGTGCCGGTGGTGCCGATGGCGCTGAAGAACATGTGGACCAGCATGTGGAGCAAGCGCGACGGCCGCCTCGCGCGCATGCGCGTGCCGCGCCGCTTCCGCGCCCACGTCGAAGTGGTGGCCAGCGAACCGGTCGACGGCCGCGAGGCCGGCGCCGCGATGCTGGAAGCCCGGGTGCGCGCGCTGCGCGGCGACGCCGCCTGAGGTCCTGCGGCCACGGGGCCGGCGATCGGCCGATTGCGCCCCGCGGCGGAATCGGCACAATGCAGGGAGCGACACGCGGCGACCGCCCCGGGGAAACGGGCGGCGCCCTCCCACCATCCCCGAGGAGCTCCCGCATGAACATTTCCGCCGCCCCCGGCAGCGTGCCCAACCATCTGGCCTGGGCGATCATCGCGACCGTGCTGGCGACCTGCCTGTGCTGCCCGCTGGGTCTGCTGGGCATCGTCGCCATCGTCCAGTCCAACAAGGTCAACACGCTGCTGAACCAGGGCGACCTGGAAGGCGCCCGCCGCGCTTCCGATTCCGCCAAGACGTGGTGCATCGTCGCCAGCGCGCTGGCCGGCATCGGCCTGCTGTTCAACATCGGCTGGTTCGCGATGGGCGGCGTGGCGTCGTACATGGACACGATGCAGAAGCTGCAGGGCGGCTGAGCCTGCGATGCAGTCGCTGAGATCCGGCGACCGGTATGTCCTGGCGGCGGCCGCCTTCGCGGCCGCCGTCGGCGTCTGGCTGCTGCTGCGCTACGACCCCAACGCCGTCGGGAATTTCTTCCCGAAGTGCATCTTCCACGAGACGACGGGCTACTGGTGCATCGGCTGCGGCCTGACCCGCGCGCTGCATGCGCTGGTGCACGGTGACGTCGCCCGTGCCTTCTCGATGAATCCGCTGGCGATGCTGGTGCTGCCGCTGATGCCGCTGATGCTGCTGCACGAGCGCGGCGTGCGTCCGGCGCTGCTGCAACCGCTGATGTCGGTGGTGATGACGCCGAAGCTGTGGCTGATCCTGCTGCCGGCCTACTGGATCGCCCGCAACCTGCCGTGGTGGCCGTTCACGCTGCTCGCGCCGGGCTGAGGCCCCGTCACCCGCATTTCCGACGAGAACCGCCATGTCCACGCCCCGCATCCCGCCTCGCGGCGAATACATCCCCAACCAGATGGCGTGGGCGATCCTGACCACGCTGTTCTGCTGCCTGCCGCTGGGGATCGTGTCGATCGTGTATGCGGCGCAGGTCGACGGCAAGCGCGCGGCGGGCGACATCGAAGGCGCGCGGAGCGCGTCGGACAAGGCGCGTTTCTGGGCCATCGCGTCGGCCGTGTCGGTGTTCATCCTGATCGCGCTGTGGATCCTGTTGTTCGGCGGCCTGGCGATGCTGGGCGCGCTGTCCGCCGATCGCTGAGCGGTCGCCCGCGCACATCCGACGGCAGACGATGGCCTCGGCGTTCCGTTCATCGGGCGGCTGCCACACTCCGGCGATGCCGTCCCTCGCCCGTCGCCTCGCCCTCCCCGCCGCGCTCGTGTTCGTGTTCGTCGGCGGACTGTCGGTCCCCGTCTGGACGCCCCCGGCGCAGGCCCAGGAGACGCGCCTCAACCGCTGCGAAGGCCCCGCGGGCAACACCATCTACACCGACCGCCCCTGCGACAGCCTGGGCGCGACCGCGCGCGTGGTCCGCGGCGTGCCGGCCCCCGCGGGTGCGGGCCCGTATCGCAGCGGCTGCGCACGCACGCTGCCCGCGCTGACGGCCGCGATCACCGCCGCGATCGACGCCCACGACGTCAACGGCCTGGCCTCGGTGTACCACTGGGTCGGCCAGAACGCCGAAAGCGGCGATCGCATCCTCGCCCAGTTGCAGGCGATCGCGGACCGTCCGCTGATCGACATCGCGGTGCTGCGCGCGCTGCCGCGCCCCGCGGAGCAGGACGGCAGCCCCGGCGGTCCGCCTGCGGACGGCGCCGGACCGCTCCCGCCCGTGGCCGTGCCCGCGGCGGAAGCCACTCCGGGCGATGCGCCGGCGCCTGCCCCCCGCCGCGCCGTCGCCACCGGCCTGCGCCTGGAGCAGACGCTGAAGAACGGCAGCACGCCGTCGCGCACGGTCTTCGGCCTGCGCCGCTACCTCGAATGCTGGTGGATCGTGCTCTGAGCACGGCGACAGGCACACCGGGCCGGCCCTGTCCGCAAACGCACTGAGACGGCGTTAGCGATATACGCAGGCGCATGTCGCGGCGCAGCTTGCGCGCGCGGTCGCGACATGCCCACGATGCCGATGGCACATCGTCCGGGCGTTTCCACACATCCCAAGCACCCGACGCCGCAAGCCGCCCGGACGTGGCGGTCGTCGGGAAGACACCAAGGAGAGGTTGCTCATGAAGCGTTCCACCAAGCATGCCGCGCTCGGCGCGATGACCGTGCTCGCCACCGCGTTCGGCGCCCAAGCCGCGCCGCTGTTCACCTCGCTCAAGGCCGCCCCGGCCGGGCTCGTGGCCGACGCCAGCTACCGCGCGCTGGTCACCGATCGCGCCACGGTCTCGGTGCAGCTCGTGCAGGCCGATGCCAGCCAGATCGACGCCAAGCGCAGCACGCTGCAGCTGGGCCTCGGCGATGCCGGCACCGTCTACCTGCAGAACGGCTATCGCAATCCGGATGGCACCCAGGTGTGGTACGGCACGATCGGCCACGACTTCGGCGGCATCGGCGCGATCGCGGCCAAGGCCACCGGCGAGATCGCCAACGATCCGAACAATTCGGTGATGATCGTCCGCAACGGCGACAAGCTCACCGGCACGATCCGCAAGAACGGCGAGCTGTACTCGCTGCAGCCGCTGAGCTCCGGCGGCCACGCCATCGTCCGCATCGACGAGTCGAAGATGCCGGTGGACCATCCGGCCGCCGCCTACGCGAAGATCTACCGCGAGTCGCAGTACAGCGGCCGCCTGCTGCGCCGCCAGATCGCCGCCTCCGACGCCAACGGCTCGATCGCGAAGGCCAACGCCATCATCCGCGTGCTGGTCGCCTACACGCCGTCCGCCGCGGCCGCCAGCGGCGACATCGTCGGCAAGATCACCCTCGCCGTCGCCGAGACCAACCAGGGTTACGTCAACAGCGGCGTCGCGATCACGATGCAGCTCGCGGGCACGGTGGCGACCACGTACACCGAGTCGGGCAACTTCACCACCGACCTGACCCGCTTCCGCGGCACCGCCGACGGCTACATGGACTCGATCCACACCACCCGCAACAGCACCGCCGCGGACGTGGGCGTGCTGATCATCAACAACAGCTCCGCCTGCGGCCTGGCGTCGGGCATCGGTTCCACCGCCACCACCGCGTTCGCGGCCGTGCACTACAGCTGCGCGACGGGCTACTTCTCGTTCGGGCACGAGATCGGCCACCTGCAGTCGGCGCGCCACGATCCCGCCACCGACCCGACCACCACGCCGTACGCCTACGGCCACGGCTACCGTTCGCCGACCAACGCCTGGCGCACGATCATGGCCTACGACTGCCCGGTCAGCTGCACCCGCATCAACTACTGGTCCAACCCCGCCAAGACCTACGGCGGCCAGGCCATGGGCACCACCGCGGTCAGCCACAACCAGCGCGTGCTGAACAACACCGCGGCCACGGTCGCGGCCTTCCGCTGAGGCGGAACGCACCACCCGCGCCAGGAAACGGGGCCTTCGGGCCCCGTTTCCGTTCGAGCCCCCGCGCCCCCGCTGCCAGAGCGTGTCATGCACTTTTCCATGTACCGCGTTGCGCCCCCGGGCCACCGCATCGGCGGCCCGGGGGCGCAACCCTCCGGGAAGCCCGTCCACGGGCTTCGCGGCGCATGAAAAAGTGCATGACACGCTCTAGAATCGCGGTCTTTCCCGCGCACGGAACCCGGTCATGGCCCAGCAATACCCCGAGTGGATCTGGCACAACGGCACGATCAAGCCCTGGGCCGAAGCCACCACGCACGTGATGGCGCACGTGGTCCACTACGGTTCGTCGGTGTTCGAGGGCATCCGCTGCTACGACACGCCCGACGGCCCGGTCATCTTCCGCCTGACCGACCACAACCGCCGCCTGTACGCCTCGGCCAAGATCTACGACATGCCGCTGCCCTACGGCCTGGACGCGATCAACGCCGCCTGCCGCGACGTGATCAAGGCCAACGGCAACACCACCGATTACCTGCGCCCCGTCGCCTATCGCGGCCTGGGCGGTTTCGGCCTGTCCGCGGAAACGCCGGTCGACATGGCCGTCGCCACCTGGAAGATGGGCCAGTACCTCGGCGCCACCGTGCTGGAGGAAGGCATCGACGCCTGCGTGTCGAGCTGGCAGCGCTTCGCGCCGAACACCCTCCCGGCCGGCGCCAAGGCCGGCGGCAACTATCTCTCCGGCCAGCTGGTCGCGCGCGAAGCGCGCCGCCTCGGCTTCGGCGAAGGCATCGCACTGGCGTCCACCGGCCTGCTCAGCGAGGGCGCCGGCGAGAACCTGTTCCTCGTGTTCGACGGCGCGCTGCACACCACGCCGGTCAGCGCCGCACTGCTCAACGGCATCACCCGCAACACGATCATCACCCTCGCCCGCAACGCCGGCATCGACGTGATCGAACGCGACCTGCCGCGCGAATACCTCTACCTCTGCGACGAACTCTTCATGTGCGGCACCGCCGCCGAGATCACCCCGATCCGCTCCGTCGACGGCCGCCAGGTCGGCGCCGGCAAGCCGGGCCCGGTGACGCGTCGCCTGCAGGAGCTGTTCTTCGGCCTGTTCAACGGCAGCACGGCGGACAAGTACGGGTGGCTGGAACGGGTGTGACACCGGCGACGCGCAGAGGCGGGTGACGCCGCCCGCCCGATCGTTCGGCCACCGCACGCCATCGTCCTGCGCGCCCGCGACCTGCGGGCGCGCGCTCCCTGCGCATCCGCATTCGCCGGTCGTCGATGATCGATCCGATCGCGCGCACGGCCGCGCCGTCATTCTGGTTCACGTCAAAAAAGCGCTGACCGGCGATTGCGCCACCGCGATCGTCGATGCACATTCGTTGGCGCGTACCGGCACGAGGGAAGCCGTGTACGACCGTCGCAACGCAAGCCCGGCAGGCCATGCCGGGCGTCGCGTCGCGTCCACGGCGCAGGGAACGGGCCGCATGCGCGCGCCATCCGCGTCGCTCACCACGCATGTCATCGACGACAGGGAGTTTGCAAAGATGAACCACAGGAGCCTCATCATCGGCGTCGTTCTGGCGATCTTCTTCGCGGCATTCGCCAGACCCGCCTCCGCGGACTGGTATTTCGCGAACGCCAATCCGGCCGTGATCTTCTGCTACGAAAAGGTCGACGCCTACGGCGGCCTGTACATGATCCGCACCGGCGTGCTCAACGGCACCACCACCACCCAGACCGGCGTCGCCGAATTCCATCGCCGCAACAGCGACGGCACGTTCACGCCGCAGTTCTCGACCACGATCAGCTCGCCGCCCGGCGTGTGGAAACTGGGCGAACCGGGTTATCTGTCGCTGTACTTCAACGACCGCTTCAAGTTCAGGCTCAACGGCACCCAGATCTTCCAGATCGACGCTTCGGCCGTTCCGTATTACCAATATCACTGCAAGGTGAAATACACCGGCGTCGTCGCGATCGATTCGGCGCTGGGTTACGGCCTCGCGCAACTGGATGCGCCTTACGTCGGGGCCAACAACCCGTTCCGATTCGGATCTCCGGGCGATGGCAGAACCCACCAGGCGCTGCCGCAGAAAAAGTACCTGGCCCCGCTGGGGGTGAGTGGCTTCGACTGTTCGGGCCTGGTGACGATGATGTACCAGCACGCCGGCATCGCATTCAAGCCGGAGTGGAAATCGTCGGCAGGCATGGAGACCTATTTCACGCCCATCACCGCGGCACAGTTGCGCCCGGGCGATCTGATCGTCAATGGCGGCACGCACGTCGCGATCTATCTCGGCGACGGCGACAACGACGGCATGGCGTCGGTGCTGGAAGCGACGCCGTCCTCGCCGAACGTGCCGGAGGGCCAGGTCTACGTGAAAGGCGTGGTGATCAACGACGCCAGCAAGTATCTGCAGGCCAACGGCACGCCGATCCCGGGCAACGGTTACGTGCTGCGTCGCGTTCCGGGCCTGTAAGCGCGACCCGGCCTGCCATCGGGCATGCCGCCCGAATGCGTGCGACGGCACGATGCCCACATCCTGCAGTGGCGGGATGTGGGCTGCGGCAAGTGCGGACTCACGCCCCGAACGTCAGCGTCGCGATGACGCCCTTCTCCGCCCCCGGCACCACGCGCACGCGCCAGCCGTAGAGCGCGCACAGGCGGCGCACGATCGACAGGCCGATGCCGCCACCCTGCGTGTGCTCGGCGTGGCTGCCGCGATAGCCGCGTTCGAACAGGCGCGCGGCGTCTTCGGCGCTGAGGCCCGGGCCGCTGTCGATCACGTCGACCGCGGCGTCGCCCAGGCGCACCACGACCTCGCCCTGCGGCGTGTACTTCACCGCGTTGCCGATGAGGTTGCTCAACGCCACCGTCACCGCAGCCTCGGGCGCATCGACGACGAGCTGCCCCGGTGCGCCGTCGAGGCGGAGTTCGAGCGGCTTGCCGGCGAGCTGGCCGCGATGCGCATCCAGCAGTTGTTCGGCGATGCGGCCGACGTCGGCGGCGCCGTGGCCGCGTTCGTTGCGCGACAGCAGCAGCAGCGCGCCGATCAGGTCGGTGCACTGCTGTTCGGCGCGCTGGATGCGGCGCAGGCGCGTGCGCGTCTTGTCGTCGAGATCGGAACGCGCGAGCAGCAGTTCGGCCGCGCCGCGGATCACCGCCAGCGGCGTGCGCAGTTCGTGGCTGACGTCGGCGTTGAACTCGCGGTCGCGGCGCACGACGTCGGTCAGGCGTTCGGCATAGTCGTCCAGCGCCTTCGCCAGTTCGCCGACCTCGTCCTCGGCGAAATGCGAGGCCAGCGCTTCGGGCTCCGCACTGCGGCCGGAACGACGCAGGCGCTGCGCGAGTTCGGTCACGGGGCTCATCACGCGAGACGCGGCCCAGAGGCCGACCAGCAGGGAAATCAGGGTGAAGACGCCAACGCTGAGCATCAGCGCGCGGATCATGCGGCTGCGGATATCGTCCGCCCGCGTCAGATTCTGGGCGAGGAAAAACCAGTACTGCTTGTCCTTCTTCACCACGAGTCGATAAACGAAAGCCTCGCCGCCTTCTTCACCGTTGATCTTGTAGACGCCAGTGGGAAGTTCGGCCCATTCCGGCGGCACGTTGGCGCGTTTGTCAGGGCCATAGACGATCGCGCGGAAGTCATTCAGCGGCGCCCATTCGGCGTCGTGATCCTTCATGAATCGCGCCGCATATTCATCGACGTTGCGCTTCAACGCTTGGCCGACCGTCTGTTCCTCGACCTTGTCGGACAGGTACACGGCCGCGAACGCGAACAACGACGTCAGCCCGAACCCCAGCAGCAGGAACGAGAGCACGATGCGGCTGCGCAGCCGCCGGCGGTAGGCCGGGCGTCGGCGCCGGGGAGGGACGCCGTCAGCTGGAGGCATCGGGTGCGGCGATGCGGTAGCCGATGCCGTGGCGGGTCTGGATCAGCGGCACGCCGAACGGCTTGTCGACCATCGCGCGCAGGCCGTGGATGTGCACGCGCAGGCTGTCGGAATCCGGCAGTTCCTCGCCCCAGACGCGGGTCTCGAGCTCCTGCCGGGTGACGACGGCCGGCGAGGCCTCCATCAGCGCCTGCAGGATCTTCAGCGCGGTCGGGTTGAGCTGCAGCAGCTTGCCCTGCCGACGCACTTCCAGCGTGTCGAGGTTGTATTCGAGGTCGCCCGTTTCCAGCACCCGGGTCTGGGTGCCCTTGCCGCGGCGGGCCAGCGCGTTGAGGCGCACTTCCACTTCCTGCAGCGCGAACGGCTTGATCAGGTAGTCGTCGGCGCCGGAATCGAAGCCGGCGATCTTGTTGTCGAGGCTGTCGCGGGCGGTGAGCATCAGCACCGGCGTCTGCTTGCGGGCCTCGCCGCGCAGCTTGCGGCAGACCTCCAGCCCGTCCATGCCCGGCAGGTTGAGGTCGAGCACGATCGCGTCGAAGTCGTGCACCACGGCCAGGTGCAGCCCGGTGATGCCGTCGGCGGCGAAATCGACGGTATGGCCGCGGTCTTCCAGGTAGTCGCCGAGGTTGGCGGCGATGTCCTGGTTGTCTTCGATCACGAGAATGCGCATGCGGAAAATCCTTCGGAGGTCTAGCTCGGACCGGTCGCTCCGCGGGCAGTTCCCGCGGGCGCCGGAGACCGCGTGCGGACATTCTGTCACACGCGTCGCGGCACGCCGGCGGGTGCGCGGGACGCCGTGCACGGGCGCACGCGTCATGCAAAAAAGGGCCCGGGCGACGCGTGCCGCCCGGGCCGAAGGTTGGGTGTCACCCCGATGTGCCGGTTCTGCACCTGCCCTGACGAGGATGGGTGGAATCACAGGAATCGGCCCGGACACGCTACGCCCGGCGCGATTAAAGGGGTGTTAAAGCGGCGTGACAGCCGCCCGCTGGCGGGTTGACGCGCGTTTCCGTTTCGCGGCTTTTGCCTTCTCTTTCGTCGAACTTTCGATGTGTTCGACGATCTTTCCCGCCACATCCACCCCGGTCGCGGCCTCGATGCCCTCCAGCCCGGGCGAGGAATTGACCTCCAGCACGAGGGGCCCACGACGGGAGCGGATGAGGTCCACGCCGGCCACGCCCAGCCCCAGTGCCCGCGCGGCGCGCACAGCGACCGCGCATTCGTCGGGCTCGGCGACCACCGCCTCGGCCGAGCCGCCGCGGTGCAGGTTCGAGCGGAAGTCGCCCGGCGGCGCCTGCCGGCGCATCGCCGCCACCACCTCGTCGCCGACCACGAAGCAGCGGAGGTCGGCGCCCTCGGCCTCGGCGATGAACTCCTGCACCAGGAAGTTGGCGTACAGCCCGCGCAGGGCCTCGACCACGCTGCGCGAGGCGGACGGCTTCTCGGTCAGGATCACGCCCGCGCCCTGGGTGCCCTCGTTGAGCTTGATGACATGCGGCGGCGGGCCGAGCATCGACAGCAGGTCGGTAGTGTCGTCCGGGTTGTCGCCGAACACCGTCATCGGCATGCCGATGCCCTCCGCCGCCAGCCGCTGGTGCGCCTGCAGCTTGTCCCGCGCGCGGACGATGGCCTCCGCCCCGTTCGGGGTGACGCTGCCCATCAACTCGAACTGGCGCAGCACCGCGCAGCCGTAGCGGGTGATCGACGCCCCGATCCGCGGCAGCACCGCTTCGTAGCCGGAGATCGACCGCCCCTTGTAGTGCATGTCGAAGCCGTCGCTGGCGATGCGCATGTAGCAGCGCAGCGGATCGAGCACGCGCGCACTGTGCCCGCGCGCGCGCGCGGCCTCGACCAGACGACGCGTCGAGTACAGCTTGGCGTTGCGGGACAGGATGGCGAGTTTCATGCGGACGCTCCGTCGGGGCGGGCGATGCCAGCCTGCCGCGGAATGATGACAGTTCCCGCCGCGGCCGTCCGCGCGGGCATTGCCGATGACGGCGGCCCGCCAGCCTGCGACCGAGGCACGCTCGATCGACCGGGCTGGAGCGGACACAGACGGCGTCCAGGGCACTGGCCATGGACGCCGGCACCCGGCTGCGCAGGCGGGCTGTGAAATCGCCGGAACCGATGCGCCGCGGCAGGCGACCCGAACGATGCGAGCCGTGGAAACCATGCGAGCCATCGCTCGCACGCAAGCGATGCCGTTTCGACAGCCGCATACGCAAACGGCGATCTTCGGGGAGATCGCCGTTGCGGAAAATCTGGAGCGGGTGATGGGAATCGACTCCTCAGCCGACAAACCCAACTCACTCAATCACTTACCAACTACGGCGGGCGCAGAAAATGGCCCCCAAGGTGGTTCCCGGGGAAGCTGGAGCGTAGCGGAGACTTCGTGTCTGCATCAACGTACGCACGCGCGACCCTCGTCTTCCTCTTACGGCACCAAGGCCACCCCCAACGCATTGAGGGTCTCGGTCGTCATCAGGCCCGAAGCCTTCAATCCATGCGCCGCCTGGAACTTCCGCAGCGCAGCCTTGGTGGACGCATCGAATTCGCCGCTGATCGCGCCCGGGTCGTATCCCTTCGAGAACAGCGCCGCCTGCACCCGCATGACCATTAGCGCAAGCTGATCCGAGCCTGCGCGTGGCGCGGCGCCCCTAAGGGTTGGCTCCATGGCCGTCGATGAGCCATCGTCGCTCGTCCAGCCGTTGCCTTGTGTCGAGCTTGGCTGCAAGGTCGATGTGCTGCTGGCTCCGGTCGACGATCGCGTGGTCCTGGGCTTCGGCGGCACATAGGGTGCGGGCGCCGGAGGTGGCGGCACGTAGGTCGACGGAGCCGTCGAGCGATAGCCGCCACCGCTGCTCGAATAGTGCGAGCTGTGCGAACTGTGTGAGCTATGGCTGCTGTGCGAGCGGTGTCCGGCGTAGAGATTGTCGATGCCGACGTTCAACGGCGCTGTCAGCGTCGTCGCATGTTCGGCGTCATGGACTGCGAGCGCCGCCAATGCAGTAGAACGCGCATCCGGTGCATCGGCGTCGTGCAGGCTTCCTTGCAGCGCCGCCAATGCCGAACCCGTCAAGCTCAATGCCTTGCGCATGCTCCTTCCTCCATTGTCACGGGAACGATCGATCGGCTGGTCCACTCGGGCGTGATCCAGCCAAAAAAGCCCGCACACCGTGGTTTCAGCGCGCAACCATCGCATGCCGGCAGGTAGTGCTGTTTCCAATCGGAGATGCTGCGCTGCGCGAACGGTCGCAGTGGCTCAGGCAGCGTGCACAGCGGCAGGTTGTAGAGCGACACCCGCATGCCTCGTCGCGCCAGGAAGCCCACGGCGTCCAGCAGCGGCGGCCCCGCATCCACCGGGTCGACCCAGAGGGCATCGCGGTGCGCCTTCGCGAACCCGACGGGCTCGGTGCCCATCAGGGCGACATGCTCGACGAACGGCAAATTCCGGTAGAGATAGCGGGCGATGTCGGGTAGTCGCTCGACTGTCGGCTTCACCAGCACGACGCGCACCTCGATCTTCTGGCCGGCCTCGTGCAGGGCATACAACCCCCGCATCGTCTGAGCGAAGGCACCAGGGCGCTGAACGACGTAGTCGTGTAGTCCGTAGTGGTCGCCGTAGAGCGGCACGCCCCAGCTCAGCGAAGGATGCCGATCGCGGAACGACTGCGTATAACGGCGGTCCTCCAGCAGGCGGCCATTGGACAGGATGTGGACATGCGTATCGGGGAGCGTGCTCGCACAATGCTCGATCAGCCGCACCAGACCGTCGCCCAGCAACGTTGGCTCACCGCCGCTCACGGCGAGCGACGGCTCCTCCTTGTCGACGAGGTCCACCAAGTCGATGAGTTGCTGCACGCGCCAACCGTCGTCGACGTCCCGCGGCGGCTGCGAGCACATCAGGCAGTAGCTGTTGCAGCGTTCGGTCGCGAACAGCACGTTGCCATTACCGCCGCGCCGGTAGCGCACTGAAACTTTCGAACTGCCGGGGCGGACTTCGACGACATCGCCCGGCCGGACGATGTCCTGATTGTCGAGCAGCGCGACCTGCGCCATTCCCTCGTCGCACGGCGCCTCGGGCGCCGTCACGAAGCCTGCCCAGGGCAGATGGAGCAATGCATCGATGCCTCGCGTCGCACGCAGGTCCAGCACCATACGTTCGAGTGGGAACCTGCCGGATGCGAATTCGGCCAGGCCGGCCACCTTGAACAGTCCGGCGCGCGACCAGCGACCCGACCACCGAACCCTGGCGTCCAGAGGCAGCATCAGGCGGCCTCCTCGAACATCGGCGGGGCAATTCCGCCCGCCTGACGCAGGCCCCATCGTTCGAGCACCGCGCGATCGTGGTCGCTGCCCTCCTCCCAGCGTTGCAGGAGCAGGTCGAACAGCCCCATGTGCTTCGCGCAGAAATCACTGCTCGGCCGATGACCGACCGTGTCGCCCTGTCGCGCGTAATGGTCGATCGGGTCCGCGCCGCAGAGTGGGACATAGGCACAATCGGCGCAGGTCGGCAGCGCCTCGGCGACGCCGGCTTCCAGCACGCGCTGCATCGCAGGCGAGGCAAGCAGTTCGGACACCGGTTGATCCACGTGCCCCATCGCGAAAGTGTGGTCGCCCATCGCCGCGAGCATGCGCGCTTCGTCGGAGGGATAGACCTGACTGTCGTAGTCGTAGACGACCGCGCCGAGCCCGGCACCGGTCGGCGAGCGCAGATCGACATACCCGTGCGAAAAGGGCGTGAGCAGCTGCGACATCAGCAGCGCGCCATGGACCTCTTCGAGCGCATATCCCTCTCGGTTGACGGCCATGATGTGATCCATGGCCGTGGCGTAGAAACGCAGGAAGTCGTGGATCGAATATCCGCTTCTCGCCTGTGTCCTGCGCGCGAACCCGTAGGGGCTCAGCGGGCGCAGGAAGATCGCGTGCAGACCCTGCTTCCGATATTCGTCGATGATCTCCTTCGGCACGGCTAGGCTGCGCGCCGTCAACGTGGTCAGCGCCGACACGGCATCCGCACCCAGCACTTTGCGTCCGCGCTCGATGCCTTCGATCGTGCGTCGATAGCTGTCGCGTTCCGGGCGCGGCCGATTCGCGTTGTGCAGCCACTCCGGACCGTCCAGCGATGTCGACAGCTGGAACCCGTGGTCTTTCATGAAGGCCAGTTGGTCTTCGGTCAGGTCGTGCAAGGTCGAGGCGATGACGAAACGGATGTCGCGCCCTTCCGATCGATTCCGGTGCGCGATGGCCTCGGTCAACGCCCGGACCCGCTCGAAGTGGAGCAGCGGCTCGCCTCCCTGGAATTCCACGGTCAAGGTCTTCGACGGCCACTCGAACAACCGGTCCACCGCATGAGCGGCCGCTTCACCGGCCATGTCGAATCGGGTCTCGGATGTCGGTTGGCGCGAGACTTGGCAATACGAGCACGTGTGGTGGCAACGCAACGAAACCACGAAAATGTGCAACGCCGGGCCCGCGCGAAGGCAGGACTTACGGGTGCGGTATTGGGACAGCAGCGGCACCAAGGTCGTGCGCGAGGGATCGGCCGCAATCAGGTGCCGGGCCTCCATCGAAGCGTAGAGCGGCTCGTCGGGGTCCAACTCGCCCGCAACCGCCCGATCCAGATCCGACCGGGACAGGATCAGCCAATCGCCCGCGAGCGAGGTTGCCAGGACACGACTCTGGTCCCACGGCAGCCGGCGAAAGCGCATCGGCAGCAGGCGATATGTCGCATCGCCCGCCAGCGCCTCGCGCGATGCAAACTTCACGCGGCGGGCTCCACAGCAGGGTTTGCCTCTCGCAGAGCTGTCTTCACCAATATGGCGTGAAGCGTCGCGGTTTCGGCGCGAATCCTGGCGCGAAGGCGCTCGTCCAGCAGGTCGTTCGCGAAACGTCGTGCGAGATCGGCGGTTTCGATCTCCGCCCGCATCGGCGTCAGCCTCACCTCGACACCCGTCCCCGAGCGCGCCAGCTCCGCATAGAACTCGCCGGTGTAGCGATGCATCGCCCTGGCGATTGTGTCGTCGTCGAACAACGCGGTGTCGACTTCTACGCGGACTGTGTCCATCCCGCTCTATGCCTCCCCATGGCAATGGCCAATGCTGCCCCGAGGCGATATTTCATGCAACTTTTCGCGGCGAATTACCCTCTCGCAACGCCGAAATCAATAGAACACGCCTATTGTCGTATAGCCCCAGCCTGATATCGACGACATGCGCTCGGCTGCGTCACCACGGACGACAGATTGCCTTGCCACATATCCGCAGGCGTCACGCCAACCGCGGACCCTTCGGCGCTGGTCCGTCCGGCCCGTCAATCCCTTGCGTTTGCGTCGGCGGTTGCAGGTTCTGCGCCAGCGCTTGCTTCTGGTTGATGGCTGCGACGTTCTCGCTGCTGTGCTCAAGCCTCTGACCCGCCAACAGCCCGACATCGCCGGCGGCGGTCTTCGCCCACGGCGCTGACAAGTCGGCCGTGTCGCTCATCCCAACTCTGGTGCCATCCGGCGTGAACTTCGCCGCGCCGATCGTCTCCAAGCCGCGTTCGCGGGCTTTCTCGACCAAGCCGCCCGCCAGCTGGCGGCTGAACTCGTCGGGCTCCCGACCAAGCTCCTTGTCGCGTTCGTTAACAGTGCGAAACAACGTGGCGAACATGGCGTGGTTCTGATGGGCCGGGTTGTCGAGCAGCAACGTGTCAGTCCGCCCAGGCTTCGCCTCTTCCTTGACCGCTGGTTCGAGGTCGTCCGTCTTGCCGCTGCGCCCGCCGGGCGTGGCCGCCGTCGATGCCGCCATGCGGATGGCTGCCTGCGTCTCGTCCTGCGACAACCCGGCCCGGTTCGCTTCGCGCTGTGCTTGGGCCTGTCCCTCACGCGCCTGCGCAGTGGGCGCCTCGATCGCATGCGGCGCGCCCTTCAGAGCCGACTCGGTGCGATGGATGTCGGCGGCGGTGGTCGTGGCCGCCACGCGCACCACCCCGTCGCCCTCGATCTGGAGGTGCTGGATCGGCGTGTTGATGTCGTAGCCGCTGGCAGGCCGGGGCTCCAGGGCCAGCGACGTCGCCGCGGGGTTGATGCCCTGTGCTTCGCGCGTCTCCCTCACCGCCTGATAAGCCGCCTCGAACCGCTCGGGGTTCGGGTTCACGCCATTATCGCTGTATAGCTGGCGCAAGTTCGCGCGGTCCTGCTGTTCCGGTGTCGGCGGCTGCCACGGCTCGATCCTCGCCAACGCCTCTTGGTGCTGCGTGAGCGCCGGCAGCAGACGCTCGCGCGTCGCTTCCAGCTCGACAGCGGTGTTGCCGCGCGCCGGCTCGCCGTCGTGCGACCACTGCCCTTGTGCATCGCGCACATACTGGCGTTGGTCGGACGCTTGCAGCGTGTCCGGGTTGAGCGCGGTGCGAACGACGTCCGGTTCCGGGCCAAAGCTGTCCCACCCGTTTCGCCGGTGGGCGATCTCGTAGCGGGCTGCCAACGCCGCCGGGCCTTCGGTGAGGTTGCGGTCGATGACCTGCGCCGCCTGCCGGTCAAGCTCGGCCGCACGCGCGGGCGAAGCGAATTCCGGCTCGGCTTTCCAGATCGGCGCGTCGTTGCGGTCCAGCTCGTCCGCCACGGAACGCGACCATGCTCCAGTCTCCGGGCTGCGCGTCCAGTCGCGGTGGTGGAGATGCGCCGGATCGCGCTCGTTCGCCGGCTGGACGAAAGGGTTCTCGGGATGCGCCTTGTGGATGGCCTGCCCGACCGCCTCGGCACTCGCGAGCCGGCTCAACTCGCGCGCCTTGTCCGACTGCGCGGCAAACGCCTGCGAATGGACCTGGTCCACGCCGTCGTCGCGCAGATCGGCCTTGAGGTCGTCGCGGATCCACTGCCTGCCGTTGAATTCCCAACCGACGCCATCCCGGTCTTTCTGGTGGCTGATCTTGCTGGCGTCCAGATAGCGCGCGCCGCGGTCGAAGGCTTCCGTCAGCAGATAGCCGTCCGCAACCACCAACGCGAGCGCCGGCCCACCGCTGACGCCGACCGCCGCGGGCGTGAACATCGCGGCTGCACCGCCGACACCGCGGGCGACATAGTGCGTGGCTTCGGACTGCGCGCCGGCCGGGTTGTCCTGTGCGAACGCCGTGCTGATGCGATCGCCCGTTTGCTTCGCGTCGTAGGCGGCCGCCGCGACCCCGAGGCCGGCGAGGCCGGCGGTCGTGCCGGCGCGGCTGAGGTTGGGGAACAACGGCTCCGACAACGCTTGCGGTCCGGTGGTATGCCACTCCGCCCATCGAGCTTGCCCCGCCTGCGCATGCTCGGTCGGTGGGTTCATCCGCTCGGCGAGACGGTGCGTGGGCTCGGTAAACCTCGGTTGTTGCCCGTCGATTCCCGTTTCTGCCAAGTAGTCGCGGCTGTCGAGGCGCAGAACCCGATTTTCGGTGCGCAGCACGTCGTCGCTGAGCGGGACGCGCAGGTCGGATGCGTGTTCGCGCGCTCTGCTCACGATGAGGTCGAACGCGGCTTGCTGGCCTTCCCGTTGACTCAGGCCCGCCAAGGCTTCGCGGGGGAGACCCTCAACAACGGTCACGTTGGGGTTCGCGAGGATGTGCGGGACTTCGACGGCGCCGAACACACGGCTCGGATTGGCGTCGTGAACGATGGCGCGCACTTCGCCGTGAGTGGCGTCGGCGAATCGACCCGAGGCATCGGCCCAAGGACCCTCGGTCGGGTGATACAGCCACTCGGTCGCAGGACCTCGGTAGGATCCATCGACCAGTTTGTCGACATCGACGTCGTATGCATCGGCGAGCGCGTTGTAGAACTCCCTCGATTCGAGGAACTTGGCCGCTTCGCTCTTGTTGATGACGCGGATGTCTTCGCCCGCGTCCACCATCGCGGTGATCACGTCGGTCGACCAAATGTCCTTGGCCGCCGGTCCGCTGTAGAGAACCGTCAAGCGTCCAGGGGCGTCGGCATCGACCTGTGCCGCGAGTTCTCTCAACTGCGCCGAAGTCCGATATCCGTCCGGTTGCTCCCTCAGCAGTTCCCTCGCCTGCTCCGACGTCAGAGGCTGTGTCACAGGATGCATCCCTCGGACACGTCCACTTCAGCCTTGTATTCGGTGTGCTTCGAATAGGCACCGCCGAAACCGTGGTGCACGCTCAAGGCCTCAGTCAGATCCTTCAGGAACTCTTCTCTGAACGGCTTCAGTTCCGCCGGCAGTCCTTCGCCACCATTGACCCACACGAGGCTCCAGCGGGACCAGCCCGCTCCGCGACGCTCGCCGCCGCTTTCCAGGAGGTCCAGGCGCAGCGTCAGCAAAGAGCCCCGCCATCGGAAGGACCACGTCGTTCGATTTCGAAGCTCCGGTTCCGCTCCGCCACCGTGCGCGATGTTTCGCAGGTAGCTGTCGCGATCACGGTCGATCACCCAGTCCCGCGCTTGGGTGCCGCCCACGATCTGGGCTTCGTCGATCTTCCGGAGCCCGTAATTTTCAACGTCGGTCGTCGAGATGAATTCGCTAGTGAAAGGCATGCCCTTCTCCAATGCTGTTCGAAAGGACTGGCTGGTCCGGCTTCCACATACTCGCCGGCAAGGAAGCAATCAAAGTGCCGGATGTGGTTTCGCGTTGTTCTACGGCGAAAAACCGCCCATCGGGGCCCGACATGCAAACAAGCGCATCACGTACGGCCTCGACGAGGAGCTCGCTCCTGTCCGCGAGCCCACGCAGTTTGCACGGGGTTCGCCCCCAAAACGACAACGGCGACCTCCGGGGAGGTCGCCGTTGCGGAAAAACTGGAGCGGGTGATGGGAATCGAACCCACGCTAGCAGCTTGGGAAGCTGCAGTTCTACCATTGAACTACACCCGCGGAGCGTCTTCAGTGTAGCGCCTCCGTCGTGGGCCGCAAGTTGCGGGCCACGACGAGGATGGACGCTGGATCAGAACGACTTGCCGACGGTGGCGAAGACGCTGGCGTCGTGGCCGACGCCCTGTTCGGTGGTGACGCTGGCGCCGATGTTGGCGTCGAGGCCGAACAGTTCGGTGCGGGCGCCCATCTGCAGGGTCATGTAGCTGTCGTCGAACTGCACGCCGGGCACCGAGTACGGCAGGCTGCCGGTGATGCTCTGCGAGCGGGCCTGGGCGTCGCGCGGCGCGTCTTCGTGCTGCGTGTCCCAGGTGAGGCGCGCGTAGGGCACGAGGTGGTCGTCGATGCGGTAGCTGGCCTGCCAGCCGAGGCTGGTGATCAGCGAGTCGTAGCTCTGGTCCGGGTAGGCCAGCGAGGTCGACTCGGTCGGCCGGTTTTCGGCGTAACCGTCGACGTCGATGTTCTGCGACAGCACGCTGAGCACCGGGCCGTGGGTGAGCTTGTCGCCCTTGAAGTCGTAGCCGGCGTTGATCGCGAGGGTGAGGTTGGTGCCGTCGGGCGAACCGGTGTGGGTGCGCTTGACCGGGCCGATCCACACCGAGCGGTTCACGTCGTAGCTGCTCTGGGTGTAGCTGAGCTGGCCGGTGGCCCAGAAGCGTTCGCCGTACCAGCCGCCGAAGCCGCCGAGGGTGACGTCGGTCTGGTCGAAGTCGCCGTTGCGGTGGCCGAAGTCGTAGCCGTTGCGGCCGAGGCCGCCGAACGCGCCGTAGACGAAGTTGCCGCGGTTCCAGTCGACGCCGCCGGTGAGCGACGGGCCCATGCCGTCGTACAGCTTGCCGTCGTCGTAGCGCTGGAAGTCGCCGCGGGTGTCGACCCACCAGCGGCGGCCGTCGCCGTCGGGCTTGCCGCCGACGTGCGCGGACACGCGGTCGGCGCGAGCGCGGCCGATCACGCCTTCGGTGTGCGGCAGCAGGCCGATCAGGCGCGGCGCTTCGAGCACGGAGATCGCGTACTCGGAGAGCATCTGGTGCGCGCGGCTGGTCGGGTGCACGCCGTCGGCGAACAGGTAGGTGTTCGGCGCGTCGGGCGAGACCAGGCTGGTCGGGTTGCAGGTCAGCGAGTTGGCGGTGATCTGCGGCTGGCAGGCGGTACCGGTGATGTTGCCGAAGCCGTAGGCCGCCGGGTTCGCGGTGATCTCGCGGATCAGCGTGAAGGTGTCGACCGGGATCACGTGCAGGTTGTTGCTGGCCAGGCCGCCGAACAGCGCGCTGTTGTAGCTCTGGGTCAGCGCGGTGCCGGACGCCTGGGCGGCGGGGCCCTGGGCGCGGAAGCCCGGGGTCACGCCGAGGTCGGGAATGGTCGGCACCAGGATGTAGCGGGCGCCGGCGTTCTGCAGCGTGCCGACGATGCCGATCTGCGCGGTGACGGCATTGGCGATCGTGGTGGTCGGATCGGCGCCGGCGTTGGTGATCGCGAACAGGTCGTTCGCCCCGCCCCAGACGGTGTACAGCGCATGGCTGTCGGCACGGCCGCCGTTGGCGGTGAGGTAGTTGTTGACCTGGGTGGCCAGCGACGGGATCGGGCCGAGCGCACCGGTGCTGTTCACGCCGACGCGGGCGCCGCCGGCGGCGTAGTTGGTGCCGGTCTGGCCGTTGCCGTTGGGCGCGGCGCTGGTGCCGTAGAAATCGGCGAGGTACTGCGACCAGACGAAGCCCGGGTTGGTGGTGAACTGGCCGGTGACGGCGCGGACACTGGCCGGCAGCAGCGGGCGGAAGAAGCCGCTGTCCGTCAGGCTGTCGCCGAAGAACACGGTCTGGCTGTACGGACCGGCCGCGGCGGCCGGCAGGGCCAGCGCGGCGCTCGCGGTGAGCACCGCGACCGACAGGGCATTGCGGATGGGCCGGACGGCCCGATGCTTGGACGACATGAATCCCACTCCCGAACTGATGGAAAAAAGAAAAGCGTGTCGCAGGGCTCCGGCCTTTGTGGGGATACGCTGCCGGATGGTGGCCGCATCGTTTCACGAAGGCCTGTATGACTCAAGTGTGACAAGGGCCCCGGACGACTGGGCAGGTGGGCGGGTACGGGCGACAATCCGGGCATGGACATCCGGCTCAACGGCACCCCCCTCGCCCTCCCCGCCCCCTGCACCCTGGCCGAGCTGCTGGCCGCCCAGGGCCTGGCCGGACGCCGGGTCGCGGTGGAGGTCAACGGCGACATCGTCCCCCGCGGTCGCCACCCCGAGCACGTCCTCGACGACGGCGACGTGGTCGAGATCGTGCATGCCCTCGGCGGCGGCTGACCGGCCCCGCAGCATGCGCACCGCGGGCGTCGTGCCGCCCCCATCGCTGCGGCGATGGGCGATAATTGCGCGATGACCGCGCATACCCCCTACGACGACCCGCTCGTCATCGCCGGCACGACGTATCGCTCGCGCCTGCTCACCGGCACCGGCAAGTTCAGGGATCTCGACGAGACCCGCCGTGCCACCGACGCCGCCGGCGCCGAGATCGTCACCGTCGCGATCCGCCGCACCAACATCGGCCAGACCCCCGGCGAGCCCAACCTGCTCGACGTGCTGCCGCCGGACCGCTACACCATCCTGCCCAACACCGCCGGCTGCTACACCGCCGAGGACGCCGTGCGCACCTGCCGGCTCGCGCGCGAGCTGCTCGACGGCCACAAGCTGGTGAAGCTCGAAGTGCTGGGCGACCAGCGCACGCTGTTCCCCGACGTGGTGCAGACGCTGAAGGCCGCCGAGCAGCTGGTCGCCGACGGCTTCGACGTGATGGTCTACACCAGCGACGACCCGATCCTCGCCAAGCGCCTCGAAGAGATCGGCTGCTGCGCGGTGATGCCGCTGGCCGCACCGATCGGCTCGGGCCTGGGCATCCAGAACCGCTGGAACCTGCTGGAAATCATCGAAAGCGCCAAGGTGCCGATCCTGGTCGACGCCGGCGTCGGCACCGCGTCCGACGCGGCGATCGCGATGGAACTCGGCTGCGACGGCGTGCTGATGAACACCGCCATCGCCGGCGCGAAGGACCCGGTGCGCATGGCGCTGGCGATGAAGCTCGCGATCGAGGCCGGCCGCCACGCCTTCCTGTCGGGCCGCATCCCGCGCAAGCGCTTCGCCTCGGCCTCGTCGCCGGTCGACGGGCTGATCGGATGACCGACACGATCCACGCGCCCGAAGACGACGCGTCGGACGACGACTCGCTGCATGACGGCCGGCCGGACGACGGCCTCGACGCGCAGGGCCTGCACAAGCCGTTCACGATCACGCCCGGCCAGCGCCAGATCCGCAGCTTCGTGCTGCGGCAAGGGCGCTTCACGGAAGCGCAGCAGCGCGCGTTCGACATCCTGTGGCCACGGTTCGGTCTCGACTACACCGGGACGTTGCGCGATTTCGACGCCGCGTTCGGCCGCCATGCACCGCGGGTGGTGGAGATCGGCTTCGGCAACGGCGAAGCGCTGCGCTTCGCCGCGCAGCACGACGCGGCGCGCGACTACATCGGCATCGAAGTGCATGCGCCCGGCGTCGGCCGGCTGCTGAACTGGCTGGACGACGACGGCAGCGACCACGTCCGCGTCTACCGTCACGACGCGGTGGAAGTGCTGGAGCACGAGATCGCCGACGGCGCGCTCGACGAGATCCGCATCTACTTCCCCGACCCGTGGCACAAGAAGCGCCACAACAAGCGTCGCATCGTGCAGCCCGCATTCGCCGCCCTGCTCGTGCGCAAGCTGCGCATCGGCGGACGCCTGCACCTGGCCACCGACTGGGAAGCCTACGCCGAGCACATGTGGGACGTGCTCGATGTCGTGCCCGGCCTGCGCAACGTCGCCGGCCCGCGTGGCGCGGTGCCGCGGCCCGAGTGGCGGCCGCAGACGCATTTCGAGACCCGCGGTCAGAAACTCGGCCACGGGGTGTGGGACCTTCTCTACACACGGACCGAAGGCGACGAGGCGACGGGCGGATGACGACGCTCACGGCAACGACGACGCGCAGCGCGGACACCTTCATCGGTGCGCTGGCGTTCGGGTTGCTGGCGCCGGTCATCGCCGGCCCCGTGTCCGCGCTGTGCTTCTTCGCGGACCGCATCGACGGTGCGGAAAGCGTGCTCGCCCTCGTCTTCGTGGCGGCGATCGTGGCCTATCCGATCGGTGTCGTGCCCGCGGTCCTCGTCGGCCTGGTCGCGGGCCGCTGGCGGCGACGACTGCACCATTTGCGTTTCCGGATCGGATTGATCCTGCTGTCCGGGCTCGCGGCCGCGCTGTGGGTGGCAGCACTCGATCGATGGTGGCCGGCCTTGCCGCCCCATGATCCCGCCTTCGCCGCGTGGTCGGCCGCGCTGGGCGCGGCGGTCGCCTGCACGGTGCTCGTCGCGCTCGCGGATCGCGACACGTCCGCCCCTCGCCGGCCCATGCGCGACTGACGATGGAGAACCAGCTCACCCTCACCAGCGACATGCAGCTCGTGCTCGGGCTGACGGTGCTGACGATGGTGCTGTTCCTGTTCGAGCGCCTGCGCGCGGACGTGGTCGCGCTGGTGGTGCTGGTGTTGCTGGGCCTGACCGGGCTGGTCGAGCCGGGCGACCTGTTCAACGGTTTCGCAAGTAACGCGGTGATGAGCGTCATCGCGACGATGATCCTCGGCGCGGGCCTGGACCGCACCGGCGCGCTCAATCGCCTCGCCGGCTGGCTGCTGCGGCGCGCGCGCGGCGCGGAGACGCGGCTGCTGCTGTTCACCTCCGCCATCGCCGGGCTCAACTCGTCGGTGATGCAGAACCCGTCGGTGATGGCGCTGTACCTGCCGGTGGCCTCGCGGCTGTCCTCGCGCACCGGCATCCCGCTGTCGCGCATGCTGCTGCCGATCGGCGCGGCGATCGTGATGGGCGGTGGCCTGACGATGGTCGGCAACTCGCCGCTGATCCTGCTCAACGACCTTCTGCGCACCGCGAACGACAGCCTGCCGTCCGGCCTGATGACGCTGAAGCCGCTGCCGATGTTCGCGCCGATGCCGATCGGCGCCGCGCTGCTCGCCGCGGGGCTCGCGTACTTCCATTTCTTCGGCGTGCGCCGGCTGCGCGACGACGACAGCGACTCGGGCGTCACCCCCGCGCTGACCCAGAGCTACTTCGCCAGCGCCTACGGCATCGACGGCGAGGTATACGAGCTGACCGTCGGCGCCGACAGCCCGCTGGTGGGCATGTCGCTGCGCGAGACCGAGGACCTGCACGACGCGCCGACGATCCTCGCGCTGAAGACCGGCAACGAATCGCGCCTGGCGCCGCCCGGCGACGCGCGCATCTGGGTCGGCAGCGTGCTCGGCGTGATGGGGCCGCGGCAGGCGATCGTCGACTTCGCGCAGAACCGCTTCCTGCGCATGAGCGGCCGCCTGCGCGAGTTCGCCGACCTGTTCAACCCGGCGCGCGCCGGCATCTCCGAGGCGGTGATCCCGCCGACCTCGACCTGGATCGGCAAGACCGCCACGCAACTGCAGCTGCGCAGGCGCCTCAACCTGCGCCTGCTTGCGATCAACCGCGACAAGCAGGTGCTGCGCGAGGACGTGCGCGAGATCCCGCTGCGCGCCGGCGACCTGCTGGTGCTGCACAGCATCTGGACCGACCTCGCGCAGTCCGCGGGCAACCGCGATTTCGTGCCGGTCACCGACTACCCGAAGGCCGAGCAGCGCCCGCACAAGTTCAAGATGGCGATGACGATCTTCGGCATCACCATGGCGATCGCGCTGTCCTCGCGCATCCCGGCGTCGGTGGCGCTGATGACCGGCGTCGCCGGCATGCTGATCACCGGCGTGCTGAAGATGGACGAGGCCTACGCCGCCATCAACTGGAAGACCGTGTTCCTGATGGCCTGCCTCATTCCTCTTGGCTGGGCGATGGACTCCAGCGGCGCCGCGGCGTGGGTGGCGGCGCACACGCTGGACCGCCTGCCGCAGGGCACGCCCACGTGGCTGCTGGAAATCGCGGTGGGCCTGCTGACGACCGCGTTCTCGCTGGTGATCAGCCATGTCGGCGCGACGATCGTGATGGTGCCGGTGGCGATCAACATCGCGCTCGCCGCGGGCGGCAATCCGACCTCCGCGGCGCTGATCGTCGCGCTGTCGGCGTCGAACAATTTCATGACCGCATCCAATCCGGTGATGTCGATGATCGTCGGTCCCGCCGGTTATTCGGCGAAGGAACTGTGGCGCGTGGGCGGGCCGCTGAGTCTGATCTACACCGTGGTCGTGGTGCTGATGGTGAACCTGCTGTTCTGAGCCGGCTGTTCCGGGCCGGCTGTTCCGGGCGTGGCTCCGGGCCGGCCGGCCCCTCCCGCGTCCGCCTGTAACCGTTTTTTCCGTATGCAGGCACGTGCGGCGGCGCCCCGCTGCGCACGCCCGCCCGGCGAAGGGCCATCCCCGTTCACGCAGTCCAAGGAATGCACTGTCATGACGACACCCGCCACGCCTTCCGGCCACGCCCTCGCCCAGAATGGCGATCTGGGCACCCGCCTCCTGCACCTGATCGATGGCCTCTATGGCCCGGACGACCTCTCGCCGGCCAAGGTCGAATACCTCACCGGCCTGCCGATCGGCCGCGACCCCGAAGACCCGCACCGCTACGGGTTCGGCGCGATGCTCGACGACACCTGGGCCTGCAACCTCACCTCGATCCCCGACCGCCGCGGCGGGCCGCCGAAGCGGCTGGTGGTCTCGGTCGACAACATCGCCCGCCGCGCCGATGCGCGGCTGCCGGCCGCCACGCCGGAGTTCTCCGGCTTCGCCAGCGAACTGCGCACCTGCGGCTACGCGCAGAGCGCGATCGCCGGCCCCCGCGGCGCCCTGTACGGCCATCGCTTCGTGCGCGGCAACGTGGCCGTGGACGTGCAGACCGAACGCGAGGACGCGCAGGCGATGCCGGTCCGCTTCCGGGTGATGCAGCTGGTGGTCACGGCCGGCGCCGCGGCGGAGGTGGGCCATGGCTGAGTTCTTCAAGGGCGTGAGGGATTTCTTCGATCGCCGTTCCGAAGACGAGAAGCGCTTCGACCAGATGCTCGACGACTACCGCAAGGGCGATACCCGGGGCCACAAGGACATGGCCAAGGGCATCGAGCAGATCATGTCGCTGTCGCCGGACCTCAAGGCGCGGACGCTCGAAACCATCCACGACGGCCACCTGCGCAGCTACAGCGACCGGGCCGTCAACGGCGCGGGCTCGGCGTCGTACCAGGTCAGCGACGGCTCGATCCGCGTGGCGCCGCGCTTCGACGGCTACGACCACACCTACATGGAAACCATGTTCATGCTCGGCCACGAGACCGAGCATGCGCGTTCGATGAAGGGCGAGAACTACGGCGTGACCCGGCTGGCGCCCGAGATCGAACGCATCGCGCGCAGCGACGGCCCGGGACCGCGCGACTACACCGACGCCATCAACGCCTTCGCCGAACGCACGCGTGCCGAAGAAGGCCGCGCCCACATCGGCGGCTTCAACGCCATCGCCTCGTACGTCATCAACGACCGCCATCCGAAACCCGAGCACCTGCTGCGCGAGCTGTACGAAACGCATCCGGCGCGGATGGGCGACTTCATCGCGAAGACCTCGGTCGGCGTGCCCGCCACCTACGCGCTGAAGGACGGACTGACGCTGGGCCGGGACGGGCTGATGCCCTACTCGCCGGAGAACATCGAGGCGATGAAGGGCTACTACGCCGACAAGGCGCAGCTCGGCGCGCCGCACATGAACTACCGGCAGGATTCGATCCAGTTCGCCGCGGGCATGGTCAAGGACACCGAACGCGCGTTCGCCGAGTCGGGCATGGTCAATCGCGACTACGTCATCGACCCGGTCCGGCTGCAGGCGCACCCGGCGCTGGGCCTGCCCGAGAACGGCCGCCTGCAGGCCAGGGGCGAGATCGAAGTGGTGAAGCTCGACCTCGGCGACCTCGGGCCGCTGGTGGTCGGCAAGCCGCTCGTCGAGCCGCCGGTGCCGGTGGCGTCCTCGTCGTCGGCCCCGGTGTCGCTGGTGCCCGGCGCCGACGACCACCCGCTGTTCCGGCAGGCGCTGACCCAGGTCGGGGAGCTGCACGCCCGCGACAACCTCGGCACGCCGCAGGAAGTCCGCAACCTCGCCGCGGCGCTGGCGGTCTCGGCGCAGGAACACGGCCTGCGCCAGATCGACAGCGTCGCGCACAGCATGGACGGCAAGGGCCTGATCGCCACCCAGGGCGTGGGCGACGTCTCGGTGAGCGCGCGGGTCGAAGGCCTCGCCGCGATCGGCACGCCCGAGGGACAGAGCCTCGGCAGGCTGACACCGGTCGAACCGCCAACGCAGGTCGCCGTGGGCCAGCCCGCCGCGTCGCTGCAGCCGCCCTCCGAGCCGCAGGGACACAAGCCGCAGCACGTTTGACCCGCGCCGGCGCAGCCCCCTCCCAAGCCCGCCGCTGGCCTGCCCGCGGCGGGCTTCGCGTTCCATACTGGGCCCGCACGACCGTCCCCGCGACGTGCGCCCGGTCCGCCCGACGGACCGCCACCCTCCGTCATCACAGGTTTTCGCATGGATCAGTCCACATCCCCCAGCAGCGCCGAGGACATCGGCCGGCGCGTGCTCCGCCTCGTCGAGAACGTCCGCAGCCCGGACGATCTCGCCCCCGCCCGCATCGAACAGCTCACCGGGCTGAAGATCGAGTTCAACCCCGACGACGCCCGCGAATACGGCACCGGCGGCCAGCTCACCGACGCCTGGGCCTACAACCTCGTCTCGCTGCCGCAGATCGGCGAAGCCAGGCCCTCGCGGCTGATGTTCTCGTTCGACGACGAGAGCCACGCCAACGCCGACATGGCGCCGATCGCGGTCGACTTCGACGACTACGCCGCCGCGCTCGCCGCCGCCGGCTATCGCCCGACGCCCGCCCACGGCAAGCTCGGCAACATCCTCCATTGGGACTTCGCCCGCGATGACGTGACCGTCGAGGTCTACGTCCGCGGCGAGAACGACGACAAGGCCGACCGCGCCTGCGTCTCCCGCCTCATCATCAACGCCTGAGGGACCCCGCCATGGCCGTTGTTCCCGAAGACGTCCTGAAAGCCAGGAAAGCCGCCGAAACGAAACTCGACAAGATGCTGTCGGATTTCGAGAAGGCCCACGACACCGCCACCGACAAGCCCGGCAAGAACCTGCGCCAGCTGCTCGACAATTCGCCCGACCTGAAGGCGCGCATCGTCGAATCGGTGCAGAAGGGCCACCTCGAGAAGTTCGACATGCTGCCGGCCGGCGCCAATGCCGGCGGCACGTACAACAGCGACAACAAGACGATCGAGCTGCCGCCGGGTTACCTGAAGAAGGCCGGCACCGACAAGTCCGCCGCGTCCGAACTCGTGTTCGTGATGGGCCACGAAATCCAGCACTCGTTCAACAGCACGGTCAGCGACAAGGCGGTCGACGCCTACGTCAAGGACGTCGACAAGATCGCCAAGGGCCCGGGCCCGCACGACTACACCGGCTCGGTGAAGACGCTGATCGACAGCTACCGCAAGGACGAGGCCGGCGCGCACATCGGCGGCTACAACGCCATCGTGTCGCAGGTCGCCAAGCAGAAGCACGACGCCGGCGACAACACCGCGCCGACGCTGAAGGAGCTCTACAACGCCCAGCCGGGCCGCATGGGCGACTTCATCGAGCGCGGCGGCAAGGCGCCGAACTTCACCTACGCGATGAAGCCGGGCCTGACCATCGAAGCGGACATGACCCTGAAGTCCACCGACAAGAACGTCGAGGCGATGGGCAAGCACTACTTCGACCAGCCGCCCAGCTCGGCGCGCCTCGGCACCAAGGGCAACCAGGACTACCCGAACTACTACGGCGAATGGGCGCTGGGCGTGATCGCCGATGCCGAGAAGAAGTCGCTCGCCGAAGCGAAGAAGCACGACCCGAAGGCCACCGCGCCGGAAGTGAAGCTCGACCTGCACGAGCTGCACCTGAAGAAGAACCTGATGGACACGGGCCTGCACTACACCGACAGCAGCCCGAAGAAGCCGTCGGTCGAGGCGCCCGCGATCGAACCGGCGCTGTATCGCCAGGCCGAGAGCGCGCTGAAGAAGGTCGACGGCCTCGGCCTGCAGGGCGAGGAACTGCGCAACGTCGCCGCCGCCACCGCCCTGCACGCGCAGAACTCCGGCATGGAGCGGATCGACGGCGCGCTGCTCGGCAAGAACGGCCAGGTCTTCGCCTACCAGGGCGACCCCGCCAGCGAATCCGCCGACCGCGTCGCCATCAACGTCGCCCAGGCCAAGCAACAGCCGGCCAACCAGTCGCTGGCGACGATGGCCGTGCCGGATCCGGCGCAGGCCCCGTCGCAGCAGCAGGCGCCGCGCAGCATGGGCATGTAAGCCCGCGAACGTCGCGGCAGGAAACGCCGAACGCCCCGCAGTGATGCGGGGCGTTTGTCGTTGCGGACGTCTCTGCGGCATCGTCTCCGCGGCACCGCCACGGCCGGCGTTCCGGCCTCGCGCCAGAAATTCAACCTGATGGTTGACTTTCTGATCGACCGACCTATCATCAACCACATGGTTGATAATCAAGCCCCCCTCGACGACCTCTTTCGCGCACTGGCCGACCCCACGCGGCGGGCGATGCTGCGCGATCTCGCGGCCGGCCCGCGCACGGTCGGTGAACTCGCCGCACCGTTCGACATCAGCCTCGCCGGTGCCTCCAAGCACATCCAGGTGCTGGAGCGCGCCGGCCTGCTGCGCCGCGAAGTGAGCGGCCGCGTGCACACCTGCCGCCTCGACGCCGCCCCGCTCCACCTCGGCGCGGAATGGCTGAGGCACTACGAACGCTTCTGGAACCAGCGCCTGGATGCCCTCGAAGCCCTGCTCGCGACGGAGGACGCTGCCGCCGCCGCAGCGCCTCCGGCTCCCCGGACCCGCAAGTCCGCCAAGACACGAAGGACGCCATGAACACCCTCGCCGCCGACTCCGGCTACGCCACCCTCCTCGCCCCCGACACCGTCCGCCTCGAACGCCTGCTGCCCGGCCCGATCGAACGCGTCTGGGCCCATCTCGCCGACGGCGACCTGCGCCGTCGCTGGCTGGCCTCGGGCGACATGCCCGCGCACGCAGGCGGCACGTTCGAGCTGACCTGGCGCAACGATGAACTGACCACGCCCCCCGGCCACCGGCCCGACGGTTTCGACGCGGAACATCGCATGGCGAGCACGGTGACGGTCTTCGATCCGCCGCATCGCCTCGCCTTCACCTGGGGCCCGGGCGAGGTGACCTTCATGCTCGAACCGCGCGACGGGAAGGTATTGCTCACCATCGTCCATCGCGGTATCAGCGACCATCGCAACGTGCTGATGATCGGCCCCGGCTGGCACGCGCATGCGGACGTGCTGGCGGCGCGCCTCGAAGGCGAAACGCCGGCGCCGTTCTGGGACCACTGGACGCAGCTGCGCGAGGAATACCGGCAGCGGCTCGGCGACTGATCCACGGCCCATCGTCGTGGCCCGGAACGGAAATGCCCCGCAGCAATGCGGGGCATTTCCATGTCCGTGCACGATGAAGGCGGGGCGCGGTCATCCCTCCGGGCCGGAAGCCGCGGCCGCATGCGCGCGATCCGCCGCCGCGATGCGAGCGCTACACTCACGCCGGCAAGGCGCGGGCCCGGCATGGCCGGGTTGCCTGCGCGGCCCAGGCCATGCGTCGCCCCGCACACGGAAGGAATCGACCATGCACATGCCCGAACCATCGCTGGACAACCTCCTCGACCAATTCGAGAAGGACCACGACGACGGCAGCGGTTGGACGCGCAATCTGCGCCGTGCGATCGAGGCGTCGCCGGTGCTCCGGGAGAACCTGGAGCGCGCCGTCCACGAAAAATACCTCGTCGCATTCGCACTGTCCGATCCGGCCGCAGTGGAGAACAACGCCTATTCGCTGCGGAAGCAGAAGATCCTGCTGAACGAGGCGACCATCCGCGCGGCAGTGCCGGGCAGCGCCGAAGTCGGTGAACTGGTCTTCGCGGTGGGGCACGAAACCGACCACGCGCTCCGATACGAAGAAAACCTGGCGGCATCGGTGGCCTTCGACACGGCCGTCCGCCGGATCGGCGAGAGCAGGGGCGTCCGGTTCCACGACTACACGCAGCCGCTGCAGGACATGCTCGACGCACGGCGCACCGACGAGGCCAAGGCGCATCTCGGGGGCTTCAATGCGTATCTCTCGTGGGTGGAAAGGAACTTTCCGGACATGTCGATCGAAAAGGTCCAGGCGCTTTGTCCCGATCGCATGGACGACTTCCTGACGGCACCCGCGCGAGACGGCTCGTCGGAGATCTGGTTCAAGCCCGGCCTTGAATTGGACGACGTCCACGGCCTCCCGCAGAACCCGTCGAACGTCGAAGCCATGAAGTGGTACTACTACGACAAACCCGGCAGCGAGGCGGGGCTGGGTCGCTCGGGGACACTCGATTACCGCCATCACGACGCATCGGGACTGCTCGATGTCATCCACGGCAAGGACGAGACCCTCAACTACTCGCGCAACAACGAGACGCGCAAGCTCTATCGAAGGCCCGGGACACCGCACATCGTGGTCGATCTCGACGCGCTCGGGCTGGAACGGTCGCAGTTGGACACCAAGCTTTCCTTCGCCGTGCTGCAGTCCAACCGTGAGCGGGACATCGCGACGGAGACCGACGGGCAGGACAGGAAGCGCAAGCGCGAACCCGTCGAACGCGCCGAACCGGGACGCGACGGAACGCGGCCACCCGATCCCGTCGACACCAAGCGCGCGAGGATCACGCCCGGCGGGCACGCCGCCACGCCCGAGCTTTCCGCGGGCACGTTCCCGGGCGCCGACCATCCGCTCTATCGCATGGCATTCGCATTGCTCAGGCCCCATGCGAGCGCGCTGCACCTCGATGCCACGGCCCTGCAGAATGTCGCCGCGGGTATCGCCCACGAAATGCAGAGCCAGGCACCGAAGACGCCTCCGCCGATGATCGCGGGGGTCTCTCCGAGTGCTGACGGACAAATCGTGTTCGCGACGGACCGCCCGCTGGATGACCCGAGCCAGCGTGTCATCCGCATCGTGACCGAGGAATGGAGAACGCGGCCTGCCAGCGATGTGCTGGCGAAGATGCCGCACGACGGCGCCGACACGCAGTCACCGACGCATCCCCACCTGCATGCGCACCCGCACTAGCGGGCAAGCGGGACGCGCGCAGCGCGCGGGATCAACGGAATGCCGGATGTCGCGGCCAGCGCCGTGAACGTCGAGGTTCGCTGCGCTCGACGCCGCGGCGCAGCGACGGCGTCGGAACGGAACCGGACGACGCGGAGGCATGACAGCGGGATCCTGGCGCCAGCCTCCATCGCATGGCGTCCCGCTTGCGGCGATGCATCCTGCACGACGCACGGTCGCGCTGGACGTCGTGCCTCGCTGTTCCATAATCGCGGCAGCCGCGCACGCGTGATCGCGCGGCGCGGCCGTCGTGGTGGCCGCCGCACACATTCGGACACGGGAGCATCGACATGGCCAGCAAGAACCGCATCTGCCTCTGGTACGACGGCACCGCGCTCGACGCGGCGCGCTTCTACGCGGCGACCTTCGCCGACAGCTCGGTGGACGCGGTGCACCGCGCGCCCGGCGACTTCCCGTCGGGCAAGGCCGGCGACGTGCTCACCGTCGAGTTCACGGTGCTGGGCATCCCGTGCCTCGGGCTCAACGGCGGTCCGGCGTTCCCGCAGACCGAGGCGTTCTCGTTCCAGGTCGCGACCGATGACCAGGCCGAGACCGACCGGCTGTGGGACGCGATCATCGGCAACGGCGGGCAGGCCAGCGCCTGCGGCTGGTGCAAGGACCGGTGGGGCCTGTCGTGGCAGATCACCCCGCGCGTGCTGAGCGACGCCGTCGCCAGCGCCGACCCGGCCGTCGCGAAGCGCGCGTTCGCGGCGATGATGACGATGACGAAGATCGACATCGCAACGATCGAGGCGGCGATCCGCGGCTGACGGTGGAGGCCGGCTCGCCCGGCCCTGTTCAGCGGCCGCGCAATCGCCGCAGAGTCTCCGCCGCGTCGGCCCTCGGCGCGGAGTTGCCGCAGCTGTCGATCGTCAGATGGCGCCCGATCGGTGCGTCGAACAGTCCTTCGCTGACGAACAGCAGATAGTCCTTCCCGGGTTCCAGCCGGAAGCGCGACGTGGTGTTCTCGCTGAACACGGTGAAGACGGCCGGCGGCTTGCCCTTGAACACACGCAGGACCTTCACGCGGTACATCGCGCCCGCGTAGGGATCGAAGCCGTTGGGCGTCGCCGCACCGCCCTGGAACGGGGGCACGAGCGGTCTGGGCCGGCCGTCTTCGCCCAGCCACGTCTCGCGGACACTGCGCGCGATCACCACGTACCGGGCGCGCGCACGCTCTTTGCCGACGCTGTAGTAATCCGGGCTGCTCCCCGCCAACTGCGGATCGGTCCCGCTGCAATACGCCTGCGCCGCACCGACGGGCAGACAGGCCAGCAGGGACATCAGTACCAGCATCGACGCGCATCGTTTCGTTTTGATCATGGCCGGGATGCCTCGTGGTCGTCGGCGACGATACAGCATGGGATGCACGCGGCGATCCGCGGCTGACCTTCGCAGGCGAAGGGCCGGGCCATGCCCGGGGCCCGGGCATCGGGGCGCATCGGGGCGCCCCGGGACGCCCCGGGACGCCCCGCATGCCGGCCGGAGGAGCCCCGCGGCTATACTGCGGGATTGCACAACCATCGGTGTCGACCATGAAGCCAACCCTCGATTCGATCGCCTCGGCCAAGGCCAAGCTCGCCGAAGAACTGCGCCAGCTTGAGCAACAGGAGGAGGATCTGCGGAAGGAACAGACAGGCGGCGCGTTCTCCAAGGTCATCGAATTGCTGGGCGAGTTCGGACCGCACTTCGATGCCAAGCAGAAGGCCGAGATCGCCGCGCTCGTCGCGCCGAAGGCGCCGGCCGTGAAGAAGGCGGCCCCGGCGAAAACCGAAGTCGCACCCAAGTATTGGCTGCCGCACACGGGCGAAACCTGGACCGGTCGCGGCCGCCCGCCGCGCGCGTTCACCGCGTGGGAAGGCACGGTCTCCCACCGCGAATGGAAGGCCAAGCACCCGGACGAGAAGTTTCCGAAGTTCCCGGGATGACCGCGTCCCGGCAGCGCTCGCCGCTGTCGGCAAGGTGAGTCGGCAGCTGCGTAGGGCGGGCTCAAGCCCGCCTTGCGTGTTGCACGCGCCCGGCGATCAGGCGTCCGTGCGCGCGGGCTCGACGTTGCGGCCGTCGAGCCGCAATCCGCAGTGCATGCATTTGCGCGTGAAGCCGTTCTGGATCGCGCCGAAACGGCGGGACGTACCGACATGGAAGCGGTTCGCGCAGCGCGGACAGCGGGTTTCGCCGATCGCCCAGCCCAGCGGGATCGCTGCCACGAAGCCGAACAGCGCGAGCGGCCAGCAGACGACGAACGTCGCGAACACGTAACTGCGCAACGGGAACGCATCGAACATGGCGACCGGCAAACCGCACAGCACGATGCCGGCCAACGGCGCCATCAGGAATGCCTGCCGGAAGCGCAGCCGGCGGATCTCGGCGAGGGCGGCATGGACGTCGGAGGGCCGGGGTGTGGGCATGCGGTGTGGCGGCGTTGAGTGAACGCCCCGCCACCTTACCGCCGCGGCGCAGCGTGGTCGCCCGGACAAGCGCAACGCCCGCACCCGGGAAGCACGCATGCAGGCGCCCCCGCGATCCCGGGCGCGGCTTTGGCCTTGCCCGGGCGATGCGTTGCCACTCGAAGGGCCGCCGCTGGCGGAAAAAGCGCCATCGATGCTGCTCCGAGGGCCATCGCCGGCCCTTCTCGGGCCAACGATGCCCCGGAAAGGGGCACGCATGCCGGTGAAAGCGCCGACGTTGCCGCTTTCAGCGCCGGCGTTGCACCAAAATGGGGCATGCCTGCCGCTCCAAGCGGCAACGCTGCCCCGAAAAGGGGCATGCGTGGCGAAAAAAGCGGCATCGATGGCCCTCAAAGTGCCGACGATGCCCCTTCGAGGGGCATCGATGGCGAGAAAAAGCGGCATCGTTGCCGGTGAAAGGGGCAACGTCGGCCGTTCGAGGCGCACTGTTGCACCAAAATGGGGCAAAGGTGGGGGTCCGAGGGGCAACGCCGCGATCGGGCGGCAAGCCTCCGGGGGCGTCAGATTTCTTGTGTGACCGGGGCGGATATGCCCGGCGGCCCGAGGCTCGTAGGCGTTCGTAGGGCGGGCTCAAGCCCGCCGCAAGGATCAAGGCAGGCCCGACGGAGACATCGCCCAATCCAGCGGATACACACCCGCCTTCACCCATCTGCGGAAAGACGAATACGGCCAATCGGCCGCATGCAAAGCGTGTCCATGCTTCACAGGGTTGTAGTGGATGTAATCGACATGCCGCCGCAGATCGTCATCGTCGCGAACCAGACGCTCCCAGTAGCGACGTTGCCAGATACCGCGTTCACGACAAACAACGCGTCGCTCGCTCCGCCATTCATCACAAGGCAATCGGCGCGAGAACCCCGCCTTGATCTGCGCCCAGCGATTGGTGTTGTCGGCATCCCCGGCAGGCAAACGCCAGAGGCAATGCAGGTGGTCGGGCAACACCACGATGGCCAACACCTCGAACGGCCTCACCGCATGCGTCGCACGGAACGACGCCCGCAGCTCGTCCACGTGCTCCACCAGCAAACGGCGACGACGCTCCAGAAGATTGACCGTGAAGAAATAGGTGCCACCCGGCACACGGACACGACGATAGTTCGGCATGCCCCAGCGTCGCGCCGATGCCGGCGGGCCGCCATCGGTACACGCCCCGCATGGGCGTCGGAAAATCCTTCAACGCCGTTGCACCGGATACGTCGTCCGATTCGTCATCGGCGGGCCCAGGGCCCGCCCTACGAGAAACAACTTTTCGGGTGGCGTAGGGCGGGCTCAAGCCCGCCTTACGCGTTTGACGCGCCGAGCACGATGCGATACCGGGACGACAACGGTGGGCACATCACGGGAAAGCCTTACAGCCTCGTATGCTGGGTGCTTCGCACCCAGCATGAGCCGATCAAACGAATCGCAGGGTCGATGACCCGGCCTGCGTTACTTTCGATATTCCAGAAATTTCCCGGATTGACCTGTGAGCAGGCATTTGCCAGCCTGCGTACCACTCCCCGATCCGGGGTCCACTTGCAGTCAGGCAGACCGAGGCAATCGTGAAAGAAACCAGAAGAATTCATGCCAATTGGACGATCCTGCTGGCGATTGCGCTGCTCGGCTCCTGCTCGTATCAGCGCTCTTCAACAGGAGATAGAGACCAAGTATCGGCAGGCCGTTCGCTGGAAACGAGTGCCAGGGCATGCGAGGCGAAGTCGCGCCTCAAGTTCACCTCCGGTGTCAGAGCCATTTTCGAGGACAGCAGAGGGCGATTCTGGTTCGGAAGCCACCAGGAAGGAGTGGCGCTGTGTGATGGCAGAGAGTTCACCTACTACACGGTGAAAGACGGGCTCAGCGACAACCAGGTCAGGACCATTCAAGAAGATCAGGCCGGAGTCATCTGGTTCGAGACAGGAAACGGAATCACCAGCTTCGACGGAAACACGTTCAAGATTCATGCCGGGAAAAGCAACGGGCTTCTTCGCCCTGACCAGGTGGATACTTGGCGCTCGGCGGCCGGCGATCTCTGGTTTCACGGCGATGGCGGGATGCGTCGAGGCTTCGATGGACAGGGGGTGTATCGATATGACGGCCGGTCGCTTTCGTATCTGGCCTTGCCCTTGCCGGAAACAGTCGACAAAGAGAACCCCTACTTGGTCACCGACATCGTGAAAGGTCGGAACGGAACGGTCTGGATCGCGACCTTTCCAGCCGTATTCAAGTATGACGGACATTCGTTCACGGTGATCAGCGACGAGACCGTGGGAATCGAACCTGGAAGCGAACGGTTGCACGTGCGCAGCATATTCGAAGACAGCCGGGGAAATCTCTGGATCGGCAACAATGGGCTCGGGGTTCTGCGCTACAACGGCCAGACTGTCTCCAACTTCACCCACGAGCACGCACCGAGCATCAGGGAGAAAGGGCCGAGTCATTCTCTTGACCGGATATTCTCGATTGCGGAAGACGCCACTGGCAACATCTGGTTTGGAACACGCGACAACGGTGCGTGGCGCTTCGATGGCAAGTCGCTGACGAACTTCACCACCGAGGACGGGCTGACCAGCCAGATGGTGTGGACCATCTATCGTGACAAGCGTGGTGCCCTGTGGTTCGGCATGGGCGACGGCAGCGTGTCTCGATTCAACGGCGATTCGTTCCACAGGGTCTACTGACAGGCCCGGGTTGGCTCGACGAACCCGCTGCGCAGGGCGGGCTCAAGTCCGCCTTGCGAGTTCACCGCCACTCTGTGAAATTCCGGGCGCAGGTAACGCCTGCGCCCGGCGAAGCTCATGCGGCTTCGGCGTCCAGCGGCACCAGGCGGTTGTCGTCGTCGTAGCGCAGGCCGCAGACCATAGCGGCCATGCCGCGCAGCGCGGCTTGTGGGCAGGTGCCGCTGGCTTCGCACAGGGCGATGAACTGGGGCGGGACTTCGACCAGCAGGACGTTCGACGCCGCGGCGCGGGACGCAGGCGGCGACTTGGGCTTGGACATGACGGCACTCCGTTTCGCCCGACGCCCGGAGTGGACGCCGTTGGCGAGTCCAACCCGCATCGCGCGCAGGCGCGTCAAGGTTTGCGCAGCAATTCACCTCGACCTTGACGCGCCGAGCACGATGCGATGCTGGGACGACAACGGTGGGTACCTCTCAGATAAGCCTTCACGACTCGTAGGCTGGGTGCTTTGTACCCAGCATGGGCGGAACAAGCAAATCGCTGGGTCGATGACCCAGCCTACGGTACTTCGGCGCATGAAGACGCTCCAGTCGACTGAATTGAGCCCTCTACAGAAGAAAGCAAACGATAACCATGGCAAGAAGCGCAACAGAGATCGATGCGGGTAGTGCTTCAGGTTGCACAAAATTCTCCACAGCGGTCTAACGTTTGACATGAGAGGCGCTGACCGGCTTGCTGGACAGCGTCCTCTCAATGGGAGGGTTAGGCGGGGCCACCGTTAAGCCGCGAACTTGATTAATCGTGGACATTCATCTAAACCATTTCACATCGACTTCACCGGGACGAGCCACTGACTCTTTAATGTAAATGACCTCCGCAAGCTTGCCATCCACTGAGCGAAGGTATATCGCTTGTCGGTACAGAAGCTCCGTAACTTCATCGATCTCTTCAAACACGACAGCAGCCTCATTTCCATTAAGAACGATTTTCTGCGGCACTAGCCCGACAGCATCTTCTCCTGATGGACCTCGTGTACCGCCCGCAGGGATTAGTCCCGGTCCTATGCAGTCGGTATACAAAGCGTCTGAGTGGAAGATCTTATCGGCGATGCTGGGGCTTCGGCTGACCCACCAGCGCAGAAAATCGTCAATCAAGGACTTGTTCATCTGCGATGCCTAACGCTTGAATTAAGCCGAGCCGCGAAGCGGCTTCGGCTTGAATGAATTTTTAGGCCCATCAGAGGTCGATGCGTGAGCACTCGAACTCCACGTGACCCGTGCACGGAACATCTCCGAGGTCCAACACAAAGCCAAATACCTCAATCAGCCCGGCAGCTTGATCAAAGACGATCCCGCAGCCGCGATACCCAAGCGGCCCAACCTTCTCTAGACGTTCAACACTCAATGCCTCTTTGAGTGACTCCGGCCAATCAACGAGGTAGGCCGCGCGCACGTCCTCAGCTAGGCCTCGGAGGAGATTGGGTACGACTTGCCCTTCCGAAAGGTTGCAAGGGTGGCAGAAGGCAACAATCTCGCTCTTGGCGCTCGCCAGGGTCACCTCGGCAGACTCATCGCCCGGGGAAAAGCGCTCGACTTTCGTTACCAGGAGAGTGTCCATGGGGCCTATCGCCTGAATTAATCTGACCCGCGAAGCGGGTTCGGCTTGAATGAATTGTTAGGTTGCGATCACCTTGACCTCGGGCATCTGCCACGGATCAAGATGCACGCCTTTGAAATGCGTCAAATCCTCGCGAAGGCGCTCCAAAAGAGCGCCCAGGCGATCGGCATCTCCGAACTCGTCGGACGTGATGCCAGAGAGATTAAGCAAACTGGTGTTTGAGTCATCCACGACGTTGAGCCGAACAGCATTGTCATAGTCATGGACCTCGGCGCCGCAGTGAAGTGGCGCGAAGGCATTGCGGATGATCTGGACGGCTAGTTCACTGGAAATTGCAGTCATAGGACTCTCTCATAGCAACCTAACGCCCGAATTGAGCCGCGCCGAAGGCGTCGGCTTGAATGAATTGTTAGGCGCGTGGGGCCGATGGGTAGATTGGCTTGAAGTCTTGGCGTTTCGCTGCTGCAGCGAGAAAGTCGGTGATGGTGAAACCCAACAGATCGACCTCTCCCAGTTCGCGCTGAAATACGTTTAATTCAGGGTCGTGCAGATCAACCAACATTTCCGAACCTTCCGTGGTGATTGCAACAACGAACTGCTGCTGAGAGACATCCCCGGAACTTTGTTTTTCAGCGCCAACGTAGCACTGAACTTCGATGATGAAGCGCTTTCCGGGCATGGCGAACCAATGCGGAACGCTCGCCAGCAAATCCCGGTCTTCAAGCAGCGCCTCGATCGAAGGCGGCATGGCTCGACCATACGCTTGGGTGAAGGATCGAAGGTCAATTGACACGTGAAACTCCGTCTGTCGCCTAACTACAAGTAGTCCACAAATCGGGGGGGGTTAGCGCAAAGACTGCCTCGAGCAACCGACGACGGTCAATCAGAGAAATCCTGCAAGAATCAGCGGCATATTCGGATACTGCGGGCCGGTAGCGGATGCCATCTTGCCTGGATACACGGCATGGGCACCCCGATATGGGTAATCCCCCTACAACCCCTTAGCCGCCTGCTCCACCGCCCGGAACAACGCCCGTCCCTTGTTCATCGTCTCCTCCCACTCGGTCTGGGGGTCGGAGTCGTAGACGATGCCTGCGCCGGCCTGCACGTAGAGGCGGCCGTCCTGGATGACGGCGGTGCGGATGGCGATGGCGGTGTCGGCGTCGCCGTGCCAGCTGATGTAGCCGATGCTGCCGGCGTACACGTTCCGCTTCACGGGTTCGAGTTCGCGGATCACTTCCAGCGCGCGGATCTTGGGGGCGCCGCTGACGGTGCCGGCGGGGAAGGTGGCGCGCAGCACGTCGGCGTAGCTCAGGCCCTGCTTCAGGGTGCCGGTGACTTCGCTGACGATGTGCATGACGTGGCTGTAGCGTTCGATCACGAAGCGCTCGCCGACTTCCACCGTGCCCGGTTCGCTGACGCGGCCGACGTCGTTGCGACCGAGGTCGATCAGCATCAGATGCTCGGCGCGTTCCTTGGGATCGGCCAGCAGTTCGGCTTCCAGCGCGAGGTCTTCCTCGTGCGTGCGGCCGCGCGGGCGGGTGCCGGCGATCGGGCGCACGGTGACGGTGCCCGGGCCGTCGCCCTCGTGTTCGAGGCGCACCAGGATCTCCGGCGACGAGCCGACCACCTGGGTGCCGCCGACGTCGAGGAAATACATGTACGGCGACGGGTTCAGCGCACGCAGCGCGCGGTACACATCGACCGGGCGCGCCTTGAACGGCACCGACATGCGCTGGCTCAGCACGACCTGGAAGATGTCGCCGGCGCGGATGTACTCCTTCGACTTCTGCACCGCGGCGATGAAGCCTTCGCGGGTGAAGCCGGAAACGAAATCGTCCTCGACGAGGGCGTTCGAATCGCGCGCCTCGGGATAGCCCGGGCCGCCCTGGCGCAGGCGATGGGTGAGTTCGTCGAGGCGGCGGTTGGCGCGCGCCCACGCCTGCGGTTCGCGCGGGTCGGCGTGGACGATGAGGTACAGCCGGCCCTTGAGATTGTCGAACACCGCGACGTCGCGGCTGTCCATCAGCAGGATGTCGGGCGTGCCCAGTTCGTCGTGGTAATCGCGATGCAGGCCGTCGCTGCCGCGCAGGCGCGGTTCGATGTACTGGATGCACTCGAAGCCGAACCAGCCGACAAGGCCGCCGGTGAAGCCTGGCAGGCCCGGCAGGCGCGGGATCTTCTGCGCGGTGCGCAGGCGTTCGACCTCGGCCAGCGGGTCGTCGACGGTGCGGCTTTCGACCAGTTCGCCCAGTTCGGTGACGAACAGCGTGTGCCCGGCGAAGGCGTACACGCGGTGCGCGGGCAGGCCGATGATCGAATAGCGGCCGAAGCGTTCGCCGCCCTCGACCGATTCGAAGAGATAGGTGTGCGGGCCGTCGGCCAGCTTGAGATAGACCGACAGCGGGGTGTCGAGGTCGGACAGCACTTCGCGCACCACGGGCACGAGGGTGTGGCCGTCGGCGGCATGCTGCTGGAATTGTTCGAACGAGATCACGCGGGATTCCTCGGGAGCGCACGCAGGCGCGGACAGGCGGAACGGGACGGAAGGCGGCTCAGCCGCGCCATCGCCCCTGCACGGCCATGGCGGCCGCCTGCTGCGGGCGCGGGGCCCGGATGTCGTCGTGGATCATGTGCATGCCGCCATGCTAACGGCTTCCGCGGCCTGCCGCACCCGCGCCCTGACTCCGACGCGCCATGCCGCCGTCACGGAACCGTCACCGCCCACCCGGACCATGGGAGGCCATCGCAGGGACGACGGACGGAAGCGGGATTGCTTCCAATCTCTCCGGGCGGCGCCGCAAGGCGCCGCTCTTTTTTCGTCCGACGCCGGGCTTGCCCTGCTTTTTGTAGGAGCGACGTGAGTCGCGACCTTCCGACGCTTCCGGGTCGCGACTCACGTCGCTCCTACAAGAGCGGGGCGTCGTGCCCGCGGTCGCGCCTCCCGGCGCTCCTACAAAGGCGGGGCGTCGTCGTGCCACGCATCGACCAGTGGGCCGACGTCCACGGACGCCACTTCCGGACGCGCCGCCAGCCATGCACGGACCGCCTCGCGATGCGTCTCCGTGGCCGAACCACGGGCCGCCGCCACGAAGCCCTGCTCGGTACCGCCGTACGTCAGCCCACGTGCTTCGATCGCCTCGGCGAGGAAATCGTCCCAGAAGCGATCGGCCTCCGCCGACGACGAAGCACGCAGCACGAGGCGCACGTGGAAGCCGTCCTCGCGGAATTCGTCGACGTGGAGCTTCTTGCGCAGGCGGCGGCTGCGCGTCGGGGGTTTGCTTTTCGTAGGAGCGACGTGAGTCGCGATTTGGGGGCGCATCGGGTCGCGACTCACGTCGCTCCTACAAGAGCGGGGCGTCGCGGTTCATGCGCGCCCGAAAAGGCTGTCATCCCGAGCGCAGCGAGGGACCTGCTTCTCGATGCGGACGGGATCAAGCAGGTCCCTCGCTGCGCTCGGGATGACAGGATGATTGAACGCACCGCCGCCACCGCAGTCTTCATCGTGGTCGGAACGCGCCTGCTGTTCCCTTCTCCCACCGGGAGAAGGTGGCCCGAAGGGCCGGATGAGGGTCGGCGTGCGACGTGCGCGTTGCAGGCATCGCGATGCGATCGACCCTCTCCCCAACCCCTCTCCCGCGGGGAGAGGGGCTGCGTGCGTCGCGGTTCAACGCACCGCCGCCACCGCGGCCTTCATCGCCGACACGACGCCCGCGTAGTCGGGCTGGCCGAAGATCGCCGAGCCGGCGACGAAGGTATCGGCGCCGGCCTTCGCGATCTCGGCGATGTTGTCGACCTTCACGCCGCCGTCGATCTCCAGCCGGATCGCCTTGCCGGTGCGCGCGGTCGCGGCGTCGATGCGCTGGCGCACCACGCGCAGCTTGTCCAGCGCCGACGGGATGAAGCTCTGCCCGCCGAAGCCCGGGTTCACCGACATCAGCAGCACCAGGTCGAGTTCGTCCAGCACGTAGTCCAGCACCTCGACCGGCGTCGCCGGGTTCAGCACGAGGCCGGCCTGGCAGCCCTGCGCCTTGATCAGCTGGATCGTGCGATGCACGTGGCGGCTGGCCTCGGGATGGAAGCTGATCAGCGACGCGCCGGCCTTCGCGAAGTCGGGCACGATGCGGTCCACGGGCTCGACCATCAGGTGCACGTCGATCGGCGCGGTCACGCCATGCTTGCGCAGCGCCTCGCAGACCAGCGGCCCGATGGTGAGGTTCGGCACGTAATGGTTGTCCATCACGTCGAAATGCACCCAGTCCGCCCCCGCGGCGAGGACGGCGTCGACCTCCTCCCCGAGCTTCGCGAAATTGGCGGACAGGATGGAGGGGGCGATGACGGTGGGGTGCATGGCGGAAGCCTGATCGTGTGAAGGAGGACGGCGACGGTTCAGCGCGTCCTGCGCTGCTTCTGGATCCTGTCGTACGCGGCGTTGATCTCGCCGGCCTTGTCCTCGGCCTGGCGGCGGAGGTCTTCGGCGACGCCGACGAGGCGGTCGGGGTGGTACTGGGCGATGAGGCGGCGGTAGGCCTGTTCGACTTCGGCGTCGGTGGCGTCGGGGTCGAGGCCGAGGACGCGGTAGGGGCCATCCTGCACGGGCGCGGGGGCGCGGCGGAACCAGCCGGCGTCCCAGGCGTGGCCCAGCAGCAGACCCAGCAGGATGCCGTCCGGATGGCGCGTCAGCAGCCAGCCGGCGGCGAGGCCGAGGACTTTTCCGTACCAGCGCGTCATGGGGCACAGTTTACAGGCCCGGCGGCCCTCCTCGCGGGCACGGCGGGCCGTACACTAGGCGGCCCGAACGCTTCCGACGGACTGCGCGTGGCGACCACCCTGCTCGACTCCGATCTCCCCGGCCTGCCCCTGCGGCATCGCGGCAAGGTCCGCGACGTGTTCGACCTGCCGCCGGATCGATTGCCCGCCGGGGCGCGCGACCGGGGCCCGCTGCTGCTGATGGTCGCCACCGACCGGCTCAGCGCGTTCGACGTGGTGCTGCCCGACCCGATCCCCGGCAAGGGCGAGATGCTCTGCCAGATCAGCAATTTCTGGTTCGAGCAGACCGCGCGCATCCTGCCGAACCATCTCACCGGGATCGACGTGGCGTCGGTGCTGCCGGAAGGCGTCGACGCCGCGCTGTATGCGAAGCGCGCGGTGGTGACGAAGAAGCTCAAGCCGGTGCCGGTGGAGGCCATCGCCCGCGGGTATCTCATCGGCAGCGGCTGGAAGGATTACCAGCGCACCGGCCGCGTCAGCGGCATCACGTTGCCGAACGGCCTGCGCCAGGCCGAGCAGTTGCCCGAGCCGATCTTCACGCCGTCGACCAAGGCCGCCGTCGGCGACCACGACGAGAACATCGACTTCGACACGATGGTGCGCACGGTCGGCGCCGAACTGGCCGAACAGGTGCGCGACGCCACGCTGCGCCTGTACCGCCACGCCGCCGACTACGCCGCGCAGCGCGGCATCCTGCTGGCCGACACCAAGTTCGAGTTCGGCACCGACGCCGACGGCCGGCTGTACGTGATGGACGAGATGCTGACGCCGGATTCGTCGCGCTACTGGCCGGCCGACGAGTACGAAGTCGGCATCAGCCCGCCGAGCTACGACAAGCAGTTCGTGCGCGACTATCTGGAAACGCTGGACTGGAACAAGACCGCGCCCGGCCCGCGCCTGCCGCAGGACGTGATCGACCGCACCCGCGCGAAGTACGCCGAGGCGTTGCAGCGGCTGGCGGGGATCAGCGTCGACTGAAAATCTCTTGAGGGCGAGGAGACAATGTATACATTTCCAGATCGCTCGGATGTGAGCGACACACTTATTCACCTGACTGGTGACAGAAACGGGACACGATCTAAAGACGCGCTCTATTCCATTATTTTGAATCTCGAAATACGGGGGTCTGGAAATGATGGCTTCGTAAAAGGAAATCGCATAGCCGCCTGTCTTACGGAGTCACCATTTTCTGAAGTTCAGAATATAATTAGACAAAGAAGAAATTCAAACAGACCTTATGGCCCATATGGAGTCATGCTAAATAAGGCAGACGCATGGGCGCAGGGCGCAAGACCCGTGATGTACCTTCCCGATGAAGAAGGACAATGGATACCACAAGACGAGCGCTGGCGTCACGTGAGATTCGAATATCCAAACATCGATTTCACCCATGAAAGAGAATGGAGATGCCCGGGCGGCATCAATCTTGCGCTTACAAGATTTGAAGTACTTGTCCGTAATACAAGGGAAATAGATGAATTCGCTCGTGAAATCAGCATGGCGCCGGACGCTGAATTAATATTCTCCCGCATTCGAACATTTCATTCCATATACGAAGATTTTTAAATTTTTTAGTTTTCAGAAAATAGGTGCGCCCAGCAGATGTTTCATATACGCGCAACGGCCTGCACTAACACGTTTGAATGATTCCTGCACTACGATAGTCGACCGCCAATGCCCGCCACGTCCCTGCTCATCACCTCCGGTTTCTCGAAGTTCCGCTACGCCGCGGCCGTGGCGTCCGGGACGGCGAAGGGCGAGCTGCGGCTGAAGACGCTGCCGAAGGATCCGATCGTGATCGACTTCGACGGCCGCAGCCATCGCATCGACTACGAACGCACACGCGACGGCGTGATCGCCAGCGATTTCCGCTTCTCGCTGGTCGACGGCAACGGCGAGACACTCGCCTTCGCCGACAAGGTAGACGGCAAGCGCGATTACGTCGCGAATCTCCGCGGCACGACATTTCGTTTCGAGAAGCGCCCCGGCGTGTTCTCGCTGCACTACGCACTGCTCGACGACGGCGGCCGCACCGTGGGCACGCTCGCCGAGACCACCGGCTTCACGCTGTGGAAGCGCAGCTTCCGTTTCGACCTTCCCGAATCCGTCGACGGCCCGACCGGGCTGTTCCTGTTCTTCCTCGCGGTCAACCTGCATTACCGTTGATTGCGCCCCGCCCCTTTCCGCCGGAGTCCGCCATGACGACCGCCACCGCCGAACGCCCCATCGATGCCTGGTTCGCCAAGTATTCGGCCGACCACCAGAACGAGACCAACCAGACGATCCACTTCATCGCCGTGCCGACCATCCTGTGGACGGTGACGGCGCTGCTGTGGTGCATCCCGGTGCCGGGCACGCTGTTCGGTGCCGGCGCATGGGCCGCGTTCGCGTCGTTCGCCGCGTGGATGTTCTACTACCGCGCCTCGCGCACGCTGGGCTTCGGCATGCTGGCGGTGCTGGTGGTGATGCTCGGCATCGATCGTTACCTGCAGGAGCGCATCGGCCTGTCGATGCTGCTGAAGGTCGCGATCGCGGTGTTCGTGGTCGCATGGATCGCGCAGTTCGTCGGCCACAAGCTCGAAGGCAAGAAGCCGAGCTTCCTCACCGATCTGGTGTACCTGCTGATCGGGCCCGCGTGGGTGCTGGCGAAGGTGATGCGCCGCTTCGGCATCGCGTACTGATGCGCGGGCTTCGCGCGCGCGGCCCGCGCGCATGAGCGATCGCGCCACCGCGGTGCCCGCATCGATCCCCGCTTTTGGCGCGCGCGACTTCGCGCTGGCGCTGATCGTCTGCCTGGCGTGGGCGGGCAACTTCCTCACCTCCGCGTTCGCGCTGCGCGAGGTGCCGCCGTTCCTGTTCAGCGCGGTGCGGCTGGCGCTGCTCGGGGCGATGCTGGTCGCGTTCTTGCGGCCGCCGCCGCGCGACCAGTGGCCGCGGCTGGTGGCGGTGGCGCTGCTCAACGGCGCGCTGCATTTCGGCACCAGCCTGTGGGCGCTGCGCCTCGCGGGCGATGTGTCGTCGCCGGCGATCGTGCTGCAGAGCTACATCCCGATGTCGGTGCTGCTGGCGTGGATGCTGCGCGGCGAACGCTTCGCGTGGCGCACCGGCACGGCGATCGCGGTCAGCTTCGCCGGCGTGCTGGTGCTGGGCTTCGATCCGCTGGTGCTCGATCATCCGGCCGCGCTCGGCATGATGCTGTTCTCGGCGCTGCTGATCGCGCTGGGCACGGTGCTGATGCGCGGACTCTCCGGCGTGGACGCCGTCGGCCTGCAGGGCTGGACCGCGCTGATCGGCGTGCTGCCGCTGCTGGCGATCAGCGCTGCGATCGAGCCCGGCGCTGTCGACGCGCTGCGCGCCGCGAGCCCGGTGGTGTGGGGCGCGGCCGCCTATTCGGCGATCGTCGCGTCGCTGGTCGGGCACACGCTGTTCTTCCGGCTGGTGCAGCGGCACCCCGTGGCGCAGGTGATGCCCTACCTGCTGCTGGTGCCGGTGTTCGCGGTGGCGCTGGGGATCGTGGTGTGGGGTGACCGCCCGGGGCCGCGGCTGTGGCTGGGCGGGGCGATGGTGCTGGGCGGCGTGATGGCGATCGCGCTGCGCGCCCGGGCGAAGGCGCTGGGCCGCGACTGAACGTCCCGGCCGGGGACGTCCGCGGGCGGTTGTCCGATCGCCGCGGCCAATGACGTGAATCCGGGGTACGACACCTTCACCCCGCCGAACGGATCGGCAGCGAACGCCCGGAGCCCGCCATGTCCCGTCTCTTCCTGCGCAAGTTGGTCCGCTTCTGCACGATCGCCGCCTGCGCCGCGGCGGTGGCCACCGGCTGCCAGCTCGATCGCCGCCCGATCAACGCGCCCTACACCCTGCAGCCCGAGCAGTACTGCAGCGGCGACACGCTCACCGCCGGCTTCGACTACCTCGGCGAAGCGAGCTGTCCCGCCGGCGACGACTGCTCCGCGTATTTCCCGACACTCACGCTGTCGAGCCCCACCGGCTCGTTCACGACCACGACCATCCGCGACTACCGCGGCAGCGTGTCGTTCCCGGCCAGCGGCGACACCGTCAGCGTGCACTACGACATCAACAACGACGGCGGCAACGTGCTGATCCCGACCCGCAATCCCGACGGCAGCCCGGGCACGCCGATCGGGCGCACCAACGTGCGCGACGGCGACAAGACCGCGCGCCGCATCACCGGCCCGTTCGAGATCGAACTGACCCACGAGGGCCTGTGCGCCGGCAACACGCCGACCCACGCGCCTGCAAACGTGCCCGGCGCGCCGCGGATCTCGCCCAACGCGCACCTGGTGGGCCTGTGCAACCGCAGCGGCGTGCCGATGGAAGTCACGCTCAGCGGCGGCGTGCCCGGCGCGGTCTACACGCAGACGCTGTCGACCGGCGATTGCATCGATCCGTCGATGCCGGGCGTGCCCACCGGCGTCGACATCTCCACGGTGGTGTCGGTGCGTCCGCTGATCGCCGATCCCGCCGCGCGCTGCAGCGCCGTGGGCCCGAACAATCCGCCGGCGGCGCTGCGCACCGTCGCGCGCATCGCCTGCCGCTGAGGCCACGCGCCTCCGCGCCGCGTCGCCGCCGTCCCGTCCCGTCCACCCAAGGAGTTCCGCATGCGTCCGTCGTACCGTACCGCGTTCCGCTGCACCGTCATCGCCCTGTGCAGTGCGATCGTGGCGACCGGCTGCATCATCAACCGCGGCAACCTGCATCCCGCCTACACCGCCATCGTGCCGCGGCAGTACTGCCCGAGCGACACGATCACGGCGTCGTTCGATTTCCAGGGCACCGACGTCTGCCCGCCGGACGCGAGCTGCGCGAGCTTCTTCCCGGTCGTGGCCATCAGCAGCACGCCGATGGCGTTCACGCCGCAGTCGATCACGAACTTCGTCGGCAGCGTCTCGTTCCCGGCACCGGCGGCGCCCAATGTCAGCGTCCTGTTCAATCCGGATCGCGACAGCGTGCTGGTCCCCACCGCCGAAGTCAGGCCCGAAGGTCGTGTCTTCGTGCAGCGCGAGAGCTTCGACCAGACCCAGGTCGCGACGCGGATCTCCGGCGTCAACCAGGAGCTGGCGCACGACGGCATGTGCGCCGGCGCCACGCCGGTCAACAGCCCGCAGACGCTGCCCGGCCTGCCGCAGTTCTCGGCCAACATGCGCCTGACCGACCTGTGCAACATCAACGCCGTCGCGGTGGTCGTGACCCTGTCCGGCGGCCCCGACGGCAGCACGTACACGCAGACGCTGTCGCCCGGCGCGTGCCTGGGCTCGATGCCCGGCGTGCCGAGCAGCACGGCCGACGCCCGCGTGGTCGACGTGCGCCCGGCCGTCGTCGATCCCGCCACGCGCTGCACCGCGACCGGCCCGAACGTGCCGCCGCCGTCGCTGCGCACGCTCGCGCGGATGAGCTGCCGTTGAACGCGACCGCGCCCCCGTCGCTGCATTCATCGCCCCATGCCCCCGGTCTTCCTTCGACCCCTTCTTCGAGAACGCCCATGACGCTCTTCCGTCCGCTCCTCACGACCGCCCTCGCCGCTTCGCTGTGCGTGCTCGTCGCCCCGACGCGGGTCGAGGCAGTCAACACCGCCACCGCCGACCTGATCGCGCTGGACAAGGCCACCACCACCGGTTATCTCGACGCGCGCGTCTCGCTGTACGCACCACCGAACACCAAGGGCCAGTACGCGGCGCCGACGGTGTATCCGGCGCAGTTGCTGTTCGCGCGACCGGGCCAGTTCCGCTTCGTGCTGCGTCCCGGCGCGAAGAACGAATACCGCGCGGCCGCCAGCGGCGGCGTGGTGAGCTGGATCGACCTCGGCACCGGCCTGTCCGGGCAGGGCAAGACCGTGGATGTCGTCGATCCCGCCGCGCAGGCGCTGCTCGGCACCATCGGCGGACTGCTGCAGTTCGCGCCGGCGAAGGAAGTCGCGGTCAGCACCAAGAACCCCGTGCGCGGTGTCAATCTCGCGCCCCGCAGCTTCGGCACCAGCGTGATCGCCGCGACGGCGTGGTTCGGCAACGACCAGCCCGTCGGGTTCGAGTTCGTCTTCAGCGACCGCAGCCGCGTGTTCATCTCGGTGCTGTCGTTCAAGCAGAACGTGCCGACGAAGCCCGGCGACTTCACGCTCTGATCAACGCCCGCTGACCGCCGCGCCCTGACGCTCTCCACCGCTTCACGGCGGCGCGCCCGTCGCGACGCCCCCGACCAGGATGCCCCTGCATGGATCGCACGCACCTTCGCCGTAGCCACGCGCCCGTGAACCGCACCGGGCCGCCTCCGACCTGCGGCGACACCCGTCGCTGACATCGTCCATCCCGCACCACGCCATTTCCCGACGGAGATCTTCCGCATGTCTTCGATCCGCCTCCTCGTCCGCGGCGGGCTGTCCGTGCTCGCTGCCGGCGTCCTGCTCACCAATGGCTGCGCCCTGCCGCATGCGCCTGTGCCGCCCGGTCAGGACATCGGCCGCGTGTCGCCGGCGCTGTATTGCCCGGGCGACACCGTCAGCGCGAGCTACAACCTCACCCAGGAACAGGCCTGCGTGTCGCGCCCGGGCTTCAGCTGCCCGGATTTGGCGCCGACCATCACCATGACCAGCACGCCCGCCGACTTCGCACCGCAGACGACGACCGGCTTCACCGGCAACGTCGACTTCATGCCGTCGACGGACAGCACCGCCGTGACGTTCACCGCGGCCTCGCCCTCGCTGTTCTATCCGATCACGACCCTGTCGGGCATGCCGGGCTTCCGCTCGCGCTGGCTGGTCAACAACACCGCCACCGCACAGCGCCTCACCGGCACGGTGATGCGGACCGTCGAACACGGCGGCATGTGCGCCGGTGGCCAGCCGGTGAACGCGGACGGCGTGATCCCCGGTCCGCCGGAGCTGTCGTCGAACCTGCGCATCCGCACGATCTGCAACAGCAGCACGCGGCGAATCCGCATCACCGTGCCGGGCGCGCCGGGCAGCATGCTGGAACGCGACCTCGATCCCGGGCAATGCTTCGACACCTCGGAACCGGGCGTGCCCGCGGAAGTCGCCGCGCTGCGCACCTACGCCGTGCGTGCAGTCGTCGTGGATCCCGCCGCGCAGTGCAGCGTGCTGCAGGGCATGACGCCGCCCGCCTCGCTGCGCACCACCGTCACCCTCGGCTGCGGCCAGTGACGCGCCGCCACCGCCCGATTCCAGGAGCCTCGACATGATTCCGCGATCCTTCCTTCGCATCGCCTTCGCGCTGGCGCTCGCGTTCGGCGCCGGCGGCCTGCCGGCCGCACACGCGGCCTCCGCCTCCGCCGACCTCGCCACGCTCGACAAGACGCTCTACAGCGGCCTCGTCGAGGCCAGCGTCGATCGCTATCCCGCGCCCGCCAAGAACGGCAAGCGCGATGCGCCGGAACGCTCTCCGGCCGAGCTGCTGTTCGAACGCCCCGACCGCCTGCGCCTGCGCCTGCGTCCCGGCGCATGGAACGAGTTCGTCGCCGTCGCCGAGGCCGGCACCGTGCGCTGGCAGGACAAGGCCACCGGCCTGTCCGGCAAGGACAGCACCGACGCCGCGCTCGATCCGCTCGCGGTGTGGCTGCTCGGCACCGCCGGCGAACTCTTCCGTTTCGGCAAGGCGTTCGACCTGCCGCCGGGCACGCCCAAGTCCGGCGTGTACGGCGCACGGCTCGCGCCCGACACTTACGGCACCAGCGTCGCCGACGCGATGGTCTGGTTCGCGAACGGCCATCCGACCGGGCTGGACGTGCGCTTTGTTGATGGCACGTCGGTGTTCGTGGCGATACTGCGCTTCGACCGCAACGTGAAGACGTCGCCGGGCGATTTCGACCTGTGAGTCACCCGCGTCCTCCGCAGGAGGACGCTCACTCCGCCGCGGCGAACATCGCCGCGGTCGGGCGGAAGCGGCGCGGCGCGTAGGCGAAATCGCGGCGCGCGTCGGCATCGTCGAACACCAGGTCGTTGCGCATCCGCCGCACCGCGGCTTCGTTGAAATCCAGCGCGAAGCCCGCCGCGTGCGCCGCCGCCAGCAGCGCGTTGAAGAACGGCGACGGCAGTTCGTGCAGCCGCGCCGGCGGTTGGAGCGCGGCGCACACCCGCGTCACCATCTCGCGATACGGCAACGTCTCGCCGCCGGGCAGCGCGTAGGCGCGGCCGTGCGCGGCGCGCGCGTCGTGCGCGAGGAACGCGGCGCGCGCGAGATCGTCCGCGTGCACGGGCTGGCGCAGGCCGTTGGCGTCGCGCGGCAGCGCGATGCGCCCGAAGCGGCGCGCGATCGCCGCGATCCGGCTCAGGTTCCTGTCGCGGCCGCGGCCGTAGACCAGCGTCGGCCGCAGCACCGTGGCGCCTTCGCCGCGCGCGGCCGCGGTCTCGAACAGCCGCTGTTCGGCGGTGCGCAGGCGCTCGGCGAGTTCGCGCTCGCCGGCATCGGCCGAGCCGCGCTTGGCATCGATGCTGGTCGAACCGAACGCGACCACGCGCGGCGTGCGCACGGCGGTGCGCGCATGCCACGCGGCGAACAGGTCGAGCGGCCCGCAGCAGAACACCGCGTCGGGTCGCGACGGCAGGCCGTCGTCGCGCGACAGATCGGCGCGCCGCCATTCCAGGCCCGGACGATCGGGATACATCTCGCGCGACACGGCGACCACGCGCCAGCCGTCGTCGCGGAGCAGGTCGAGCAGCGGCAGGCCGATCTGCCCGCTGGCGCCGAACACGAGCGCGGTTTTCATGCAGAAGGCGCCATCGTTCAGAAGTACCGCGCGTTGACCGCGAAGTGGACGGCGATCGACGCGGCGTAGCCCAGCGCCACCGCCCACGTCCATTTCAGGTGTCCGAAGAACGTGTACTGCCCGCGCGCCTGCCCCATCAGCGCCACGCCCGCGGCCGAGCCCACCGACAGCAGGCTGCCGCCGACGCCGGCGGTGAGCGTGACCAGCAGCCACTGCCCGGTGCTCATGTCCGGCGCCATCTGCAAGACCGCGACCATCATCGGGATGTTGTCGAGCACCGCCGAGAGCAGGCCGACGAGGATGTTCGCCTGCGTCGCGCCGAGGTCGCCGTAGAACACCTGCGAGCCCAGCGCCAGCCAGCCGCAATAACCGAGCGCGCCGACGCAGAGGATCACGCCGAAGAAGAACAGCAGCGTGTCCCACTCCGCGCGCGCCACCTGCTCGTAACTGTCGAAGGCGTCGACGTCGCCGGGCGCGCCCTGGCGGTCGAAGTCGGCCAGCTCCTGTGCGTCCGCGCCCTGCGCATCGCGCGCCGCGACCGTGCGCGACAGCCGCCAACCGTAGAGCTTCAGCAGCGCCAGCCCGGCCATCATCCCGAGGAATGGCGGCAGGTGCAGGAACTGGTGGAAGCCCACCGCCAGCACGATGGTCAGCGCGAACAGCGCGACGATGACCAGCGCGCCGCGGCGCAGCGACACGGCTTCGTCGGACGGTGCCGGCGCGCCCGCCGGCACGGCCGGATGCATGCACAGCGCCGGCACCAGCCAGTTCACCAGCGCCGGCAGGAACAGCGCGAAGAACGTCCAGAAGCCGACGTGCCCGTGCTGCCACACCATCAGCGTGGTGATGTCGCCGAACGGCGTGAACGCGCCGCCGGCATTCGCGGACACGACGATGTTCACGCACGCCAGCGCGACGAACTTCGGGCTGTCGCGGCCCACCGCCAGCACCACGGCGCACATCACCAGCGCGGTGGTGAGGTTGTCGATCAGCGCCGACATCGGGAACGCCAATGCGCCGGTGGCCCAGAACAATCGCCGGTAACCCCAACCGCGACGCAGCAAGCGCACGCGCAACGCTTCGAACAGGCGCCGCTCGCTCATCGCGTTGACGTAGGTCATCGCCGCGAGCAGGAACAACAGCAATTCCGCGTATTCGACGAGGTAGTGGCGCACCGCTTCGGCGAGCTGTTCGGACGCGCCCAGCGGCGCCGACACCACCGCCAGCACGGCCCAGATCACCGCCGCGGCCAGCATCATCGGCTGCGACTTGCGCAGCTGCGTGGATTCCTCGGCGATCACCAGCGCGTAGGCCGCGACGAACAGCACGATCGCCGCGATCCCGGCCCAGTGCGCGGTGAAATCGACGCCGGCCATCAGGACGCGGACGCAGGATCGGGCGCGTCATCCGCCACGCGATCCCGCGCCGGCGGCAGCGCCACGCGCAGCCAGGCGTAGCCCGCGGTCGCGGCCAGCACCGACGCAGCGAGCACGCCGAGCACACTGTCGCGGGCCAGTCCGGGCGTGGCCTCGAACGCCAGCGAGGCGATGAACAGGCTCATCGTGAAGCCGATGCCGCACAGCAGGCCCAGCCCGACCACCGCGCGAAAGGTCATGCCCTCGCCGAAGCGCGCGAGCCCGGTGACATGCGCGAGCACCGCGGCAGTGACAATCCCGATCGGCTTGCCCAGCAGCAGCCCCAGCGCGATGCCCAGCGGCACCGGCGCCAGCGCATCGGCCGGCGACAGGCCCGCGAGCGACAGGCCGGCGTTGGCGAACGCGAACAGCGGCAGGATGCCGTACGCCACCCACGGATGCAGCGCGTGTTCGAGATGCTCCAGCGGCGAATGCTCGATCTCGTCGTCGATGGCGTCGTCGCGGCGCACGTGCGGGATCATCAGCCCGGTGACGACGCCGGCCAGCGTGGCGTGCACGCCCGACTTCAGCACGCACACCCAGACCACGACGCCGAGCAGCAGGTAGGGCGTCAACGCGCGCACGCCGAAACGGTTCAACGCGAACATCGCCACGATCGCGACGCCCGCGCCCGCGAGCGCGACGCCGGAGAGTTCGCTGGTGTAGAACAGCGCGATGATGACGATCGCGGCGAGGTCGTCGAGCACCGCGATCGTCGACAGCAGCAGCTTCATCGCCACCGGCGCGCGCGAGCCCAGCAAGGACAGGATGCCGAGCGCGAACGCGATGTCGGTGGCGGCGGGGATCGCCCAGCCGCGCATCGCCAGCGCGTCGCCGCGATTGACCGTTGCGTAGATCAGCGCCGGCAACGCCACGCCGGCCGCGGCGCACAGCAGCGGCTGCAGCAGCTGGCCGACGCTGGACAGCTGCCCGCTGAGCACTTCGCGCTTGATCTCCAGCGCGACCAGCAGGAAGAAGATCGCCATCAGGCCGTCGTTGATCCACAGCAGCAGCGGCTTGGCGAGGTTCAGCGGCCCCACGCGCACCTGCACCGGCAGGTCGCGAAAGGCGTCGTACAGGCCCGACAGCGGCGAGTTCGCCGACAGCATCGCCAGCACCGCGGCGGCGATCAGCAGGATGCCGCCCGCGGCTTCCAGCCGGAAGAATTCCTGCAGGGCGCGCGCCGCGCGCGGCGGCAGGACGCGGGCGAGGCTGCCGCCGGGCGTCATGCGCCGGTCACCGCGTGCCGAACAGTTCGAACGCCAGCCACGCGAGGAAGGCCAGCAACAGCACCCAGCCCTCGGCGCGACTGATCTGCAGGTCGCGGCGCAGCATCGGATACAGCAGCAGTGCCGACGCCAGCGCGGCCGGCAGTTCGAAGCGGACGAACGAATCCGGCACCGGCAGGTCACGGATCGCGGCCATGCCGCCGACCACGATCAGCAGGTTGAACAGGCTGGAGCCGATGACATGGCCGACGACGATGTCGCCCAGCCCGCGCCGCGCCGCGGCGACCGCAGCCGCGGCTTCGGGCACCGCGGTGGCGATCGCGACCACGATCAGGCCGGTGATCAGCGGCGTGAAGCCCCAGGCGAGGCCCACGACCGGCGCGTGCGTCACCAGCAGCTTCGCGCCGAAGAACAGGAACGCCCCGCCCAGCGCGAAGCGCAGCAGGTTGCGGCCGAGGCCGGTGTCGGTGTCGAGATAGCCGGCGAGCGTCGCGTGCAGCTCGGGCGACTCGCGGCCGCTGCGGGTGAGCACGAAGGCCAGCACCGCGATGAACACGACGACCAGGCCGATGCCTTCGATGCGCGTGAGCACGCCGTCGTAGCCCAGCGCGATCACCGCGATGGTCGCGGCGACGAGGCAGGCCAGCAGCGGCCCCAGCGCGCGCCAGCGCACCGCCAGCGGCGCGGCGATGGCCGCGAGACCGAGAGTGAGACCGACGTTGACGATGTTGCTGCCCACGGCATTGCCGAGCGCGAGACTCTGGCTGCCGACGAACAGCGCGCGGAGGTTGACCGCCAGCTCCGGGATCGACGTGCCGAAGGCCACCAGCAACAGGCCGGTGGCGAACGCCGACAGCCCGAAGCGCCGCGCCAGCCCGGACGCGCCCTTGAGCACCGAATCGCCGCCCAGCGCCAGCAACGCGAGCGCCAGCACGCACCAGCCGATGGCCTCGAACATCGCGCGTTCTCCGGAAGGATGAATCGCCCGATTCTATGCCAGATGGCCGGTCAGGCCCATGCAGGTCAGGTCCATGCGGATCGGACCCATGCCGCTCGGGCCCATGCCGGCCAGTCGCATCGAACGCGCGTCAGCCGCAGCCTTCGACGTAATCGATCTGCGGCGGCACGCCGATGCGCCACGCGACGACGACGTCGTGTGCGTCGGTCTCGAACACCAGCGCCGCGCCGCTGCCGGCCGGATCGGCCACGCGCAGCGTGCGCGCGCCTTCGACGTACTTGTGCGGCATCGACTGCGCGCCGGGATGCAGCGCGAGGATCCGCGCCGCGGTCGTGCCGACCGTGCCGCCGCCCGGCGCGACGATGTCCGGCGTGGCGACGTCGATCCGCGCGAACTTGCCGCCCTCGACCATGAAGGCGATGCGCGGCGGGCCGTCGCCGCCCGGCGTCGGCACCAGCCGATGGCAGCCGTCCGGCTCGGACGGCGCACCGGCGAGGTCCTTGCCCCAGGCCATGCGCACCGCTTCCGCATCCGCGCCGAAGGCGGCGGGACCGAAGCCGGCGTAGGTGATCGCGCCGGAGGCCGGCGCCGGCGCGGCCGGCGTCTGCGGCATCGGGGCCGGCGTGTCCGCAGGCGCGGGCGTGGCGGAGGCAGGCGGTGGCGCGGCCCCGGCGGCGGGCTGCGGTGTGCGTTCGCCGCAGCCGGCGATCACGAACGTGGCGACGAACAGGCAGGACAACGACAGGCAACGGGGCGACATGGGGGCGGCTCCGGCAAACGGGAGCACCGAGCATGGCCGCGCGTGGCTGAAGACGCGGGCACCCTGCGTCGCGCAATCGCCCGCCGGGCGTGCTGCACGACGCGACCGGCGACCGGCGCCGGTCGCGCGGATCAGATCGCGCGGATCAAGTCGCGGAGATCAGCCGGTGAAGTGCTTGCGCAGGCCGGTCCAGCACTGCGTGTACTCGCGCTGGCGGTGCGCGGCGTCCAGCGCCTGCCGGGTGGGCCGGATCGTGGCCCGCGTCTCGAACATGAAGGCCATCGTGTCGCGGATGTAGTCCGGCTTCGACGTGTCGCTGTGCGAGGCCTTCTCGAACGTCACCGCATCCGGGCCGTGGCCGGTCATGCAGTTGTGGATCGAGCAGCCGCCGGGCAGGAAGCCGTCGGCCTTGGCGTCGTACACGCCGTGGATCAGGCCCATGAACTCGCTGGCGATGTTGCGGTGGAACCACGGCGGCCGGAAGGTGTTCTCCATCGCCAGGATGCGCGGCGGGAAGATCACGAAGTCCAGGTTGCCCACGCCGGCGGAATCGGTGGGCGAGGTCAGCACGAGGAAGATGCTGGGATCGGGATGGTCGTGGCTGATCGACCCGATCGTGTTGAAGCGGCGCAGATCGTACTTGTACGGCGCGTGGTTGCCGTGCCACGCCACCACGTCGAGCGGCGAATGGTCGATCGGCGCACGCCACAGGTGGCCCTGGAACTTGGCGATCAGCTCGAAGTCGCCCTCGACGTCTTCGTACGCCGCGTTGGGCGTGAGGAAATCGCGTGGATTCGCGAGGCCGTTGCTGCCGATCGGGCCGAGGTCCGGGATGCGCAGGAACGCGCCGAAGTTCTCGCACACGTAGCCGCGCGCGACGCCGTCGGGCAGCGACACGCGGAAGCGGATGCCGCGCGGGATCACCGCGATCTCCTGCGGCTCGACCTCGACCACGCCCAGCTCGGTGTCGATCTTCAGCCGGCCCTGCTGCGGCACGATCAGCATCTCGGCGTCGGCGTTGTAGAAGAAGCGGCCGGTCATGTCGCGGTTCGCCGCGTACAGCAGCATCGCGACGCCCGACATCGCCGCGGGCGAGCCGTTGCCGGCCATCGTGAACAGGCCGTCGATGAAATCGACCGCGGCCGCGGCGGCATCGATGCCCGGCAGTGGCAGCGGGCTCCAGCGCAGCTGGTCCGGCGGCACCGGGCCGTCGCCGAAGTCATTGTGGAATTCCGGCTGCGCGTGCGCGAGGAAACCGCCGTGCATCACGCCCGGCCGGATGCGGTACATCCAGCTGCGGCGGTTCTGGTGCCGCGGCGCGGTGAACGCGGTGCCGTTGATCTGCTCCGCGTACAGCCCGTGCGCGACCTGCTGCGGCGAATTGCGCCCCACCGGCAGCGCGCCGGGCAGCGCCTCGCTGGCGAATTCGTTGCCGAAGCCGGATTGATAACCGTTGGATTTCATCGTGATCACCTAAGCTGTGGCAGGCACGGCCCGCCGTTCCGACGATGACGCGGGCCGCTCGCGCGGCCGGGATCAGGGCGCCGCGGGCGCCATGCGCAATTCCAGTGCCGAGGCCAGCGCGAGGATGCGCGGCAGATCGCACCGCAGCACCACGAACGCGATCAACTCGTCGCTCAACCCCGTTTCGAAGATCAGCAGCCGGTAGCCGCCGCGATCGGTGCCGCGCTCGGCCAGCCGTTCGTCCAGCCAGGCGAAATAGGCGTCGACCGGCTCGCCCCAGAACACTTCCGGGAATGCCGGAAGCGGTTCGGAGAACTGGTCGTCGATCTGCTCGTGCAGCTCATCGATCTTGTCGGAGCAGACCGTGTAATCGGCCAATGCGAACTGCAGCGCGACCGCGCGATACCACGCCGCATCGGCGTCGAGCTCGGCCATGAACGCCAGCTCCGGATCACTCTCGGCGGCCTCGACCTGCACCGCCAGCACCTCGAGCGCTTCCCCGCTCTCATCGCCGCAGGACAACAGCGCGATCAGCTCCCGGAGCGCGGCGCCGGCCATGGCGGTCACAACACCCCGCGCCGCATCTGGTCGCGTTCGATGCTCTCGAACAGCGCCTTGAAGTTGCCTTCGCCGAAGCCTTCGTTGCCCTTGCGCTGGATGATCTCGAAGAAGATCGGGCCGATCGCGTTCTGTGTGAAGATCTGCAGCAACTTGCGCTGCGAATCGTTCGGGTCCGCGTCGATCAGGATCTTGTTCTTCGCCAGCCGCGCGAGGTCCTCGCCGTGGTTCGGCACGCGTTCGTCGACGACGTCGAAGTAGGTGTCGGGCGTGTCGAGGAATTCGATGCCGTTGGCGCGCATCGCCTCGACGGTGACGTAGATGTCGTCGGTGAAGCAGGCGATGTGCTGGATGCCTTCGCCGTTGTACTGCTGCAGGTATTCGTTGATCTGCGACTTCGGATCGCTGGACTGGTTCAGCGGGATGCGCACGATGCCGTCCGGCGCGGTCATCGCCTTCGACAGCAGGCCGGTCTTCGCGCCCTTGATGTCGAAGTAGCGGATCTCGCGGAAGTTGAACAGGCGCTCGTAGTAATCCGCCCACTTCTCCATGTTGCCGAAGTAGAGGTTGTGGGTGAGGTGGTCGATGAAGGTCAGGCCCAGGCCCTTCGGCATCATCTCGGCGCCCGGCAGCCACTCGTAGTCGGGATCATGGATGGTGCCCTTGTCGTCGTAGCGGTCGACGATGTACAGCATGCAGCCGCCGATGCCTTCGATGACCGGCGCGGCCACGGCCTTGGTCAGTTCCTTGTGCGTGATCGGCGTGGCGCCGTTCTTCAGCGCCTGCACCCGCACCCATTCGGCGAGCTTGTTGACGCGGATCGCGAAACCGCAGGCGCAGGGGCCGTGCTTCGCGGCGAAATCGGCGGCGAAGGAATCCGGATCCTCGTTCACCAGGAACGTGCAGTCGCCCTGGCGGTAGGTGCTGATCGCGCGGGTCTTGTGCTTCGCGACCATGACGAAGCCGAGGCGGCGCAGGTAGTCGTGCAGGTGCGCGGCCTGGTCCGCGGGCGCGGCGAATTCGACGAACTCGAAGCCGTCGATGCCCATCGGGTTCTCGAAGGTGACGATCGACATGCCGGGATCGGGCTGTGCATTCATGGCGGGCTTCCTGGAGGCGGACGAGACGAAGCGCGACCGCGCTTGCGGCGGTCGCGTGCCGCGAATATAGTTTCAGATGAAACTATATGCAAGGGATGTCATGACCGCCGACGCCGCCCCGCACGCGCAGCTCGATCTCGAGCATTTCCTGCCCTACCGGCTGAGCGTGGTCAGCAACCGCATCAGCCAGCACATCGCCGAGATCTACATGGCGCGCTTCGGCATCGGCATCACCGAGTGGCGCGTCATCGCGGTGCTGGGGCGCGAGCCGGGACTGTCGGCGAACGGCGTGGCCGAACGCACGGCGATGGACAAGGTCGCCGTGAGCCGCGCGCTGGCGCGGATGCTGGAACGCGGTCTGGTGCAGCGCGACACGCACGGCGACGATCGCCGCCGCTCCGTGCTGGAGCTCAGCGCCGCCGGTTACGGCATCTACGACGAAGTGGTGCCGCTGGCGCTGGCGCGCGAACGCGCGCTGCTGGCGCATTTCGCCGAGGGCGAGAAGGCGCAGCTGGAAACGCTGCTGGAGAAACTGGCACGCGGCCTGCGCGATCTCGACGAGGCATGAGCCGCGTCAGTGCAGCCAGCCGCGCCGCGTCGCGCGGCGGGCGAACCACAACAGGAACGACGCGCCCGCGATCACCAGCGCAGGCATGATCAGCGCGCGCGGACCGTAGGCGACGTAGGCCTTCGCGATCAACACCACGTAGCTCATCTGCGCGAGCACGCCGAGCAGCGACAGCAGCAGCACCAGCGGGGCCCAGCGGCTGCGCACCAGCAGGAGCAGGCAGCCGGCGACGCCGCCGAACACCGCGAATGCGTAGGCGACCGTGACCCAGCCGGGGATCGCGGCGTAGGCCGCGCGTTCGGCCGGCGGCAGCGCCGCCAGCGCCTCGGGCGTCATCGTGGCCTGCGCGATGTAGGCCATCACGCCCATCAGGTTCCAGGCCAGCATCAGGATCGCGACGACCCAATACGTCGTCGATGGCCGGTTCACAGCTTGCATCGCGGATCTCCCCTGCTTCGGGCCGCGCGGCCCGTGGACGACACCCCTCGATCCTTCGTGAACGACTTCCCGCCGGCATCCCCCCGGCGTCCCCTCATCGGAAAACGGGCCCGCGCATGCACGGACCCGTTTCCCTGCACCTCACGCAGCCCGGCAAGCCGGGCGCGACACCAGCTTACTTCACGCCGTGCATCAGTTTGTTGACCAGGCCGCCGACCACGAACAGCAGCACGCCGGCGCCGGCGAGGATGTAGAAGCCCATCGTGTAGGCCGCCAGCGCCGAACCGGTGGTCATGCCGCCCTCGCCGCTGGCGTGGCCGGCGAAGATGCCCGCGAGGTTGTTGCCGATCGCGATCGACAGGAACCACGCGCCCATGGCGAAACCGGCGAGGCGCTGCGGCGCCAGCTTGGTCACCATCGACAGGCCGATCGGCGACAGGCACAGCTCGCCGACGGACTGGATCCAGTACACCGCGAACAGCGTCCAGAACGGGATCTTGCCGTCGTCGCCGATCAGCTTGGTCAGCGCGAACATCAGCAGCAGGAAGGCCAGGCCGTTGAAGATCAGGCCGAGGCTGAACTTGCGCGGGATCGACGGGTTGGCGCGGCCCATCTTCACCCAGATCCACGCGATGATCGGCGCGAGGGTGATGATCGCCACCGAGTTCACGCTCTGGAACCACGACACCGGGAACGCCGGCTCGCCGGCGAAGGTGTTGAACAGCCCGTGCATGCCGATGTCGCGGTTGACGATCTTCTCGGCGAGGAAGTTGAACGAGCTGCCGGCCTGCTCGAAGAAGCACCAGAAGAACACGTTGAAGGCGAGGATGATCAGCATCGCGATCACCTTGTCGCGCGGCACGTTGCCTTCGCGGATGCCTTCGACCAGCAGCATGATGGCCGGGCCGACCAGCAACGCCATCAGGATGTACTGCAGCACCGTGGCGTCGATGGTGAGCAGCGCGTAGAACACCGGGATCGCCGCGGCGGCGCCGATCGCCACCAGCACCACGCGCTTGAGGCTGGTCGCTTCCGGCGGCGGCAGGCCGATGCCCTTGAGCTGGCTGCGGCCGAACCAGAACCACACGAGGCTGACCAGCATGCCGATGCCGGCGGCGATGAACACCACCTTGTAGGCGGGCATCTCGGCGCCGAAGACCTTCTTCGCCAGGTACTGGGTGATCAGCGGCGCGAGGAACGCGCCGAGGTTGATGCCCATGTAGAAGATGGTGAAGCCGGCGTCGCGGCGCGCATCGCCCTGCATGTAGAGCTTGCCGACCATGGTCGAGATGATCGGCTTGAACAGGCCGTTGCCGACGATGATGGTGGCGAGGCCGAGCTTGAAGACCGTCTCGGTGGGCACCGCCAGCATGAACAGGCCGATGGCCATGATCACCGCGCCGAGCAGGATCGAGCGCTGGTAGCCGATCAGCTTGTCGGCGACGTAGCCGCCGAAGATCGCGCCGGCATAGACCAGCGCCAGGTAGGCGCCGTAGAGCTCGCTGGCCGGCTTCTCGCCGGACGCATCGCCGCCGTGGAACTGGGCGACGATGTACAGCGTCATGGCCCAGCGGATGCCGTAGAACGCGAAGCGCTCCCAGAACTCGGACATGAAGAGCATCCACAGCGGCCTGGGATGCCCCAGGACCTGCTGGAAGTCGGGAATGACCTGGGTTCGGTCGTCTGAAACGGACGCTCCGCTCATGCGGTTTCTCTCTGCTGGCGATGGAAACGGGAATCGAAGCCGCGCCGCGGGGCGGGCCGCCGGAGGATGACCGACCGGGTTCCGGGCGTCAAACCGCGGCGCCTGCTGCGCCGCAGCAGGCCGGTCTCGTGCAGGATGCCGGCCGCCCGGCCGCGCGTCCACGCCGGACGGCGGATCGCCACGGTCGGCAAGGCGGCGTCGACAGGCCCGCGTCGACTGGCCGGCTTCGACTGGTCGGGCCGGCGCGCCGCGGCGTCAGCGCGAACGCAGGTAGCGTGCGTCGTCGAAGCTGGCGCACCACTGCGGTCGGTAGACGACGACCAGCGCCATCGTCCCGCCGCAGAAGAAGCCTTCGCCGAACATCATCGGCGGCGTGGCCGCGAGGTACGCCGCGAGCGCGGGATCGTCCAGCCACGCGGACACGCCCGCCTTCAGCAGGTTCGCGGCGGCGATCGCCAGCGCGCCGCCGAGGAAGCCGCGGATCCACACATACACCAGCGGGTTCTGCGGCAGCCGCGATTCGATGAAGCGGCCCACCGCCTCGGTGACGAGCACCGGCACCGCGCCGCAGACCAGGAAATCCGCGGCCCAGCCCTGCCAGTCGCTGCCCATCGCGGTGGCCGCGGCGCTGACCATCGCCAGCGACCACAGCGCGAAGCGCGGGCCGAACATCAGCGTCGCCGCGGTGGCGCCGAGGAAATGCAGCTTCACGCCCTGCAGCGCGTCGGCGTTGAACCAGCGCATGCCGGCCAGCAGCAGCGTGGCGATCGCCAGCACGCGCACGGCTTCGGCGTCGTTGCGCACCTTGTGCCAGGGCAGGCGTCGCGCCGCCCAGGCCAGCACCGCCGCCGCGCCTGCCCAGGCGAGTCCCTGCGCGACCGGCGGCAGCGGCACGGCGTCCATGCGCGGCCTAGCGTCCCGGCCCGACGGACGAACGCACTTCGAACAGTTCCGGGAAGAAGGTCAGGTCCAGCGCCTGCTTGAGGAAGCCGGCGCCACTGGAACCGCCGGTGCCGCGCTTGAAGCCGATCACCCGCATCACCGTGCGCAGGTGGCGGAAGCGCCAGATCTGGAACTGCGTCTCCAGGTCGACCAGGTCCTCGCACAGCGCGTACTCGCGCCAGTAAGTGCCGGTGTCCTCGTAGATGCGCTCGAACACCGGGAGCAGCGCCGGATCGGACACGTGCGCCTTCGTCCAGTCGCGCTCGACGTGCGCCGCCGGCACCGCGTGGCCCCAGCGCGCGAGGTAGCGCAGGAACTCGTCGTACAGGCTGGGCGCTTCCAGCACCGCGCGCAGGTGCGCCTGCACTTCGGCGTCGTACTCGAACACGCGCAGCATGTCGGCGTTCTTGTTGCCCATCAGGAATTCGATGGTGCGGTACTGCAGCGACTGGAACCCCGACGACGGCCCGAGCACGGCGCGGAATTCCATGTATTCCGACGGCGTCAGCGTTTCCAGCACCGCCCACATCGACGTCAGCTGCTCCTGCACGCGCTTGCAGCGCGCGGCGACCTTGCCGAACTGCCAGACGCGATCGTGGCGCAGGTGGTCGACCGCGGCGCTCAGCTCGTGCACCAGCAGCTTCATCCACAGCTCGGCCACCTGGTGCTGGACGATGAACAGCATCTCGTCGTGGTGCGGCGGGTCCGACAGCGGGTGCTGGGACGTCAGCAGGCGATCCAGATGCAGGTAACCGCCGTAGGTCATCCGGCCCGCGAGGTCGGTGTGGATGCCCGCTTCGAGCGGACGTTCGTTGCGTTCCAGGGTCATCCATACAGGGTAGCGCAGGAGCGTATGGAACGGCTGCCGCGCCCGGGGCGATCGTTGCCGGGGAAGCAACAGTGCCGCCGAAAATCGCGCATCACCTCCGATCCAGCCACGATCGCGCGGGGATCGGGCAAGCTGCATCGCCGCCGCCAGTCATCGGAATGCAATCCACATGAGGGAGGATTTCCGTCACAATTGCCGGCCCCGCGCACTGCCGCGGGTCTCATCTGGTATCGGGGGATCACCATGCTTCGTTTCTCGGGCCGCAGACATGCGGCCGGCTCCATGCCGCACCTCATCCGCTGCGGGCTGCCATTGCTGCTGCTCTGCGGATTCGGTGCACCGGCACTCGCGCAGAACGTCAGCCTGACCGGCGGCACGTACTCGCAGAACTTCGACACGCTGTCGAACACCGCCGGCTCCACGACGAACACCGCGCTGCCGCAGGGCTGGCAGTTGAACGAGGCCGGCGGCGGCGCGCGCGACAACGAGCAGTACGCCGTCGACACCGGCGCCAGCAACACCGGCGACACGTTCAGCTACGGCGCCGCCGGCAGCACCGAACGCGCGTTCGGCAGCCTGCGCAGCGGCACGCTGGCCTCGACCATCGGCGCCTGTTTCACCAACAACACCGCCACCACCCTGAGCAGCCTCGACATCGCCTACACCGGCGAAGAGTGGCGCCTGGGCACCGCGGCGCGCGTCGACAACGTCAACTTCCAGTACAGCCTCGACGCCACGTCGATCACGACCGGCACCTGGACCGACTTCGCGGCGCTGAACTTCATCACCCCGAATACCGCCACCACCGGCGCGAAGGACGGCAACGCCGCCGGCAATCGCACCGCGATCACCGCCACCATCGGCAGCCTGGCGATCGCCAACGGCGCGAGCTTCTGCATCCGCTGGGTCGACGCCGACGCCTCCGGCGCCGACGACGGCCTCGCGATCGACGACTTCTCGGTGACCACCACCGGCTCGGCCACGCCCGCGCTGGCGATCAACGACGTCAGCGCCAGCGAAGGCAACAGCGGCACCACCGCGTTCACCTTCGGCTTCGGCCTGAGCCAGCCCGCGGGCGCCGGCGGCGTGACCATCCAGTACGCCACCGCCAACGGCACCGCCACGGCCGGCAGCGACTACGTCGCCGCCAGCGGCACCGCCACCATCCCGCAGGGCGCGACCTCGACCACCGTCACCATCAACGTGAACGGCGACACGACGTCGGAGCCCGACGAGACCTTCTTCGTCAACATCGTCTCCGCGACCGGCGCCAACGTCTCCGACGCGCAGGGCCTGGGCACGATCCTCAACGACGACGTCAACGTCGTGGCGATCCACGACATCCAGGGCAACGGTCTGCTGTCGCCGCTCAACGGCGGCGTGGTCGTCACCGAAGGCATCGTCACCGCGCTGAAGTTCAACAACGGCTTCTTCCTGCAGGCGCCCGACGCGGAAGCCGACGCCGATCCGAACACCTCGGAAGGCATCTTCGTCTTCACCTCGACCGCACCGCCGGCCGCGGCCGCCGTGGGCAACCGCGTGCGCGTCACCGCGACGGTCAGCGAGTTCACCCCGACCACCAACCTCAACCAGCTGTCGATCACCGAACTGGTGACGCCGACGGTCGTGTCGCTGTCCAGCGGCAACCCGCTGCCGGCCCCGGTCGTGCTGACGACGGCCGATTTCGGCCCCGCGTCCACCCCGGGCACGGCCGAGAAGCTCGAAGGCATGCGCGTCACGATGGCCAGCGGCCGCGTGGTGGCGCCCACCGACGGCAACATCACCGAATCCAGTGCCAACGCGAGCACCACGGGCGTCTTCCATGCCGTCCTCGACGGCGTGGCGCGTCCGTTCCGCGAGCCGGGCCTGGACGTGCTCGACCTGTTCCCGGTCCCGGGCGGCAAGACCCCGCCGCGCTTCGACCACAACGCCGAACGCATCATGGTCCGCAGCCGCGGCCAGATCGGCGCCACCTCGCTCACCCCCGAGGTCGACGCCCAGATCGCCAACATGACCGGCGTGCTCGACTACTTCTCCGGCACGTGGGCGCTGCTGCCCGACGCCGGCTCCGGCACGCTCACCGGCGGCAAGACCCCGACCCCGGTGCCGGATGCGCGCTACGAAGACGTCACCATCTCCAGCTTCAACCTCGAACGCTTCTTCGACGAGATCAACGACGGCAACGGCGCCGTCACCCTGACCGCCGCCGCGCTCGACAAGCGCCTGACCAAGGCCAGCCTCGCGATCTGCGGCTACCTCAAGACCCCCGACATCCTGGGTCTGGTGGAAGTCGAGAACCTGCGCGTCATCGGCCTGCTGGCAGACCGCATCAACAGCACCTGCCCCAGCGCGCCGATCTACGTGCCGTACCTGGTGCAGGGCAACGACGTCGGCGGCATCAACGTCGGCTTCCTGGTCAACACCAAGCTCGTCGGCGGCGTGCAGCGCGTCGAAGTGCTCAACGTCACCCAGTACGGCAAGACCACCGTCTTCAACAACCCGGACGGCAGCACCTCCCTGCTCAACGACCGCCCTCCGCTGCTGCTGCGCGCGATCGTGCACCAGGACAACGGCGCGAGCTATCCGGTCACCGCCATCATCAACCACCTGCGTTCGCTGAACGGCCTGGACGACACCACGGCCGGCAGCAGCGGCTGGCCGACCGAAGGCGACCGCGTGCGCAACAAGCGCGGCCAGCAGGCGGTGTTCCTCGCCAACCTGGTCGAGTCGCTGCAGCAGGCCGATCCGAACGAGCACATCGTGCTGCTCGGCGACTTCAACGCCTACCAGTTCAGCGACGGCTACGTCGACGTGCTGGGCATCGTGCGCGGCGACGAAGTGCCGGCCGACCAGGTCATCACCTGGCTGCCCAGCCCGATCACCACCCCGCTGGTCGATGGTTCGCAGCTCACCGCCAACCCGGCCGAGCGCTACTCGTACACGTTCGACGGCAACGCGCAGACGCTGGACCATGCCCTGATCAACGAGGCCATGGTGCTGAATGCCAGCGACATCTCGGTCGAACACGCCCGCATCGACGCCGACTTCAGCGTCCTGAACTACGGCGTCGCCGGCACCCCGACGCGCATCTCCGACCATGACCCGGTCCGAGTGGCGATCACCGTCGCCGCGTTCCGCAGCGCGAATCTCTCGGTCAACGCCTCGGCCACGCCGGCCAGCCTGCACGTGGGCGGCACCGCGACCTACACGGTCAGCGTCGACAACGCCGGCCCGAACGACGCCGCCTCGGCCTCGGTCGCGCTGGTGTTCAACGCCGTGGTCTCGCCGGTGGTCACCGCGCCGGCCGGCTGGACCTGCGCCGCGGCCACGCAGACCGCGACCAGCACCACCGTGACGTGCACCACGCCGTCGCTGGCCAACGGCGACAGCGCCACCTTCACCGCCGACGTCGTCGCCGGCACCGACCTGGCCAACACCGACCTCGTCCTGAACGCCGCTGTTTCGTCGACGACGGCCGATCCGGCCAACGCCGACAACACGGCCACCGCCAGCGTGCAGGTGATCGCAGAAGCCGACCTGTCGGTCACCGCCACCAGCGCCGGCAACGTCGACGTGGGTGGCACCGCCACGTACACCGTCTCGGTCGACAACGCCGGCGTGGACGACGCGCAGTTCGCCAGCCTCGCGCTGGTGTTCGACGCGCTGGTCTCGCCCAGCGTCACCGCCCCGGCGGGCTGGACCTGCGCCGCCCCGGTGCAGGACGCCACCACCACGACCGTCACCTGCACCACGTCGGTCTTCGGCAACGGCGCCAGCGCCGGCTTCACCGCCACCGTGCCGGCCGATGCCGCGCTCGGCGGCCAGTCGCTGGGCCTGGCCGTGGCTGTGGCCTCGCAGACCACCGATCCGGTGAAGGACAACAACACCGCCACCGCCATCGTCTCCGTCCGCGCCGTCGCCGATCTCGCGGTGACGACCTCGGTGTCCGCGAGCGCCGAGCGGGTCGGCCAGCCGGTGACCTTCACCGCGTCGGTCGTCAACAACGGCCCGAGCATCGCCGACAGCGCCACGCTGACCCTGGACTTCGACGCCGCGATCACGCCCAGCGTGACCGTGGCGGCGGGCTGGACCTGCGCCGCCCCGACATCCACCGCCAGCAGCACCCAGGTCGTCTGCACGGCCACGCCGGTCGCCGTCGGCGCTTCGGGCAGCTTCACCGCGACCTTCGTGCCCGCGGCCAGCCTCGCCCTCCGCGACGTCCGCATGGTCGCCACGGTGGCCTCGACCACGTTCGACACCGTGTCCGCGAACAACCAGGCCAGCAGCACGGTCTCGATCCGCGCGTCCTCGGATGGCGCGATCGTGGTCTCCACCTCAACGCCGAACGTCCAGATCGGCGGCACGGCGGTCTACGCCGCCACGGTGTCCAATGCCGGCCCGAACGCCGCGAACGGCGCCAGCGTGATGTTCAGCTTCGACAGCAACGTGACCCCGACGTTCTCCGCGCCGGCCGGCTGGAGCTGCGCCGCCCCGGTGCAGAACACCGGCAGCACCAACGTGCTGTGCTCGGCCACCGCCGATGTCCCGGTCGGCGGCAATGCGACCTTCTCGGCGAGCTTCCCGGCCACGGTCGCGGTCGCCGGGCGCGTCGTGCGGATGACCGGCGTGCTGGCGTCCGCGTCGGATGACCCGGACTTCGGCAACAACAGCGCCAGCGCCGCGGTCACGGTCGCCAACGACAGCGCCGACCTGTCGGTGCGGATGATCGGCCGCAGCGAGCGCGCCGGCGTGTATCTGGTCGCGGTGCACAACGCCGGTCCGACCAGCGCCGCTGCGCCGGTGCTGACGATCACCGGCAACATGCTGCTGCGCAACGTGTCGATCGTGCCGGCCGCCGGCTGGACCTGCACCAGCGCCAGCGTGGGCACCGGCTTCCGCTTCACCTGCACCGCCAGCGCCGCGATGCCCTCGGGCACCGACGCGTTCTTCGGTCTGGCGCTGGCCGGCCGCGGCGTGCGGGCGATCAGCGTCACCTCCACGGTGACTTCGACCACCACGGATCCGAACACGGCCAACAACACGGTGACCCGCGCGATCACCGGTTCGGCCCTGCCGGACATCTGCGAGCACCGCTACTGCCGTCGCTGAACCGCGGCAGACTTGCGTCACCCCAGAAGCGCGGCTCCGGCCGCGCTTCTTTTTTGTCCGGAAATCACGGGGTTTTCCGCGGATGCGCCGCCATACGCCATCGCATGCGGGCCGTCATGACGCGCTGCGCAACGGGTCGCCGCGGCGCTGCGGGTATCATCCGCGCACCGCTCACGGACCGGACGCACGATGACCGTCGCCGCACGCTTCGAAATCGAGTACCTGCAATACCTCGGCCCCGATGGAACGCTCGTCGCCGAGCCCCCCGCCGCCTTCGCCGATCCCGCCACGCTGCTGCCCTGGTTCAAGCAGATGCTGTTCGTGCGCACCTTCGACAGCAAGGCGATCGCCCTGCAGCGCACCGGCAAGCTCGGCACCTACGCCAGTTGCCTCGGCCACGAGGCCACGCACGTCGGCATCGGCGCGTCGATGAAGCGCGAGGACGTGTTCGCGCCCAGCTACCGCGAGTACGGCGCGCAGATCGTGCGCGGCGTGCGCCCGCGCGAGATCCTGCTGTACTGGGGCGGCGACGAGCGCGGCAACGACTTCGCCGAAGCGCCGAAGCACGACTACGCCTGGTGCGTGCCGATCTCCACCCAGTGCCTGCACGCCGCCGGCGCCGCGCTCGCGTTCAAGCTGCGCGGCGAGGCGCGCGTCGGCGTCGCCTGCTGCGGCGACGGCGGCAGCTCGAAGACCGACACCTACGCCGCGATCAATTCCGCCGGCGCCTACGCCCTGCCCTTCGTCCAGTGCATCATCAACAACGGCTGGGCGATCTCGGTGCCGCGCAAGGCGCAGACCGGCGCGCCGACGCTGGCGCAGAAGGGCCTCGCCGGCGGCCTGCACTGCCTACAGGTGGACGGCAACGACCTGATCGCCGTGCTCGAAGGCATGCGCCGCGCGCTCGACCGCGCCCGCAACGGCGAAGGCGGCAGCGTCATCGAGTTCATGACCTACCGCCTGCACGACCACACCACCGCCGACGACGCGCGCCGCTACCGCAACGACGACGAAGTGAAGGCCGCGTGGACCCGCGAACCGGTCGCGCGCCTGCGCACGTACCTGACGCAGGCCGGCCTGTGGGACGAGGCGCAGGAAGCCGCCTGGATCGACGACTGCGGCAAGCGCGTCGACATCGAGATCAATGCCTACCTGGAGACGCCGGTGCAGCCGGTGACCGCGATGTTCGATTACCTCTACGCCGAACTGCCGCAGGACTTCGTCGCCCAGCGCGATGCCGTCATCGCCGCGGAGGGCCGCAAGCATGGCTGACGGCGCACCCATCACCTTGATCGAAGCGATCACCCAGGCGCTCGCGTACGAGATGCGCGCCGACGAACGCGTGCTCGTGCTCGGCGAGGACGTCGGCGTCAACGGCGGCGTGTTCCGCGCCACCGCCGGCCTGCAGCAGATCTTCGGCCCCGACCGCGTGCTCGACACACCGCTGGACGAAACCACCATCGCCGGCCTCACCGTCGGCCTCGCCGCGCAGGGCATGCGCCCGGTGGCGGAGGCGCAGTTCGACGGCTTCGTCTACCCGATGGTCGACCACATCATCTGCCACGCCGCGCGTTTCCGTTACCGCACCCGCGGCCGCCTCACCTGCCCGATGGTGCTGCGCGTGCCGTGGGGCGGCGGCATCCGCGCACCGGAACACCACAGCGAAGCCAACGAGGCGATCTTCACCAACGTGCCCGGCCTGCGCGTGGTGATGCCGTCCTCGCCGCAGCGTGCCTACGGCCTGCTGCTGGCCGCGATCCGCGACCCGGATCCGGTCATCTACATGGAACCCAAGCGCATCTACCGCCAGTACAAGGAACTCGTGCCCGACGACGGCGAAGCGCTGCCGCTGGACGTGTGCTACGTGCTGCGCGACGGCACCGACCTCACGCTGGTGACCTGGGGCGCGCAGGTGAAGGAATGCCTGGAAGCCGCCGACGCGCTCGCGAAGGACGGCATCAGCGCCGAAGTCATCGACGTCGCCACGCTCAAGCCGCTCGACTTCGTCACCATCGCCGAATCCGTGTCGAAGACCGGCCGCTGCGTGATCGTGCACGAAGCGCCGCGGACCGCCGGCTTCGGCGCCGAGATCGCCGCACGCCTCGCGCACGAATCGATGTACGACCTGCGCGCGCCGGTCGAGCGCGTCACCGGCTACGACACCCACATTCCGCTGTTCCGCCTGGAAATGAAGTACCTGCCGAGCGTCGAGAAGATCGTCGCCGCGGCGAAGCGGGCGATGGCGGCGGGGTGAATCGGCGATGCCGCGCGCCCGCGTCGTCCGCGCCTACCGCACGCAGTACGCGAACCCGATCCGGTTCGCGGCCGGCGACGTGGTGACACTCGGCGCGCGCGACACCGAATGGCCCGCGTTCGCATGGACCACGACCGCCGACGGCAACGCCGGCTGGGCGCCCGTCGACTGGCTCAAGCCGCTGGGCGATGGTCGCGCCGAAGCGCTGCGCGACTACTCTGCGCAGGAACTCGATGTCGATGCGGGCGACGAGGTCATGCTGCATTCGGAACTCGGCGGCTGGTGGTGGTGCGAAGCCGCGGACGGACGGTGCGGCCATGTCCCGTCGGAACATCTGGAGATTGCAACGGCATGAGCGACGGGAAAGTCGAACGTCTTCTCGACGACTGGCGATTGACACACGCGTCGCTCCATCCCGTTGCCGAAGCGGCGCGGGCCGCGGTGCACGCGATCGCGCCCGACGCCACGGAGCGGGTGATGTATGGCGGGCTGCTGTTCGGTGCGCCGGACCCGTTCTGCGGCGTCTTCGTGTATACCGCCCACGTGACCATGGAGTTCGGCCGCGGCGCGGAACTCCGCGACCCGCATCGGGTGCTGGAAGGCGGCGGCAAGTTCCGTCGCCACATCAAACTCAGGACGCTCGACGACATCGCGGCCAGACATCTGCGCGACTACATCGAGCAGGCATTGCATCTTCCGGACGCGCCTTCGACATGACGCACGGCGCGCGCCATCGAATCCAAGGAACCGCACCATGAGCCAGACCAAGACCTTCTTCCTCCCCGACCTCGGCGAAGGCCTGCCGGACGCGACCATCGTGGAGTGGTTCGTGAAGCCGGGCGACGTCATCAGACTCGACGCGCCGCTGGTGTCGATGGAGACCGCGAAGGCGGTGGTCGAGGTGCCGTCGCCGGTGTCGGGCAAGGTGCTGAAGCTCGCCGGCAACGCGGGCGACGTCGTCGTCACCGGCCGCATGCTCGCGGAGTTCGAGATCGATCCGTCGCTGCCGCAGCGCGCGGAAGGCCAGGACACCGGGCATCACCATGCGTCGCCCCCCTCTCCCGCCGGGAGAGGGGCCGGGGGAGAGGGTACGTCCGCACGCGACACGTCGTCGGCAGCCGGACCCTCACCCGCCGCGCAGGGCGCGGCGACCTCTCCCGAGGGGAGAGGTGAAAAGCGCGAGGACAGCGGCACCGTCGTCGGTGCGATGCAGAGCTCCGACGCCGTGCACGTCGAGGCCGCGGTCGCGGTCGGCGGCGTGAAGGCGATGCCCGCGGTGCGCGCGATGGCGCGCAAGCTCGGCGTCGACCTCGCACGCGTGCGCGCCAGCGGCGCCGACGGCGTGGTGACGATGGATGACGTGAAGCGCGCGGTGGCGGATGGGTCCGCCCGGCCGGGCGCCCCCCTCCCCAACCCTCCCCCGCATGCGGGGGAGGGAGATTCGCGCATCGCGCGAATGGGTGGGGGCACGCCCCCCGCGCCCGTCGCGGCTCACGCCGCTCCCGCAGGTCCTGCCGCGGGCCGCACCCAGCTCTCCGCCAGCGGCAAACCCATGCGCACGCAGCCGCCGTCGGTGTCGGTCACCGGCCAGCCGGAGCAGCTCAAGGGCGTGCGCCGCAACATGGCACGGGTGATGGCCGATGCGCATGCGAAGGTGGTGCCGACCACGCTGTGCGACGACGCCGACATCCAGGCGTGGACGCCCGGCAACGACGTCACCGTGCGCTTGGTGCGCGCGATCGTCGCCGCGGCAAAGGCCGTGCCCGCGCTCAACGCGTGGTTCGACGGCGACGCGCTGACCCGCACGCTGCATCCGCACGTCGACGTCGGCATCGCGGTCGACACCGACGACGGCCTGTTCGTGCCCGCGCTGCGCAACGCGCACCTGCTCGACGCGCGCGGCGTGCGCGAGAGCGTGAACCGCCTGCGCGCGCAGGTCGAAGAGCGCAGCCTGCCGTCGTCGGAACTCACCGGCTACACCATCTCGCTGTCGAACTTCGGCATGTTCGCCGGCCGCTACGCCACGCCGGTGATCGTGCCGCCGTGCGTCGCGATCGTCGCCGCGGGCCGCGCGCGCCATCAGATCACGCCGGTGATCGGCGGCTTCGAATCGCACAAGGTCATCCCGCTGTCGCTGACCTTCGACCACCGCGCCTGCACCGGCGGCGAGGCCGCGCGCTTCCTGCGCGCGATGCTCGACGATCTGGCGCTGGCAGGCTGAGGCCACGATGTCCCCGATCGCAACCTCGATGCTGGTCTTCGGCGCCTTCGGTGCCGTCTGCGGCATGGGCTTGGTCAACGTGATGGCGCTGGTCGCACGCGGCATGAAACGCCCGTGCGACACCATCGCCTTCAAGCGCGAAGGCGACGTCCGCGGCCTCGTCGCGACCTGGGCGAAAGCGCACGGCTTCCGCCACGTGCGCACCGACGGCACCACGCGGGTCTACAAGCGCGGCCGCAACCTGCTCACCGCACCGGCGTTCGTCGAATACGACACCGCCGGCGACCGCCACACATTGAAGGTCTACGTGCAGATCGACGGCCTGCTGGCGAAGGGCGACATCGCGCTGAGCGGCGGCGGCTTCCTTGTCCGCCTCCCGCGGTCGATGGCGCGGGCGGACGTGAATCGGTTGATGGCGTCGCTGCAGCAGCCGCCGCTGCCGACATGAACACGATGCAGGCCAACTGACGCCATGAAGCCGCCACTCACCCGACGACAGATCCGTCTCGTCGGCTTGTTGCAGTTCGTCGCCGCGGGTCTGATGTTCGCGTGGATCCTGCATTGGCTGCATGGCATGAGCGCGCACAATCCCCAACGACCGCTCCCCGGAGGCACGCTCGCCGCGATCGCCTTCGCTCTCCCGGGCGGGCTCGCGCTCTCGGGCCTGCTGCAACTGATCACCGGCCTGCGCCATTCGGAACTGCAGGCCGCATGGGATGGCTGCGACAGGGTCTTCAGGACCTTCTTCGCCGCTCTTGGCCTGCTCCTGTTCGTGATCATCCTCGTGGTGGGTGTCCAGTCCTACTTCGAGCGTTTCGCGTCGTAGACATCCGGAATCCGTCGCCGGCTTGCGAACCGCATGCAAAAGAGCCGGCATCGCTGCCGGCCTGCTTCACTGAATGTCGAGAACGGAGGGCGTGTCCATTGCATGGGCAGCGCCGCTTCCGCATACCGCATGCCGGCACGGTTCGCGAGGCCGCAGGAGCGCTCCCGCGAACGGAGCGTGAACCGGGCGCAGTCGCTCAATACCTCCGCACCGACGGATCGACGTTGAGGCTCCACGCATCAATGCCGCCGACGACGTTCCAGACATCGGTGAAGCCGCGCTGGGTGAAGTACATCGCGGCCTGCGCGCTGCGGCCGCCGTGATGGCAGAGGAACGCGAGCGGCGTGTCCTTCGGCAGTTCGACGAGGCGCTCCAGGCCGCCGTCCTCCAGCGCCTGGAACGGCGCCTGCACCGAAGCGATGGCGCGTTCGTCCGGCGGACGCACGTCGACGAGGGTCACGGCGCCGGAGCGGGCGCGGGCATCGGCATCGGCGACGGAAAGATTGCGGAAGGCCATGGCGGTCACGGGTCGGGAGACGGGCATGGCATCATGCCGCGATGCCGCCCGTCCCCGCCAGTCCGCCCGTCGCGCCGCATCGCGTGCCGCGGCATCCGCATGCCTGGATCGGGATGCTGGTCGTCTCGCAGGCGCTGGTGATCGCGATCTGGTGGCGCTGGGGCACGGCCGCCGGGCTGCCGGCGATGCTGCTCAGCCACGTCCCGTTCTGGTGGGGCACGCTGTGGCCGCGCTCGCGCGTGTTCGGGCCGGCACTGGCGCGGCTCCCGACGGCGGAGCGCGTGGTCTGGCTGACGATCGACGACGGCCCCTCCGACGAAACGCCCGCGGTGCTCGATCTGCTCGATGCGCACGGCGCGAAGGCGACGTTCTTCCTCGTCGGCGAGCGCGCGGCGCGGCGTCCCGATCTGGTACGCGAACTCGTGCGTCGCGGCCACGGCATCGGGAACCACAGCGCGACCCATCCGGCGGCGTGGTTCTGGGCGCTGGGTCCGGCGCGGCTGCGCCGCGAGATCGCGGAGACGCAGCGCATCCTCGCAGGGATCACCGGCGAGGCGCCGCGCTGGTTCCGGTCGGTGGTCGGCATGACCAATCCGTTCGTGCATGCGGCGCTGCGTGCGCACGGGCTGGCGCGCGTGGCGTGGAGCGCGCGCGGGTTCGACGGCGTCGCCGGCGATCCGGCGCAGGTGGTGACCCGGATCGAACGCAACCTCGCGCCGGGCGCGATCGTGCTGCTGCACGAAGGCGCACCGCATGGCGGCAATCTCGCGACGCTGCGCCTGATGCTGCAGCGGCTCGATGCGCTGGGCTATCGCGCGGTGTTGCCGGTGGCGGGCTAAGGCGCTTCGCAAAGCTCGGCTGTGGTTCGTCGCGACTCCCATCGCTCCCACAGGATGTGTCGCCATGACCGAGTTCGCAGAGTGCGGCAGGCGTTTCCTGTGGGAGCGACGGGAGTCGCGACGGAATTTGCGGAAAGGCATCCGCAATCGGCATGCGCAACAGGCACCGGAAAGTCAGTCGCGTCGCGGCTCACGCCGCTCCCACAAAAGCGAGGCGCTTCTGCACGCACTCAACGCCGCGCGACGATCAGCCAGTTGTTGAACGGCGTGCGGCCGTACAGCGGTGTGCAGTCAACGTGCAGGCCATGCGCTTCGAGCATCGCGCGCAGACCGTCGAGGGTCGGGTAATCCTGCGGCCGCGTGCGCATCCAGCCGATGCGATGCGCGAGGCGATCGGCGAGGCGCGTGGTGCGCGAGCGGCCGCCGTCGTCGGCCACCGGGCTGCGGATCACCAGCACCGCATCGGGCACCAGCATCGCCGCGACGCCCGCCAGCAGCGTGCGCTGGGTGTCGGCATCGAGGTACTGCAGCACGTCGAGCAGCGCGACGCTGCCGCGATGTGCCGGCAGCGTGCGCGCGAGATCGACCACCTCGAACGCGACGTCGGGGAGTGCCGCACGTTGCGCGGCGCGTGCGGCACGCGTGATCTTTGCCGCGTCGGTGTCGACGCCGCGATACGCCATCGCCTGGCCGTCATCGCGCAGCGCGTGCGCGAGCAGGCCGAGGCCGCAGCCGAGGTCGAGCAGCGGCGCGGTGCCGCCGCGCAGTGCGGCCAGCGCGCCGGGATACAGCGGATCGCTGCGCAGCTTGCCCTGCACGTAGTAGTAGTCGTAGCGGTTGCCGAGCGCGAAGTCCGGCAGGAAGGCGATGGCTATACGCTTCGCTTCGCCGGCCGCGAACGCGGGCGCGCTCACGGTGCCGACGCGTCCGTCAGCAGGCGGCGCACGACCGGCAGCGCTTCCCGTGTCCATTCGGCGTACAGCGCAGCGGACGGATGCAGGCCGTCGTCGGCCAGCATCGCCGGCTTGGCGCCCACTGCACGACTCACCGGCGCGATGTCGACGAAGGCGACGCCGCGTTCGGCGCACACACGTGCGGCCGTGGCGTTGTAGGCATCGAGCGTGCGCGCGATGGCGGCGCGGTCGCGGCCCGACGCCGCGGCGAACGGGGTGACGCCCCAGTCTGGGATCGCCAGCACCACCACGCGGTCGGCGCGGCCGCCGGCGTAGCCGATCGCGCGCTCGAGCAGCGCGGCGAACGCGGGCGCGTAGTCGTCGACCGGGCGACCGCGGTACTGGTCGTTGACGCCGATCAGCAGGCTGACGAGCTGCCAGTCGCGGCCGATCGGTTCGGCGGCGTCGAGGGCGGACGACAGTTCGTCCGTCGTCCAGCCGGTGGTGGCGACGATGCGCGGCGCGTCGACGGCGAGGCCGGCCTCGCGCAGGCGCGCGGCGAGCTGCGCAGGCCAGCGCCCGTCGGCGGGCACGCCTTCGCCGATGGTGTAGCTGTCGCCGAGGGCGAGATAGCGCAGCGGCGGCGACGCGGCGCGGCCGTCGTCGTCGCCGGTCGGCGCGGCGGCCGCCAGCACCGCGGCCAGCAGCGCCGGCACCGCGCCCACGGCTCAGGCCACCGCGACGCGCGCGGCGCGGGCCTGTTCGGCGCGGCGCGACAGCACGCGGTCGATGCGCGCGAACACTTCGCGCAGCACCGGCGCTTCCGGCAGCAGGGTCACGCGGAAATGGTTGCGCTCGGGCACGTTGAAGCTGGAGCCCGGCACGATCAGCACGTCCTCGGTTTCCAGCATCTCCAGCGCGAAGGCGTGGTCGTCGAAGCCCTTCGCGGCGTCGCCGACGACGGCCGGGAAGCCGTACAGCGCGCCGGCGGGCGCGACCAGCGACAGGTGTTCGCTGGCGTCGCAGCATTCGATCAGCGCGCGGCGGGTCTCGTACAGCCGACCGCCGGGCGCGGTGAGCGCGCTGATGGTGTCGACGCCGTGCAGCGCGGCATGGATCGAGAACTGGCCGGGCACGTTCGCGCACAGGCGCAGCGCGCCGAGCAGGTCCATGGCGTGGTGGAACTCGCCGCTGGCGAGCGGATCGCCGCTGAGCACGGCCCAGCCCACGCGCCAGCCGCAGGCGCGGTGCACCTTCGACAGGCCGCCGAACGACAGGCACGGATGGTCGCCGGCCAGCGGTGCCAACGGCTGGAACGACGCGCCGTCGTACAGGATGTGGTCGTAGATCTCGTCGGCCATCAGCAGCAGGTCGTGCTTCTGGGCGATGGCGACGATGCGTTCGAGGATCGCGCGCGGGTAGGTCGCGCCGGTCGGGTTGTTCGGGTTGATCAGCACGATCGCGCGGGTGCGCGAGGAGACCAGTGACGCGATCTCGTCCGGGTCCGGCAGGAAGCCATTCTCGGGACGGCAGCGGTAGTACACCGGGCGGCCGTCGTTGAGGATGGTCGCGGCCGACCACAGCGGGTAGTCCGGCGACGGCAGCAGCACTTCGTCGCCCGGGTTGAGCAGCGCGCGCAGCGACAGGTCGATCAGCTCGCTCACGCCGTTGCCGACGAACACGCGCTCGGGCGACGCGTTCGGCGTACCGCGCTGCTTGTGGAAGGCGGCGATGGCCTCGCGCGCGGCCGGCAGGCCCTGCTGGTGGGTGTAGGGATCGGTGGCGGCGATGTGGTCGGCGATCGCGCGCTGGAGATGCTCCGGCGCGCGGAACCCGAACGCGCCCGGGTTGCCGATGTTGAGCTTGATCAGCTGCCGGCCCTGGCCTTCCAGCTCGCGGGCTCGCCGGGCCAGTTCGCCGCGGATCTCGTAGCGGACTTCGGACAGGCGTTCACGGGTCTTGAGACTGGGCTTGGGGCTGGAAGGCGACATCACGGCGGGCACGGAAAAAAGTGCGGAAAGACTAGCGGAAATCGCCCGGCGCCGCCTGTCTCCGGCGGTGCGCCACGCCCGCCTGATCCCCTCGACGGCCCGGTGCGGCATAGAATCCCCCGATGCCTGCCCGCCCCCGCACCGCTTGACCGCCCCCGCCCCCGGCCCGGACGCCCTCGGCGCGATCGGCTGGCCCTTCGCCGGCCCCGGCGCGGGCGCCGTCGACGACCCGGCCTGGGCCGCGGTCCTCGCCGCCCACCCGCAGGCCCGCCCGGCCCGGGTGATCGAACAGCACCGCACCGGCTACGTGGTGGCCGAGGCCCCCGGGCACGCGCTGGCGGTGGAATCGCCGCCGGAATGGGCCCGCCGCCGGTTCCCGCCGCAGGACCGCGCCGCGGTCGGCGACTGGGCGCTGGTCGAGGACGCCAGCCCGAAGCCGCGGATCGTCGCGCTGCTGCCCCGGCGCACGGCGATCAAGCGCGCCGCCGCCGGCGAGCACTACCACCAGCAGCTGATCGCCGCGAACATCGACACCGTGTTCGTGGTCTGCGGGCTGGACGCCGACTTCAACCCGCGCCGGATCGAGCGCTACCTGCTGCTGGTCGGCGGCGGCGGCGCGACCCCGGTGGTCGTGCTGACCAAGGCCGACCGCGACGGCAGCGACGCCAGTGCCGGCCTCGCCGCACTGGCCGAACTCGCCGCGCAGGGCATCGTCGCGGTGGCGGTGAACGCCAAGGACCGCGCCAGCGTCGCCGCGCTCGACCCGTGGCTGGGTCCGGGCCGCACCGCGGTGCTGGTGGGCTCGTCCGGCGCCGGCAAATCGACGCTCACCAACACCCTGCTGGGCATCGAGAAGATGAAGACCGGCGAGGTGCGCGAAAGCGACGCCCGCGGCCGCCACACCACCACGTTCCGCACGCTGATCCCGCTGCCGTCCGGCGCCTGCCTGATCGACACCCCGGGCATGCGCGAGCTGAAGCCGACCGGCGAGGAAACCCTGGCCGACGGCGGCTTCGCCGACATCGAGGCGCTGGCCGGCACCTGCAAGTTCCGCGACTGCCGCCACGCGAAGGAGCCCGGCTGCGCCGTGCGCGCGGCGATCGAGGCCGGCACGCTGGATGCCGCCCGCTTCGCGAACTACCTGAAGCTGCGCGACGAGGTCGCCGGCGCGGCCGACCGCCTCGCCACGCGGCTCGCGCAGAAATCCGACGCGCGGGTGCAGGGCAAGGCGCTCAACAAGCGGCTGGACGACAAATATGGCCGGCATTGACGCCATGCGTCCTTGCCGTTGTCATCCCGAGCGCAGCGAGGGACCTGCTTCTGCTTTTCCGCAAGCGCAAGGACCAAGCAGGTCCCTCGCTGCGCTCGGGATGACAGGAACATCAGCATGACCGAGGCGGACGCCATCGCCCACCACGTCGCGCTCGACGCGCGGCTGGTCGCGGCGGTGCGCGGCATCCGCCTGCTCGACACCGTCAGCTGGCCGGCCAGCGCGCAGGAGACCTTCCTCGCGGCGTGGAAGATCGGCCGCATCCACCTGCCGAGCGTCGCCTACGCGAAGACCGACTTCACCGACGTGCGCGCCGAGCTGGAGGCGATCGCGCAGGCCGCCGACGCCGACCATCCGCTCGGCCGCTACCTGCTCGCCACCGCCGAGAGCTGGCGCATCGCCACGCGCCTGCTCGATGCCGCCGGCACCTACCGCATGACCGCGTATTCGACGCGGCTCTACGGCCGGCCGGTGGAAATGCTGCCCGGCGACGGCCCGACCAACCTCGAAGCGGCACAGCATTTCATCGGCCTCGCCGACGACATGGACCAGGAGCTGCGCGACATCGAACCGGAAGCGGTGATGTCGGCCGAGGCCCTGCGCGACCTGCTGCAGCCGGAGATCGACGCGTTCTTCGTCGACCATCGCATCCAGGTCGAACTCGACCCCGACCTGATCGCGAAGGCCGCCGCCAGTTCCACGCGCATCCGCATCCGCACCAACACCGGCTTCAGCGACTACGACCACCAGCAACTGCTGGTCCACGAAGCGTTCGTGCACACGCTCACCGGCCTCAACGGCCGCGAACAGCCGCAGCTACCGTCGCTGGCGCGCGGTTCGCCGCGCACGACCGCCACGCAGGAAGGGCTGGCGACGTTCGCCGAGCTGATCTCCGGCTCGATGGACATCGAGCGCATGAAGCGCATCAGCCTGCGCATCGTCGCCATCGACATGGCGATCAACGGCGCCGACTTCGTGCAGGTGTTCCGCTTCTTCCTCGACGCCGGCCAGACGCCCGAGGACAGCTTCTCGTCGACGCAGCGCGTGTTCCGCGGCGCGCCGCTGGGCGGCGGCGCGGCGTTCACCAAGGACACCGTCTACCTGCACGGCCTGCTCAGCGTCCACACGTTCTTCCGCTGGTGCCTGCGCCACCGCAAGCTGTCGATCGCGCGCCAGCTGTTCGCCGGCAAGCTGGCGCTGGAGGACGTGTTCGCGCTGCAGCCGATGTTCGACGCCGGCGTCGTCGCGCCACCTCACTACGTGCCGCCGTGGATGCGGCGCGCGAACGGGCTCGCCGGCATGCTCGCGTTCTCGCTGTTCGCCAACAAGATCCGGCTGGACCGCGTCGACGCCGATGACCTCGTGCTGGGGCTCGGCGTGTGATGCGCAGTGCATGCCGACACGGAGTCCGGCCCTCATGACCGCCACCGCATCCTCCGCAGCGCCCCGCGCCGGCCGCCTCTACCTCTGGGTGATCGCCGCGATAGCAATAGGCGGCACCATCGGCCACGTCGCGCCGGCGACCGGCGTCGCGCTGAAACCGCTGGGTGACGGCTTCATCGCGCTGGTGAAGATGCTGATCGCGCCGATCATCTTCCTCACCGTCGTCGCCGGCATCGCCGGCGCGTCCGACCTGCGCGGCGTCGGCCGCATCGGCGCCAAGGCGATCCTCTACTTCGAGGTGGTCTCGACCTTCGCACTCGCCATCGGCCTGCTGGTGGTGAACCTGTGGAAGCCCGGCGCCGGCTTCGGCGTCGACCCGGCGACGCTCGACGCCGCGGCCGTCGCCGACTACGCGCAGAAGGCGCACGAGCAGACCACCGTCGGTTTCCTGCTGCACATCATCCCGAAGACCTTCGTCGACGCCTTCACCGGCGACGGCGACCTGCTGCAGGTGCTGCTGCTGGCCTGCCTGTTCGGCTTCGCGATGAATGCGCTGGGCGAACGCGCGCGACCGGTGCACGCGCTGCTGGACGCGCTGTCCGAAACCTTCTTCCGGATGATGGCGCTGATCATGCGCCTGGCGCCGATCGGCGCCGGCGGCGCGATGGCCTTCACCATCGGCAAGTACGGCCTCGACAGCCTCGGCCCGCTGGCGAAGCTGATGCTCGGCTTCTACGCCACCTGCGCGCTGTTCGTGCTGCTGGTGCTGGGCACCGTCGCGCGGCTGACCGGCTTCTCGATCCTGCGGTTCCTGCGCTACATCCGCGACGAACTGCTGCTGGTGCTGGGCACGTCGTCGTCGGAATCGGCGCTGGTGCCACTGATGCAGAAGCTCGAGCGCCTGGGCTGCCCGAAGCAGGTGGTCGGCCTCGTGGTGCCCAGCGGCTATTCGTTCAACCTCGACGGCACCAACATCTACCTGACGATGGCCGCGCTGTTCGTCGCGCAGGCGATGAACATCGAGCTCACGCTCGGCCAGCAGCTCAGCCTGCTGCTGGTGGCGATGCTGACCTCCAAGGGCGCGTCGGGCGTCACCGGCGCCGGCTTCATCACCCTCGCCGCGACACTGGCGGTGGTGCCGTCGGTGCCGGTCGCGGGGCTGGCGCTGATCCTCGGCATCGACCGCTTCATGAGCGAGGCGCGCGCGATCACCAACCTCATCGGCAACGGCGTCGCCACGCTGGTCGTCTCGCGCTGGGAAGGCGGGCTGGACCTCGCGCGGCTGCGCGCGGAGCTGGCCGCCGGCCCGCCGCCCGCGGGCGCGCTGCCGCCTGCGCCGGAGCCGGCCTTCCATACGCCGGCGCAGCGTACGCTCGACGACGAGGATTGACTGCCTCCACGCCCGACCCCTTCCACTAGAATGGCCCCCCGGCCCCTGGATCCACCGCGATGTCCGACCACGACGCGTCCCAAGACCTGAAAGAATCCGCCCTCGAGTACCACCGCCAGGATCCGCCGGGCAAGATCAAGGTCGCGCCGACCAAGCCGCTGGTGACGCAGCGCGACCTGTCGCTGGCCTACTCGCCCGGCGTGGCCTACGCCTGCGAGGCGATCGTCGCCGACCCCAACGCCGCCAGCGAGATGACCGCGCGCGGCAACCTCGTCGCGGTGATCACCAACGGCACCGCAGTGCTGGGCCTGGGCGACATCGGCCCGCTCGCCGGCAAGCCGGTGATGGAAGGCAAGGGCGTGCTGTTCCAGAAGTTCGCCGGCATCGACGTGTTCGACATCGAAGTGAACGAGCGCGATCCCGACAAGCTGGTCGACATCATCGCCTCGCTGGAACCTACTTTCGGCGGCATCAACCTCGAGGACATCAAGGCGCCGGAGTGCTTCATCGTCGAGCGCAAGCTGCGCCAGCGGATGAACATCCCGGTCTTCCACGACGACCAGCACGGCACCGCAATCATCGTCGGCGCCGCCGTGCTCAACGCGCTGGAGGTCGTCGGCAAGCAGATCGGCGAGGTGAAGCTGGCCACCTCCGGCGCCGGCGCCGCGGGCATCGCCTGCCTCGACATGCTGGTCGCGCTGGGGATGAAGCCCGAGCACATCCTCGCGGTCGACCGCGACGGCGTGCTCTACACCGGTCGCCCGCACCTTGATCCGGACAAGGCGCGCTACGCCCGCGACACCGACAAGCGCACGCTGGCCGACATCGTCGCCGGCGCCGACATCTTCCTCGGCCTGTCCGCCGGCGGCATCCTCAAGGCGGAGATGGTCGCGACGATGGCCGAGCGGCCGATCATCCTCGCGCTGGCGAATCCCAATCCCGAGATCCTGCCCGAAGACGCCAAGCGCGTGCGCCCGGACTGCATCATCGCCACCGGCCGCAGCGACTACCCGAACCAGGTCAACAACGCGCTGTGCTTCCCGTACATCTTCCGCGGCGCGCTGGACGTGGGCGCGACGGAGATCAACGAGGCGATGAAGCTCGCCTGCGTGCGCGCGATCGCGAAGCTCGCCCGCATGGAAGCCTCCGACCTCGGCAGCGCCTACGGCGGCGAAGTGCCGCGCTTCGGCGCCGAATACATCATCCCGCGCCCGTTCGACCCGCGCCTGCTCACGGTACTGGCGCCGGCGGTGGCGAACGCGGCGATGGACTCCGGCATCGCGCAGCGGCCGATCGTCGACATGCCGGCGTACGAGGAGAAGCTGGCGCAATTCATCTACCGCACCGGCCTGCTGATGAAGCCGGTGTACGACCGCGCCCGCCGCGATCCCAAGCGCGTGGTCTACGCCGAAGGCGAGGAAGAAACCGTGCTGCTCGCGGTGCAGACCGTGATCGACGAAGGCCTGGCGCGGCCGATCCTGATCGGCCGTCCGGACGTCATCGACGCGCGCATCCAGCGCCTCAGCCTGCGCATGCGCCCGGGCGTCGACTTCGACCTCACCAACATCCACGACGACCCGCGCTTCAACGAGTACTGGCAGCAGTACCACGCGCTGACCGAACGCCGCGGCGTCACCCCGGCGGCGGCGAAGAACCTCATCCGTTCGCGCTCGACGCTGATCGCAGCGCTGATGGTCGAACGCGGCGAAGCGGACGCGATGATCTGCGGCCTGGTCGGGCGCTTCCACAAGAAGCTCGGCTACCTGCGCAGCATCTTCAACTTCGACCGCGGCGTGTCCGGCACCGCGGCGATGACCGGCGTCATCAACAGCCAGGGCGTGTGGTTCTTCCTCGACACCCACGTGCAGGTGGACCCCAGCGCCGAACAGATCGCCGAGGCCACGCTGATGGCGAGCTACCGCCTCAAGCTGTTCGGCATCGAACCGCGCGTCGCGCTGCTGTCGCACTCCAACTACGGCAGCCACGACAACCCCAGCGCGGCGAAGATGCGGCAGGTCTACCAGATCGTGCGCCGCCGCGCGCCGAAGCTGGAGATCGACGGCGAGATGATGGCCGACACCGCGTGGGACGAAGGCCTGCGCCGCCGCATGTTCCCGCACACCACGCTGAGCGGCCGCCCCAACCTGTTCGTGATGCCCAACCTCGACGCGGCCAACATCACCTACAACATGGTGCGCGTGATGACCGACGGCGTCGCCATCGGCCCGATCCTGATGGGCCTCGACCAGCCCGCGCACATCCTCACCCCCGCCTCCACCCCGCGCCGCGTGGTCAACATGACCGCGATCGCCGCCGTCGACGCCCAGATCCGCCAGCAACGCGGCGACATCGAAGCCTCCAACCGGCGGGCGATGCGGGAGGATTGAGGGGCCGGCGAGCAAGCGATACCTGCAACCTGTCGCGGCTTACGCCGCTCCCACAAAAAAGCGCCATCACGAGTGGCGTGCCATGGAAGTCCTTCCTCTGTGGGAGCGGCGTAAGCCGCGACAGCTCTTGCCGCCCCTCGCCATCGCCCGACATCCCGATCGGCTTTTTCCGAATCGGGAATGCGATCGATTCCGACTGAAGCGCGATGCCGGCTTCCGGACGCTTGCCGGCGCGATGCGAAAGAATTGAGGCAATACTGGCAATCAAGCGATGGCAGCAGCCTGTCGCGGCTCACGCTGCTCCCACAGGAACACCAGCACCGTGCACTGTTCCGCCGCAGCGTTGTTTGTGGGAGCGGCGTGAGCCGCGACAGCTTTTTGCCGCCCCTCGCCATCGCCCGACATCCCGATCGGTTTTTTCCTAATCCGGAATGCGATCGTTTCCGACTGAAGCGCGATGCCGGCTTCGTCATGCTTGGAGCATGACAGTTCCGCTTCACGATCCCGGCTATCGTCGCCTGCGGGCGGGACGACGCTCACTTCCACACCATGCCTACCTGATCACGACCGTGACCACGGGCCGTGAACTCCGCTTCGCTCACCATGCGACCGCGATTGCCACGGTCGATGCGCTCATCCAGGAAGGCTTGTGGCTGGAATCTCGGCTTCTTTGCTGGGTCCTGATGCCGGATCACCTGCACGCCCTCATCCATCTCGGCGCCACCGAGTCGCTCTCCTCCATTGTGCGGCGGATGAAATGCATCACCGCCACCGCAGCGAATCGGGTCGACATGCGCCGAGGGGCGGTCTGGATGCCCGGCTTCCACGACCGTGCTGTCAGACATGTGGATGACCTCGACCGCATTGCGCGGTACGTCCTCGACAATCCGGTACGAGCGGGGCTGGTCGCCGAGGCCTCCGACTACCCGTACCTGAGTTACGCACGGGAGCAATCTGCGGCGCGCGGCCCGTGAGCACGACAGCATCTCAATACGCGCCCTGCAATCGAATTCCCGCAACCACCCGCGCCCACCGCACGCCCCCGTACGGAGCGGGGCCGGATGCCGCTGATAGAATCGATGCTCTAGACGACGAACCCAACAGACGATCCCCCATTCGGCGGCCCCGGGCCGCACGCGGAGCTTCCATGAGCTGGTTGAACGAACTGCTGCAGAACGACCCCGATCCGACCGAGACCCGCGAGTGGATCGAGTCGCTGAAGGCCGTCATCGACGCCGACGGCGCCGATCGCGCGCACCAGCTGCTTGAAGGCATGGTCGAGCTGACCCGCCGCGCCGGGGCGCACCTGCCGTTCGCGCCGACCACCGAGTACATCAACACCATCCCGGCGCACCTCGAACCGCGCATGCCGGGCGACCCGCACATGGAGTGGCGCATCCGCTCGATGATCCGCTGGAACGCGATGGCGATGGTGGTGCGCGCCAACCGCAAGCCCGGCGACCTCGGCGGCCACATCGCCTCGTTCGCCTCGTCGGCCACGCTCTACGACGTCGGCTTCAACCATTTCTGGCGCGCGCCCAGCGCCGATCACCCGGGCGACCTCATCGGCGTGCAGGGCCACAGCTCGCCCGGCGTGTACGCCCGCGCCTTCCTCGAAGGCCGCCTCTCCGAATCGCAGATCGACCACTTCCGCATGGAAGTCGACGGCCGCGGCATCAGCTCCTACCCGCATCCGTGGCTGATGCCCGATTTCTGGCAGTTCCCGACCGTGTCGATGGGCCTGGGCCCGATCGGCGCGATCTACCAGGCGCGCAACTGGAAGTACCTCGAAGCCCGCGGCCTGATGCCGAAGTCCGACCGCAAGGTGTGGTGCTTCATGGGCGACGGCGAGTGCGACGAGCCCGAGAGCCTCGGCGCGATCTCGGTCGCAGGCCGCGAAGGCCTGGACAACCTCGTCTTCGTCATCAACTGCAACCTGCAGCGCCTCGACGGCCCGGTGCGCGGCAACGGCAAGATCATCCAGGAACTGGAAGGCCAGTTCCGCGGCGCCGGCTGGAACGTGGTCAAGACCGTGTGGGGCAGCTACTGGGATCCGCTGCTGGCCAAGGACAACACCGGCCAGCTCAAGCGGCTGATGATGGAAACCGTCGACGGCGAATACCAGAACTGCAAGGCCTTCGGCGGCGCGTACACGCGCGAGAACTTCTTCGGGAAGTATCCCGAGACCGCGGCGATGGTCGCCAACATGAGCGACGAGGACATCTGGCGCCTCAACCGCGGCGGCCACGATCCACACAAGGTCTACGCCGCGTACCAGAACGCGGTCGAGACCAGGGGCATGCCCACCGTCATCCTCGCCAAGACGGTGAAGGGCTACGGCATGGGCGCCTCGGGCGAATCGCTCAACCCCACGCACCAGACCAAGAAGCTCGACGACGACGCCGTGCGCGCGTTCCGCGACCGCTTCAAGATCGACATCCCGGACGAGCAGTTCAAGGACGGCGCGGTGCCGTTCTACCACCCGGGCCCGAAGTCGCCGGAAGTCGAATACATGCTGTCGCGCCGCGGCGCGCTGGGCGGCTTCCTGCCGCAGCGCCGCCGCAAGGCCACGCAGTCGCTGGAGACGCCGAAGCTCGAGGTCTTCGACCGCCTGCTCAAGAGCACCGGCGACCGCGAGATCAGCACCACCATGGCGTTCGTGCAGGCGCTGAACGTGATCCTGCGCGACAAGGCCGTCGGTCCGCGCTGCGTGCCGATCGTCGCCGACGAAGCCCGCACCTTCGGCATGGAAGGCCTGTTCCGCCAGATCGGCATCTACGCGCCGCACGGCCAGAAGTACAAGCCGGTCGATCGCGACCAGCTGATGTACTACCGCGAAGACGCCGCGGGCCAGGTGCTGGAGGAAGGCATCACCGAGGCCGGCGCGTTCTCGTCGTGGATGGCTGCGGCCACCAGCTACAGCACCAACGACCTGCAGATGCTGCCGTTCTACATCTTCTACTCGATGTTCGGCTTCCAGCGCATCGGCGACAGCGCGTGGCAGGCGGCGGACATGCGTGCGCGCGGCTTCCTGCTGGGCGCCACCGCCGGCCGCACCACGCTCAACGGTGAAGGCCTGCAGCACGAGGACGGCCACTCGCACCTGCTCGCGGGCGCGATCCCGAATTGCCGCGCCTACGACCCGACCTTCGGCTTCGAGGTCGCCGTGATCCTGCAGCACGGCATGCAGCGCATGCTCAACGAACAGCACGACGAGTACTACTACCTCACCCTGATGAACGAGAACTACGCCCATCCGGACATGCCGGAAGGCGCGGCCGACGGCATCATCAAGGGCATGTACCTGCTGAAGGACGCCGGCAAGCCGAAGAAGGGCGAACTGCGCGTGCAGCTGCTGGGCAGCGGCACCATCCTGCGCGAAGCCATCGCCGCGGCCGAGCTGCTGGACAAGGATTTCGGCGTCACCGCCGACATCTGGTCCTGCCCCAGCTTCACCGAACTGCGCCGCGACGGTTTCGACGCCGAACGCTGGAACCGCCTCAATCCCGAGGCCAAGACGCCGCGCAAGCCCTACGTCACCGAACTGCTGGAAGGCCGCCAGGGCCCGGCCGTCGCCGCCACCGACTACGTCCGCGCCTTCGCCGACCAGATCCGCGCCTTCGTCCCGATGCGCTACACCGTCCTCGGCACCGACGGCTTCGGCCGCAGCGACACCCGCGCCAACCTCCGCCGCCACTTCGAAGTCGACCGCTACTACATCGCCCAGGCCGCGATCGACGCCCTCGCGAAGGAAGGCAAGATGACCGGCAAGGACGTCGCCCGCGCGATCAAGCTCTACAAGATCGACGTGGAGAAGGGGAATCCGCTCGGCGCTTGATGCGAGCGATTCTCGCGAATCGATGTGCGACATGAGGAAGGCGGCCGAAGGGCCGCCTTTCCTTTTGTCGGCTTGCCTCGTTGCAAGCGCTCCGCGCCTTTCCATCGCCCGCGCCGACGCGCTAATGTCCCGAAATATCCGGCCGCCGCCACGGCGTCGTGGCCGATGCCCCATTCGTCAGGATGTGACGGGAGAGCGCGATGTCACGAAGACACCCTACCGGCTGGGCGCTGTGCCTGACGGCCGCCATCGCCGGCCTGTCCCTGCCCTCCTGCGCAGGCATCGCGTCGCAGCGCGAAGCGCCGACGCAGAACCGAACGATGGATCAAGGAGTTCGTCCCATGCTGGAAGAGATCTACGCCTCCCGGAAACCCGTGCGTTTCGAGCAACTCGACGTCAGCGGCATCGTGCTGCAGCACATTCCGCTGGGAACGGACAAGGCCGCGGTCGCCGCCGCCTTCGCGTCGTCGCCGACGACCAGGGTCATCGAGGACACGCCGACCCGACTTGTGCTGCGCGACGACAAGGGCCGGGCGATGCTCGACCCGGACGCACGCTCGGTCGTGATGACCTTCGAGTTCGACCTCGCCGGCAGGCTGGCCGAAGTGAAAGCGCTCCACCTCAAGAACCAGTAAGGAGCCGGCCATGGACGAGCAAGGCAGCGACAAGGCGAACACGCCGCGGCAGGAAACCATCGAAGTCGGCTATCGCAACATCGGGTCGGTCATGGGGCAGGACTATCACCACAAGTTCCTGCTCTACACCGACCGCAACGGCGAGCAGCACACCATCAGCGGCTGGACCGGGGACGAAAAGCCCGGCCTGCCCTACGGCAAGATGCACGTCGAAACCGACCTGCCCTACGACGCCACGAATCCGGATCACCCGGACAACGCCAACGCCAAGGGCCAGCGCCAGTACCGCGAGCCGATCGCCGCCGGCGACGACCTGTCGCAGACGTGGCAGAAGATGATCGACAACGCGAAGACCAAGGACGACCGCTACCCCTACGACCCGCAGGTGCAGAACTCCAACACGCTGGCCGACAGCGTCCTGCGCGACGTCGGCCTGCCCGAGCCCAAGCAGGACGGCATGACCGGGCACTGGGCGCCGGCCTCGGGCCGACAACTGGACGAGACCATCAAGCCGGAAGTCCCGGGCATCGGCAATTCCAGTCGCACGCTCAGCACCTCCGACAACGCGCCGGACACCCCGAAGGAAGCGCCGAAAGCAGCCCCGCCTGCCGACACCACGCAGGACATCCGCAACCCGGAGCACGTGGGCCACGCGCGCTACCAGCAGGCGCTCGACGCGATCGAACGCTCACCGAACATCCCGCCCGGCACCTTCACCGGCGACCGGCTGGAGCAGTCCGCCGCGAACCTCGCCAACGCCAGCCTCGCCGGCGCCGAGCGCCCGCAGGGCGGCCAGAACGAAGCACTGGACCGCATCGACTTCGTCGTCTTCAACACCCAGCGCGACGGCCTGGTGGCCGGCCAGGGCGCCCTCGGCGACCCCGCCGCGAAACTCGCCTTCCTGCCCGCCGCACAGGACAACGCCACCTCCCTGACGACCGCCTCGCAGCAGGTCAACGACACGATGCAGCAGACGCAGGCGCAAGCCATGGCGGCGCCGGAGCAGACGCAGCAGCAGACGCAGGACGTGGAAGTGAGGAGTATCGGGGCGCGGGTGGGGTGAAGCAGGCGACGATCGACGAGCGGCAGGAAGGCACGATGACCGGCAAGGAGGTTGCCCGTGCGATCAAGCTCTACAGGATCGACGAGGAGAAGGGGAATCCGGTGGGGTTTGATGGGATCGATTCTCGCGAATCGATGTTCGAAAAAAGCGGCCTCAGGGTCACCTTTTTTATGTTCTGCAAAACTGTATAGCAGGCCCCATCCACCCCACGGCTTTCAACCTGTCTAAAATTACAGGTTTCTCGTTCCGCTTTTTTTACAATAGTGAGTAGATTGAGCGCTCCATAAAAGTCCATACGAGAATGCACACAACGAAGGAAGGGGGATGATACGTGGCGACATTTAGCGTCCATTTTGATGGGCCAATAACCATCGAGCATCGAGTAACCATTCGCGTTTTATCCAAGACCTATGAACACATGCAGCGCGCAATTGATCGCGCATACCTAATAAACGCTTATGGCGAGGTCTGGAAGCATGCTCGCTTAAAAAATGAACAATACCCGGAAACCGAATTTATAGCAGCCTACCCTAGAGAGGGCGGAATATTCCTTGATGCCATCCGAGATGGAGCAGACAAGATAATAGACAGAGTGGCTCAAGCTATTAGACCCGTATTTGAGAACGCGGCAAATCGGGCAATTGATCAGTTCGAAGGAATAGAATCACAATTTAATAGCAGACAACTATACGCGCAGCAAATAGGGCATGATATCGCCACTTATGATGACATCGCTCAAAATCCACCTTCTCACTGGGCAACAGCATATTCAAATCGCGCAATAATCAAAGAAATCGATCAATTGGTTGGCCTTATTACTCCGGATAGAATCAAAGGAAGCACAGTCGACATAAGACTAAACGGCACAGGGCCATACCTTCCATTTGAGTTCACGCAAGAGATTGCAAAGCGATTTCATTCCTTAGCTGCTCGTAAAGAACTAGGACCCGCTATGGCTATACGAGCGCGAATTCGCGCGCTGGACAGAGGAAACAAATTCGCAAAACCAAGCGCTAAAATCGAGAATCTTTCAACAGGAAGAGAAGTGAATTTACTTCTGCATAACCGCGGAGATGTAGATGAACTTCACCCGCACCATGATGGAAGCGAAGTTTTGCTTATAGTAGCACCGGTTGTTGAGGCGATGGGTTTTGACCTTAAAGGTGGAGACCTCATGTTTCTGAGCGTAGCCTAAAAATATGTCCTTGCTCGAATCAGCAACATCATCATATGCAGATACCGTAACAAGTGCGGTCCCTTTCCACAGGGCTGCACTCTTTCTTATTTCATCTCTTCTGTTCCTCGCAAACAGAGAAAAAAACAAAGATAGCCTATTTGTTTTTTTATGGTCGACACCAACGAGTGAGATAACCTCGACCTCCAGCAAGCTCCTCAGCCAGTCCATCATCGGCGATTTTATTTTCGCATCTGTCGTTGTTGTCGCATCAGTAATATTCACAAGACTATTTTCATACTTGATATTTTCTATAGCACTTCGATCCACCTCTCTGCTCGCAAGGCTGGAATTGACAAAAAAAACATGCTCAATGAGCACATCAAGCCGAAAAGAGGCCATTGATCTAACAAGATCGAGTCTTGAAATTCCTGGCAAGAGAATAAGGTCAACAAATCGTCTTACTGAGTTTCTTTGTGGTATCGGATTTCAAATATTATCTATGGCGGCTTCCAACACGACGCTTGAGATATCCATTGGCATCACGCTCATCCTTATTTTCTTTTTTTTACAAATTTATTCCGTAAGGTTTTTTTTATCAGATTATTTTGGATTGGCCATGTACCTAGCCAATCTCGAGGGAAAGCCGACTCCAACTCCCAACAGCATCAAATAATCCACACAACAAAAGTCGAGGCGGGCTTGAGCCCGCCCTACGCGTGGTGTTGGACGTAGGGCGGGCCTTGGCCCGCCGTGGTCGGAGCGGAAACCCGCAAGCTGACGTCGTGCGCGACTACGTCGCCGGTTCGATCACGATGCGGTGCTTGTGGACTTTCACGCGGACGCGTTGGCCGATGGCGAAGCCGGCCTGTGCGAGCCAGGCACCGCCGAAGCGGAGGACGGGGAAGCTTTGCGACCTGACCCAGAAGCCGTCGTCGTAATAGTCGCGGTGGGTGTACGTGGTGGTGAGGTGCCGCTCTTTACGCGGCTTGCGGGTACGTGCGGGCATGTCGGTTTCCTAGAGAGTGTTCGATTGCGCCCCCTGTTCAGAGGGGCGGCCGGGTGCTTGAACACCGCTCTAGGACGGCCCGCAGTTTTCCCCTTTCGGGTGTTGTATGGCTGCGCGCCACCCGGCCATGGAGAGGCGTCGCCCGAATCCGGGCAACGCGAATCCTGTGGACGCAAAAAAACCGCCTGACTGACGAGGGCGGTTGGCCGCCTAGAGAGAGGTGTGTTCAGCACCGCCATCGACTCTACGCACGCCCCTCCGGACGGTCAACCGGACCGAATCCGCCACCCGTGCGATGCGCGCCGACCCGCCGCCGCCTGTGGACGGCGCCCGCTTTCGACGCCACTCGCTCCTTCCCTGCCCCGCCAACCGCCCGGCGGCAGCGTTGCCCCTCGAAGTGCCACCGTTGCCCTTCGACCGGCAGCGATGGCGAAAAAAGCGGCATCGATGCCCTTCGAAGCGCCGACGTTGCCCCTTTGACCGGCAACGATGGCGAAAAAAGCGGCATCGCTGCCCCTCGAAGTGCCGACCTTGCACCAAAAAGGGGCATGCGAGGCCGTCGAAGCGGCATGCATGGCCCTCGGAGGGGCAACAATGCGGGTCGAAGGGGCATCCACATGCCGGTCGGAGGGCCATCGTTGCCGGTTCGAGGGGCAACGCTGGCGAAAAAAGCGGCACGCTCGCCCCTTCGTGCCGCAAGCGCGGCCGTCCGCGGGCCGACGTTGCACCAGAATGGGGCATGCATGGCCGTCGCAGGGTGGCGGTGAGCGCAGCGAACCCCACCATCCGGCGTGACCGCATCGGTGGTGTCAGCGAAGCCCCGGGCATGGTCGGTGCGATGCCCACGGAACGGGCGTTGCTTCGTTCCGGTGGGGTTCGCTGCGCTCACCGCCACCCTACTCGGGACGCTGCGAGGTGATCGAGCCATCGACGCTGCGGCGTGATGCAGAATGGCCGCCATGTCGACCCGGGATGCGATCACAGGCCAATTGCTGGACGCCTGGGGCGTCGTGCATCGGTTGCAGCATGCAGGCGCGGTCGTCCTCGAACGCATCGCACGCGGCGGTGGCGATACGCGCTGGTACTGCTGCGACAACGTGGCCGCACTCACGTCCATCCGCGATCGCTTCAGCCCCGGCAGTGTCGTCAGCTTCCATTTCGACGACGGCATGAAGCGCTGCCTGGTCTGCGATCTGCCCATGGACGAGATCGACGCGATCATCGCACGGGAAGGCGAATGCATCGTCGGCAGGATCGGGCACGACGGCATCGACATCGAAACCCAGGTCATCTGCGCATCGGCCGAAATCCCGGCGGAATTCCCGGACTTGCGCGACGGCGAACGCCTCGTCTACGGCCCGTTCCCCGCGCCGAGCAACGACGGCGTGAACGCGATCACCTTCATCCTGCCGGACGACGACGGCGTCTTTCGCGCGCATCCGCATTGATCCGAAGCGCGGCGGCAGCGGCAGGCCTGCGCGCCATCGCGACAGCGCTAAGATGACCCGCGCTCCCATCCGCCGACGTCCGTCATGCCCCTCACGCTCGACCATCTGCGCCGCCATGCGGTGGCGCGCACGCTGTTCAGGCCGACGACGCTGATGCGGGCGATCGAGCGGCTGGGGTTCGTGCAGGCGGATCCGATCCGGGCGCCGGCGCGGGCACAGGACCTGACGCTGCGGCATCGGGTGAAGGACTACCGGGCCGGCGATCTGGAGCGCCGTTATCCGACGCTGCCGGTCGAGGAAGATTTCTTCGTCAACTACGGGTTCCTGCCGCGCGCGCACCACGCGCTGATGCATCCGCGCACGGCGCGGACGGCATGGACGCCCACGCGCTGGAAGCAGGCGCGCGCGGTGCTGGCGTTCATCGCCGAACGCGGCACCGCGCATCCGCGCGAGGTCGACGCGCATTTCGCGCACGGCAAGGTGACGAACTGGTTCGGCGGGTCGTCGAACGCCAGCACGCAGTTGCTGGATGCCATGCACCATCGCGGCCTGCTGCGCGTGGCGCGGCGCGACGGCGGCACGCGCGTCTACGCGCCGCGCGAGGGCGATGCCGCGCCGGTCGGCGGCGACGACGCGGACGCGCGCATGGACGCGCTGGTCGACGTGATCGTGCGCAAGTACGCGCCGCTGCCGGCGCCGAGCCTGGCGCAGCTCGTGCGCTTCCTCGCCGGCGGCGTGCCGCAGTGGGAAGCGCGGCGTGCGTCGGCGCTCACGCGCGCGAAGCAGCGGCTCGGCACCGCGCGCGTGGACGGCATCGACTGGTACTGGCCGGCGGACGAAACGCCATCGTCGAAACGTTGGGCACCCGACGACGCGGTGCGGCTGCTCACGCCGTTCGACCCGATCGTCTGGGACCGTCGCCGCTTCGAGCTGCTCTGGGGCTGGACCTACCGCTTCGAGGCCTACACGCCCGCGCCCAGGCGCAAACTCGGCTACTACGCCCTGCCGCTGCTGTGGCACGACCGCGTGATCGGCTGGGGCAACCTCTCGCTGCGCGACGGCGCGCTGGCGAGCGACTTCGGCTACGTCGCCGGCAAGGCGCCGCGCGATGCCGCGTTCAAGGCGGGGCTGGAGGCGGAGCTGGCGCGGATGCAGGCGTTCCTGGTGCCCGGATGACGTGTGCGCGGGCCTCGCGCACGCCTCCTGCTTGCCGGGGATTCGGCGTCGGCGCGCCCGCGCTTGACAGCCGCGATTGACGAAACCGATGATCGGCCGCCGGCCCGCAACGGGCCCGACATCGGATTCAACCATCGCACGGAGACTGCAATGAACGACGTCCTGGACAAGAAGGCGGCCTTCCGCCTGAGCGATCTCGACACCAAGCTGAAGGCGCTGATTCCGGACAAGGAATCGCTGATGCAAGGCTTCTACTACTGCTGCGAGTGCGTGGGCAATCCGGAGTGCCCGGCCAGCTACTGAGCCTGTCGAACGGCCCGGCATCGATGCCGGGCCGTTCCAGTCGATCGACGAACACGACTCCGACGCCCGCCGCACGCATGGCCGCCGCCGCTTCGCGATCCGCCGCCGTCCTCGCGCGGATCGACGCGGAACTTGCCTCGCTCGATACCGCCGACGCGGCGTTCGCGAACGCACTCCACATCGCCGACGCCAACCTGCGGCATTTCTTTCCGTCGCTGGATGCGGCGCAGACGCATGCGCTGATCCGCGGCCTGCTGCACCACCAGCGCATGAGCGCGCTGGACCAGAACGATTTCGGCATGCTGCGCGACGCGCACATCACATCGGAGTGCGGCGACCTGCCTTGGCGCGCCGGCGCACCGAAGATCTTCTGCACCTACCACTTCGGGTCCTACAAGTTCCTGTTCCAGGCGCTCGCGGCGCGCGGCGTCGACTGCCTGCTGTTCGTCTCCGGCCGCACGCTGGAGCGGCAGGCCGACGATTTCCTCGCCGCGTCCGTGCGGGCGCGCGCGGCCTGCGGCTGGCACGGCAGGCTCGACATCCTCGATGCGGAGAAGAAGCACAGCGTGCTGCAGGGGCTGCGTGCGCTGAAGCGCGGCACGCCGCTGGTGCTGTACGTCGACGGCAACACGGGTACCGGCAGCGGCGACGACCACCTGCTGCCGGTGACGTTCTTCGGCAAGACACTGTCGGCGCGGTCGGGCACCGCGTATCTCTCGCACGCGGCGGGCGCGCCGATCATCCCGGTCACGTGCCTGCGCCGTCCCGACGCCTCGCTGCACTTGCGCTTCCACGCGGCGATCGTGCCCGGTTCCGCCGGACGCGAAGCCTATCTCACCGAGGCGATGCAGCGCGTGTACGACGTGCTGGCCGCCGTCCTCGCGGACGACCTCGCGCAGTGGGAAGGCTGGCTCTACGTCCATCGCCATCTCGCGAAGGCGTCGCTCGATGCCGTCGACGCGGACGCCACCGTGTCGGCCGCCGACGCCGAGGCGCGGGTGCGCGGCGACGACCGCTACGCGCTGCTGCGCTTCCCCGGCCTGCGCATCCTGCTCGACAAGGCGCGGTTCACCTGCACGCTGGTCGAGGACCACTGCGACGGCAAGGCATCGCGCACCTGACGCATCAATCGGCCGGCGACTGCATCTGCTGTTCGAGCGTGGTCACGAGGAATTCGGCGGGCCTCATCACTGCCACCTGTGCCGTCAATCGCATGTAGCCGTCGAGCAGGTCCTGCGCGGTCATCGTGGTGCCGAGCCCCGTCGCCACCGTGAAGGCGTCCGACGCGGTGGCGCCCACCAGCCCGCCCTGCCGCCACAGCTCGGTCAGGAACGCGGCGGCCTGCATGTTCACCAGCGACCAGGTGTTGGCGTCGTTCGGCATGAACACGCAGGCGCGCATGATCTCGCACAGGGTCGCATTGATGTAATCCATGGTGCGGCGCACGTGGATGTAGCGCCAATCCTGGCTGTTGCCGTCCAGCGTGCGCGCGCCCCAGACCACGATGCCCCGGCCGGTGAACGCGCGGATGGCGTTGATCGATTTGCCGGTGACCGGATCGACGTTCAGGCCGGCCTGCTGCGCGTCGTTCAACAGGAACGGCAAGTCGGTCACGCCGACGATGCCGGTGTTGGCGGGCGCGGTCCACACGCCCTGGGTGTTGTCGTTGTTCGCGTACACGCCGGCCATCGCGCCGCTGGCGGGTACCGTGGCTGCGGCGATCTGCACGACCTGCACGATGCTTGCATACGTGCGGCTGGCCGCGAGCAGCTTTGCTTGCAGGGCGGCACGGTCGGCCGGCGCGGCGGTGCCGATGGCGGCGAGGATCGACGCGACGGCGGGATCGGGGCCATCGCCGAGTTCGAGCAGCGCTGCGAGGCGTTTGGTGTCGCCGCCGAACAGATGCGTGAAGTCGATGGCGTCGTCGAGTGCGGCGTCGATCAGGCCGTTCGTGACGATGAACGGGTAGTAGCACGCGCCGCGGTCGAGCCCGACGTTGCCGGTCGCCTGCCGGAACGCCGCGATGTCCTGCGTGTAGCCGTCCGCGGTCGGGTGGTCGCCGTTGATCACGTCGAACAGGCACAGGGCCGTGCCCAGCGCGTCGGCCTGCGCCAGCATGGCCTGCATCAGCGTGGCGTTGTCCTGCGGCGACAGCAGCGTGGCATCGGGGCAGACGTACAGCGTCGGCTCGGTCTGGTCGCGCAGCGCGTCCAGCGCCTGCAGCAGCGCGGCGAGCGAGAGGTTCGGATTGACCGGTGACGTCGACGCGGTCTCGACCGGCTGGCCGGTGGCCGGGCCGCAGAGGCCGGCGGAGACGATCCACGCATCGCCGCCGCCGTTGGCGTAGAACAGCGCGACGCTGCGATGCAGGCGGTAGAGCGTGCCGGGATCCGGGAGCACGGCGAAACGCTGATTGCCGATGACGAGCTGCGCGGCGGTCTTCGGCGGCGTGCCTTCAAGCGGCATGCTCTCAAGCGGCACGCCCTGCGGCACCAGGTGGTACTGCGGGCGTGCCGGCGCGGACGCGGCACCGGCTTCCGCGAAGTACGCCAGGAATTCGGCGTGGGACGTGATCCTGACCGGCGTGCCCACAAGCGACCGTCCATGCCCGTCATCGGCGCGCTGCGTGCAGCCGATGAAGGCGGGCACCGCGGTGGCGACCGGCGGCACCGCCTGCGGACCGGAAGCATCGACGGGCAGCGCGATCGCGGGTTTCGACATCGGTGTCACGGCGGGACCTCCTTGTGGGGATGGGGCGATGGCGGGATGTCCCCTGCGCGGAATCGCGGGTCCGCATCGGCTTCGCGACTATACCCGGCGGCCCTGTCGTCGCATGGCGCGGTGCGTGGCTTCGTGGCGGACACGATGGCGCTCCCCCCGAAACGCAGAAAGCCCGGCCGAAGCCGGGCTTTCCGAAGATTCACGCGTGGGCGCTGATCAGATCACGGTGACCTGGTCGGCCTGCATGCCCTTCTGGCCCTGGGTCACGATGAACGAGACGCGCTGGCCTTCCTGGAGGGACTTGAAGCCCGAGCCCTGGATCGAGCGGAAATGCACGAAGAGGTCGGGGCCGCTTTCCGGGGTGATGAAGCCGAAGCCCTTGGCGTCGTTGAACCACTTCACGGTACCGGTCTGTTTCTGGGACATGTTCTTTTCCTTGGAGCAGGATTGAGTGGAGCCGCACGAGGCGGCAGGAGCTGGCGGCAAGGAAGGAAACGATGGAAACGACGCAGGGACGATGAAGCTCGGTCTACAGCGACAGGCCACGATTCACGGTGACCCTTGACATTCAGCGGACGACACTATGGGGCCAGCGGGCCCGCAATGCAAATCGGCCGTCCCGGGCCGGCCCCGCCGGCACCCCCGCGGGCGGGCCGGCGCCCGCCCCCGAGGCCCGTTCAGGGCAGCGATTGCACCTGCAGCGTGATCACCCAGACCTGCTTGCCGTTGACCTGCTGCGGTTCGACCGATTGGACGAGGAAGCCGGTGCCCGGCGCGAAGGTGTACTCGATCTTGGTGGGATCGTCGGACAACGGCGTGATGTAGCTCGCCGCTTCCCACACCGAGCTGCCGGGCGCGGGGTTGGCGACGAGCACGATGCCGTTCTGGTACTGCATGGCCTCGTCCATCGAATCGCCGAAGCTCCAGACCATCTTCGTGGTGAGGGTCGCGCCCGGCACGATGTAGGTGGCGATGGCGTCGGCGAACGGGATCTCCAGCGGCACGCCCGCGGGGCCGGCGTTGAGCGGGCACTGCAGGAACTCGATGCCGAAGTGCGCCATGCCCAGCTGGTAGATGTCCATCTGCCCGCTGTACAGCTGCGGCTTCGCGACGACGCTGGTGCGCGGCATCGAGGCGAACGCGGCGGCGAGCAGCGCGTTCTCGGTCTGGCTGAGCCGGTACAGCGACGGCCACACGCCGTTCAACTGCGCCTGCACGTCGGCCAGCGACGACGCCGGCACCATCATGAAGGAATGCATGTAGTCCGCGTTCTGCGGGGTGTAGGTGCCCCAGTTCGATTCCCAGATCGCATCGGCGATGCTGTCGAGGTCCAGCGGATACGGCGCGGTGCCGATGTCCGTGTACTGGAAGATCTTCATCAGCACCATGCGCGTGAAGGAGGCCGTGGTCCAGTCGTACAGGCACATCGCGAGCTGGAAGCTGCTGGCGGTGTACGGGAAATACTGCAGGCCCAGCGCCTGGATCTGCTGCACGGTCTTGCCCGGCGCGTCCGGGATGTCCTGGTAGGGAATGTACTTCTCCGCGATCATCAGGTCGACGAACGCGACGTCGTCGGGATCGATGACCGGGAACGGCTTGATCGTGCCGGAGACGACGACATCGTTGGCGAGATTGGTGGCGGTGAAGCTGCCGTTGCCCGGCAGCGTCAGCCCGATCGCGATCTCGGGGTTGGGCGTGTAGTCGAGCGTGGCGTCGTTGAGGTTGACGAAGTCCATCACCGGCCCGGTCGGGAAGCCGTTCTGGAAGTCGGTGAAATCGATGAAGCCCTGCCCGCCGACGATCAGCCGCGACGAGGTGCCGCTGCCGCCGCGCGTGGCGTTGATGGGCGCGCCGTCGCTGAACCACAGCGGGGCGGAGGTGGGGTTGTCGACGGATTGCAAAGTCCACATGACGGTCGTCCTTGCGTGGGCGTGGAAGGAAAGCGATGCCGGTTCCATGGCATCGATCCCAGCGTGCGACAGGCGGCGACGTCCCGCAAGCCCCGGCGCGCAGGGCTAGAATCCCCGGCATCACCTGACCGGGGGCATCGCGATGATCCGTGCGGCGTGGGGATTGCTGGCACTGTGTCTGGGACTGTTCGCGGGAGTCTTCGCCCTGCCCGCGCATGCGGACGATTTCGGGCAGTGCACGGACGCGACGTATCTCGGCCATTTCGACGATCGCCTGTCGCCGCAGGACTGCGACACGATCGAGACCGCGGAGATCCACTGGCGCGGGGGCAGCGCCACGCTGCGCGCGGTGCATCCGCACGGCATGCCGATCACCGACAGCCCGGCGCTGCCGGGACGCATCCGCGAACTCGCCGCTGCGGTCGGCACGGCGATGGACGCGATGGGCGGCGACATGCAGCTCGGCAACGTGACGATCATGTTCACCAGCTACGTCTCGCCGCAGGAAGACGGCCCCGACGGCGGCCTCGACAAGGGCGCCTACAGCGCCGCCGCGCACTCGGTCCGCGCGCCGGAATGCCCGGTCGCCTACTACAAGGAAATGCACCGCGCCGGCGGCAACGATCTGGTGTTCGTGCTGTCGCACGAGATCTTCCACTGCGTCCAGTACCGCACCTGGCCGCGGATGCCGGAGGAAGGCTGGCTGACCGAAGCCAGCGCGGAGTATTTCGCGTACCTCGCGAAATCCGGCATCGGCCCGGGCTACATCCCGAATTTCGATGCGGAGATCCAGAGCATTGCGCTGGACCGTATGACCTACGAAGCCGTGCCGTGGTACCTGTGGCTGGGCGAGACCGAAGGCCCGGAAGCGGTGCGCGATTTCATCGCGTCGGCGCGCGGCATCGAAGCGATCGACGCCGCGCACTGGGGCGATTTCGCGCTGGCGTATTTCGATGGGCAGATCCACATGCCCGACGGCCGCACGATGCCGTCGACGCCGCGACTGGGCGGCACGATCGCGATCCACGGCGACGACCACCTGCGCATGCCGCCATCGACGCCGTACACGATCGGCAACGCCGTGTTCGCCTTCGATCGCGGCAAGGTCTACACGCTGACCCACGCACCGCTGCCGGACGATGCGCGCCATCGCTGGCGCAAGGCGGAGCGCGGGGCATGGGGGCCACCGCTGACCACGGTCTCCACCTGCGACGGGCCGGCGCGCTATCGCGCGCTGTGGACGACGACGCGCACGCGCCAGCTGGGCGACATCGTCATCACCGCGCAGCCGGCGACGACGAGCCTGTGCGCGTGTCCCGCCGGACGCTGGGAAGAAACCGAGGATTCGCTGCGCCGCTATTTCGAACAGAGCGCCACCGGCGCGGGCGATCCGCCACGCTACGTGTCCGGTACGCGCGTGCTCGCGCTGAATCCGGACCACACCGGTTCGCTGACGTATCTCGACGTGGTCACGCAGACCGACCCCCACGACGGCGTCTGGCTGCGGCAGACCAAGAACGGTGGCACGCGTTTCACCTGGCGCACGGTCGGCGGGCGGCTGCTGACCACGTACACGGGCCACGACAACCGGATCACGCTGCACAACGAGTTCCACACCCCGGGCCACGTGACGGTCGAAACGCGGCAGGCCGGCGCGCAGTCGATCGGACACGCGTACCACTGCGATGGTGACGGCCTGCACCTGACCCAGGCCGGCGACCCGGCCGCGATGCTGCAGTCCCCCGAGATTCCGCCGGAGATGCGCGAAACGATGACGCGCGCCTTCGCCCGCTTCAGCGTCGACATGGATTTCGCTCGCGCAGGGGATGCGGGCGTGCCCGAGCCCGAGCCGGAACCCGAGCCAGAACCTGATCCTGCGCCGTGAGCGCGGCGCGGCGTCTCAGCGCCTGTGACGCGCCGCCACTAGACTGCCGCCGCGCTTCCGCCTGCGCATGCTCCGCGTGCCTGCCGGCGCCCGGGGATGGCGGGACGCGCATCCCACCGCCTCTGCAGGATCCGACATGACGTCTTCCACGTTCACTCCCCGCGCCGTGCACTTCCGACTGCGCGCCCTCGTCCTCGCCTGCGCCGCGACCTTGTTGCCGGCGTCCGCCATGGCCTTCCCCGCCGACCGTACGGCGACGTTCGCGCACGGCTTCAGCCCGGCCATGGGCCAGGCCTGGACCGGCGCGATCCAGCCCGACGGCAAGATCCTGTTCGGCGGCTGGGTCGGCAACGCGCCGCCCGGCACGCTGGTGAACACCGACGCGATGCTGGCACGCCACCTGTCCGATGGCAGCGTCGACACCGCGTTCGGTACCGGCGGCACCGGCACCGCGCGCACCGATGTCTACGGCTACGGCGACGCGGTGCTCGACATGGTCGAGACCGACGCGGGCGTCTACGCGCTGGGCTACGCCAATGACTACACGGTCTTCCACAACGTGCTGTTCCGCTACACCGCCAGCGGCCAGCTCGACACCACGTTCGGCAATGGCGGCAAGCTGGTGCTCGCGCTGCCGTCCACCGATCGCCTGCAATCGCTCTCGGTGCAGGAGGACGGCAAGCTGGTGCTCGTCGGCACCGCGCAGGTCGGCAGCAGCCTCGACTACCTCGTGCTGCGCCTCAATCCGGACGGCACGTTCGATCCCGGCTTCGTCAACGGCGGCCGCATCACCTATTCGGCCAGCAGCGGCAACGACGTGGGCTACACCTCGACGATCCAGACCGACGGCCGCATCCTGGTGGTCGGCGAGACGGGGATGAACGAAGCCGCGGTCATGCGCCTGAACACGGACGGCAGCACCGACACGACCTTCGGCAGCTACGGCATCGCGCGCCTGTCGATGCCGACGCGCCGCCTGATGGGCCGCTTCATCGTCCACGTGCCGGAAGGCCTCGTCCTCGTCGGCTCCGACACCGTGAACTACGCGAACGGCACCGGCGGCACCTGCGTGTCGCGACTGCGCAACGACGGCAGTCTCGACACGATGTTCAACGGCACCGGCCACCAGTGCGGCGCGTATCCCGCCGGCACCGGCAACCAGCTCTCCGGCATGCAGTTGCTGCCGACCGGACAGGCGCTGGTCGCCGGCATGATCACGATCGACTACGGCGGCGGCAACGGCAACCGGGTGATGTTCAGCGGTCGCTATACCGAAGGCGGCGCGATGGACACGAGCTACGACAGCGCCGGCAACGGCATGTCGATCGGCGGCTTCGGTTCGGCGCTGAACGTGTCGACGGGCGTCGGGCACCTCGGCCTGCTGCCGGATGGCCAGTTCCACGTCGGCGGCTTCAGCGGCGGACTGCTCTACGGCATGCGGTTCCAGGGCACGCCGATGGATCTCGTTCCCGATGCGCCGACGGTGCCGACCGTCGAGAACGTCGCGCGTTCGACGGTGCAGACCAGCTCGTTGTTCTACGTCAGCGGCCTGAGCCAAGGCGCGGTCGTGCCGTTCACGGTCAGCAACGGCAGCTACATCCGCAACGGCTTTCCCGCCACCAGCCGCATGGGCTACGTGGCCAACGGCGACTGGATCAAGCTCGTCCACACGTCGGCATCGACCTACAACACGAGCGTGACCACGACCGCACGCTTCGGCGGCGTGTCGCCCGCGAACAACCGCACGCGTGCGATCGGCCCGCAGGCAACGGCGAGCTTCACCTCCACCACGCTGCCGCTGCTCTCGCCGCCGCCGGGCCGCGACCCGGGCAACGAACGCTGAGCGCGCGACGTCCCGATCGCCGAGACACCTTCGCGACAAGGACGGGACACCCCGCATGGCGCGCCTCCGGGCGCGTCATGCGTTTCCGGGCCTGCGTCAGAGCCGATTCACGCGGAACTTGCGGCCCTTGATCTTGCCGCTGCGCAGGCGCGCAAGCGCGGTGTCGGCCTGTCCGCGCGCGATCGCGACGTACGAGCGCGTGGGATACACGTCGATCTTGCCGATGGCATCGGCCTTCAGGCCCGCTTCGCCGGTCAGCGCACCGACGATGTCGCCGGGGCGCAGTTTGTCGGTGCGGCCGGCGTCGATGCGCAGCGTGACCATCGCCGCGGCGGGCACGTGCGGTGGCCGGCCGGCGAGCGGTTCCATGCGCTCGTAGCGCAACGACTTGCCCATGCGCTCGCTGATCGCCTTCTCGCGCGGCAGGTCGGTGGGCACGCACAGGCTGAGCGCGAGGCCGTCGCGACCGGCGCGGCCGGTGCGGCCGATGCGGTGCAGATAAGTGTCGGCATCGCTGGGCAGATCGAAATTGATGACGGCGCCGAGGTCCTCGACGTCGAGTCCGCGCGCGGCGACGTCGCTGGCGACGAGCACGGTGCAACTGCGGTTGGCGAAGCGCACCAGCACTTCCTCGCGATCGCGCTGCTCCATGTCGCCGTGCAGCGCCAGCGCGGTGAAGCCGTAGTGCGACAGCGAACCGACCACTTCCTCGGTGTCCTTGCGCATGTTGCAGAACACCACGCACGACGCCGGCTTGTAGCGCAGCAGCAGCGCGGCGAGCAGCGGCATCTTGCGCGCGGGTTCGACCTCGAAGAACAACTGTTCGATCGTCGCCGGTTCGGCACCGCCTTCGATGCTGATCTCCACCGCGTCGCGCAGCATCGCGTTGGCGAGCGTGCGGATGGCGTCGGGGAAGGTCGCCGAGAACAGCAGCCCCTGCCGGTGCTTCGGGATGCGCTTGACCAGGTCGCGGATCGCGTCCTCGAAGCCCATGTCGAGCATGCGGTCGGCTTCGTCCAGCACCAGCGTGCGCACGCCGTCGAGGCGCAGCGCCTTCTGCTGCACCAGTTCCTGCAAACGGCCGGGCGTGCCGACGACGACGTGCGGCTCGTGCGCCAGCGAGGCCAGCTGCGGCCCCAGCGGCATGCCGCCGCAGAGGATCGAGATCTTCAGGTTCGGGATGCCGGTCGCGAGCTTGCGCAGCTGCTTGCCGACCTGGTCGGCGAGTTCGCGCGTGGGACACAGCACCAGCGCCTGGGTGCGGGTCGATGCGGGATCGAGCCGGTGCAGCAGCCCGAGGCCGAACGCGGCGGTCTTGCCGCTGCCGGTGGGCGCCTGCGCGATGACGTCGCGGCCATCGAGGATGGGCGGCAGGGCCTGCGCCTGCACCGGCGTCATCGTGGTGTAGCCCAGTGCGTCGAGCCCCTGCGACAGGGCGGGCGACAGCGGCAAGGTGGCGAAATCGGCGGGCGTGGTCATCCCGACATGATCGCAGACCCCGGCGGAGAAGGCGCGCCGGCGTGACCTCGGGCAGGTCCTGCGGCCGTGCGGGAGGGGCTAAGATCGGGCCACACCCTGGTCCCCGGAACGCCCGCATGCGCATCGCCCTGCTCGCCCTGGCCCTCGTGGCCGCCGTCCCGTCCGCACACGCCCAGGCGTCGGGCGATCCCTGGCACGCGAAGGCGCGCGAACTGCTGGGCCACGCGATCGCCGTGCCCACGGTCGCCGGGCGCGGCAAGGTGCCGGAGCTGGCGCAGTACCTCGCCGACCAGTACAAGGCCGCGGGCTGGGCCGCCGGCGACATCCACGTGCTGCCTTACGACGCCACGCCCGAGAACCACACCGCGGCGCTGGTCGTGCGTTGGCCGGCGGCGGGCAAGCCGAAGGCGAAACCCATCATGCTGATGGCGCACATGGACGTGGTGGAGGCGAAGCCCGAGGACTGGTCGATGGACCCGTTCGCGCTGGTCGAGAAGGACGGCTACCTCTACGGCCGCGGCACCAGCGACATCAAGCAGGGCGTGGTCGCGGTGACCGCCGCGCTGCTGAAGTTGAAGGCACAGGGCTTCAAGCCGAAGCGCGACATCATCGTGTTCTTCAGCGGCGACGAGGAGACCGGCGGCATCGGCGCGCTGAAGGGCGCCACCGACTGGCGCGCGCTGCTGAACGTGGAATACGGCCTCAACGCCGACGGCGGTGGCGGCGGTTTCGCGCCGGACGGCAAGCCGATCGGCTTCACCTTCCAGACCGCGGAGAAGACCTACGCCGACTACGCGTTCACCGCGCGCAATCCCGGCGGCCACAGCTCCAAGCCGCGGCCGGACAACGCGATCTACCAGCTCTCCGACGCGCTGGTGCGGCTGTCGCAATACCGCTTCGAGCCGAAACTCAACGAGACCACGCGCGGCTACTTCGACGTGCGCCAGCGCAGCGAACCGGGCGCGCTGGGCGACGCGATGCGCGCGTGGCTGAAGAATCCCGCCGACGGCGCCGCGGCCGACGCGATCGAAGCCGATCCGGGCGAGGTCGGCCTCACCCGCACGCGCTGCGTCGCGACCATGCTCGCGGGCGGCCATGCGCCCAACGCGCTACCGCAGCTGGCGCGCGCGACGGTGAACTGCCGCATCCTGCCCGACGTCTCGCCCGACGCCATCCGCGACGAACTGCAGCGCATCGCCGGCGACAAGGTCGAGGTCACGCGCCTGGACCAGGAAGCCGCGTCACTGGCTTCGCCGGTCCGCCCCGACGTGCTGAAGGCCTACAGCGACAGCGTGCACGCGATGTTCCCCGATGCGCCGATCCTGCCGGAGATGAGCACCGGCGCCAGCGACGCGCGGCCGTTCCGCGTGCACGGCATCCCGGTCTATGGCGTCGACGGCTCGTGGGGCATCGTGCCCGACGACATGCGCGCCCACGGCCGCGACGAACGCCTGCCGGCGAAGGCACTGGACGACGACATCGAGCACTGGGTCCGCATGCTGCGCGCGCTGGCGGGCTGAGCCACATCCGCCACGAGCGCAATGCCGGACACGGGCGATTCCGGAATTTCGACGATCTCAGGGGCAGCGCCGGTTCGCAGCGCGCGCCCAGTTCGCAGTGCGCAGTGCGCCTGCGGAGAATGACGACGCGCTCGCGACAGCGAGCGCGTCGACGGAACGATGGAAACACCTTATCGCCGGCGGTCGGCCGATACCGCTGCCCGAACGCATCCGGGCAGCGGCAGCGGCGGACAACGCATCAGGTTCTGCCGAAACCCATCAGCCGCGCCGCATTTTCGGCCAGCATCAGCGTCGGCGCCTGGATGTTGCTGGCCGGCAGTTGCGGCATCGCCGAGGCGTCGACCACCCGCAGGCCGCGGACACCACGGACGCGCAGCTTGGGATCGAGGGCGCTGCGGTGGTCGAGCCCCATCGCGCAGCTCGACGTCGGATGGTCGGACGTGAACGACGCATTGCGGATGTAGGCGATGCGCTCCGCGCGCGAGAGACGGCCCGGGAACGCGACGCCGTTCGTGATCGACGACAGCCGCCGCGACAACCCGATCTCGGTGGTCAACTGCAGGCCACGGGACAGGGTTTCCAGATCCTCGGGGGCCGAGAAACAACGCGGATCGATCCTGGCCGGCGCACGCGGGTCCGCGCTCGTCAGTCTGATTTCGCCGCGACTGTGCGGTTTGATCAGGCACGGAATCAGCAGGAAGGAGGCGCCGGACTCGGCCCCGGTCCCGAACTGCGTGCTGATGATCTGGAGATTCGGCCCTTCCGAGACCGGATTGGTCCGCGCGTAGAAGAAGCAGCCCAGCCCGTTACCGACCGAGGGCGGAAGCAGTTGCCGGGTCTGGAATTCGACGCCGGTGACCGACACGCCATCCTGCAGACCGCGGCCGACGCGAGGCGAGTCGGCATGGACCGTGATGCCGAGCGCACGCAGCTCGTCCGCCGGTCCGACGCCGGACTGGAGCAGGAGCTTCGGGCTGCGAAGCGCGCCGGCGGACAACACGACTTCGCCATCGGCACGGAACGTCATGGGCGTGTCCCCGGCGACGGCGCGGACGCCGCGGCACACCCCGCCTTCGATGATCAGCGACATCACCTCGACGCCGGTCAGCAAGGTCAGGTTCGGGCGCGACAACACCGGAAGCAGATAACCCTGCGCAGGGCCGGACCGACGGCCATCGCGGATGTTCAGATCGGACGGACCGACGCCATCGACCAGCGGCGCGGCATTGAATGCCACTTCGGGCAAACCGAACTCGCGTCCCGCCTCAATCAGCGGCCGGGTCAACGGGTGGCCACCCACGAGCGACGTGGTCCCGATGGGGCCATTGCGGCCACGGCGCGGATCGGGTGCACCGGCATACGATTCGATGTGATGGAAATTCGAAATCATCCGGAAGGCGCCCCACTCCGGTCCCGCCATCCGCTCCCACGCGAGATATTCGCGGGCGTCGCCACGCACCCAGGCCAGGCCATTGATGCTGGCCGAACCGCCGATCACGCGACCGGCCCCGAGCGGCAGCTCCCTGCCGTTCAAGCCGGGCTGCGGCGCGCTGGTGAAGGCCCAATCGGTCTCGCTGCCCAGATTCAGCGACCACAACGCCGGGTCGTACAGTTTCGGCTGGTCCACATCGGCCGATCCGGGTTCCAGCAGCAGGACGTTCACTGCCGGATTCGCGGAGAGCCGGTTCGCCAGCACGCAGCCGGCGGCACCGGCACCCACCACGATGTAGTCGTAACTGGCCAGCAGATTCGTGCGACGCGTACGCTGGTTTTCGGCCGCCATCGCGGCGTGATCCGACAGTTCGGCGGCAAACACCGCGGAGACACCCGCGGCAAGCAAAGTCTTCAGAAAACTGCGGCGATCAATCGCGCCCAGATGGGCAGCCAATGTCAAACGATCGAGCTGTTTTTCTTCTTCCCCACGGAATTCCATATCGCGCTCCCTGTGTTGGTTTCATGTCTGGCCGAAGCGGCCGCTCGGGCTGTACCCAGATGAGGTTGACTCCCGACCTTCGTATCTTCGGTGTTTATCGATCCGGCCTCAACCAAATCGAATCAAGCGGCATGACGACCGGGGCCATCTCGATCAGCCGGATTTTCACCGGATTATGTCGTCAGCATCCTGTCCGCGATCGGCCTCGATTTCCGTTTCGCCTCCGCTTCGATATCGACGACCGGCCGCCGCAACGCGCAACGCCTCGGCGCCGCGCTGCGCACGGCGCTGGCAGAAGTCGAAGACGCGGGTTTTGCGCATCGCGGGATGCTGCGGAATCTGCAGACAGCGGAAGCGGAATCTGCAGACAGATGTCGCCCGCTTCGCGCAGGCGAATGACCTGAAGCAGGTGTTCGTGCCGCGCAGCGCGCGGCAGACGTCCCATGCCGGTGGCGCGCATCGCCGCCGGGCATCGGGATGGCATGCACGCCGCAGGCCGTCAGGGCCGGCGCCATGGCCGGCAGGTCACGCGGGCGCCAGACAGCGCCCGCGATCGTCAGGGCTTGCGGTAGAACCGCATCAGCACCGACTGCATCTGCGCGATCGCCGGATCGCCGCCGTAGGCCAGGCGCGACAGGCGCTCGGACACGGAGTTGCGATCGTTGCAGCGCTGCCCCGGGTTCACCTGCAGCTTGGCGAGCGCGACGAAGCCCTTCACGTTCTTGGTCGCGGCCGCGTAGCACAGCGGCGTGTCGCCGAGCAGCGACGGCTGCGGGCTGCTGAGCACGATCGGATCGCCCGCCGTCGAAATGACGCGCAGGATGTCGATCCGCTGCCAGCGCAGGGCGCACACGGTCAGCGCGGTGGACGTCGCCTTCACATTGGTCGACGCATCGACGTACATCTGCGCGAGTTTGGCGTCGATACCGGCGCGGCAGATCGCCTCCGCCAGCGTGTTCGGATCGGGGTTGATCGCGATCGCGCGCTTCATCGCGGCCAGGCTGTCACCCACCGGCGCATCGGTCTTCTTGTCCAGGCGCTCGCTCGACTTGCGCACCAGCGCGGCCGACAGCACCGCGAACTTGCGCGCCGGCAGCCAGGTGTCGGGCACCGGATCGACCACGGCGACGATGCGGTCGGACTTGATGCCGGGCGTCGCCATCAGGAAGTCGGCGTAGTCCAGGCGGACGTTCCAGTACTCCGGATGCTGGGCGAGGAAGGCGTCGGCCACGCGCGGGAAGTCGGACGCGCGGTTGCCGCGGCGCATGGCGCTCATCAGGTGCGCCATCGTCGTGTCGTAGACGAACGGCAGGCCTTCGGGCTTGGCCAGCGCCGCCTGGTAGTAGCGCATGGCCTTGGTGTAGTCGCCGGTCTCGAAGATCAGGTCGGCGTTGAAGAGATTGAGGTACGGGTGCTCCTCGTTGATCTCGGCGGCGCGCTGGTACAGCGGACCGGCGTCGGCGTCGCGACCCTGCAGGTAGCGCAGACGGCCCAGCCACATCAGCGCGTCGGCATCGTCGGGCGACATCTCCAGCGACTTGGTCAGCTCCTGCTCGGCGACGTAGTAGCTCGGGGCGTCGATCACCGCGCGCAGCTGGTCCTGCGCCAGCGGCATCGGCGGCGCGCTCTTGATCGCGGCCTCGCCGATGAGCCGGCGCACCAGCGCGTTGCGCGGGTCGATGCGCTCCACTTCCTGCAGCATGCCCAGCGCCTGGGTCGCGGCGGCCTGGGTGCCGACGTTGGTAAGCAACTGCCGGGCCTGGGCGATCACCGCGTCCTTGCCGCCCGGCGCGCCGCCGGGCAGCTCGCCGGGCGCCGCGGCTTCGCGCATCGCCTGGTAGAGCTGGCTGTACCAGTCGCCGTTGCGGAAGTCGTAGGCCGCGGCCAGGGCGACGTAGTAGTCGGCGCCGGTCGGGCTTTCGGCGAAGTTCATGAAACTCTCGATGTCCTCGTCGGACGTCTTCACCAGTGCCGGCAACAGCCACTTGTCGAGCAGGATCTGGCGATCGATGCGCTCCTTCGGCGCCGCGGCGGGCAGGCTGAGCACGGCCGCGTCCAGCGCGGCGACCAGCGCGGCGGGTTCCGGGCCGAGGCCGGCGTTGCGGTTCACCTGCACCTGCTCAAGCGCCATCGCGGTGTAGATGTCGCGCATGCGGTCGGTGCGCCTGGGCGTGTTCGGCACCGGATCCTCTTCGGACGGCACCGGCGCGCGGTTCCAGATCGAGACGTTCACCGCGTGCATCTCCGGCGACTTCGACCAGGCGTCGATGGCGCCGACGGCACCGCCCCTGGCGGCGATCGCGGCGAACCCGCAGGCCGCGCGCGCGCGCAGCGCGTCCTGCGAGAACTGCTTGTCCAGCACCGGCTTGAGCTTCTGCACCAGCGCGGGATCGCGCTTGGCCAGCTGCGCCTCCAGCGCCTTGCGGTATTCGAGGAAGGTCTGCGTGACCGCGGGCAGGTCGCCGGCGCGATCCATGGCGTGCACCAGGCGCGTGAAGGACTTGACCCCTTCTTCCGGAATCTCCTTGCATTGCGGGATCGGCAGGTTCGGGGTCTTGGGCGCTTCCGCCCGCTTGCAGCCCGACGCCAGCAGGATCGTCGCGATCCCGACGCACACCAACACTGAACGCATCACTTCCCTCCGGTTCCCTGCCGAACCGTGAGGATACGGGGAAATGCCGGTCCGATCAGCTTTTCCCGGGCATCGACCGTCCCGGTGGCCGGGAAAAGCGTGACGGCTGCCAGCGGCCGGGGCGCCGCCGCACGCGCCCGTCGGCCTTCCGGGCCTCGGGTATGCTGCCGGCATGTCCGATCCCGTCATCGCCGCCAGCAAGTTCCTGGCGCTGGTGCTGCGCCACCGGCCGGCATCGATCGGCCTCGCGCTCGACGATGCCGGCTGGGCCGACATCGACGATCTGATTGCCTGCGCCGCGCCGCACCACCCGCTGACCCGCGCCCTGATCGAACGCGCGGTCGCCGGGAACGACAAGCAGCGCTACGCGATCAGCGACGACGGCCGCCGCATCCGCGCCCGCCAGGGCCATTCCATCGACGTCGACCTCGCCCTGCCGGCGGTGACGCCGCCGCCGGTGCTGTACCACGGCACCGCGACACGGTTCCTCGACGCGATCCTGCGCGAAGGCCTGACGAAGCAGCAGCGCCACCACGTGCACCTGTCGGCCGACGCCACCACCGCGACGCAGGTCGGCGCGCGCCACGGCCGGCCGGTGGTGCTGCGGGTGGACGCCGCGGCGATGGCGGCCGCGGGCCACGTCTTCCATCGCTCGGAGAACGGCGTGTGGCTGACCGACGCGGTGCCGGCCGCGTTCCTTTCGACCGACACCGCGACCTGACGCCTGAACCATGCGGCCGCGCGGCCGCACGGGAATACGTTTTCACCGTGCCCGCTGCGTCTTGTCCGCGGGGGCGCGATCGCCGACAGTGCATCGCCCGTCGCGCCGGGCATCGCGAAACCGCTGTTTTTCCGACGTTTTTTGCTGCATCGCAGCATCCTCGTGCCGGCGCGATCTTCCCGATCGGACTCTCCCGGAGGCCAGGATGCGTACGCTCTTCTCCCGATGCCATCGCGCGCTGCCCGCGCTCGCGATGTTCGCGCTCACCCTGCTGCTGGCCGCCTGCGATCCGCCGTGGAAGGCCACGCTGACCGGCGACGGGCTCGAAGCGACGGTCGGCAAGGTCGACGCCGCCGGCCTGCTCGCCAAGCACGGCAAGGGCGACAACGACGATCGCAACCATCCGGGCGGCGCCAGCGACATCTGCGACGCCAGCAACACCAGCCTCGTCCTGACGCCGGTGCCGTCGCCCCCGCGCGACGGCGCGCCGGTCGACGTGCGCGTGCACTACCACCGCGACGACGGCAACTACGCCGACTGGGGCCTGCACCTGTGGCAGGTGAACGCCGCCGGCCAGTACCTCGCCGACTATCCCGGCGTGAGCTGGGGCGCGCCGTTCGCGCGCACGGGCCTCGACGCCTACGGCGCCTACTTCGATCTGCCCGCGACCGCGTTCACCGATCCGAACGCATCCGGCTTCGGCTTCATCGTGCATCCGCCGGGCGGGAACGGCGATCCCGGCGTTGACCGGATCTGGAATTTCGGCGACGGCGGCGAGTTCTGGCTGCGCTCGGGCGATGCGACCGTGTACCGCAGCAACCCGACCGGCGTCGTGCCCGACATCGACACGGTGCGCGTGCACTACAAGCGCTTCGACAACAATTACGCGCCGTGGGGCCTGCACCTGTGGACCGGCAGCGGCCTGGACACCGCGCGCCTCGCCGGCCTGACGATCGAACAGTGGGGCGCGCCGGTGCCGTTCGCATCGATGCCCGGCTACGCCGCCGGCAGCGGCGAGATCGTGTTCGACCTGCCGGTGCTCAATCCGCGCGGCGACGCCGCGCGCACCGGCGTGGAGTTCATCATCCACGGCCTGCCGTCGAATCCGAACGGCGGCGTCGACAACAAGGATGGCTGGAACGCGAACATCCGCGTGAGCTACGCGGCGCTCAACATCGACCAGCGCGTGGGCCAGGTGTGGCTGGTGCAGGGCACGCCGACGGTGTTCACCGCGCCGCCGGACACGCGCCGCGTCTCCACCACCGATGCCCGCGCCGCATGGCTCACCCGCTCGCTGCTGAAGTGGCCGCTGGTCGACGCCTTCGGCACGTTCAAGCTGTACCACGCCGCGACGGGGCAGATCGTCGCGCAGCGCGGCCAACCGGTGCACGGCGCCGACGGCGCGCTGGCGCTGTCGATCGGCGGCAGCGTGCCGGCCGATGCGGCCGAGCGCTTCAAGTACCTCGACGCCGGCGTGGTGCTGGCGGTCGCGCCGGCCGACATCGCGGCGCTCGACGGGCTGATGAAGGAACAACTGGTGCTGGTGCAGGAGGACGCGCAGGGCCGCGTGCTGGGCGCGACCACGCCGCAGCTGGCCGGCTTCCTCGACGATCGCTACGCCGCGGCGGACGGCGTGCACGACCTCGGCGTCACCGTGAACGCCGGCAGCACCGGCTACGCGCTGTGGGCGCCCACCGCGCGCAAGGTCACGCTGTGCACCTACGGCGCGCGCGGCATGTCGCACCAGACCATCGCGATGACCGCCGACGCCGCCACCGGCGTGTGGCGCGCGCAGCCGCAGGGCGACGGCCGCGGCCTGTACTACCGCTACGCCGTCGAGGTGTTCGTGCGCGGCGTCGGCGTGGTGCGCAATCTCGTCACCGACCCGTACTCGATCTCGCTCAACGCCGATTCGCAGCGCAGCTACGTCGAGGACCTCAACTCGACGCGGCTGATGCCGTCGGGCTGGACGCACCGCACCGCGCCTGCGCCGGCCGAGGCGCCCGAGGACATGACCATCTACGAGTTGCACGTGCGCGATTTCTCGGCGAACGACCACACGGTCAGCCCGCGCCGCCGCGGCAAGTACCTCGCGTTCGCCGACGACGAATCCGACGGCATGCGCCACCTGCGCGCACTGGCGCGCGCGGGCGTGACCGACGTGCACCTGCTGCCGACGTTCGATTTCGCCAGCACGCCGGAAGACGACTGCATCACCCCGGTGATCCCGGTGGCCGCGCCGGATTCCGACGCGCAGCAGGCCGCCGCCAACGCCGGGCGCGGCACGGACTGCTTCAACTGGGGCTACGACCCGTGGCACTACACCGCGCCCGAAGGCGGCTACGCCAGCGATCCCGACGACGGCGCCGCACGCATCCGCGAGTTCCGCGCGATGGTGATGGGCCTGAACGAAGTCGGCCTGGGCGTGGGCATGGACGTGGTCTACAACCACACCAGCGCCTCGGGCCAGAACGCGAAGTCGGTGCTCGACCGCATCGTGCCCGGCTACTACCACCGCCTGAACGCGGCCGGCGAGATCGAGCGTTCGACCTGCTGCGAGAACACCGCCACCGAGAACCGGATGATGGCGAAGCTGATGATCGACTCGGTGAAGACCTGGGCGACGCAGTACGGCATCGATTCGTTCCGCTTCGACATCATGGGCCACCAGCCGCGCGTGGTGATGGAGAAGCTGCGCGACGACCTCGCGGTCGCCGTCGGTCATCCGGTGCCGCTGATCGGCGAAGGCTGGAACTTCGGCGAAGTCGCCAACGGCGCGCGCTTCGTGCAGGCCTCGCAGCTGTCGCTCAACGGCAGCGGCATCGGCACCTTCAGCGACCGCACCCGCGACCACGTGCGCGGCGGCTCGGGCTTCGACAACGGCGTGTCGCTGCTGCGCAACCAGGGCTACATCAACGGCCTGTGGTACGACGACAACGGCAGCGGCGGCGGCAAGACCCGCACCGACCTGATGTGGTCGGCCGACGTGCTGAAGGTCGGGCTCGCGGGCTCGGTGCGCGACTACGTGATGACCACCCACTGGGACGCCACGCTGCGGCTGGACCAGATCGACTACGGCGGCCAGCCCGCCGGCTACGTCGTCGATCCGCAGGAAGTCGTGAACTACATCGAGAACCACGACAACGCGACGCTGTTCGACAACGACGTCTACAAGCTGCCGCTGTCGACCAGCGGCGAGGACCGCGCGCGGGTGCAGATCCTCGGCGCGGCGATCGACGCCTTCAGCCAGGGCGTGGCGTATTTCCACGCCGGCATCGACACGCTGCGCAGCAAGTCGCTGGATCGCAACAGCTACGACAGCGGCGACTGGTTCAATCGCCTCGACTGGACGTACCGCGACAACGGTTTCGGCGCGGGCCTGCCGCCGCAGAGCGACAACGGCGCCAACTGGGACGTGATGCGCCCGCTGCTGGCGAACGCGGCGATCAAGCCGACCGCCGCCGACATCCGCTGGACCCGCGATGCCTTCCGCGACCTGATGCGCATCCGCGCCAGCACGCGCCTGTTCCACCTGCGCACCAGCGACGAGATCCGCCAGCGCCTGGCGTTCCACAACACCGGCAGCACGCAGGTGCCGACGGTGCTGGCCGCGCATCTCGATGGCCGCAACTACGCCGGCGCGAACTACAACGACGTGCTGTACTTCATCAACGTCGACAAGGTGGCGCAGACGCTGACGATCCCGCAGGAAGCGGGCAAGGCGTACCGGCTGCATCCGGTGCACCTCGCGGTGAACGCCGCCGACCGCCGCGCCGCGCAGGCGACCTGGGACGCGGCCAGCGGCCGCGTCAGCCTGCCGCCGCGCACGGTGGTGGTGTTCGTGGTGCCGTCGACGGTGAAGCGCAGCGCGCGCATCGAACGCGACGACCGGCGATGAGCCGGTGACGTGCGGCCTCCGCCACCGGCGGGGGCCGCACGCGGGTGACGCACGGCGTGCGGGTCAGGCGACCTTCGGCGCGCCGCGCGCGGGTTCGCCCTGCTGCTGCGTCGGCGCCTGCGCGGCCTGCTGTTCGGCACTGCGTGCGTTGGCGCGATCCACCTGCTCGGTGCTGACCGCCAGCGGCTGCTGGATGCCCTGCTGCACGCCGGTGAAGGCGACGCGCTGGTGCGCGGCGGCGGGATCGGGCGTATCGACGGCGAAGATGCGGCTGGCGTCGCGGCTCAGTTCGACCCGGCCGATCTGGGTGAAGCCGGCGTTGTGCGCCTCGGCGGTCAGCGCGCCGGCGAGGCGGTCACTGCCGGCGTCCGGGGCGCGGTTGAAGCGCTGGTCGATGGCGTGCACGCCCTTCTGCGCGTCGCGGAACAGCGCGTGGTTGGGATGCGCGGGATCGTCGAGCAGCGGCGGCGAGGAGATCGGCGCGCGCGGCGGCGCGACGCCGTCGGGCTGGCGCGCGGCGGGCGCATGCGCATCGGGCTGCTGCGGATGCGCGGCCAGCGCCTTGCGCGCGGCCTGTTCCTGCTGCTGCACCGAGGCATCGAGGCTGGGGATGACCGAGCCGACCATGCCGTGGCGGAACACCGCCTCGCCCGCGACCTCCTTGCCGTTCTGCAGCACGGTGATGGTGTTGTAGAGATTGACGGTGTTGTGCACGTTCACCGGCAGGTGGGTGGCGACGGTCGACGTCACGCCGCCCACGGTGCCGCCGACCACGGTGCCGGCCAGCGGCGCCTTGTCGGTGACGCCACGGATGGTGTGGCCCGCGCCGTCCGCGTTCTGCTGCAGCCACGCACCGGCCTGGCGGCCGCCTTCGCGCTGCGCGTCGGCGATGACGGTGGCGCCGTGGTCGATGCGGGCAGCCACGCCCTGCGTGCCCTGGCGGATGGTGGTGGCATCGCGCTGCGCGGCGTCCTGCGCCTGGCGCGCCTGCTGCTCGTTCTGCTGCATCGCCTGCCGGCCGTAGCTTTCGATGCCCTGCGCCTGCTGGCCGACCCACTTCTCCGCGCCTTCGGGCAACGGCTTCGCCAGCCAGCGCATCGCGCTCGCGGTCCACGACGTCGCGGTCTCCTGCGCCTTGCCCTGCACGTGATCGATGCCGGCCGACACGTTGCCGGCCTGCAGCCGCACCTGCGCGGTGAGTTCGCCGCCCGTCTGCACGGTGCCGCTGACCACCTTGCCAGTGGTGCCGGTGACGAAGGCGTTGGCCTGCCCGTGCAACTGCGCGGTGTAGTTCAGGCCCTGGCCGACGACGTGCAGCCCCTGCTCGGTCATCTGGCCCTGCGCCTTCACCACTTCGCCGACGTTGCGGCCGACGCGCGCGCTCATCGCGGTCGCGCTCAGCACGTCGGTCAGCGGGCCGGCGTAGGCGCCGAGTTCGCTCAGCGCCATCTGGTCGGGACGATTCACCAGCCGGCCCTGCTCGTCGCGGGTCTTGGGCGAGAGCAGCGGTTGCAGTTCGCCGGCGGCGGTCGGCAGGTTCTTCAGCGCCTGGTTGCCGGAATGGGTCGACAGGTAGTCGATCGCGCCCATCGCCGACTTCTGCGCCTCCGCCGGCAGCATCCCCGACAGCTTGCCGGCGACGAACTCGCGCGCGCCGGGCTGCGCCATCAGCGAGGTGACGTCGTTCGCCAGCCGGCCGGCTTCGACACGGCGGGCCGCGTCCATCTTCTGGATGCCGGTCTGGCCGTCGGTGAGCATTTCGCCGCCGACCTGGTAGGCATCGACGTTGCGCCTGGTGTCGTAGACCTGCAGTCCGTGCTCGTCGGCGTAGCGCTTGGCGGTGTTCGCGTGCAGGCCGGCGGCGTTGAACGTGGTGGTCTCCACGCCGGTGACCGCACCGGCCGCCGAGGCCATGCCGCCGCCCAGCGAGTGGCCGGCGATCTCGAACTGGAAGCCCTGCACGCCCTTCAGTCGGGTCGCGGCGTCCATCGCGCGATCGTAGTAGTCGGTCTTCAGGCCCAGCCCCTGCGGGACGTTGTTGGCCAGGAAGTCCTCGGCCGCGCTCTCGCGCTTGCCGCCGGGGGCCGCCGGATCGACGATCATGCCGGTCGAGCCCTTGAACACGAGGACGGGTTTCGCGTCGGGGCCGAGCACCGACTTGTCCGGCAGGTAGACCTCGGCGCGGTAGCCGGAGCCTTCCGGATGCAGCATGTTGTCGATCTGGCGGCGATCGAGCCCGGGCGCGAGCGCCTGCAGCATTTCCGGATGCTCGCTGGCGCGGGTCCAGCCCACCGGCGGCTTGCCTTCGCCACGGGCGGAGACGTAGACGTCGGCGGCCAGATCGGCCATCCGCTGCGCGTGGTAGCCACCGGCCAGCCGGTCGGCGCGGCCGGTCTCGCCGGCGCCACGCAGGTCGGACACCAGCTTCTCCTGCGCCTCGCGCTCGGCGCGGACGCTCTCCCGGGTGGGCTCGGTCATGGCTTCGGTTCCCTGAACGCTTGGTTCACCATCCTCGCAAAGCCCTTCCCGGCCGACAAGCCGGCCGATACCGCCGGTCGGGGTTTTCTGCTATCTAGGCCGCATCCCCCGATCCGATGCCGCCATGTTCCCGTCTTCCGTCCGCCGGGCACCGCCCCGCTGGGCCGCCTCGATCGCCCTGTGCCTGGGGCTGTGCGCCTGCTTCGGCCCGCTGCCCGCGGCCAACGACGCCAGCCGCTCGCAGCACGGCGCCGAGCACTATTTCGACGGCAAGGCGCTGGACCTGGCCATCGCCGCCGAGCACGGCGAGACCGACGCCATCCGCCGGCTGATGCGCGACGAGAAGGTCGATCCGGACACGATCTTCGCCAAGGGCGAGATGGGCGAGGGCATGCCGCTGGTCGCCTGGCCGGTCTTCACCGAAAACCCGGAAGGCCTGAAGGCGATGCTGGAGAACGGCGCCGACCCCAACGCGCGCCGGCCCGAGCGCATCGACAAGCGCTACGACGACGGCACCGAGAGCCACAAGTTCCGCTACAACAACGCCCTCGTCTACGCGGCGCAGGCCGAAGACCCGATCTACCTGAAGCTGCTGCTCGACCACGGCGGCGACCCGAACACGGTCAACACCAACGACGAGCCGCTGACCTTCGTCGCCTTCCTGCACCAGAACCAGTGGCAGAACGTGAAGCTGCTCATCGAACGCGGCGCGAAGGTGAACGACGATTCCGTCTACCCTGGCTCGCCGCTGGACTGGTACGCCGGGCGCGGCGGCTTCGAGCAGACCTACTGGCTGCTGCAGCACGGCGGCGACCCGACCAAGAAGGTCCGTGGCACCGCGCTCGCGCCGACCGACGCCAAGGGCACGCCGCTGCCGCAGCCGAATGCGCCGGCCGACGGGTTCGCCTGGGTCAAGTACGGCAAGGACGGCAAGCCGGTCTACGTCGACGGCATGCCCATCGTCGAGAACATCTACTGGCATCCCGGCAGCCCGAAGACAGTCGAGTGGCAGCGCAAGTGCCAGCACTGGCTGCGCGACCACGGCATCGCCCGCCCGCCGATGCCGGCGAGCCTGCGCACGATGCGCAAGTCGTTCGGTTTCCCGACGGAGGAAAAGGACATCCCGCTGCTCTGAGCGCGGCACGCGACCGACACCGACCTCGCACACGCACGAACGGCGGCCATCGGGCCGCCGTTCGCGTATCGACATCCGTTGCGCTCAGTGGCCGCAGAACTTGCCGCAGTCGCTCGGCATCTGCGGATTCGGCAGGTCGGGCCGGGTTTCCGGCTGCGCCTTGTCCACGCGCGGCAGGTCCTGGACGATGCCGCCGTACTCGCCGTATTCCGGATCGATCAGCACGATGAGGTCGCGCGGGTTCTCGATGCCGTCCGGATCGACCGTCGGCGGCTCGTGGCCCTGCACGGTCAGGATCGTCGCGCCGTGCACGCGCGCCCAGGCCTTGATCTGCTCGTCCGTCGGCGGGTCGCCCGCACCGGTGTCGGCATCGGGATTGACGTACCAGTCGTCGAGGATCTTGCCGTCCTTGTCCTGGCGCACACCGTGGCCGTCGGCGCCATCGTAGATCCAGTCGCCGTTGGTCAGCAGGTAGCCGGTGGAGCCGTCGTCGTAGTTGTAGATCTCCTTCACTTCGGGCGAGGTCAGCGGCTCCCAGCCGCCGTCCTCATCGTCTCCGGCGCTGATCAGGCTGATGTCCATGCCGCCGACGCGGCGATACGGCGCGCCGCCCTTGGTGTCGAATTCCTGCACCAGCGTGAAGCCGTCGCCCACCTCGATACCGTGCGCGGCCATCAGCTCGGCGGACAGGCCCAGACGCGTCATCGCGTCCTTGCGCTGCCCCACCGGGAACGTGGCGAACGGGTCCTGCTGGCCGGCTTCGATCGTCTCCTGCAGCTTCTCCGGATACAGGATCACCTTGCCGAGGCCGAACTCGAAGCTCGGCAGCATCTGCTTGCCGACGAGCGTGGCGATGATCTCCGGCGCGGGGCGGCTTTTGGCATCGTGCGGATCGGTGCCGGCGACGAGTTCGTCGGCATCGCAGACGCCGTCGCCGTCGGAATCGACGACGTTCCAGGCGTAGTAACAGTACGAAGCGTCGCACAGGCGCACGTGGCGCAGGGTCTCTTCCTTCGCCTGGGCAGTGCCGGCGAGTGCGGTGAGGGCGATGGCAGCCGACAGGGCGGCCGACAGCGTGGCATGTCTGGTCATGGTCCTTGGTCTCGATCGTTGCGGAAGATGTGCCGCCCCCTGCGACACCCCAACGCAAACGACGAAGCCGCGATGCGCAGGCCACCTCGACGCACGATTGCCGCAGGGAAGGCGATCGTCGTCACATCGCCGGCGATCGCATGCGGAAGCGTGTCCGCGATCGACGTCGCCTGCCGTTGTGCGCGGGCGCGCGGTCCCGCAGTGACGGCAACGAGGCGACTATCGGTGCGGACGTGCCGCGCGGCCCGGGATGACACGCCCGGGCAACGCCCTGGGCATCGGCTTGCCGGCGCGACAGGCCTGGAACTCCCCGCGATCACGGTTCCACACGTCGACATCGGGGATCTCGCCGATGCGCGCGGCCAGCGCCTGCGCCTCCGCGCGATCGCCCGCGAGGCAAGCGAAGCGCGCGAAATTGTTGAGGTTCCACGCATCTGGATAGCGCGCGAGCACGTCGTGGATGCCGCGCTTCATCGTCGGCCAGTCGACCTTCGACTGCCGGAATAGTTCGTCGCGATACTGCACCTGCGCGGCGTACCAGTAGATGCGTGCATACATGCCCTCGCCCTCGGTCTTGCGCGTGCGCTTCACCGCCGCGCGCGCGAAATCCTCGACTGCCTGCGCGCTGCCGCCCGACCGCGGCGCGTAGTAGGCCATGGCCTTGAAGTAGAGGTCGTAATACTGCGGATGCCGGGTGAGCCCCTCGTCGAGCATCCTGTCGAATTCCGCGCGCGGCCAATGCTGGTAGCCCGCGATTTCGGCCATGTATTCGTACCAGCGCGGGTCGACGGCCGCGATCTTCTTCTGCGATTCCAGATAGCTGCGCGCATTCTGGATCGCGACGAGGAAGGCCTTGCGCTCCGCCGGCGCGGCATCCTCCGGACCGCCGCAGCCGCAATGCGTCCACGCCCGCTGGATCATCATCCGCGCCTGCGCCAACCGCGGCGACGGATCCTTCGGATAGGCGGCAATCCACGCCTCGACGTTCCTGCGGCGCGATTCCCAGATCGCGAGGCTCTGCGTCCTGCCGGTGAACGCGCTGTCGATGCCCGCGTCGAAGATCGCGAGCTTCCACACGCCGCTGGAGGTCCGGGCCTGCGTCGCGCGATAGCCCTCGGCCTGCTTTTCGAGATCACCATACCGTCGCTCCATGAACGCCTGGAACGCGGTCGAACTGATGACGCCGCGGTCACGATGTTCTTCGCCGCGCCCGACAACGGGCAACGCCAGCAGGACCAGCACGCAACACAGGCAGGAAATGCGCTTCATCGTCGGTGTCTCGCCGCCGCGGGAGGAGTCCGGCAAGCGTAGCGCCATGCGCCGCGACAGGCCAATCGATTCACTCATCGGCTTGCACATCGATTCGCCGATCGCACGCAGCTGCGCTAGAGTCCGAGGCTCCCCGGCAGCGACCCGCCCGCGATGCGCATTCCCTTCCTGATCGTCCTCTCGCTGCTCGCCGCCTTCGCCACCGCCCACGCCGCCGAGCCCGACCGCCGCATCGCAGTGACCATCGACGACCTGCCGTGGCAGCGCATGGACAGCACGCCGCCGGTGCGGCTGCACAGCGGCCACGCGGCGCTGATCGCGCAGCTGAAGCAGGCCGGCGTGCCGGTGACCGGCTTCGTCAACGAGGACAAGCTCGAAGTCGACGGCGTGGTGCAGCCCGAGCGCGTGGCGATGCTGCGCGACTGGCTGGACACCGGCGCCGATCTCGGCAACCACACGTACGGCCACGTCGACCTGCACGTGGTCGGCATTCCCGCGTTCGAGAACGCGATCGTGAAGGGCGAACGCGTGCTGCGGCCGATGATGGCCGAGCGCGGGCAGGCGCCGCGCTGGTTCCGCCATCCCTACCTGCGCGCCGGGCAGACCGATGCCGACAAGCAGGCGATCGTCGATTTCCTCGGCGCGCACGGCTATCGCGTGGCGCCGGTGACGGTCGACAACGGCGAATGGGTGTGGGCGTTCGCATACGAACGCGTGCTCGACGGCCAGCCCGACACGCCCGAACGCGCGGCGCTGCTCGAACGCCTGCGCCTGGGCTACGTGCCGTACATGCTCAACAAGCTCGACTACTACGAAGCGCAGTCGCAGGCGCTGCTCGGCTACGCGCTGCCGCAGGTGCTGCTGATCCACGCCAATGCGCTCAACGGCGATGCCTACACGGCGCTGGTCGGCGGTATCCAGCGCCGCGGCTATCGTTTCGTCACGCTCGACGAAGCGATGCGCGATCCCGCCTACGCGCGGCCCGACGGCTACCACGGCCGCTACGGCCCGAGCTGGCTGCACCGCTGGGCGATGGCCGAGCACAGGCCGAAGACGTTCTACGCCGGCGAACCGGAAGTGCCGAAGTGGGTCATGGACCTCGCTGGCGTCGACAGCGAGTGATCAGCCCAGCACCTCGACCGCGTCGCCCGTGCGCACCGTGCCGGTGCCGCGGGCGATGAGGTTCATGCCGAAGGTGACGCCCGCCGGCGTGCGGCGGTAGGCCTTCAGTGTCTCCAGCGGCTCGCCGTCGTCGCGACGCCGGCCCCGCGCGGGATCGACCGTCGTGAACACGCAGCGCGTGCACGGCTTCACCGCGTCGAACACGACCTCGCCGATGCGCAGGCGCCGCCAGCCGTCCTCGGCATGCGCTTCGGCACCGGCGACGACGAGGTTGGGACGGAAGTGCGCCATCGTCACCGGCGGCCGGCCGGACGCGCCGAGACGTGCGTTGAGGCCGTCCACCGCGGCCTGCGAGATCAGCAGCAGCGGATAGCCGTCGGCGAAGCTGACTTCGTCGCCGTCGCGACCGTACGCGGGATCGACCGGCCGCTGCACCGCGGCGTCCATCCACACCAGCCGGACCTCGCGCTGCAGGCAGGCCGACAGCCACGCATGCGCCGCGGCATCGGCGAGCGGCGCCTCGACGCAGTCCTTCCACACAGTGACGGCGATGCGCGGCGCGCCGGGCGCGGGCGGCGCGACCGCCAGCGGCGGCAATCCCGGCGCGGATAGCCGCAGGCCGTCGCCATCGGGCTCGGCGCGGATCAGCACCAGTTCCGGCACCGCGCGGGCGGTGACGAAGCGACCTTCGGCGTCGACCACCAGCCAGCGCCGATCGAAGCGCGGACCGCGCGGCTCGATCGCGAGCGCGTCGACCGTCAGGCCGGCGGCGGATTTCAGCGGATAGAGATGGAGCGAGTGCAAGTGCAGCGACTGCAGGCGCATGGCGGTCTCCGGTGGCCGCGCATTGTCGCGCGAACGCGCCCGCGGCGCTGCATCCGGACGGCCGCCGCGTGCGTACCGTCTCAGCGGCTGAGACGACCGCGCCGATAGAATCCGCCCATGCAGCTGTCCCGCAAACTCGCCGTCCTGGCCGACGCCGCCAAGTACGACGCCTCCTGCGCCTCCAGCGGCGCCAGCGGCCGCAATTCCCTCAAGTCCGGCGGCATCGGCAGCACCGAGGGCATGGGCATCTGCCACTCGTACACGCCCGACGGGCGCTGCGTGTCGCTGCTGAAGATCCTGCTGACGAACTTCTGCATCTACGACTGCGCCTACTGCATCAACCGCGCCAGCAGCAACGTGCCACGCGCACGCTTCACGCCCGACGAAGTGGTGCGGCTCACGCTCGATTTCTACAAGCGCAACTACATCGAAGGCCTGTTCCTCTCCAGCGGCATCATCCGCAACGGCGACTACACGATGGAGCAGCTGGTCGAGGTCGCGCGCAGCCTGCGCGAGGACCATCGCTTCGCCGGCTACATCCACCTGAAGACGATCCCCGAGGCCTCGGCCGAACTGCTCGCGCTGGCCGGGCGCTACGCCGATCGCCTCAGCATCAACATCGAACTGCCGACCGAGGCCGGGCTGAAGGCGCTGGCGCCGGAGAAGCACCTGCCGGGCATCCACACGGCGATGGGCACGGTGCACGCGAAGATCGAGGAAACGCTGGACGCGCGCAGACCGGCGAAGGCGAGCAACGCCACGCCGAAGCGCAGGCGTCCGCCGCGCTACGCGCCGGCCGGTCAGAGCACGCAGATGATCGTCGGCGCCGACGATGCCGACGACCGCAGCATCCTGCACACCGCGCACGGTCTGTATGACGCCTACCGCATGCGCCGCGTCTACTACTCCGGCTTCAGCCCGATCCAGGATGCCTCGTCGCGACTGCCGGTGCAGGCGCCGCCGCTGCTGCGCGAGCATCGCCTGTACCAGGCCGACTGGCTGCTGCGCTTCTACGGCTTCGAGGTGGACGAGATCGCGCCGGCGCCGCAGAAGACGGGCAGCACGATGCTCGATCTCGACATCGACCCGAAGCTGGCGTGGGCGCTGCGCCATCCGGAGCGCTTCCCGGTCGATCTCAACACCGCGCCGCGCGAGGACCTGCTGCGCGTGCCGGGGCTGGGCACGCGCAACGTCGACCGCATCGTGCTGGCGCGTCGCCATGGCCGCCTGCGCATCGCGGACCTCGCACGGCTGCGCGCGCCGATGCAGAAACTGCTGCCGTTCGTGCAGTTGCTCGACCACCATCCGCGTCGCCGGCTCGACGATCCGGCGACGCTGCGCGCGCAGCTGGCACCGAAGCCGCGGCAGCAGGACCTGTTCGCGGCATGAGCCTCGCATGACGCTCTATCGCGCCCGCATCGATCCGCCGTGGGACCTCGACGCCTGGCGCGTGGCCGCGCGCGCCGGCCTGCGCGCGGGGCTGTGGCCGGAGGACATCGACTGGGACGGCGACGCGCAGGGCAGCCTGCTCGCCGCACCCGACCTCGCCACCGCCGAGGCGGTGCACGCAGCGCCGGAAGTCCCCGCGGCGCTGTTCGATCTCGCGGGCGCGGTGCTGTGCCATCGCGAGCCGCAGCGGCATGCGCTGCTGTATCGCATTGCGTTCCGCATCGCGCAGGGCGAGCGCCACCTGCTCGCGCGCGTGACCGATCCCGACGTGCGCCGCGCCGCGGAGCTGGCGAAGGCGGTCGGCCGCGACACGCACAAGATGAAGGCGTTCGTGCGCTTCCGCGAAGTGCCGGGCGAAGCCGATGCGTTCATCGCGTGGTTCGAGCCGGAGCACCACATCCTCGACCGCGTCGCGCCATTCTTCGCGCGCCGCTTCGCCGGCATGCGCTGGGCGATCCTCACGCCGTACCGCAGCGTGGCGTGGGACGGTCAAGCACTCGCGTTCGGCCCGGGCGCGCAGCGCGCCGACGCGCCCGCGGACGACGCGCGCGAGGACCTGTGGCGCACGTACTACGCGAACATCTTCAACCCGGCGCGGCTCAACCCGCGCATGATGCGCCAGGAGATGCCGCAGAAATACTGGAAACACCTGCCCGAGACGCAGCTGCTGCCCGAGCTGGTGCGCACCGCCGGCGCTCGTGTCCGCGACATGGCCGAGCGCGAGGCGCAGCCGCCGCGACGGCGCCGCCCAACGCCACGGGACACGCCGTAGACTGCGGCTTCCTTCCGCCATCGAGCCACCGCCATGCCCGGTCCCGCCCGCGCCGGCGTCCTGATCTACGCCAGCGACCGCGATCGCCTCGAACGCTTCTACTGCGAGGTCGCCGGCATGCGCCGGCTGCACGCCGACGAGCACATCGCGGTGCTCGAATCCGGTGACCTGCAACTCGTCCTGCATCGCATACCGCCGCACATCGCCGCGGACATCGTCGTCACCTCGCCGCCGCAGCGGCGCGAGGATGTCGCGATCAAGTTCTTCCTCACCGTGCCGGACCTCGACGTCGCCGCCGAACGCATCGCCGCCCTCGGCGGTGCGCTGTTCGACGGACGCTGGCAGGGCCCGGGCTTCACCGTGTGCAACGCGATGGATGCCGAAGGCAACGTGTTCCAGGTGCGAATTCCTTGCGAATAAGGACAGAAAAATAATCTACTTCAAATATCCCGCATATCTTACGAGCTTAAAATATCTTGCAACAGAAGGGAAGTCATCAAACCCGGCTCCCCCCAAATTATATTCCCTCATAAGCGCCTCAAGAACAAGATTTTGAGGGGAAATTGCATGGTACCCAGATTTGTATTCAAAAATATCCCTGTATTTCATTTTTGAAAAAAATGAATAGCAAGAAATTATTTCACTTATGCTTATATCTACATTTTGCCATACAGAGCTTCTTACGGCCCTGTAAGCGAACTTGATATTATTTTTAATCAAGTTTTTGCACACATCCTCTGCGCTCATGCCGCTCTCAAATTCGTTAAAAAACGCCTGACCAACCTGAGCAAGAGCACATAAAAAGAACATAAATACTGTATGGACAACATCTGCATTAAGTGATGCGACCGCACCATCCGCCATCTGAAAAACCTGCCTTTGAGATCGGGCATCTAAATCAAAAGCGCTAAAAATCCACAATATTGCTTCAATCGATTCATTTTTTCCGTATGAATCAATGCCAGGAATCGGAAAAAAACTCTGCTTTGAAGAAATTCCGTCAAAAAAATATTGGAGCTGCAAAATATGATTGCTCGATACGACAACAGGCAAGAAAATAGATTGATCAAAAAATCTCTTCAAATACATTTCAGAATTGAATTTCTGGCCATACACAGCACAAATCGAATGCCTGAGTTGTGACAAATTGGTCGACACTACAAAGCAAACTTTGTCCGTACCAAAGATGTGCTTGACCTCTTCAAGCATCGAGATTGCATAGGTTGGACGACATCGATCCAGTTCGTCGATGAACACGAACAGCGGGTACTTCGCATCTGCCTGCTCGTGAATCAGGTCGATGAGATCGACCAAAGCCTTCTTGAAGTCGCGAATGTCCGACTTCCGCCGTTGGTGCTCCTGGATCGAGACATCGAACACCTTGTCGAGGACGTCCTCTGCAGAGGACGCCAAACTTGTCTTGTCATTCGATTCGCCATTGCCGGCTTTGTCGCTGCTGTCGAGTATTTCCTGAAGGCCAACGCCGATGGCCTTCTGCAGCATGCCAGAAGCAACCACCTTGGCCACCGGCATCACGCTCTTCCTCAGCTTCCTGCCCGCATCAACGACCAACGCACGCGCTTTCCTCTCAATGGTTTTTGTCTTGGGCAGCTTGCCGATCCACTGCTTCATCTCTTCGTTGATTTCGGCCATCAACGCGACCGACGCCTCTTCACCGATGTCGTTCTCCCATGCATCGAAGAGCACGACGGGATAGCCTTGGCGCCGAAGGTCGTCGGTCCATCGTTTGACGAAGAAGCTCTTGCCGGCGCCCCATGCGGCATCAAGGGCAACCGTCCACCCGCGTTGTCCTTGCTTCGCAGAAATCAACTCCGTCCGCGCAACCAGCGCTTTCGTCAGGAAGTCGGCGAACTCGCGGCGACCAAGCAGGTCGTCGCCCCAGATGTCATCCTCGGTTTCGGTCATCGCGCTTCTCCCTGATCGCGGTTCGTCATTCCATCGTGAGCGCCGGCGGAACCGTTACGCCAGATACCCCCCATCCACCGTCAGGCAGGTGCCGGTGACGTAGCTCGCGGCCGGCGACAGCAGGAACAGCGCGGCGGGGGCGATCTCGTCGGGCTGGGCGCTGCGGCCCATCGGGATCAGCTGCGACATCATCGCCATCAGCTTCGGGTTGCCGGTGATGGCGGAGGCGAACTTGGTGTCCGTGAGGCCCGGCAGCAGCGCGTTGATGCGGATGCCGTGGGCGGCTAGTTCCTTGGCGAAGCCTTCGGTCATGTTGACGATGCCGGCCTTGGTCATCGAGTAGATGCCCTGCCCGTGCGCGGGGCGCTTGGCGTTCACCGACGCGACGTTGACGATGGTGCCGCCGCCGTGGTCCTTCATCCGCTTCGCCGCCTGCGCGGTGGTCCAGAAGTAGCCGCGCAGGTTCACTTCGACCGTCTTCTCGTAGCTGCCGAGGTCCATGTCGAGCATCGGCCCGAAGTAGGGATTGGCGGCGGCGTTGTTGACCAGCAGGCTGGCGACCTTGCCCTCGGCATCGAGCGCGGCGAACAGTGCCTCGATCGCGGCGGGATCGCCCACGTGCAGCGCGCGCGCCTCTGCGGAACCGCCGGCATCGCGGATGGCCGCGGCCACGGTCTCGCAGGCGTCGACCTTGCGCGAGGTGCAGACCACGTGCGCGCCGTGCGCGGCGAGCAGGTGGGCGATGGCCTCGCCGATGCCGCGCGAGGCGCCGGTGACGAGGGCGGTGCGGCCGGTGAGGTCGAACAGGGATTCGGGGGACGACATGCGGGGCTCCATGGCCGGAACCGCCGGCCTGTTAAGCTGGGGAGACTACCGCAGGACCCCCCTTCATGACCCAACGTCGCGTCCTCGTCACCGGTGCCGGCAGCGGCCTCGGCCTCGGCCTCGCCCTCGCGCAGCGCTACGCCCGCACCGGCGCGCGCGTGGCCTGCGTCGATCTCACCGTCGAGCGTGCCGAAGTCGGACGCGCATCGCTGACCGGCGACGGCCATCTCGCACTGGCCGCGGACGTGGGCGACGACGCGGCGATGCAGGCGCTGCACGACGCGGTGATGGCGACGTGGGGCGGCGTCGACGTGCTGGTGAACAACGCCGGCATCGCGTCGGCCGGCGCGCTGGTCGACACCACGATGGACGAATGGCGGCGGATCCTGGAGATCGACCTGCTCGGCGTGGTGCGCGGCTGCCGGCTGTTCCTGCCGCACATGATCGCCGCTGGCCGCGGCCAGGTGCTCAACACCGCGAGCTTCGCCGGCCTCGCCGGCGCGCCGGGCATCATGAGCTACGGCGTGGCGAAGGCCGGCGTGGTCGCGCTGTCGGAACAATTGCGCGCGGAGCTGCACGGCACCGGTGTGTCGGTGGGCGTGATCTGCCCGGCGTTCTTCCGCACCAACCTGATGGACACCGCGATCGCCGACGAAGCGACGAAGGCCAAGGTGCAGCGCTGGATGGACCGCTCGCCCGACAAGCCCGACGTCGTCGCCGACAAGGTCTTCGCCGCCGCCGAACGCGGCGATTTCCTGATCCTGCCGACGCAGCGCGAACCCGGCCGCTGGCGCATCAAGCGCTGGTTCCCCGGGCTATATTTCAGGATGCTGCTGAAGATGGCGGGGCAGCGCGCGCGCTGACGGCAGCGGTCGATGCGACGACGCCGATCTTTCAGCGACGATCCTTCATCGCCATCACCACGCCGAGGCCGGCGAGCAGCGACACGGCGGCGGTGCCGCCGTAGCTGAGCAGCGGCATCGGCACGCCGACGACGGGCAGCAGTCCGGAAATCATGCCGCCGTTGATCACGACGTACACCGAGAACGCGAGGCCGAGCGCGCCGGCGAGCAGGCGGCCGTAGGTGTCGCGGGCTTCGCTGGCGATCCACAGGCAGCGGCCGACGACGAACAGGTACAGCGCGAGGGTGATGCTCACGCCCATCCAGCCGAATTCCTCGGACAGCACGGCGAAGATGAAGTCGGTGGTGTGCTCGGGCAGGTAGTCGAGGTGCGACTGCGTGCCCTGGCCCCAGCCCTGGCCGGTCCAGTGGCCGGAGCCGATCGCGATCTTCGACTGGATGATGTTCCAGCCGGTGCCCAGCGGGTCGCGCTCGGGTTCGAGGAAGGTGAGGATGCGGTCCTTCTGGTACGGCCGCAGCAGCTTGAACCACGCCAGCGGCGCGATCGCGGCCACGCCGGCGCCCGCGGCCGCGAACCAGCGCCACGGCAGGCCGGCGAGGAACAGTACGAACGCGCCGCTGATCGCGACCAGCATCGCGGTGCCGAAGTCCGGCTGCAGCAGGATCAGCCCGGTCGGCATCGCGATGATGCCGCCGGCGATCAGCACCGTGGACACGCGCGGCGGCAGCGGGCGCTGGTGCAGGAACCACGCGACCATCATCGGCAGGCTGAGTTTCAGCACTTCCGACGGCTGGAAATAGAACACGCCGAGGTTGATCCACAGGTTGCCGTGCTTGCCCTGGCCGATCAGCAGCACCAGCAGCAGCGGCGCCAGCGAGCCCACGAACACCAGCGGCGTGACGCTGCGCAGCCCCGCCGGCGACACGCGCGAGAGCAGCCACATGCCGCCGAGCCCGATCACGTAGCGCGAGCCCTGCGCGATGACGAGCTTCGGGTTCTCGTTGCCGGCGCTGTACAGCACCATCAGGCCGATCACCATCAGCGCGAGCAGCGCGCCCAGCAGCGGCAGGTCGATCGTGCGCGTGAAGCGCAGGAACAGGTCCAGCAGCCAGCGGACAAAGGCCTTCATCGCGTCACCGCCGGCACGCGCGGGGGCGGCGGCAGCACCGGCGCCGATGCAGGCGCCGAAGCGTGTGCCGATTGCGCTGCGGCCGAAGGCGGTGCGGCCGCGGGCGGCGTCGCCGTCGTCGCTGCGGGAGGCGTCCCGGTCGCGGCGGGCGACGTCGCGGCATCGACGCTTTCGACGCCGTCCGGCATCTTGCCCAGCACCCACGCATCGAGGATCTTGCGCGCGATCGGCGCGGCGGTGCTGGCGCCGAAGCCGCCGCCTTCCACCACCACCGCCACCGCGATCGTCGGCGCCTCCGCAGGCGCGTAGCCGACGAACAGCGCGCGATGGCGCAGGTGCATCGGCAGCATGCGCGGGTTGAGGCTGACGTTGCCGCGGCGGCTGACCACCTGCGCGGTGCCGGTCTTGCCGGCGATGTGGTACGTCAGGCCGCCGCTGATGTTGCGCGCGGTGCCGCCGGGGCCGTGCACGACGCGCATCATGCCTTCGCGCACCACCTGCAGGTGTTCGGCGCTCTCGGTGATGCGGCGCGGCACCGGCTGCGGCACCATCGTCCACGGCTTGTCGAAATCGGCGCGCGTTTCCTTCACCAGGTGCGGCGGCCGCAGCTGGCCGCCGTTGGCCAGCGCGCCGATGCCCTGCGCCAGCTGCAGCGGCGTGACCTTCCAGAAGCCCTGGCCGATCGCGCTGATGACGGTGTCGCCGAGATACCACGGCCCCTGGCTCTTGGCATGCGCGCGCTTCCACGCCGGCGACGGCAGGATGCCGCTGGCTTCGCCGGCGAGGTCGATGCCGGTCGGCTTGCCGAAGCCGTACTTGTCCATGTACTGGTCCATGAGGTCGATGCCCATGTCCAGCGACAGCTTGTAGTAGTACGTGTTGACCGAATCGCCGATCGACTTGCGCATGTCGGTCCAGCCCTCGCCGCGCGCGGCGTCGCGGTAGCCGCGCTTCTGGCCGGGGATGTGGAACTCGCCGGACGCGAAGATGCGGTCCTCCGGCGTGCGCTTGCCGCTGTCCAGCGCGGACAGCGCGAACAGCGGCTTGAGCGTCGAACCCGGCGCGACGCCGCCCAGCACGTTGCGGTTGAACAGCGGCTTCGCCGGATCGTCCATCAGCAGGCGGTAGTCGGCATGCGAGATGCCGTTGACGAACAGGTTGGGGTCGTAGCTCGGCACGCTGACCATCGCCAGCACTTCGCCGGTGCGCGGATCCACCGCCACCGCCGAGCCGGTGAGATCGCCGAAGGCCACCGTCGCCGCGTGCTGCAGGTCGGCGTCGATGCTCAGGCGCAGGTCGATGCCCGGCCGCGCCGGGATGCGGCCGACGCGGTCGATGATGCGGCCGTCGACGTTCGTCTCGATCTGCTCGTAGCCGATGCCGCCGCGCAGCTGCGCATCGTAGTAGCGCTCCAGCCCCGCCTTGCCGGTGTGGGTGAAGGCCGCGGTGTCGTCGCCCAGCTTCTCGAGGTCGTTCTTGTCGACCCGGCCGACGTAGCCGAGGACGTGCGCGAACAGCGCGCCGTAGGGATAACGCCGGGTGAGGTACGGCACCAGCTCCACGCCCGGATACTTCCAGCGGTCGACGGCGAAGCGCGCGGCTTCCTCGTCGGTGATCTTCAGCCGCAGCGTCACCGGCAGGAAGCTGCGGGTGACGTGGCGGGTGTCGTTGAAGCGCTGGATGTCGTCCGGCGTGAGCACGATGATCTTCGCCAGCGACGCGACGGTGGCGTCGACGTCGCCGGCCTCGGCCGGCACCACGTCGAGGCGGTACGCCGGCACGTTGTCGGCCAGCACGCGGCCCTTGCGGTCGTAGATCAGGCCGCGGGCCGGCACCTCGGGGCGCTGCTTGATGCGGTTGGCCTGCGATTTCTTCGCGTAGTCGTTGTGCTGCAGCACCTGCAGCCGGAAATACCACGCCGACAGGCCGCCGATCGCCAGCACCACGCACACGAAGCCGAGCGCGGCGCGCGCGCGGAACCGCGCGGCGTCCTGTGCGGAATTGCGGATGTAGCCGCGCGGCGCCATCGCCGCCTCAGCGCCTGCGGCCCATGCGCAGGCCGTCGAGCAGCACGAACAGCGGCGGCCACACCACCGCGCCGAGCACCGGCGCGAGCCAGTGCATCCAGTGTTCCTGGCGCTGGCCGAGCACGAAGTGCGTGGCGGCGACCACGACCTGGTCGTTCAGCAGCAGGCCGCCGATCGCCAGCGCCTGCTGCGCGGTCGGGAAGAACCGCAGCTGCGGGCGGAACCGCTGCAGGATGAAGGTGATCACCGACAGCCGCAGCGCCTGCTCGCCGAGCACACTGCCGAAGGCGATGTCGGCGATCAGGCCGATGACGAACGCCCGGCCCAGGCCGACGCGATCGGGGTCTTCCAGCAGCCAGTACGCGAGCACCAGCGCCAGCCAGTACGGGCGCAGCGGCTGGAGCGACGCGGGCAGCGGCAGCAGCCCGAGCAGCAGCGCCGCGAACACGCTTACCGGCAACAGCCAGGGGCGACGGACGCGGCTCATCGCACGGGCTCCGGAGCGGGCGAAACCGGCGCGGCGGCGGGCGGCCCGGCCGCCGGGACGGACGGCGTCGCCTGCGCGTTGCGCGGCGCCGGGGACGTCGTCGCGGACGGTTTCGTGGCCCCTGCGCCCGCCGGCAGCTTCGCGGCCTGCACGGTCGCGCCGGTGGCCGGCTTCGCCGTGCCCGCGGCGGCGGTACCGGCGGGCAGCGCGGACGTGGGCGACGCAGGCGTGGTCGATGCAGGTGCCGCCGACACGGGCACCGTCGGTGCCGGCGCGCGACGCAGCAGCAGCACGTCGCGGCCGCGATCGAGCTGCGCGGCGGGGCGCAGGTCGCCGACGAGGAAGATGCGGCTCTCGTCGCGGCGCAGACGCACCAGCGTGCCGACCGGGAAGCCCGGCGGGAAGCGGCCACCCAGCCCGGAGGTGACGACCTGGTCGCCGACCTTCACGTCGCTGGAGGTCGGGATGTTCGCCAGTTCGATGCGGTCGCCGCGGCCGTAGGCGACGAGGCGGATGCCGTTGCGCGCGATCGTCACCGGCACCGCGTGGTCGGGATCGGTCAGCAGCAGCACGGTCGCGGTGCTCGGCCGCACCTCGATGACCTGCCCGAGCAGGCCGCCGGCGTCGATCACCGGCTGGCCCATGCGCACGCCCTGGTCGCGGCCGACGTCCAGCACCAGCCGCTGGCGGGTGGGATCGAGCGCGATGTCGAGGATCGGCGCCAGCTGCACGTCCAGGCCGCCGCGTTCGACCGTGCCCAGCAGGCCGCGCAGGCGCGCGTTCTCGTCGGCCGCGGCCTGCAGCCGCGCGATGCGCGCGCCGCTGATCAGCAGCGCGTTGCGCAGGGTCTCGTTCTCGCGCATCAGCCGCGTGCGCGTCGCCGCGTCATCGCGCACGGTGTCGCCGAGCTTGGCCGGCAGCCCCGCCAATCGCCACAGCGGCTGCGCCACCGTCTCCAGCTGCGAGCGGATCGAGGCCAGCCAGCCGCCGCGGTGGTCGGCGACCATCAGCGCGACCGCCAGCGCCAGCGCGACGAGCAGGCGCAGGGTCCCGGCGATGTCCTCGGAGCGCGATGCGGAAGGGCCGGCGTAGGGAGGCACGTCAGGAGGCGGTACGGCAGGATGGGTTCGGGGACGACGGCGGGCGGATCAGGTCCGCTCGCAGAAACAGGCGTACAGCGACGACAGCGGGCCGGGCCGCGACCGGCCCGTTGCGCCGGCCTGCGGATGCGCATCGCCGGCGGCGTCCTGCCCGCGCAGCAGCGCCGGCAGGTAGCACAGCGGCCACAGCAGCAGGTAGAGGTTCGGCAGCCACCACGTCGCGTCGAAATCGCGGCGCAGCGTCCAGAACGCGATCGCCATCAATCCGGCGCAGGCGGTCAGCACCAGCGACACCAGCGCGAACCGCGGCCACGCCCGCGCTCCGCGGCCCGCCAATGCCACCGCGGCCAGGCCGAAGACGCTCGCCAGCAGGTCCAGCGGCGCGAACGACACGTTCCAGGCGACCATCAGCGGGTCGTGGTAGTCCTTGAACAGCAGCGACGACGGCAACCACGCGCAGGCGGTCGCCAGCCAGTAGGCCAGGAAGCCCAGGTCGGTCAGCAGGAGATGGAGACGCAACCCGCGGGACAACGTCGTCATGCGCGCAAGACCGTGCGTGGAGACCGTGAACGGAAAGGACCGGCGCAGCGCAGCGATCGCGCCTCCCCGCGCCGGCGCGGGGGGCGACGGGCCGGATCACTCCGGCGAGAAGTATTCGTTGCCGTGCATGTCGACCAGCTCCAGCGCGCGGCCGCCGCCGCGGGCGACGCAGGTCAGCGGATCGTCGGCGACCTGCACGTGCAGGCCGGTCTCGTCGCTGATCAGCCGGTCGAGGTCGCGCAGCAGCGCGCCACCGCCGGTCAGCACGATGCCCCGTTCGGCGACGTCGGCGCACAGCTCCGGCGGGGTCTGCTCCAGCGCCAGCTTCACCGCGCTGGTGATGCCGCCCAGCGGCTCGCGCAGGGCGTCCAGCACTTCGTTGGAGTTGAGCTTGATCACGCGCGGCACGCCTTCGGCGAGGTTGCGGCCGGAGACTTCCATCTCCAGCACCGTCGCCTGCGGGTAGGCGCAGCCGATCTCCAGCTTGATGCGCTCGGCGGTGGCTTCGCCGATCAGCGTGCCGTGCGCGCGGCGCACGTAGTTGATGATCGCCTCGTCGAAGCGGTCGCCACCGATGCGCACCGACTGCGCGTAGACGATGCCGTTGAGCGCGATCACCGCGATCTCGGTGGTGCCGCCGCCGATGTCGATGACCATCGAGCCGCGGGCCTCGGTCACCGGCAGGCCGGCGCCGATCGCGGCGGCCATCGGTTCCTCGATCAGGAAGACTTCGCGCGCGCCGGCCTCCTGGGCCGATTCCTTGATCGCGCGCTTTTCGACGTTGGTCGAGCCGCAGGGCACGCAGATCAGCACCCGCGGGCTGGGCTTCAGGAAGCGCGACCTGTGCACCTTCTTGATGAAGTGCTTGAGCATTTCCTCGGTGTAGGTGAAGTCGGCGATCACGCCGTCCTTCATCGGACGCACCGTGGTGATGTGTCCCGGCGTACGGCCGAGCATCTGCTTGGCCTCGGCGCCGACCGCGGCGACCGAACGGTTGCCGCCGCCGACACGGTCGTGGCGCACCGCGACCACGGACGGCTCGTTGAGCACGATGCCTTGGCCGCGGACGAAGATGAGGGTGTTGGCCGTGCCCAGGTCGATGGACAGGTCATTGGAAAACATGCCGCGGAACTTTTTGAACATCGGGATGGCGTGCCGGGGTGGGAGCGGACGGAGGCGGCGAAGGAGGTGCCGGGGGACGATCTGGCCGCGGAACGCCCGAGCGGCGCGCCCGCGAAAAATTCAGGCGCGTCCGGGCGATTCTGGGACGCAATAGCGTAGCAAAAATCGCGCTTCGCCGCGGACTTCCGGCACATTCCGGAAGCCCCGGCACAAGTCCGGGACGGCGCCGCGGCCAGCTCGCGACAGGCCTGCGGGCAGGCCGCCGCGGGTCGGCGGAGCCCCCCGGCCGCTGGCCTCGCGGGCGGGCCAGCCTTACCCTATGCGGCCGGCCAAGCCGGCCACCCCACCCACTTACGGATGAAGACGACGCGATGGCAGCCCTGATCTGCGGATCCCTGGCCTACGACACCATCATGGTGTTCCCCGACCAGTTCAAGAACCACATCCTCCCGGACAAGGTCCACATCCTGAACGTCTCGTTCCTGGTGCCGCGGATGCGTCGCGAGTTCGGCGGCTGCGCCGGCAACATCGCCTACAACCTGAAGCTGCTGGGCGGCGACCCGATCCCGATGGCCACCGTCGGCGCCGATTTCGGCCCGTACCGCGAGTGGTTCACGGAAATGGGCATCAACCTGGACCGCATCAAGGAAATCCCGGAGCTGTTCACGCCCCAGGCCTTCATCACGACCGACCACGACAACAACCAGATCACCGCCTTCCACCCCGGCGCGATGATGCGGTCGTACGAGAACCACGTGAAGGACGTGGCGGGCGTCACCTTCGGCATCGTCAGCCCCGACGGCCGCGAGGGCATGCTGCAGAACTCGAAGGAGTTCGCCGAGTGCGGCATTCCCTTCATCTTCGACCCGGGCCAGGCGATGCCGCTGTTCAACGGCGAGGAACTGCGCGCGTTCATCGAGCAGGCCGACTACGTCACCGTGAACGACTACGAGTCGAACCTGCTGCAGGAGCGCACCGGCTGGGACGAGAAGACCATCGCCGGCAAGGTGAAGGCCTACATCGCCACCCAGGGCCCGCGCGGCGCCCGGATCTTCGCCGACGGCGCGGTCCACGACATCCCGCCGGCCCACGAGCGCCGGGTCACCGACCCGACCGGCTGCGGCGACGCGTTCCGCGCCGGCCTGATCTTCGGCATCGAGAAGGGCTACGACTGGCCGACCATCGGCCGGATCGGCAACCTGATGGGCGCGCTGAAGGTCGAACACCCCGGCACCCAGAACCAGCGCTTCGACTACGCCGAGTTCGACGAGCAGTTCCGCCAGCAGTTCGGCTACTCGCTCTGAGCCGGCAGTCCGTCGCCACCCCGCGTGGCGACGGGCCTCGCGCCCCGGGCGCCGTGCCCCGAGCCGGATGCCGGCGGGCCACGGGTCCGAGTCGCGGGTTGCGGTAACGCAACGTTCCGGCGCCGACGTGCCTCCTTGAGCGGGCGCCCATGCGCGCCCGTCCCGCCATCCCTCACGGAGCTCCCGCATGTCCATCGCCTACTGGTGCATTCTCGTCGCAGCCGTGCTGCCCTACCTCTGGGCCGGGGTCAGCCGCTTCGGCCTCCGCGGCTACGACAACCGCGATCCCCGCGGCTGGAGCGCCGCGCAGACCCTTCCGCGCGCCAAACGCGGCTATGCGGCGCACCTGAACGCCTTCGAGGCCTTCGCGCCGTTCGCCGCGGGCGTGCTGGCGGCACAGGCCGCGGGCGTCGATCCGGGCCGGATCGCGACGCTGTCGATCGTCTTCATCGTCTGCCGCATCCTGCACGGCGTGTTCTACCTGGCCGACCTGCACGCGTTCCGCTCGCTGAGCTGGGCGGGCGGCCTGGGCTGCGTGCTGGCGCTGCTGGCGCAGGCGGCGCTGAAGGCGGCCTGAGATCCCGCGCATTCCCGGAAAGGCCCGTCGGCCTCGCGGCCGGCGGGCCTTTCGCGTTTCCGGTGCCGGCGTTTCCGCGGGATTCTCCTGCGGCCGCACGTTTCGCGGGCACAAAAAAAGAGCGCGCACATGTAGTGCGCGCTCCCGGAGAAGACCATCCTGACGTCACCCGTGCAGGTGCGTTCCCCCCCTTGCAACCTCCGTATTGCAGCCAGCGTCCCTACCGGCTGGAGTGAGAATACCGATGCAAATTGCACAGGGAAGACCGGGGGGTCGTGCAGAACGGCCAATTCCGGTGAGCGCACTTCAGTAGATGCGGCTATCTCACTGATTTTAATGCTATCTATGGTGGCATGCCACCAAAAGCAGACAGTGTAATGACAGTATCAGTAACCCCGTGAACGAAACTGGCAATTCGCATATCTTCGACAAAAGTGTTTCGATAGAACCAAACACGGCACGTTCAGTGAACTGAATCACAAAAAAACATGCATTCACAGGATCGAATCCGCCTCGCACGGCGGCACGCCGGATTGTCCCAGGCCCGCCTCGCCGAAGCGATCGGCGTCCAGCGCAGTGCGGTCAGCCACTGGGAGTCGCCCCAGGGCAAGAATCCCAGCGTCGACCACCTCCGCGCGGTGGCGATGGTGGCCAAGGTGGCGTTCGAATGGCTGGCGACCGGGCGCGGCAAGATGCAGTTGTCCGAGGAGGCCGTGCTGGACTCGGTCTCCGCCGCCGACGCGCTGCTGGTCGAGGATCCGCTGGAGCTGCGGCTGGTGCAGGCGTTCCGCGAAGCCTCGCCGCGCACCCGCGTGGCGCTGGTGGAGATCGTCGAGGAACTGTCGGCCAAGCGCCTCGGCCGCACCCGGCCCAAGCGCCCGGGCGGCGGCGAATAGACCATACTTCCGCAGCCTCGCCGCCCGCGCTGCCGACGCCGGAACCGAACGCATCCGCGCAGGTCCGATGCCCGACCACGGATGCCCGCCGTGACTGCCTGACGCCCGGATCGACCCGATGACCGCCCCGTTCCTCCGACGCCTGTGCGTCACCCTGCTCCTGCCGCTGTTGCCGCTGCTGGTCGCCGCACCGGCCCGGGCGATCGACGAATCCGACCTGCTGCCGGTCGACCAGGCCTACGTGCTCTCGACCGAGGCCGCCGGCCCGGACAGCGTGCGGGTGCACTGGAAGATCGCCGACGGCTACTACCTCTACCGGCACCGCACCAGCGTGGCCGCGATCTCGCCCGGCGCCACCGCCGGCGCGCTGCGGCTGCCGAAGGGCGAGCCGCACGAGGACGAATTCTTCGGCAAGACCGAAACCTACCGCGGCGATCTGGTCGCGACCCTGCCCGACATCGCCGGCGTCACGGGATCGGTGACGATCAAGGTGAAGTACCAGGGCTGCGCCGATGCCGGCCTGTGCTATCCGCCGCAGACCCGGATGCTGACGGTCGTGCTGCCCGGCGGCGCCACGGCGGCCGACGACGGCGGCCCGTCCGACTTCAATCCGCTGGCCCGCGGTGCCGGGCCGGGGGGCAGCCTGCTCGGCGGCGGCAAGGCCGCGCCGCTGCCCGAGGAACAAGCGTTCGGTTTCGACGCCATCGTCGGCGACGGCAACACCCTGCTGCTGCGCTTCTCGCCCGCGCCGGGCTATTACCTGTATCGCGACAAGACCCGCGTGCGGCTGCAGGCCGACGGCATCGCCGCCGGCAAGCTGCGCTGGCCACCGGGCCAGACACACCGCGACGAACACTTCGGCGACGTCATCGTCTATTTCCAGCCGGTCGACGTGCCGCTGCCGGTGGTGCGCACGACGCCGGACGCGCGCCAGGTGACGGTGACGGCTTCGTTCCAGGGCTGCCAGAACGACGGCATCTGCTATCCGCCGATGACGCGCTCGGTGCGCGTCGCGCTCCCGCGCGGCCAGGTGCAGACCGCGGCCGAGGCCGCAACGACGATGACGACGACGGCGACCGCGCCGGCCGGCACGACGCCGGACGACACCGCGACCACGCCGCCGCAGACGGCAGCACCGGGCGACACCGGCGCGATGCCCGCCGCCGGCGTCGCGCCGCAGGACGTCACGCCCGCCACCGGCACCGATCCCGGCCCGACCCTGTTCGGCATGCAGCCGAACCTCGCGCTGGCGCTGCTCGCCGCGCTGCTGGGCGGACTGATCCTCAACCTGATGCCCTGCGTGTTGCCGGTGCTGTCGATCAAGGTGCTGGGCCTGGTCGAAAGCGGCGAGAGCGCGCAGCGGCGGCGCGCGCATGCGCTGTGGTACACGGCCGGCGTGCTGGTCAGCTTCGGCGCGCTGGGCGCGCTGGCGATGGCGCTGCGGCAGGCGGGCATGGCGCTGGGCTGGGGCTTCCAGTTGCAGCAGCCGCTGGTGGTCGCGGTGCTGGGCCTGCTGATGTTCGTCTTCGGCCTGAGCCTGTCGGGCGTGTGGCAGGTCGGCGGGCGCTGGATCGGCGCCGGCCACGGCCTCGCCAGCCGCAGCGGCGCGGCCGGCGACTTCTTCACCGGCGTGCTGGCGGTGGTGGTCGCGGCGCCGTGCACCGCGCCGCTGATGGGCCCGGCGCTGGGCTGGGCGTTCGCCGCCAGCACCGGCCTCGCCCTGCTGGTGTTCCTCGCGCTGGGACTGGGACTGGCGCTGCCGTTCCTGCTGGTCGGCTTCGTGCCGGCGCTGGCGCGCTGGCTGCCGCGGCCGGGCGCGTGGATGGACACGTTCAAGCGCGTGCTCGCGTTCCCGCTGTACCTCACCGCGCTGTGGCTGGTGTGGGTGCTGGCGAAACAGCGCGGCGCCGACGCCGTGGGCTGGTGGGGCCTCGCCGCGCTCGCGCTGGCGTTCGCGGCGTGGGCGTGGACGCATGCGGCGATGCACGGCACGCGCACGGGACGGATCGCCGCGGTGCTGGCGATCGCCGGCGCGCTGTGGCCGCTGCAGGCGATCCGCACGCTGCCCGCGCCGGTGCGCGCGGGTGCGACGACGACGCAGGAAGACGGTCGCGTCGCGTATTCCGCGCAGCGCCTCGCCGACCTGCGCCAGGCCGGCCGCGTGGTGTTCGTGAACATGACCGCCGACTGGTGCGTCACCTGCAAGGCCAACGAGAAGGCCGTGTTCTCGCGCGACGGCTTCCGCGACGCGCTGGCGAAGTCCGACGCGGTCTACATGGTCGGCGACTGGACCGACGTCGATCCCGAGATCACCGCGTTCCTGCAGCGCTACAAGGCCGTGGGCGTGCCGCTGTACGTGGTGTTCCCGCGCGGCGGCGGCGAAGGCACCGTGCTGCCGACGGTGCTGACGCCCGGCATGGCGGAGGACGCGCTGGCGAAGGCGGCGGGGCGATGATCGATCCGCGGCGCGATCCGCTCGCCTGGTCGATGCTGATGTACGAACTGGAAGATGCGCACGAGCATCTCGGCAATCTCATCCGCGACATGAAAGCGGACGAAGTGGCGTTCCGCATCGATCTCGGCCACGTCTACGCGCACCTCAACCGCGCCTGGAACCTGCGCGACAAGACGGACGCATGGCACGACTCATCGAATCCGGACTGGAATACGGAATACGAAGCCGCGCGCGCCTTCCCGACCGACCTCGAACCGATCGCATGACACCCCCGGCATCGCACGCCACCGCATGAAGACCCGCACCGTCCTGCTCGTCGCCTTCCTTGCCGCAATGCTCGGCGGCATCGCCGGCGTGGCGGTGTACGGCCCCGGCGCGCTGCTGCACACGCGCCTCGGGCAGGCGATGGCGCTGTGGCTGGCCGACAGCAAGGCGCCGCCGGTGCCCGCCGGCGTGACCGTGGCCCGCGAGGGCGACGTGGTGCCGCCGCTGCAATTGCCGGATCTCGACGGCCGCGCGACGGCGCTGCCGGGCGCGTGGCCGGGCCGGCCGCTGCTGGTCAACGTCTGGGCCACGTGGTGCGCGCCCTGCCTGCACGAAATGCCGGAACTGCAGCGGTTTGCGCGGACGCAGGGCGCGGGCGGGACGCAGGTGGTCGGCATCGCGCTGGACGATCCGGCGCAGGTCCGCGATTTCCTGACCCGGCTGCCCGTGACCTATCCGATCCTGATCGACACCCCCGGCCGCGCCGACGCCGGCGTGGTGCTGGGCAACCCGAAGGGCGTGCTGCCGTACTCGGTGCTGATCGGCGCCGACGGCCGCGTGCTGCACCGCCGGATCGGCCCGTTCGAGCCGGGCGAACTGGACGGTTTCGCCGCCGACGCGCGCTGACGCGGCACGGCAGGACGCCGTCATCGGGCAATTGCGACCTGCTGCGGCAGTCCTTTGCCGCCCCGCGGCAGGTCTCTCCAGTCGACGTCACTCGGATCGAATCCATCGATCACGCCGCAAATCATTGATTTTCCGTTGACTTCGCGGAATCGGCCCATGCCCGGGCCGCGAGCGCCTGCCGGACGGACACTTGGCACGAAGAATGCTTCCCTGAACACGGGAACGCGACACGTTCGCCGTTCCCGCCGACGAAGCGCTCCGCGCCCGCCCACTTTCACCCGATCCCGCCACCATGTCCGCGAACACCGTCCCGTTCCCGTCGCAGAGTCGCCTGTTCGGCAAGTACTTCGAGTACCGCCGCTACAACGACGTCGTGCGCACGATGCACGGCATGCTCGCCGGCATCCCCGATGGCCACGCCTGCGTGCTCTCGAATCTCGAGGGCCATCACCTCGCCCACGCCGCCGCGCCGATGCTCGACGCGCCGCGCCTGGCGGCGGTGGCCAGCGCGCTGTCGAACATGGCCGAGACGCTGACCCGCGATCTGGGCCAGCACGGCTTCACCGACATGACGGTGCAGACCGACGGCGGCATCGCGGTGATCCAGCGGGTGCCGCGCCCCGGCCAGCAGATGGTGATGCTCACCGCCGCCGGCCACGAAACCAACCCTGGTCTGGTGGCGAGCCTCGCCCGCCACTGCGCGACCACCATCTCGACGCTGTGTTCGGCGTCGATGGATCGCTGACCGGAGGCCTTCCCTCTCCCGCGGCACGGACGCCAGAGCTTCCGGACCGCAGTCGCCGCCGCAATGGCGCGACGTCCGAACAACCCGTGCAGGGCGAACGGCCCCAGGCGGAAACGCCGGGGCCGTAACTTTTTGTGCCCCCATCGTCGGCGAACATGCCGGCTTCCCCCGATTCTTCCCGCATGCCTCCCTGCGCGTTGCGGGCGGCCGTGCCGTGTCCGGAAGGCTCCGGAAGGCGGCTGCGCTTCAAGCACGCGCTTGAAAAGTCGTGAACATCGCCGATCTGGACACTTCTCCGGGTTTCGCGCAGACTGCCTTTCCATCCGGATGGATCGAATCGATGTCCCGCATCCTCGTTCTCAACGGCCCCAATCTGAATCTGCTCGGCACCCGTGAGCCGGAGATCTACGGGCGGACGACGCTGGCGGACATCGAGGCCGGGCTGGTGCAGCAGGCGGCCGCGCAAGGACATGCGCTGGAAAGCTTCCAGTCGAACGCCGAACACGCGCTGGTCGACCGCATCCAGGCCGCGCGCGGCACCATCGATTTCATCCTGATCAACCCCGCCGCCTTCACCCACACGTCGGTGGCGATCCGCGATGCCCTCGCCGCGGTCGGAATTCCGTTCATCGAGGTGCATCTGTCCAATCCCCACGCCCGCGAACCGTTCCGGCACACCAGCTACGTCACCGATCTCGCGGTCGGCGTCGTGGCCGGCTTCGGCCCGCTCGGCTACGGCCTGGCGCTGACGGCCGCGATGCAGCGGCTTGCGACGCCCGCTTCGCCCTGACCGCTTTCACCCAACGCTTCGACCCGACTGCCTCAACCCGCATTTCCCACGAACGACGCCCGCAGCCGCGGGCAAGCACGAGAACCCACAATGGACCTGCGCAAAATCAAGAAACTCATCGATCTGCTCGAGGAATCGAACCTCGCGGAGATCGAGATCAAGGAAGGTGAGGAATCCGTTCGTCTGGCGCGCATCCCGAAGGGTGGCGTGGCGATGAGCCTGCCGCCGCCGCCACTGCACCTCGAACACGCGCCCCGTCCCGCCGCGGCGATGCCGATGGCCTCGCCGGTGGACGCCGCGACCGGCGGCAGCCCGCGTCCGCAGTCGGACCTGCCCGACGGCCACGTCGTGCGCTCGCCGATGGTCGGCACGTTCTACGCGTCGCCGTCGCCGGACAAGCCGCCGTTCGTGAAGGTCGGCCAGGCGGTGAAGCAGGGCGAGACGCTCGGCATCGTCGAGGCGATGAAGATGTTCAACCCGATCGAGGCCGAGGTCTCCGGCACCGTGCTCGCGATCCAGTGCGAGACCGGCCAGCCGGTGGAGTTCGATCAGCCGCTCTTCGTCATCGGCTGAGGACCTTCCCATGCTGGACAAGGTCGTCATCGCCAATCGCGGCGAGATCGCGCTGCGGATCCTGCGCGCCTGCCACGCGCTGGGCATCAAGACGGTCGCGGTGCATTCCACCGTCGATCGCAACCTCAAACACGTGGCCATGGCCGACGAGTCGGTGTGCATCGGTCCCGCCGCCTCGAAGGACAGCTACCTCAACATGCCGGCGATCATCGCCGCGGCCGAAGTCACCGACGCCCAGGCGATCCACCCGGGCTACGGCTTCCTCAGCGAGAACGCGGACTTCGCCGAACGCGTGGAGAAGTCGGGCTTCATCTTCATCGGCCCGCGCGCCGAGACCATCCGCATGATGGGCGACAAGGTGGAGGCGATCCGCGCGATGAAGTCCGCGGGCGTGCCCTGCGTGCCCGGCAGCGGCGGCCCGCTGGGCGACGACGCGAAGGAAAACGCGCGCATCGCACGCGAGATCGGCTACCCGGTGATCATCAAGGCCGCCGGCGGCGGCGGTGGTCGCGGCATGCGCGTGGTCCACACCGAAGCCGCGCTGCATTCGGCCATCCAGACCACGCAGAGCGAAGCCAAGGCCGCGTTCGGCAACGAACAGGTCTACATGGAGAAGTTCCTGGAGAATCCGCGCCACGTGGAGATCCAGGTGCTCGCCGACGGCCAGGGCGGCGCGATCCACCTCGGCGAACGCGACTGCTCGATGCAGCGCCGCCACCAGAAGGTGGTCGAGGAAGCGCCGGCGCCGGGCATCACGCCGGAGCAGCGCGCCGAGATCGGCAAGGTCTGCACCGAGGCCTGCGTCCGCATCGGCTACCGCGGCGCGGGCACGTTCGAGTTCCTGTACGAGGACGGCCGCTTCTACTTCATCGAGATGAACACCCGCATCCAGGTGGAACATCCGGTGACGGAGCTGATCACCGGCATCGACCTGGTGAAGGAACAACTGCTGATCGCCTCCGGCGAGAAGCTGTCGATCCGGCAGGAAGACATCGTGCTGCGCGGCCACGCCATCGAGTGCCGCATCAACGCCGAGGACCCGGATTCCTTCCTGCCCTCGCCCGGCCTGATCAAGCATTTCCATGCCGCCGGCGGCCCCGGCGTGCGCGTGGATTCGCACATCTACGAAGGCTATCGCGTGCCGGCGAACTACGACTCGATGATCGGCAAGCTGATCGTGCACGGCCCGGACCGCGCCACCGCGATCGCGCGGATGCGGGTGGCGCTGAGCGAGATGGTGGTCGACGGCATCAAGACCAACATCCCGCTGCAGCAGCGGATCATGTCCGACGTCGGCTTCCAGGCCGGCGGCCAGAACATCCACTACCTCGAGAAGCGGCTGGCCGAGCGCAAGGAAAAGACGCTGTCGATCCTGTAGACCGGACGATGGCGGATCGCGATCCGGTCGCGGGCGACGCCGTCGCTCGCGATCGGCGTCGCGGCGATGATGGTGACCCCGCGAACCGGCAGACCCGCCGAAGGAGCATGCGATGAACCTCCCCATGCTGACGCGGGCCATCGGCGGCGCCGTGCTGGCGCTCGCGCTGGTGCTGGGCATCCGGGCCGCGATCTTCGTATCGAAGGCGACGCATGCCGACGGCACGGTCGAGCAGGTCACGGCCCGCAACGACCGCTGCTCACGGTCGAGTGGCGGCAAGCACCACACCACCACGCGCTACGACTGCACGCGGTTCTCGGCGACGGTGCGGTTCGCGTACGGCGGCAGCGACCACCGCGTGATCCTCGACGCCGGCAAGCGCAAGGGCCACGACGCCTCGCCTGCGAACGCCAACCTGCACGCGGGCGAGCAGGTGCCGATGACCTTCGATCCCGGCCACCCCGACGACGCCTTCCGCGGCGGCAACTCCTCGATGCACGTGTGGGGCCTGCCGCTGCTGGCGCTGCTGTTCGGCGGCGTGATGCTGTTCGTGTCGTTCGTGCGCACGAAGGCGCGCTGAGCCTCAGCCGCCGCGGACCTCGCCGGTGATCGCGTCGACGATCACGTCCGCCACGCCCGGCGCGCCGATGAACACGAACTCCGCGCCACCGCCCGCGCGGCCGCGCAGGGTCACGGCCACGTAGGGATCGATCCAGGCCGCCTCTTCCTTGCGGTTGTCGGCCTCGGACAGTTCCATCATCACCGGCCAGTCCAGGCCCGGCCCTTCCAGGCGCACGGTGTCCAGCCGCCGCAGCGGGCCGAAGTCGCCATAGCCGGTCTCCTCGGCCAGCAGCACGGTGCCGTCAGCCTCGCGGAACAGCACGCGCAGGCGGTCGAGCGCCATCGGCGTGGTGGTGGGGCCGGTGGACGCGGTGGCTTCGGCGCGGTGCGGCACCGCCTGCGGATGGCGGGCGCGGACCGCATCGATCGCGATCCCCACGCGGGTGTTGAAACTGGGCATGGCCATGGCGACGGCTTCCTCCGCCGGTGCTTGGGCACGCGGCGTCCGGCCGCGTCGGTGTCGCGGCGCAGGAGGCAACGGTCGATGCCGGCGGACGACGTCCACCGGTCCGGCGACCACGTCCCCCCTGGCCGTGGCGGCCCGGCGATGCCGGGCGTTTGCTCACCTTGTCAGACGCGATCGGGGGCGGCGGCCGGCCACCCGTTCGTCCGGGCACCGCGGATCGCGGGCTATGATGCCGACCGGATACCGGCGGGGGACGGAACGCGCGTGAATGTCGAGCACAACGCCAGGGGAACGGCGGACGCCGCGGACCCCGATCTGCGCGCACTCGAACAATCGCTGCAGCGGTTCTCGCGCCGCATCGACGGCGTCCTGCGCGGGCACTTCGCGACCCACGGCCTCCACCGGCTGCTGCGGCGCATCCGCGACCCCCGCGAATACGGCCGCCGCGTCGCGCTGTCGGCACCGTCGATGTGGCTGGTCGTGGCCGGCGTGCTGCTGGTCGCGGTCACCGTCGCACCGATGCTGGAACCACGGCTGGCGCGCCGGCTGCCGCACATTGCGCCGTGGCTGGCGGCCGCCTGGCTGGCGCTGCTGGTGGTGATCGAACAATGGGTGCAGCCGCGCCTGCTGCTGTTGCGCTACCGCTTCCGGTTGATGCGGCTGGAACGCAGGGACGGCGCCGGCGTCTTCAGCGACATCTACATCGTCTCCCGCATCGACGACAGCGCGACCGGATTCGGCATGCAGGAATGGAAGCCGCTGTCGGGCATGGCGCCGGGCGACCTGGTGGTGTCGGTCAGCGACGCCCACGACCGCGGCGTGGCGCTGATCCCGCTGCGCACCGAGGGCCGCCTGCCCGCCGTGGTCTGGGAACGCGACCTGAGCCAGCCCAACGCCTTCGCGCCGCTCACCGCACGGCTGCGCAACCTCGCGCACCAGTTCGACCAGGCCTGCGACCAGAGCGTGCGCCACGCCGGCCGGCTCGAACGCAACCGCACCCTGCGCTCGGGCAACGTGCTGCCGCAGACGCCGGTCGACGCGCAGCGGGTCTGGGCGGGCGTGGCGCTGGCGCCGGCGGTGAAGCAGCGGCTGATCGCGCTGGCCGGGCATTTCGCCGCCGGCAGCGCCTCGGCCACGCGCGGCCTGCTGCTGTACGGGCCGCCGGGCACCGGCAAGACCACCATCGCCCGCGCGTTCGCCGAGAGCATGCAGTGCGCGTTCTTCCCGCTGTCGCTGACCGACCTGAAGTCCGGTTACATCGGCCAGAGCGGCGAGAACGTGAAGGCGCTGTGGCAGAAGGCGCGCGGCGAGGCGCGGGCGGTGATCTTCGTCGACGAATGCGAGGGCGTGTTCGGGCGCCGCGGCGGCGTCGGCACCGACAGCTTCGTCGAGGAGATCGTCACCGCCTTCCTCGCGCAGTGGGACGGCTTCCAGAAGCAGAGCAACGTGTGGGTGGTCGGCGCGACCAACCGCCGCGACCTGATCGATCCCGCGCTGCTGTCGCGCTTCGAGGACCAGATCGAGATCGGCCTGCCCGACGACGCGATGCGCCTGCAGCTGCTGGCCGACGCCTTCGCCCGGCTGGGCATCCCGCCACCGCTGCCGCCGCGCACGACGGCGCTGACCGCAGGCATGTCGGGCCGCGACCTCGATGCGCTGGCCAAGCGCGTCGCGCGCGAGCACGGCACCCGCCAGCCGCTGGCGGACGAAACGCTGGAGGCGATGACCACCGCGATGCGCCGGCAGGGCTCCACCGCCACCGACGCCGGCGCGCGCTGGGACACGCTGGTGCTGTCCGAGCCCGTACTGTGCGAGCTGAAGACCACCGCCGGCCTGCTGCAGCACGCCGAGACCTTCCGCAAGCGCGGCATCGGCGTGCCGCGCGGCCTGCTGCTGTACGGCCCGCCCGGCACCGGCAAGACCCAGATCGCGCGCACGCTCGCCAACGAGACCGGGCTGCGCTTCATCGCCGCGTCCACCGCGGACATCAAGCAGGGCTTCCTCGGCCAGAGCGGCCAGAAGGTGCGGGAACTGTTCGAGCGCGCGCGCGAATCCGCGCCGTCGCTGCTGTTCATCGACGAGATCGACATCGTCGCCGCCGCGCGCGGCGGCCAGAACGACGCGATGCTCACCGAGATCGTCGGCCAGTTGCTGCAGGAAATGGACGGCGTGTTCGCGCAGCCGCAGGCGGTGTTCGTGCTGGCCGCGACCAACCGCCTCGACCAGATCGACGCCGCGGTGCTGTCGCGCCTGCCCAAGCAGATCGAGATCCCGCTCCCCGACCGCGACGGCGTGCGCCGCCTGCTCGAAGTGATGCTGCGCGGCAAGCCGCTGGCGTTCGCGGCGGAAGACGGCGCGCGCACGCTGGCTGCGCGCGCCGACGGCCGCAGCGGCCGCGACCTGCGCAGTTGGGTGGAATCGGCCGAACATCGCGCCGTCGCCCGCGCGATCGAGGCCGGCGATCCCGACGCCGTGTCGATCCGGCTCGACGACTTCGACGCCTGAGCCGCGGTTGCGGCGCAGGCGTCGGCCGGATCGCCGCCGTCAGCCCGACGGCGGCGTGATCGTCACCGTGTACGCACCCGCCGACAACGTGATCTTCACGTAGGTCGTGTCGCCCGGCGTGAAGAACATGTCCGGGTCGCTCGGTCCCTGCAGGCGATCGGTGAAGGCCATGTTGTAGCCGTTGGTCAGCGCCTGGAAATCGCTGGCGTAGGTGTTGTACGCGTCCGGGCTGCTGCGCAGCGAGGCGCCGAACCACTGCGCCAGCGCCTGCGTCGTCGGTTGCAGCGACAGCAGGTAGAACAGCTGCCCGGTGGTCAGCGCGCCGATCGCGGTCTGCGCGAGCGGGCCATCCGGCGGATCGAACACGCTGCCGGCGAGATTCGGCTGCCCGCCGGCCTGGGTGATCGTGGCCGCCTGCGTCGCCACCGTCGTCGTGCAGCCGGCCCAGCCGAAGTTGAAGCCCGCCAGCAGATCGCCGACGACGCGCCCGCCGAGATCGTTCTCGATCTGCGCCTGCGGATACGGGGTCGGCCCCGCGGGCGCGTCCTGCCAGTCGACCACGTACGGCGGATTGGCGCCGTAGATGCCGGTCTGCGCTTCCAGGTCGCTGCGCTGCAGGTAGACCGAGAACGTACCGACCACCGCGCCCGAGCCGGTGATCACGATGCCCGGCACGCCCGCCAGCGTGGGGATGCGCGGATTGACGCCGCCGGGGTTGAGGTCGGCGACCACGGTCGCCGCGAGCGTGTAGTCCTGCTTGTCCGTCCACACGGCCGCGATCGTCGAGGACTGGCTACCGGCGAAACCGAACAACGTGCCCTTGGGCAAGGCGACGCCCGTGTCGACGGTGGTGTAGCTCGCCACCGGCAGCGACGTACCCGCCTTCTGCAGCGCATCCAGCAGCGCACTCCAGTCGTGGTACGGCACGGCGTTGGTGATCATGCCGGCGTCGTACATCGACGGCGACAGGATGCGCGCGGTGCCACCGATCGCCAGCGTGCCGCCATCCGGGGTGGGCACCGACGTGGTCGCGGTCACGACCGCACCCGCCGGCACCTGTGTGCCCGCCGTCGTGCCCGAGGTCAGCGCATCGAACAGCGCGGTGCCTGCCGGCGAGGACAGCGGATTGTTCGCCGGCGGATTCACGAGCGCGCCGGTGCTGCGATCGAGCACCGCGATGTCCACCGGGATGGCGACGAAGTCGACGTACGAGGCATCGATGTTGGTCTGGCCGGCCACGGTCGACGTGAAGATCGACGGCTCGACGTAGGCGTACACCGTGCCGAAATCGGGATCGGACGGATTCTGCGCGGCCGGGATGGTCGTGGACTGCAACGGCACGCCGAGGCTGAAGTAGATGCGCCCGCCGGCATAGTCGTTGAGCCGGAACGCGGGCATCGGCGTGGCCAGGCTGGGCACGTCGGCCAGCGCCGTGGTCATCTGCGCCAGGCTGTAGGAACGGTCGGCGGTGTCCGTTCCGATGTCCAGCGGCTGGTTGTCGCCGTAGGTCTGCGTCAACGTGCTGTCGCCGATCGGCGCGCCGAGGAATTTCACGAAGACCTGGTCGTCGGGCACGCCGGTCTGGTTGTCGATGACGAACAACGCGTTCACCGGCGCCGGCGTGTAGTAGCTGAACTGGTCGACGGTCGTCTTCGCGGTCAGCCCGGTCGGCAGGCTGACCTGCACGTCGACCGTCTCGACCTTCGGCCCCGCGGGCGACACGGTCGTGATCGTGCTGCCGTCGGCGCTCACCGTGAACGACGCCGCGGGAATGCCGCCGAACTGCACCTGCAGCGCGCCGGCCAGGCCGGCGCCGAAGATCGTCAGCGGCGTACCGCCGGTCAGCGGACCGCTGGTGACCGACAGGCCCGTGATCACCGGTTCGAGGTAGATGAACTTGTCGGCCTGCACCACCGGCGTCAGCCCGGAGGGCAGGCTCACGCGTACGTCCACCGCGGCGGCCTTTGCGCCGCCGGGCGACGTGGTCGTGATCGACGTGCCGTCGGCGCTCACCGTGAACGGCTTGGCCGGCACGCCGCCGAACTGCACCTGCTCCGCACCGGTGAAGCCGTTGCCGGTGATCGTCACCGGCGTGCCGCCGGCCAGCGGCCCCTGCACCGGCGACACGCCCGTCACGGCCGGTGCGGTGTACTGGTAGGTGAACAGGTCGGCCGGCACTTTCGCCGTGAGCCCGGACGCCAGGCTCACCTGCACGTCCACCGGGCCCGCGGCGCCGCCGCCGGGCGACGTGGTCGTGATCGAATTGCCGTCGGCGCTCACCGTGAACGGCTTGGCGAGCACGCCACCGAACATCACCTCGGTGGCGCCGGCGAAGCCGTTGCCGGTGATCGTCACCGGCGTGCCGCCCGCCAACGGGCCCTCCGAGGGCGACACGCCGGTCACGGCCGGCGCGATGTAGTCGAACATGCCGACCTTCACGGGGACCGTGGACGTGGTGACCGTCACCTCAGCGGGCCCGGCGGCCGCGCCCGCGGGCGTCACCGCGGTCAACGTCGTCCCGCCCGCCTCCACCTTGACATCCGTCGCCGGCACGCCGGCGAAGAAAAGCTGCGGCACGCCCGAAAAGCTGCCGTTGGTGATCGTCACCGGCGTGCCGCCGGCCTGCGGCCCGCTGTCGGGCGTCATCGTCATCGACGCCGGCGTCGTGCCGGCGGTGGTGTCCTGTTGCGACATCGTGTCTTCCCCCTGTTCCGTGGTGATGTATCCGTGCCGCCCGCATCGTGCGGATGGTCGCTCGCGATCATGCAGAGCGCGGCCACGGCGAACAACATGAACGCTTCGCAAAAGTTCCCGAACCAATCGGTTCAGTATTAAGGAATCGTTACACGGCGATATCGAGAATGCGTTTCACCGGAGCGGCTCCCCTCTCTCTCCACCGCTCCGGGTCCAATAACAACCATGAGGTTTTCCTCCATGAAGCGCACCCTCCTCGCCCTGACCCTCCTTGCCGCCGCTCCGTTTGCCGCCTCTGCGGCCGAAGGCCTGTCCTACAACTACGTGCAGGGCGGTTACGTCGCCACCAACAACAACGACGGCGTGCCGGACGCCGACGGCTGGGGCCTCAACGGCTCGGTTGCGGTGGGCCAGAGCTTCAATGTCTTCGGCGGCTACAACACCCAGGAAATCGACAACACCAACTTCAACGTCGACGAGTGGAAGCTGGGTGTCGGCTACCACTACGGCCTGACCGACAAGGCCGACCTCGTCACCAACGTCGCCTACCAGAAGCTCAACCCCGACCTCGGCAGCAACCTCAACGGCTACAGCGCCGAAGTGGGCGTCCGCGGCGCGATCGCGCCGAAGTTCGAGGGCTACGCGATGGCCGGCTACGAGGACTACAAGAAGGTCGACGGCAACTTCTACGGCCGCCTCGGCGCCAACGTGAAGTTCAACGACACCTGGGGCCTGAACGGCGACGTGAAGTTCGCCGATGGCGATGCCCAGTGGTTCATCGGCCCGCGCGTCAGCTGGTAAGCCGCGGCCGCACGGCTCCCCGTGCAGGGCAGGCGTAGCCCCGTTCCCGATACGCCTTTCCGTCGATCGACTCCCCCGATCACGGCCTGGAAGCCCGGCGCAAGCCGGGCTTTCTCGTGTCCGGCCGCAGGATTCCCGCAGCGCGCCGAGTCGTCATCGAAAGCATGGCGCCGGCCACGCCGGACGACCGCCGGGTCGACGCCTGCCGTTGCAGCTTCCGCTCCAGCACGTCGGCGCGAAGCGGATGAACTGCCGGCCCGCACGCCGCCCGGCTCCGGCCGGGGGGCGCGTTTCCGGGCGCCGGAACCGGGCCCGGCTGCGCATTCGCGCCCGGCTTGGGTACACTGGCAGGCCGCGCCAGGCTGGGGCCTGGGCATACACCGCAACCGCCGGGATCCGTCCGGCGACACCATCGGCAATGGGGAGATTCATGAAGAAGCATCTTGCGGCCGCGCTCGTGCTGGCCAGCCTGCCGTTCGCGGCGTCCGCCCGTGACAGCCTGGGCGGCTACAACTACATCCAGGGCGATGTCGAACGCATCGTGGTCGACACCCCCAACCTGGGGACCGACAGCTTCGATTTCGACGGCGCCGGCGTGCGCGGTTCGATCGAGCTGACCGACGATCTCTACGTCTACGGCGGCTACGCCTGGGCCCGCAACAGCGACCTGCCCAGCAACATCAACGCCCGCCAGTCGCACCTCGGCCTGGGCTACCGCCATACGATGTTCGACAACGCGGACTTCACCGCCGAAGTCGGCTTCCAGCACGTCGAGCTGGATTCCTCGGTCTACCGCGACAACTTCGACGGCGCCAAGGCGTCGGTCGGCCTGCGCGGTGCCTTCGGCAACAACATCGAAGGCTGGATCAAGGCCAACTACGTCAACGGCAGCGACTACGACAGCGAGTTCAGTGGCACGGTCGGCGGCCAGTTCGTCATCAACGAGACCTGGGGCATCGTGGCCGAAGGCGAATTCGGCGACCTGACCTCGCAGTACACGGTCGGCGTCCGCGCCAGCTTCTGATCCCGCCTCGATTCCGCGCCACGCCCGCGCGCGGCGCGTCCACGAAAAAGCCCGGCCATGCCGGGCTTTTTCGTTGGCGGCTATGGCCGGGGTTCGATGCCCGGGTGCAGCGCGACTCAATCGTCGCCGAACAGGCCGTGCGGGTATTCCGGCTTGCGCTCGCGGGCCATCAGGCGCTTGAGGCCGTCGGCCGGGGTGATCTCGCCCTTCAGCACGTCGCGGACGGTGCTGGAGATCGGCAGCTCGATGCCGTGGCGGTCGGCCTGGCGCATCACTTCCTCGGCGGTCTGGATCGACTCCACGACCTGGCCGATCTCGCGCACGGCGTCGGCGATCGACTGGCCGCGGCCCAGCGCCAGGCCCAGCCGGCGGTTGCGCGACAGGTCGCCGGTGCAGGTCAGCACGAGGTCGCCCAGGCCGGCGAGGCCCATCAGGGTCTCGGCCTTGCCGCCGATGGCGAGGTTCAGGCGCAGCATCTCGTTGAGGCCGCGGGTGATCAGGCCGGCGCGGGCATTCAGCCCCAGCGCCATGCCGTCGGCGACGCCCGTGGCGACCGCCAGCACGTTCTTCATCGCCCCACCCAGCTCGGCGCCCAGCATGTCCTCGCCGGTGTAAGCGCGGAACGACGGGCCGTGCAGGGTGCCGGCGACCTGGCGGGCGAACGCGTCGTCCTCGGAATGGACGGTCAGCGCGGTCGGCAGGCCCTGCGCGACTTCCTTGGCGAAGGACGGGCCGGTGACGACCGCCAACGGCACGCCGTCGGGCAGCTGGTCGGCGGCGACCTCGTGCAGGAAACGGCCGGAGCCGGGCTCGAAGCCCTTGGTCGCCCACGCCACGCCCGCATGCGCGGGGCGCAGCAGCGCCAGCGCGTGCAGGGTCTCGGCGAAGGCATGGGACGGCACGACCACCAGCACCAGATCGCAGCCGTCGAGGGCGACGGCCAGGTCGGTGGTGGCGCGCAGGGTGTCGGGCAGCGGGATCCCCGGCAGGTAGCGGGGATTCTCGTGCCGGGCGTCGATGGCGGCGACCGTGGCGGCGTCACGCCCCCACAGCACCGTGCGGTGGCCGTGGCGGGCGATCAGCGCCGCCAGGGCCGTGCCCCAGGAGCCGGCGCCGAGGACGGCGACGGCCGGGAGCGCATCGGGGCGGGCGATCATGCCGGCACCCGGATCGCGGAGATCGGCGGAGACCAATCGGGGAGATCGATCGTGCGGATCAGGCGTTGCCGATGGTCTCGGCACCGGCCAGGCCACCCTGCTGGGCGGCGCGCTGGCGCAGGCCTTCGGCGTACAGGCCTTCGAAGTTGATCGGCTGCAGCAGGAACGGCGGGAAGCCGCCGGCGGTGATCAGGTCGCTGATGCTCTGGCGGGCGTAGGGATACAGCACGGTCGGGCAATGGATGCCCAGCATGGCGTCGAGGTTCTGGTCGTCGAAGCCCGAGAGACCGAACAGGCCGGCCTGGCGCACTTCGGCCAGGTACACGGTCTTGTCGATCAGCTTGCAGGTCAGGGTCACGCCCAGTTCGACCTCGAACAGGTTGTCGGCCAGGCGCTGGACGCGCTGGTTGAGGTTCATCTCGAGCGCCGGCTGGCCCTGCTCGTTGAACACCTGCGGGGCGCCCGGGGCCTCGAACGAGACGTCCTTGACGTAGATCTTCTCGACGCTGAAGGTCGGGCCGTTGGCTTCGGCGGCGGCGCCGTTGGCGACGGGTTCGGACATGACGGGAGCTCCTGAAGGGAAAGCGGAAAAGAGGTCGATTATGGCACGCGGGCCCCGGGCGGGGCCTTGGCGCGGCCGCCGGGCCGGCGACAGGCTGGGGGGATGTGGGCGCGCGTGGCCCGGATTGCAATGGCCGGCCGCGACCGGCACCGGCGGCAGTCTGCCCGGGGGCTCAGCCCTTGCCCTTGACCAGCGGCAAATCCGCCTGGCGCCAGGCGGTGATGCCGCCGTCGAGGATGTGCACGCGCTCGAAGCCCGCCTTCTTCAGCCGCTTGGCGGCGCCGTTGACGGTGATGCCGTTCTGGCAGACCAGCACGATGGGCAGCGCGCGCGCCGGCGCCAGCTGCTTGTTCTCGGGGTCGAACTGGCTCATCTGCACGTTCCGGGAGCCGGCGATGTGGCCTTCCTGGAAGTCGTTCGGCACGCGCAGGTCGACGACCAGCGCGTTCTCCTGGTTGATCAGCGCGGTCACCTGGGACGGCGCCAGCGCCTTGTAGCCGCGGAACAGGCGCAGCACTTCGTTGGCGACGATGGCGACGGTCAGGGCGACGAAGGCGACGCTGTAGACCGGGTTGCGGGCGGCGAAAGCCCACAGTTCTTGGGAATTCACGGGCAAGGCTTCCGGAGGCGCGGACGGCCGCGCGGGTGGCGGCATTGTCGCCCGCGGCGGGCCGGCTGGCAAAACCGCAGGCCGGGACCCGGCGGCCTCAGAACCCCTTCCAGAAATCCGGCAGCCCGGCCACCCACCAGTTCTTGGTCACCGGGTCGAAGCGCCAGATCTCGGTGTAGCGCAGGGTGCGCGTGCTGAGGGTGTTGCGGTTGACCACCTCGATCTGGATCTCGCGCAACTGGCTGTCGTCCGGGCCGGACATGGTGGCGAGGTCGCGGTAGGCGGTCACCTGGATCTGCTCGTAGCGCGAGAAGTCGACGTCGGTCATCGGCTTCTCCTTGCGCGCCTTGGGATCGACCATGTTCCAGGCGCCCTCGAAATCGCCCCAGCGGATCGCGGCGGAATAGGCGTACTGGTTGCGGTCGAGCAGGTCGCGCTTCTTGCCGGCGAAGGCGGCGCCGGCCAGCGACAGCAGCAGCACGACCAGCAGGGCGCGGACGGACAGCGCACGCAAGAACGGGGACGGCGAAGCGGTGGCGGGACGAGGCATCGGCATCCGGACGGTGGCGGCGGGGGCTGCGGGCATCCTACGCCTTGCGCACGGCGACGTAGCGCGACCGGGCCTCCGCGGCCACGCCGCCTTCAGGAAGCGCGACCTGCGCCACCACCACGAACCGGGCCTTGCCGGTCGTGCGCAGCGCGTGCAGGAACGCGTCCCACGTCTCGCCCTCGGCCGGCGTCGCCACCGCCTCCAGGTCCGCGTACAGCGGCGCGCGGTAGCGGACCTCGCTGGTGCCGACGTAGACCTCGGCGTCGAGCCCGGCCGCGGCCAGCACCCGCACGATCAGGCCCCAGCCCGCGAGCGTCATCAGCGAAGTCAGGCTGCCGCCGAACGCGCAGCCCTTGTCGTTGATGTTCGCGGCCAGCGGCGCGTGCAGGCGCAGGCGGTCGTCGCCCTCGTCGGCGCCGACACGCAGCGCCAGCGCCGCGACCGGCGGCATCGCCAGCAGTTGGGTTTCCAGCGCACGCAGCGCGGCGGCGCGGTCGGAGTCGGTCATGGCGATCGCGTGGACGGGAGGAAGGGAGCGGCTGCGCGATGTCGCGCGGCTTGCGGGCGCCGGAGGCTGCGGCCAAGCTGGTCGCATGCCGCCCCGTCGCCGCCCGCGAGGATACGCCACGCCGCCGTCGCCCGACCCGATCGTGGTGTCGCTGCGCCCGGTGGGCGATCACGCGGCGATGCGCCGCGCCGCCGCCGTCCACGGCCTGCGCGTGGTCGCACTCTCGCCGTGGCGCATCGCGGTGCGCGACGACGCCGACACCCGCCGTGCGCTGCGCGCGGCGCTGGCGGCGGACGTGGTGATCGCCACCAGTCCCGCTGCCGTGCGCGCCGCCGCCGTCCTCGCGCCGCTGCGCACGCGCCGCGGCCAGGCCTGGTGCGCGGTCGGGAGCGCCACCGCCACCGCGCTGCACCGCGCCGGCGTGGACGCGCCGCTGTCGCCCGAACGCATGGACAGCGAAGGCCTGCTCGCCCTGCCCGCGCTGGCCGAGGTGCGCGATCACGACATCGGCCTGCTCACCGCCCCGGGCGGACGCGATCGCATCGCGCCGGTGCTCGCGTCGCGCGGCGCCCGCGTGCTGCGCGCCGACGTGTACGCCCGCGAGGACGTCGCCCCGGCGCCCGCCGCGCTGGCCCGCCTGCGCGCGAGCACCGGTCCGCTGTGGTTGCCGGTGAGCAGCGGCGAGGCGTTGCTGAACGCGCTCGCCGCCGTGCCCGACGACCTCGCCACGCGCTTGCGCGGTGCGCGCGTGCTCGCCGCGAGCGCACGCCTGGCCGTGATCGCGCACGACGCCGGCTGCACCGACGTGCGGATCGCCGCGGGGCCGCGACCGGCGCAGTTGCTGGCCGCGATCGACATGCAATCCGGCTACCATGCCGCCAGCGCCGCCGAGGATGCGGCCGGCCCTCCTCCATGACCGACAGCGTTCCCCCGCCTCCCGCTTCCGGCCCCGCCGCCGACCCCGTCGTCGCCGCACCGCCCGCGCCCGCCGCGCCGTCGCCGTCCGGCCGCGGCTGGGGCTGGGTGATCGCGCTGGCGCTGGTCGGCACCGGCGCGTGGCTGTGGTACGCCGACCATCGGCGCAGCGAGGACGCCCGCGTGGCGGAGATCGAGGCCGCGCAGCAGCTGCGCGCACTGGAATCGCGCGTCGACGGCGTGCGCCGCGACGTGCGCGGCCATGCCCAGCGGCTGCAGCAGGCCGACGCCACCAACCGCGTGCTGCGCGACGAACTGCTGGGCGTCGGCCAACGCGCGGCGCTGCTCGAACAGCAGGTCGCGCAGCTCGCCGACGCCAACCGCCACGGCGCCGAGGCCCTGCGCCTGGACGAAACCGAATTGCTGCTGACCCTCGGCGAACAGCGGCTGCGGCTGTCGGGCGACCTCGACGGCGCGCGCCGCGCCTACGCGCTCGCCGCCGAGGTGCTCGATCGCGTCGACGGCAGCAACGCACTGAACGCGAAGCAGGCGCTGGCGCAGGAACGCGCCGCGCTCGACGCGCTCAAGGCCGATCCCGCGCGCAGCGCGCTGGCGCAGCTCGATGCCTTCGCGCAGGCGCTACCGCGCGACGACGACACCGGCAGCCTGCCGCCGGCGGACGCGCATGCGCCGTGGTGGGAGCGCGTGCTCGCGAAACTCGTGCAGGTGCGCCACGGCGACGGCGACGTCGCGCTGTCCGCGCAGGAACGCAGCGGCGCACGCACCGCGCTGGAACTCGAACTCGCGCTGGCGCGCACCGCGATCGAACGTCGCGACGACGCCGGCTATCGCGCTGCGCTCGCCCGCGCCGACGCCTGGCTGCCGCGGCTGTGGCCGGCCTCGCCCGCGCTCGACGCCCGCCACGCACGACTGAAGCAATTGCAGGCGCTGCCGCTGTCGCCCGACTTGCCCACGCTCGGCAGCACCCGCCAGGTGCTGCGGACGCAGCGGGGCGGGTGATGCGGACCGTCGTCGCTGCCGTCGTGATGGTCACCGGCGCGCTCGCAGTGTGCGGATGCGACCTCAACACCGTCGAAACGCATGCAGATACGCTCGCCGATTACGACGACCGCGGCTGGCTGCCGACCAAGCTGTTGCCGCCCTCCACGCGCGACATCGACCTCGAAAACAATCTCGATCTGAATTACTCCGTCGGCAGCTTCCGTTTCCCGCCTGCGGAGGCCGGACGATTCGTGCAAGGTGTCCACAGCGGCGTGCAGTCGCGCTCGCCCTTCGAGTACTGGAGCAAGATCGTCGACGAGGCCCGCGAGGACGGGCTCAGCCTCTGGCAATACGCCGAAGAAGACAGCGAATGGGCGTTCTTCTGCGATCTCTCGGAAGCGCGCTGCGACTATTGGATGTGGTCGATCCGATGAACCTCTTCCGCACCCTCCTGTTCTGGCTGCTGCTGGCGCTCGCCGGCGCGGTGCTCGCGCAATTCCTGCTGCGCGATCCGGGCTTCGTGCAGGTGCGCTACCTCGACACCACGATCGAGGCGACGCTGGTCGGCGCGGCGCTGATCGCGCTGGCCGCGGCATTCGCGGCGTGGCTGCTGTGGAAGGTGCTGGGCTGGCCGCTGCGGCTGTGGCGCCAGCGTCGAGAACGCGCCGCGCGCGCGCGCCTGGCCGAAGGCCTGGACGCGCTGCATCACGGTCGCTGGGCGCAGGCCGAGGCACTGCTGCTGCAGGCCGCGCAGGATCCGGTGTTCGCGACGTCGGCGCGGATCGCCGCGGCGCGGGCCGCCGCCGCGCGCGGCGACGCCGCGGCGGCGCATGCGCACCTCGACGCGCTCGCCGCGGACCAGCCGATGGCGCGGGCGATCGCGCTGGCCGAGATCGCACTCGCCGATGGTCGCGCCGACGATGCGCTCGCCGCGCTCGAAGTCGTGTCCGACCAGCCGCCGGCCCCGCGGGCGCAGGCGCTGCGCGTCGACGCGCTCGCCGCGCAGCGCAAGGCCGTCGCCGACACGCCGGACGCACCACTCGTGCCCGCGCCGCCAGCTGCGTCACCGGTCGCGCCACCGGTCACACCGAACCCGGCGGCCTGAACATGGGCCTCGCACCGAGCCGCCGATGACGCCGCCCGTCGCCGCCACGCCGCGCATCGAACGCGACCCGCAGGACGGCGCCATCGCGCGCCTGTCCGGCGACTGGACGCTGCATCACGCGCTGGCCGTGGGCGATGCGCTGCGCGACGTGCCCGAGGACGTGCGCATCATCGACGCCGACGGCGTGACCCGGCTGGATTCGCTGGGCGTGCTGCAACTGCTGCGCTTCGCCTCGCGGCGCGGGCTCGACGACGACGCGCTGCGCTTCCGCGACGACCATCGCGCGCTGGTGCAGGCGATCGAGGACGTGCGAGACGGCCGCCCGAAGGCGACGAAGACCTACGGCGTCGCCGCTGCGCTGGAACGCCTCGGCCGCGCCGTGCAGCACAACGCCCGGGAAATCGTCGCGCTGGTCAGTTTCCTCGGCGAGACGCTGGTCAAGCTCGGCCGCATCCTCGTGCAGCCGCGCCGCCTGCGCGTGACTGCCACCGTCTTCCATATGGAACAGGTGGGCCTGGATGCGGTGCCGCTGGTGGCGCTGCTGTCGTTCCTCGTCGGCGCGGTCATCGCGTTCCTCGGCGCGAACATCCTCGCCGACTTCGGCGCGTCGATCTACGTCGTGGAACTGGTGAGCATCGCCTTCCTGCGCGAGTTCGCGGTGCTGCTGACCTCGATCATCCTCGCCGGCCGCACCGCCAGCGCGTTCACCGCGCAGATCGGCGCGATGGTCAGCCGCGAGGAAGTCGACGCGATCCGCACGCTGGGCCTGGACCCGGTCGACCTGCTGGTGATCCCGCGCGTGCTGGCACTGATGACGATGCTGCCGCTGCTGACGTTCATCGCGATGCTCGCCGGCCTGCTCGGCGGCATGTTCGTGAGTTCGACCAGCCTCGACATCCCGCCGCAGGCGTTCTACAACCGCCTGCACGAGACGATGCAGCTGCGGCATTTCCTGGTCGGGCTGTCGAAGGCGCCGATCTTCGCGCTGGTCATCGGGCTGATCGGCTGCCTCGAAGGGCTGCAGGTCAGCGGCAGCGCGCAGTCGGTGGGCGAGCGCACCACGTCCAGCGTGGTGCAGACCATTTCGCTGGTGATCGTGCTGGATGCGCTCGCGGCGATCTGGTTCATGCACATGGGGTGGTGAGATGAACCGCTTGCCCTCCACCGATGTGTTTGGCGCTTCCGGTACGGCCCGGAATCTTTTTCGCGCTTGGGCGCGAGCCACTTTCTTTGGCGCAAAGAAAGTGGCCAAAGAAAACATTTCAGGTCCAATTCAAATCTGCCATCCGAAGCGCGCCCGGAATTTTTCGATGAGACATCCATGTCTCATCGAAAAACGACGCGCGTCCTGCGCGTCGCCCTCCGGGTCTCCCATGAAAGAACAGTACGCCGACCATGAATTCATTTCGGGACGAATCGCACCCAAGGGAAGCATGACGCCTCCGCGGGATGGCGGTCATTCGCAACTCAACCTGCCGATCTTGATCCCTCGATCCACCAAAAGCCGGCCGCAGGAAACATCGTTCGACAGGCCAACCTCCGTTCTTTCCGCCGATCGTCCCGACGATGATTCCAACGCCACGCCCGGTGCCGGAATCGGAAACCCGGGGGGCGGCGCACAGGACGTGCGCCGTTTTTCGATGAGGCAGGACGCCTCATCGAAAAATTCCGGTTGCGGCACCGACGGCAGGTTCGAATTGGACCTGAGTGTTTTCTTTGGTCACTTTCTTTTCGAAAAGAAAGTGACCCGCGCGCCAGCGCGGAAAAGATTCCGGGCTTTCATCACCTCGCATGGAACGCAGACGGCGGGAGCATCACGACGCACCCGCGCACATCGAACGGACATCGTGCCGCAGCGCGAATGCGCGCATCCACTCCTCACGGCGAAAAAGGCATCGCCATGACAACGTCCGCCGACACCCCCGTCATCCAGGTACGCGGCCTGCGCAACCAGTTCGGTGCGCAAATCGTGCACGAGAACCTCGACCTCGACGTGCGCCGCGGCGAGATCCTCGGCGTGGTCGGCGGCTCCGGCAGCGGCAAGTCGGTGCTGATGCGGTCGATCCTCGGCCTGCGCGAACCCGATGCCGGCACGGTCGAGGTGCTCGGCGTGGACGGTCGGTCGCGCGCCGAGGCCGATCGCCTGCACATCGAGCGCAACACCGGCGTGCTGTTCCAGGATGGCGCGCTGTTCTCGTCGCTGACCGTCGGCGAGAACGTGCAGGTGCCGCTGAAGGAACATCATCCCGAGCTGCCGGAATCGCTGCTGTACGAACTGGCGCTGCTGAAGGTGAAGCTGTCCGGCCTGCCGCCGGATGCGCTGGACAAACTGCCGTCGCAGCTGTCGGGCGGCATGCGCAAGCGCGCGGGGCTGGCGCGGGCGCTCGCGCTCGATCCGCCGCTGCTGTTCCTCGACGAACCCACCGCCGGCCTCGACCCCATCGGCGCCGCGGCGTTCGACCGGCTCACGCGCACGCTGCAGCAGGCGCTGGGGCTGACCGTGTTCCTGATCACCCACGATCTGGATACCCTGTACGCCATCTGCGACCGCGTCGCGGTGCTGGCCGAGAAGCGCGTGATCGCGGTCGGGCCGCTGCACGAGATCGAACGGCTCGATCATCCGTGGGTGCAGGAGTATTTCAACGGCCCGCGCGGACGCGCGGCACGCGACGCCCGCGAGCGCGACCCCGCGACGCAGGGCCGTGATCCGATGACCGAGAGAGCCTGACATGGAAACCCGCGCCAACTACGTGCTGATCGGCGCCTTCACGCTGGCGACGGCCGCGTTCCTGCTGCTGTTCGGGCTGTGGGCCGCGAAGTATTCGTCGGACAAGGACTGGCGTTACTACGACGTCATCTTCGACGAGGCCGTCACCGGCCTGACCGAAGGCGGCAGCGTGCAGTACAACGGCATCAGCGTGGGCACCGTGGCCGACCTCAGCCTCGCGCCGGACGACCCGCGCAAGGTCGTCGCCCACGTGAAGCTGCGCGCGAACACGCCGGTGAAGATCGACACCCGCGCCAAGCTGTCGTTCACCGGCCTGACCGGCACCGCGTTCATCCAGCTCACCGGCGGCACGCCGGCCGCGCCGGCGCTGGTCGCGCACGGCGACGAGGTGCCGGTGATCCGCACCGAAGCCTCGGCACTGCAGAACATCGCCGAGACCGCGAACCGCCTCGTCGCGCGCCTCGACGAAGTGCTCAGTGACGAGAACATCGCCAACATCCACAAGACGCTGGCGCACATCGAGAAGACCTCGCGCGCGCTGGGCGACAGCAGCGGCGACATCGGTGCGCTGATCGCCAACGCGCGCACCTCCAGCGAGAAGCTCTCGGCGACACTGGACACCACCAACAACGCCATCAACGACGTCGACCGCGAACTGGTGCAGAAGCTGCCCGGGCTGATCGCCAAGCTCGACAGCACGCTCTCGCGGCTCGACGCCACCGCCGGCAACGCCAACGCGATCATCGCGGAGAACCGCGGCGCGATCCGCGGCTTCACCCGCGATGGCCTGGGCGAAGTCGGACCGACGCTGGACGAGCTGCGCGCCCTGGTGCGCGACCTGCGCCGGATCAGCGCGCGGCTCGACGAGAACCCCGCCGGTTACGTGCTGGGCCGCCAGAACCCGAAGGAGTTCGAGCCGAAATGATCCCCGCCACGACACCGGCGCGCACCGCGCATCGCCGCGCGCTGCGCATCCTCGCCCTCGCCGTGCTGCTCGCGCCGCTGGCCGGCTGCGGCCTCCTGCCCAAGCAGGCGCCGCTGGCGCTGTATCGCCCCGAGGCGACGATCGCCGCCGATGCGGCGTGGCCGCAGGTCGCGTGGCAGCTGCGCATCGCGCGCCCGTACGCGGACGACGCGCACGACAGCGCGCGCATCCTCGTGCGCCCGCAGCCGGGCGAACTGCAGGTCTACAAGGGCGCGGCGTGGACGCAGCCGGCGCCGGACCTCGTGCTGGACACGCTGGTGCGCGCGTTCGACGACAGCGGCCGTGTCGCCGGCGTCGGCCGTCGCGGCGAAGGCGTCGGCGCGGACTACGAACTGCTGCTCGACCTGCGCCGTTTCGAAGCCGATTACGACGGCGGCGCCACGCCGAACGCGCGCATCGTGCTCGGCGCGCGGCTGGTGCGCAACGACGACGATCGCGTGGTCGCCAGCCATGTCTTCGAGGCCGACGTGCCTGCCGGCGGCACCGCGGTGCCCGAGGTGCAGCGCGCGTTCTCGCAGGGCCTGGGCACGGTGACGACCGACCTCATCGGCTGGACGCTGGCCGAAGGCCGGCGCGACGCGGCGGCGAAGCACTGAAACGACGACGCCCCGCGGAAACCCGCGGGGCGTCGTGTCTGCGTTCCGGGATTCATTCCAGCGGCGGCGGACGCTTGGCAGGACGCGCGGCGCGCCAGCAGCGGATACCGTAGACCACCAGCCCGATCGCCAGCCACAGCGGCCACGCGGCGGTCAGCGCGACGACGAGGTCGAGGATGCCGTACCAGCCGGTGCGCAGCGAATCGAACATGCGCGAGAAGAAGCCCTGCGCGTGCTGGCGGAACACCGCGTCGGTGTCGACCAGCTCGGTCTGGCGCAGCTTCGGCGCCTGGTACAGCGACAGCGTGATGGTGCTGAAGTCGACGCGGTCCTCGTACTGCCGCTGCTGGATCAGCGCCTCGTCGCGCTGCATGCGCGCGTCGCTGCGGGCCGAGATCACGTCGGCCTTGCGGTCGAGGCGATCGCCACCGCGGATGGCGTCGCCGAGTTCGCGCTGGGCGTCTTCCTCGCGCTGCCGCGCCAGTTGCTGGCGCAGCAGGTCGAACTGGGCGTCGGCGGCCTGAAAGCTGCGGCGGTCGAGGAATTCCATTTGCGACGCGATCGCGCGCAGGAACGCCTGGGTGTGGTCGCTGGGCACGCGCACGGTGAGGTTGCCGCGCACCTGGTATTCGGCGAGTTCGAGCAGCTTGCCGTTGCCGGCGGGACGACGCTCGATGCGCGTGGTGTCGGCGGTGATGCCGTTGTCGACGACGAAGCCGCCCTGCTGCGCGGCCACGTCCTCGATCGCCAGCGCCGAGCCGTACACGTCCTTGACCCGGAACTGCGCCTGCGCGGTGCGGATGAACTTGCGCTCGCCGTCCTTGTAGGTGCTGGCACTGGAACTGACCTGCGCGGCGTCGACGCGGGTGGTCGTTTCGACCGGATCCTCGGCTTCGCGGCGCGCCACCTGTTCGGAGACGCTGTCCTTCGCGGCCGCATCGGCCGCACCTTCGAACGAGGCGGATGCGGCGTCCGCGGCGGCCATTTCGGCAGGCGGCGCCGCGGGCGCGGCGGCGGGCATGGCACCGCCGGCCATGGCCTTGTCGGCGCTCGGCGCCGAAGACAGTGACTCGGCGGCACTTTCGCGCTTGCTGCACGCGGCGAGTGAGAACGAAAGGGCTGCGACCAGGCCGCAGACCAGCAGATTCGAGACAGTGCGACGCATGATCAATCCCCGTTGACGATCCGTTGAGGGCGAGCCGGCGGCGCGATGCCGTCGGAGCGTGCCGTCGGAAAACGTATCGGATCGCGGAACGGGGTTGGCGAAAACCGGCCACGGCCGGCCGTCACCGCTGTCACCGGTGACGGCACGCGGCCCAACGCTTCCGTCAGCGTTCGAGGATCGCCACCACGCCCATGCCGCCGGCGGTGCAGATCGAGATCAGGCAACGGCCGCCGCCGCGCTGCTGCAGTTCCTTCGCGGCGGTGGCGACGATGCGCGCGCCGGTGGCAGCGAAGGGATGGCCGGCGGCCAGCGACGAGCCCAGCGGATTGATCTTCGCCGGATCGATGCTGCCCAGCGGCGCGTCCAGGCCGAGGCGGTCGCGGCAGTACTCCGGGCTTTCCCACGCGCGCAGCGTGCACAGCACCTGCGCGGCGAAGGCTTCGTGGATCTCGTAGACGTCGAAGTCCTGCAACGTGAGGTTGTTGCGCTTGAGCATCTCGGCCACGGCCACGGTCGGCGCCATCAGCAGGCCTTCGCCGTGGACGAAGTCGACCGCGGCGACGTGCGCGTCGCGGATGCGGCACAGCACTTCATGCCCGTTCTGCGCGGCCCAGTCCTCGGACGCGATCAGGCAGGCCGACGCGCCGTCGGTGAGCGGCGTGGAGTTGCCGGCGGTGAGCGTGCCGCGGCCGGAGGTGCGGTCGAACGCCGGCTTCAGCGAGGCCAGCTTCTCCAGCGTGGTGTCGCCGCGCAGGATGTTGTCGCGGTTGACGCCGCGGAACGGGACGACGAGGTCGTCGAAGAAGCCGCGCTCGTAGGCGGCGGCCAGCTTCTTGTGCGACGACAGCGCCCATTCGTCCTGCGCCTCGCGGGAGATGTTCCACTCCTTCGCCATGTCCTCGCAGTGCTGGCCCATGGACTTGCCGGTGCGCGGCTCGCCGACGCCCGGGAATTCCGGCTTCAGTTCGCCGAACGAGAAGCCGCGGGTGAGGCGCGCGATGCGGTCCATCGTGGTCTTCGCCGCGGCGGCCGACAGCAGCCGACGGCGCAGCTTCGGGTTCACGGCGATCGGCACGTCGGAGGTGGTGTCCGAACCGCCGCCGATGCCGACCTCGATCTGCCCGGCGGCGATCTTGTTGGCGACGGTGATGATGGTGTCGAGCGAGGTGCCGCAGGCGCGCTGCATCGTGATGCCCGGCGTCAGCGGCGACAGCCCGGAGGACAGCGCGGCTTCGCGGCCGAGGTTCCAGTCGCTGCTGTGCTTGAGCACCGCGCCCATCGCGACTTCGCCGAGCTGCTGGCCCTGCAGGCCGAACTTCTCGACCACCGCGCCGAGCGTGCGCACGCTCATTCCGAGGTTGCCGACGTCGGCGTAGGCCGTGTTCTGGCGGCAGAAGGGAATGCGGGCGCCGCCGAGGACGGCGACGGGACGACCATGCAGCATCGGGCACCTCGAGGGGACGGGCCGCGGCGGCGCGCGGCGGAGCTTCGATTGGACCCGCAAACGCTGGAGCTTCGTCTCTAAAACGCCGCGAAGGCCGACGCGGGCGGGCGAACGGCGGATAATGCGCCGAGTGTAACCCCCGCCCCGTGACCGACGCGACCATGACCGCTCCGCAGCCCGCCTCCGCCTCCTCGCCGCGCATGATCGTCCGCGGTGCCCTCGCCCTGGAACTGGTCCCGGGCACGCAGCCGGGACGCGCCGCGCTGCGCCAGGCCGAAGCCGGCGCGCTGGCCGAACTGGTGAGCCGCGACCTGGCCGGCTTCAGCCCCGGCGCGGCGTCGCTGGACCTGGTCCTCGCCGGCGCGCACCACGATCCCGCGGAAATGCTGCGCCCGGGCTGGCCGCTGCACCGGCGGCTGGAAGAGCTGCACGCCCGCGCCCCGGGCGCCGACGGCGGCCCGCGCGTCATCGCCTTCGGCGCCGATGCCGACGGCGTGGTGCCGCTGCCGCTGCGCGCGGAGCTGGAACTGCACGGCGGCCCGCTGCGCGTGGTGCCGTTCCTGCTGGTCGGTCCCGCGGCCGCGGTCACGGCCGTCGCTGCCGATTTCGAGCAGGCGCTGCTGGAGCGCGGCATGGCCGGCGCCGAGACCGCACTGGTCGCGCAGGACGCGTTCGAGGCGCGGATCGAGCACGCCCGCTTTCTCACCGCCTACGACCTCGCCGCGATGATGGCGCTGCAGTACCGCCACGTCGGCCTGGGCGCGCTGTGGTCGCTGGTCGAGACCGCGCTGCTGGCGCCCGCCGAGACCGCGTGGCTGGACGCGCCGCCGGAACCGCTGCTGCGCTACGTCGATGGCCACGTGCGCGTCGCCGACTTCGACCGCGAGGGCTGGCGCCGTCGCTACGCCGACGACGAACGCGACGAAGCCCGCCTCGACCGCCGCTACGACGTCTTCCGCGCACGCCAGCGCCAGCTCGCCGCGATCCTGAAGGTGCACGGCCTCGACGTGTTCACCGTGCCCTGCACGGGCGCGCAGGACGCGCGCGGCTTGCTGGGCGCGGCATGAACGCCCGTCGCGGGCACGCACGCGCGCCCGCGATCCTGCACGTCGGCACCTGCCGACGCTGCGGCAGCGAACTCGCGTTCGACGTGTGGGCGCTGGTGCCCCGCTCCAACCTGCGCTGCGGCACGTGCGGCCTTCCGGCCTCTCCGCCGCTGCTCACCTACCTGGCATTCCCCGCCGGGCTGGTGCTCGCGATCGCGCCGATCCGTGGTCTGTTCACTGCCGCAGAGGATCTGTTCGGCAGGCCGATGCCCGCGCTGGCCTACGCGGGCTGTTTCGTGATCGGCCTCGCGCTGTCCATGCTGATCCCGGGCCTCGTCATTGCGAGCGTCTGGTGGCTACGCGCCGCCCTCCTTCGGCGCAGCACGATCGCGCGCGGTCGCCCGCGTCGCTAGAGCGCGACGTCGATCACCCCGCAGCCGACGCGGCTGCCGGCGTTGCCCGCGGGCTGCGAGCCGTAATCGTCGGGGTTGGCGTGGACGACGATCGCGCGGCCGAGGATGTCGTTCGCCGCGCCGCTGCCGAGCGTGACGCCGAGCAGGCGGATGTCGACGTGGGCCACGCCTTCCTGGTTGGCGTGCAGGTTGTCCATGTCGCCGAGGTGGTGCGGGCCGTCGCCGGCGCGGCCGTGCGGCATGCCGCCGGGGTTGAAGTGGCCGCCGGCGCTGGACGCATCCGCGGCCGAGCAGTCGCCGCGTTCGTGGACGTGGATCGCGTGCGTGCCGCCATGGCCGAGGCCGCCGAGCTCGCCCTCGATGCGCACGCCGCCGTCGATCGCGGTGATCGCCAGATGGCCGCTGACGAGGCTGGCCGAGGCCGGGCCGATGTTGGCCTGCGCACGCTGGAAGCGGTGCTGCGGCACGGGCGGCGCCGGCTTCGGCGGCGGCGTGCTGGCGCAGGACGCGAGCGTGCCGGCGAGCGCGGCGACGGCGAGAAAGCGGACCGTGGTCATGGCGGATCTCCATGCAGGGGGAAGCGAAAGTATGGACCGCGACGATACGGCGCGGTTCCGCGATGCGCGTCCTGCACGAAGCATGCAGGGCGCACGATGCATGCGCCGCGCGCTCAGCCGCGCGGCGGGCGGCGTCCGGGGCCGAGCTTGCGGGTCAGCGTGTTGCGGCCGAGCCCGAGTTTGATCGCGGCATCCGTGCGATGGCCACCGGTATGCGCCAGCGCGGCGTCGAACAGCGCGCGGTCGAAGCGTTCGAGCGCTTCGGCATGCAGGTCGGTGCTGCCGGCGTCGAGCCGCGCGCGCGCCCAGGCCGTGAGGGCGGCGTCCCAGTCGCCGGCGGTCGTCGCGTCATGCGCGGGCGCCGCGACGACGCTCAGCGACGCCGCGTCCAGATCGGCGACGCCGATGACGTCGCCCGGCGCCAGCGCGGCCAGCCGCCAGCACAGGTTTTCCAGTTCGCGCACATTGCCCGGCCACGCATGCGCCTGCATCCGCTGCAGCGCTTCGGGCGCGAGCCGCTTCGCCGGCGCATCGAATTTCTCCGCCGCCGCGCGCAGGAAGCGTTCGGCCAGTTTCGGGATGTCGTCGCGACGCTCGCGCAGCGGCGGCAGTTGCAGGCGCACCACGTCGAGCCGGTGCAGCAGGTCGGCGCGGAAGCGGCCTTCGGCGACCAGCGCGTCGAGGTCCTGGTGGGTCGCGGCGATCACGCGCACGTCGACGCGGATGAGTTCGCGCCCGCCGACGCGGAAGAATTCGTTGCCGGCGAGCACGCGCAGCAGCCGCGTCTGCAGCGGCAGCGGCATGTCGCCGATCTCGTCGAGGAACAGCGTGCCGCCGTCGGCCTGCTCGAAGCGCCCGGTGTGGCGCTTCGCCGCGCCGGTGAACGCGCCGGCCTCGTGGCCGAACAGCTCGCTTTCCAGCAGTTCCGACGGGATCGCCGCGGTGTTGAGCGCGACGAATGGCCGCCGCGCGCGCGGCGATTCGTGGTGCAGCGCGCGCGCCACCAGCTCCTTGCCGGTGCCGGTCTCGCCGATGATCAGCACGCCCAGCGGCGCCTGCGCGAGCCGGCCGATCGCGCGGAACAGCGCCTGCATCGCCGGGGTGTCGCCGATCAGCGCGTCGGTGGCGTCGGCGGCGTCCTCGCGCACCGGCGGCGCGGGTGCGCCGCGCGTCGGCGCCAGCGCCTGCGCGGCGAGCGCGACCGCGGCGTCGAGGTCGAACGGCTTCGACAGGAATTCGTGTGCGCCGCCGCGGAACGCACCGGCGGTGCTGGCGACGTCGGTATACGCGCTCATCACGATCACCGGCAACGCGGGGAAGCGCGCCTTCACCGCCTCCAGCAGCGCCAGGCCGTCCTCGCCGGGCATGCGCACGTCGGTGAACAGCAGGTCGGGCGCCTCGCGCGAATCCAGCGCCGCGCGCACGGCCGCGGCGTCCTCGAACGCGGTCACCCCGTAGCCGGCCTCGCGCAGCGCGGTCGCCAGCACGAAGCGCACCGAACGATCGTCGTCGACCACCCACACCTGCGGCGGGGACTCAGGCGTGGTCGGCATGCGGATCGTCCAGGCGGTCATCGGGGGTGCGGTCCTTCGTCGTGTCTTCGGGGTCCGGGGCCGGCGCGGGGGCCGGATAAGGCAGCAGCAGGGCGAACACGGTGTGGCCGGGGCGCGAGCGGTAGCTCAGCGAGCCGCGATGCTCGCGCGCGACCTGCTGCGCCAGCGCAAGGCCGAGGCCGGTGCCTTCGGCGCGACCGCTGACCAACGGCAGGAACAACTGCTCCGCCAGCGCCTCGGGCACACCGCGGCCGTCGTCGGCGATCTCCAGCCGCAGCACGCGGGCATGGATCTCCTCGCCGATGCGCACGCTGCGCTCCACGCGGGTGCGCAGGCTGACGTTCGCGGCGCCGGCCTGCAGCGCATTGCGCACGAGGTTCCACACCGCCTGCGTCAACCGGTCGGCGTCGCCCGGCACCTCGGGCAGCGACGGGTCGTAGTCGCGGATCAGCTTCACCGCCCAGCCGGCGTCGCTCTCGGCCAGGCGCAGCACGCGTTCGAGCACGCCGTGGATGTTCAGCGGCTCGTGCGGGCGCGCCGGCGCGGGCGAGAGCAGCCGGTCGATGAGATCGGTCAGCCGCGCGACCTCGGATTCGATCAGCCCGGTCAGCTCGCGCGCTTCGTCGTCGGTCGCGCGCCGCGCCAGCAGCTGCGCCGCGCCCTTCAGCCCGGCCAGCGGATTGCGCAGTTCATGCGCGAGGCCCTTCAACGCCGCGGACAGCGCCGACGGCAACACCGTGGCGGGATCGTCGCCGGGGAATTCGTCGACCGGATGCGCTTCCAGCCACCAGCCGCCGTCCTCGCGCCGGGTCAGCAGGGTGTCGGCGTACTGCACGGTCTCTCTGCCGGGGAAGGCGAACGGCAGGCGCCGCAGCCGCAGTCGGTCGTCCGGCGGCGCGGCCAGCACGCGCGCCAGCGTGCGCCCCTCGACCTCGAACGCCGCCAGCGGCAGCCCCGGCAGGCGCCGCGGCCCGACGCCCAGCCAGCGCGCCAGCGCGAGGTTCCCGCCCTCCACCCGGCCGCTCGCATCGCACCACGCCACGGGCGTGGACAGGGCGTCGAAGGCAGCGGTGTCGGGGGGCATCGCACCAATTTAGTGCAAATCGAAGCGCCGCGGAGGGGCGCCGCGCGCGACCGCCGGAGGCCGGACCGCGCGCCGGCACGGATCGCGTGGCGCGGACACGCTCACCGTGCGGGCCATCCTGTCGGCGGATCCATTCGGGCGCGAAGGCCGGCGAGAGGCTGCAATCGATGGCAGCCTTGATCACCGCATGCCCGCCTGCATTGCGCGCTGCCAGACCGCCTGTGCACGGGCACAGGCCGACGTTCTCGCGAACGACACCGCGCACCGGGCCGTGTGTCGCAGGCACGCGTCGTCGTCGAGCGAAGCAAGGGGGAAAACGGTTGCGCATCGCACATGCCGTGCATGCAGAACATGCACGACACCGTCTCGACGCACGCGACGGATGCGCAGCGAACGCACCGGACATCGAAGATACGGATTCGCGCACCGCGCGCGGCCAACGGGCTGCGCCGGGGTTCGCTTGGCGCGTCGAGGGGATGCGATGTTTATACTTGAACGCACCGGGAGCCTCGTCGGCATGCACGACACCGGCTCCCGTTTCCCGCACGCAGTCGAACGTCGCTCCCGCATGCGGGGGACCTTGCCGGTCGCGCCGGTCTGCGGGTGGTTTGCCGGTCGATCGAAGAAGGACCCAGAAGGACATGTCCACTCCTACCCGTGAACAGCTGCTCCGCGCCGCGCTCGCCAAGCGCCTGCAGGAGCAGGCCAGACAGCGTTCGGCGACGTTGGACGACAGCCCGATCCCCGTCGCCGATCGCGGCCAGGCGCTGCCGCTGTCCTTCGCCCAGCAGCGGCTGTGGTTCCTGTCGCGGATGGAAGGCTTCAGCGAGGCCTACCACATGGCGCTGGCGTTGCGCCTGCACGGCGCACTGGAGGTCCGCGCCCTCCGCCGCGCGCTGGACCGCATCGTGTTCCGCCATGAGGCGCTGCGCACGACGTTCCATCGCGACGGCGACGAGCCGGTCCAGCGCATCGCGCCGCCCGACAGCGGCTTTTCGCTGGAGGAACACGACCTCCGCCGCCAGTCCCGCGCGGACGAGGCGCTGGCGCACCGCATCGGCGAGGAAGCCCACCAGCCCTTCGACATGGAACGCGGCCCGCTGTTCCGCGGCCAGCTCGTGCGCATGGCCGACGACGAGCACGTGCTGCTGCTGACGATGCACCACGTCATCTCGGACGCGTGGTCGCTCGGGCTGCTGTCGACCGAACTGGCCGCGCTGTATCGCAGTTATCTCGAAGGCGGCGACGATCCGCTGCCGCCGCTGCCCGTCCAGTACGCCGACTACGCGCTGTGGCAGCGGCAGTGGCTGCAGGGCGAGGTGCTCGAGAAGCAGACCGGTTACTGGCGCCGCACGCTGGCCGGCGCGCCGACGCTGCTCGAACTGCCGACCGACCGGCCGCGCCCGGCGCAGCAGGCGTTCGCCGGCGACCGCGTGCCGATCGCACTGGATGCAGCGCTCACGGACGCGCTGAAGGCGCTGAGCAGGCGCCACGGCATGACCTTGTTCATGACCGTGCTGGCGGCGTGGGCGACCGTGCTGTCGCGATTGTCGGCGCAGGCGGAGGTGGTGGTCGGCACGCCGGTCGCGAACCGCCGGCGCCCGGAGGTCGCGAACCTCGTCGGCTTCTTCGTCAACACCCTGGCGCTGCGCGTGGACGTCTCCGGCAGCGTGTCCGAGCTGCTCGATCGCGTGAAGAGCGCGACGCTGGATGCGCAGGACCACCAGGAACTGCCGTTCGAACAGGTGGTGGAGATCGTCAAGCCGCCACGCAGCCTGGGCCACTCGCCGATCTTCCAGGCGATGCTGGCGTGGCAGGACATGAACGAAGGCGCGCTCGAGTTCGGCGGCGTGACCATGTCGCCGCTGGACACGCTCTACGACACGGCCAAGTTCGACCTGACGCTCAATCTCGGCGAGAACGGCGACCGGATCGTCGGCGGCCTGGATTACGCCACCGCGCTGTTCGACCGGGCCACGATGGAACGGCACGCCGGCTATCTGCAGCGCGTGCTCGCGGCGATGGCGGCCGACGAGCAACAGCCGGTGGACCGCATCGAACTGCCCGACGACGAGGAACGTCGCGCGCTGCTGGCGCTGGGCGACGGCGGACCAGGCATCGCCTGCGCAGGCACCGGCCTGTACGACCTCGTCGCCACGCAGGCGGCCCGCAGCCCCGACGCGGTCGCGGTGATCGGGCCCGATGCGGAACTCACCTACCGCGGATTGACGCAACGCGCGAACGGCCTCGCCGAACAACTGCGCGGGCTCGGGGCGGGTCCGGAATCCCGCATCGCGATCCTCGTCGACCGCTCGGCCGAGTCGATCATCGGCGTGCTCGCGATCCTCGCGGCGGGCGCGGCCTACGTGCCGCTGGACCCGGCCTATCCCGACGACCGGCTGGGCTACATGCTCGACGATGCCGCGGTGCTGGCGCTGATCGCGCCGTCGGCGCTGGCCGACCGGGCCGCCGCCTGCGCGTCGCTGCGGCCCGAGCTGGCCGGCCGGATCCTCGACATCGGACAGGCGCCGACCCGGGACGCGCCGCCGGCCGTCGCGGTGCAGCCCGACCATGCCGCGTACGTCATCTACACCTCCGGTTCGACGGGCGTGCCCAAGGGCGTGGTCCTCGAACATCGCGGCGTGATGAACCTGGTGCAGGGCTTCATCGCGCGCCACGACTTCGCGGGCCAGCGCGTGCTGATGATCCCGCCGCTGATCTTCGATGCGTCGGTGGGCGACGTGTTCCCGGTCCTCGCCACCGGCGCCGCGCTGGTGCTGCATCCGGATCCGTCCGCACTCGGGCCGGAGACCCTGTCGCGCTTCTGCCGCCAGCACCGGATCACGGCGATCGATGCGCCGGCGGCGCTGTGGCGGCAATGGACCGACGGCTTCATCGCCCTGCAGGCCGAGAGCGGCGAACCGGTGCTTCCCGACCTGACGCTGATGATGTTCGGCGGCGAGGGCGTGTCGCTGGACCAGGTCCGGCGCTTCGCGAAGCTGACCGGCGATCGCGTCGCCCTGAGCAATCACTACGGCCCGACCGAGGCCTCGGTGTGCGCCACGATGCTGACGACCCGCGACGGCTCGGAGCTTGCCTGCGCAACGCGCGACGGCGCCGAACTGCCGATCGGCCAGGCGCTGCCGGGCGTGCGCGTCTACGTGCTCGACCGCCACCTGCAGCTCGCGCCCACGGGCATCGAAGGGGAGTTGTGCATCGGCGGCGTGCAGGTCGCGCGCGAATACCTCAATCGGCCGGACCTGACCGCCGATCGTTTCGTCCGCGATCCTTTCGCACCCGATGACGCGTCCGACGCGGATGCGCGCCTGTATCGCACCGGCGACCTGGCGCGCTGGAACGCCGATGGCACGCTGCAGTTCATCGGCCGGCGCGACCACCAGGTGAAGATCCGCGGATTCCGCATCGAGTTGAGCGAAATAGAAGTGTGCCTGGCGCAATACCCGGGCGTCCGCGACGTGGCAGTGCTGGCGCGCGAGGACGTGCCGGGCGACAAGCGCCTGGTGGCGTACCTGGTCGCGGGCGAGGCGATCGAGGCCGAAGCGCTGCGGGCGCACCTCGGCGGGCGGCTGCCGGAGTACATGGTGCCCGCGGCGTACGTGCGGCTGGACGCGCTGCCGCTCACGACGAACGGCAAGCTGGACCGCAAGGCCCTGCCCGCGCCGGACGCGAGTGCGTACGTCGCCCGGCACTACGAAGCGCCGGTCGGCGAAGCCGAGACGTTGCTGGCGACGATCTGGGCCGGCGTGCTCAAGCTCGATCGCGTCGGCAGGCACGACAACTTCTTCGACCTGGGCGGTCATTCGCTGAGCGCCATCGGTCTGGTCGCCACGCTGCAGAAGCACTTCGACGCGCAGATCAGCGACATCTTCCGCTGGCCCACCGTCTTCGAGCAGGCGCAGCATTTCAAGCCCTCCCGCGACGCGCTGAAGCAGCGCATCGACCGCGTCAAGCAATCGCTGGCGGCCGCCGCGGCGCGCGAGCGCCGGGCCGGCGAAGATCCGGCGCTGCAGGCCGCCATCGATGCCTACCGGACGCGCACGGACCAGGAGATGGCGCGGCTGGGCGTGCAGCGCACGCTGCCTTACGGATGCGTGCTGCTGACCGGCGCCACCGGATACCTCGGCGCCTACCTGCTGCACGCGCTGGTCACGACCCGCGAATGCCGCATCGTGGCGCCGGTGCGCGGCGCCGACCAGCACGACGCCGAACGCCGCCTGCGCGAGGTGCTGGATCACTACTTCGGCCCGGCGTTCCATGCCCTGTGCGCAGGGCGCGTGGAGGTGGTGGTCGCGGACCTCGCGCAACCGGGCCTGGGCATGGCGCCGGAGATTTACCGCCAGCTCGCCGCGGAAGTGGACACGATCCTCCACAGCGCGGCCAACGTCAGCCATTACGGTCCCTACGAGGACTTCCACCGCGCGAACGTCGTCTCCACCGAACAGCTGCTCGCGCTGGCGGTCGAAGGCGCGCCCAAGCGCTTCCACTTCGTTTCCACCGTCTCGATCTCGGACGGCGTGCCCGACGCGCCATGGGCGGTCTTCACCGAGGACGACATCGACATCGGCCAGCAGCCCGGCAACGTCTACATCCGTTCCAAGCTGGAGGCAGAACGCACCGTGGCCGCGTTCCGTGCGAGCGGCGGGGTCGCCAGCATCCTGCGCGTCGGCAACATCACCTACCACTCCGAGACCGGGGTGCTGCAGAAGAACATCGTCGAGAACGCGTTCTACCAGCGCACCAAGGCGTGCATCGCGCTGGGCATGGTCCCGGAGTACCTGGATGCCGCGGAGCTGACGTTCGTCGACCAACTGGCGCGGGCGATCGTCCTGCTGTGCGAGCAGGACGCGCTGGGGAACGAGACCTTCCACCTGCACAATCCGCACCATGTGCGGCTGTCCGCCTTCCTCGCCGAATCGACCGAAGGCCTGCGCATCCGCGGCGTGCCGTCCGACGCCTTCCTCGACAGCCTGCTGGCGCTGCGCGACACGCACGAGCACGCGGATGCCGTGATGAACCTGCTGCTGCACACCGGCCTGCTGGACGAAGAGGCCGCGAACGACAGGCCACCGCTGTTCGTGCTCTCCGAGCGGACCGAACAGTTGTTGTCAGGGCTCGGCTTCGACTGGCCGCAACCGGATCCCGCGGCGATCCGCCGGCTGGTGCGGCTGGCGACCGACGGCGCCGATCCGGGCGCGCATTCCCCCTCGCGATCCTGACCCGCACGCGACGTCCCCTCCACCGCCCAACGGGCCACCACCTCTCTGGAATCCCACGATGGAATATCGACGCCTCGGCAAATCCGGCCTCAAGCTCAGCGAGCTCTCGTTCGGCTCCTGGGTGACCTTCGGCAACCAGGTCCAAGGGAGCGACGCGATCGAGCTCATGGCCATGGCCTACGACGCGGGCATCAACTTCTTCGACAACGCCGAGATCTACGAATCCGGCCGCTCCGAAGTGGTGATGGGCGAAGCCCTGCGCAAACTCGGCTGGAGCCGCGACACCTACCTGGTGTCCTCGAAGGTGTTCCGCGGCGGCGAGAAGCCGACGCAGAACGGGCTGTCGCGCAAGCACGTGTTCGACGCCTGCCATGCCGCGCTCAGGCGCCTGCAGGTGGACTACCTCGACCTGTACTACTGCCATCGCCCCGACGTCGACACCCCGATCGAGGAAACCGTGCGCGCGATGCACGACCTCGTCGCGCAGGGCAAGGTGATGTACTGGGGCACGTCGGAATGGAGCGCGCAGCAGTTGACCGAAGCGTGGGCCGTGGCGAAGGACCTGAAGATCACCCCGCCGCAGATGGAACAGCCGCAGTACAACCTCTTCGAGCGGCAGAAGGTCGAGGCCGACTACGCGCCGCTGTACGACCTCATGGGTCTGGGCACGACCGTCTGGTCGCCGTTGAAGGGCGGCGTGCTGACCGGCAAGTACAACGCCGGCATCCCGGCGGACAGCCGCATGACCCTGCCCGGGTACGAATGGCTCAAGGCCCAGTGGGACAGCGAGGAAGGCAAGCGGCAGATCGACAAGGTGCGGGCGCTGTCGGCGCTCGCCGACGAGGTCGGGATGCCGGTCCACCACCTGGCGATCCTCTGGTGCCTGTCGAACCCGCGCGTGTCGAGCGTCATCCTCGGCGCCTCCCGGCCCGCGCAGCTGGCCGACAACCTCAAGGCGCTCGAGTCGAAGGACAAACTGACACCCGAGGTGATCGCCCGGATCGAGGCGATCATGGACAACACCCCGGCGCCCCCGCCGCGGTACTGATGTCGGCGCCCGCGGGCGGCCTGCCGTTCCGCGTGACACCATCCGCGGAACGCCAGCCTTCCTGCCCCGCCATGATTGCGATCCTGCTGACTGCCGCCCTCGCAACGCCCGTTGCCGCCGCCGACACCGCCGGCACCGGTCTGTCGTGCGATCTCGGTCCTGCCGCGGAACGGATCGGCGGCAACGACTGGCTCGTCTACGGCTGCGGGGACGGCGCTTCGGTGGTGGTGGTCGCCGGGCCGCCGAATCCGGCCTCGCCGTTCTACTTCTTCGTCACGCCGAAGAACGGCGGCATCGACGTGTACGGCGAAGGCACCGGACCCCGCACCGAAACCGATCCCGCCTACGCACAGCTCCGGGCGATGACTGCGGACGATGTGGGGCGTCTTCATCGGAAAGCCGTTGCCGCGGGCGCGCCACAGGCTGCGCCATGACCGCGACAGGCAACGGGTCGTTCGTCCGCATCGTCCTGCTCGCGGTCTTCCTGTGCCCGCATCCGGGCCGCGCCACCAGCATCAGCTTCCTCGGAATGGAATACATGCCGGGCCGTCCGTTGCCGGCGGATACGCTGGACGCCGCCATCGCGATGGACGCGACCTGACTGAAGCACGCCCTTGATCAGGATCTGGAGCTGATGCGGCGCTTGCGGTCGGTGAAATTCCAGGTGGTCGGCCATACCGATGGGCGCGAATGCGAGGCCGAAGCCTGCGAGGCGCTGGCGCGTCGGCGCGCGGCGTTGTTCCAGGTGGCCCTCGTGCAAGGCGGCGCGCACACGACCCGATTCTGTGCGCCGAAAGCCGTGATCACGCCCTGGCCTTCGCGCTACGCCCCCACAGAAAGCGATCGCACCGTCGCGAGAACCGCCTATCTCGACCCGATCTTCGGCGAATGCCCCTGAGGGGCGCGGTCGGCCTGCACCCGGTTCCCGCTCACGCCCGGCGGACGGGCCACGGCAACCCCGGTCCGACCACTGGACAACGCATTATGTAATTCGTTACATAATTGCCGTCCCACCAGGAATCGCCCGATGGAATACATCTCCCGGCTCGGGCTCGTGGCCCTCGGCAGCCGCTTCCGCGCGGTCAGCGACCGCCTCTACGCCACGGCGGACGAGGTCTACCGGCTCAGCGGCCTGCAACTGCAGGGCCGCTGGCTGCCGCTGCTGCGGGTGCTGCACGACCGCGGACCGCTGACCGTCGGCGAGATCGCCGACGCCGTGGGCCAGACGCACTCGGCGGTGAGCCAGCTGGCCGACCGGCTGGTCGCGCAGGATTGGCTGGCGGTGGTCGTCGATCCGGCCGACAAGCGCCGCCGCCGGCTGCGCCTGACCGAAGCGGCCGCGGCGCAGATCCGCGCGGCGAAGCCGTACTGGCGCGCGATCGAGGACCTGTTCGCGCAGCACTGCCGCGAACACGGCATCGACCTGCTGCCGACGCTGTCGACCTTCGAGCGCGTGCTGGCGCCGGACCTCGCCGACGCGATCGTCGCCCGCGCCGCGGCGCACGGGCGCGCGGCGCTGCGCATCGTGCCGTTCGCGCCCGCGCTGCGCGAGCACTTCTACCGGCTCAACGAAGCCTGGCTGCGCAAGTATTTCTACGTCGAGGAGATCGACCACCACGTGCTGTCGCATCCCGAGAGCGAGATCCTGCAGCCGGGCGGCGAGATCTTCTTCGCCGCGCTGGGCGAGGACATCGTCGGCACCTGCGCGCTGATGCCGGCCGGCGACGGCGTGTACGAACTCACCAAGATGGCAGTCGACGAATCGCGGCAGGGGCTGGGCATCGGCCGCGCGCTGATGGAGGCCGCCATCGCCGCGTTCCGCCGTCGCGGTGGGTGCAGGCTGTTCCTGGAAACCAACCGCAAGCTCGTGCCGGCGATCCGGCTGTACGAAACGATGGGCTTCGAGCACCAGCCCGCACGCAAGGCGGATTCGCATTACGTGCGTGCCGACGTCTACATGATCTGGCGCGATCCGTCCGAACCGGCGCATTGATCGCGCGGCGCTCGCCTCCATGGCGATCGCTCCGGCCCGGATGCCGCAGGGCCGGAGCGACGCACGGGCACCGCGACTCAGTAGTAGCGATACGTCCCGGTCTGTTCGTCGAGCGTCATCGTGTGGTACGGCGCCTTCGTCGGGATGCCATTGGGGTAGAACCACGCGATCTGGTTGCGGCCGAGCCCGGCGATGTCCTGGAAATACACCGATCCCCAGCCGGCGTAGGTATACAGCTGGTTCGTCGCCGTCTTCGTGCGGTTGTGGTAGACGTTGCTCGGCGAATAGCCGCCCAGGTTGTTCTCGATCGCGAAGATCTCCTCGCCGGCGAAGCTGTCGAGCTGAGCGAAGAACACGCTGACGTTGCCCTGCTGCAGCCGGTAGGTGTTGTAGTAATCGTTGCCGGCAGCGCTGTCGTGCACGATCTCGTACTGCACGTACTGCCCGCCGTTGCTTTCGATCAGCACCAGCTCCGCGCCGCCGACGGCATCGACACCGTGGTATGACGCCACCGTCCACGGGTTGGTGCCGGAACTGCTGGAGATGAACTTGCTGCGGCTGGTCTTCGTCTTGTCGTGGTAGAACGTCACGCTGCCGCGGTACAGCACCGCGACCTCGTCGCCGGCGACGCCATCGGTGTCGATCGGCGTCATCGTGATCCAGCCGGCGGAAACACCGACCACGGAGTCGGCGACGCCGACGCGGTTGTGCTTGATCGTGAACGACGAACTGGAATAGATGAGCGTGTCCTGGATGCCGTCGGCGTTGAAGTCGTAGGCGAAGGCGGGCGCGGACATCAGTGCCGCGAACAGGAACAGGAAATATTTCTTCATGGCGGTTCCTTGTGTCATGAGTGAGGCGGTCGTGGGAAGAGCTTGTCGCTGCGCAGCGCGAGGCGAGTATCCCGAGCGCCGCGCGACGTGCAAGGGCATGAAACGCATGTCACCGCAGGCCGACGGAAACGCCGCGACGCCGTCCACCGACGTCCGTCGACGATCGCGTCGTCCTTCGCATGCAGTCGCATGACGCCTTGCACCGACGCCCGCATCAGTGCCGACAAGGAGTTACAACACCGCCGGCGACGCAGCGCGCAGCGACCGCAGCACGACGGCGCCCGCGCCGCGGAGACGCGGGCCGATCGGCCCCGGCCGACCGGGAACGGCAAAACATGAAGTTACATGTAACCGTTTTCTTTCGATGATTTTCGCGTTTTGTGACGCCCGTCGTTCCGGAACGGCGCGTCGATGCGGTCCGCACGCCGCATCGGTGCGACGCAACATGGCGGACTGCGCGAAATGCGGCTGCGCATGGCGGGGGCGCGCGCTTCGCGAGCGCCGGCACGCACGGGATCTCAGCCGTCGCCGCTGCCCGCAGCCGCCGCATCGCCTGCGCGCCGCCGCAACACGAGACACGCCACGATGCCCGCGAGCATGCCGCCGAGGAACAGCGGCAGTTCCGGATTCCCGGGTACCGCGAGCAACGCGACGGCCGGGCCCGGGCAATAGCCGGCGATGCCCCAGCCGATGCCGAACAGGATCGAGCCGATCACCAGCGGCGCGTCGATGCGCCGCGCATCGCCGACGTGGAAGCGCGCGTCGAACACCGGGCGCGGGCGCTTCAGCACGAACCGGAACGCGATCGCCGCGGTGACGACCGCGCCGCCGAGCACGCACAGCAGCGCGGGGTCCCAGTCGCCGGCGACATCGAGGAAGGCCAGCACCTTCTGCGGTGAGGTCATACCGGCAAGCGCGAGGCCGACACCGAAGACAAGGCCGGAGAACAAGGCGGCGAACCCGCGCATCACGCGATGCCCCACACGTGGCGCACGACCCAGGTGGTGCCGATCGCGACCGACAGGAACAGCCCGACCGCGACGAACGAACGTCGCGAGAAGCGCGCCATGCCGCAGACGCCGTGGCCGCTGGTGCAGCCGCGCGCCAGCGACGTGCCGACGCCCACCAGCACGCCGGCCGCGACCAGCAGCAGCGGCGGAAAGCCCGCGCGCGCCGCCGGCGCCGAGCCGCTCGCGAGTTCGTACAGCCCCGCGCCCGCGATCAGCCCCAGCAGGAACAGCAGCCGCTGTGTGAAGAGCGCCTTCGGCCCGGCGAACAGGCCGCCGAGGATGCCGCTGACGCCGGCGATGCGGCCGTTGAAGTACAGCAGGCCCGCCGCCGCGACGCCGATGAGCACGCCGCCAGCGAGTGACGGCAACAGGTCGACCAGCGTCATGGCATCAGAACTTCCGTCCGTAGGCGAAGCCGAGAATGTATTCCTCCAGATGGAGATTTGCCTCGCCGCCACCGAACCCGGGCGGGATCGAGCCGCGCCCTTCGACCGTTTCCTTCAGCGCCTGCGTGTACGCGACGCTGAGCTCGCCGCCGTCGGCCAGCGTCCAGGTCGCACCCGCGGACACATGGTCCTGCACCACGCCGGGCGCGAGGATGTTGAACAGCGTCTGGTCGGACGGGATCGGCTGCCCGGAATGGTTGTAGCCCGCGCGCAGCCGCAGGCGGTCGCTCCAGGCGTAGTCGGCGCCGATCTTGAAGGCGGTGATGTCACGCCAGCCGAAGCCCGGGCCGTTCGACGCGCCGAGGCCGTTGGGCAGGTTCGCCAGCGGCAGCCCGATCGAGCGGACGCTGCCGTAGCGGATCCGCTCGGCATCAGCCGCGATCGTCAGCGCCGGCGTGGCCTTGTACGCCAGGCCGACGCCGTAGTTCTCGGGAATGTCGAAACCGCCGTGGCCGGCGAACAGGCCTTCGTAGCGCTCGAACCGGCCGGTGCGGATGCGCGACGACCACGTCGCGCCCAGCGAGAGCTTTGGCGTCACCTGCCCGGTCCAGCCCAGGCGCAGCCCCCAGCCGGTGGCGCTGTCCTTGCCGCGGTTGGTGACGTGGCCCGGACTCGTGGTGAAGGCCGGATCGAAGTTCTGCAGGCCGTTTGCCTCGAAGCGCTGGTAGGCGAAGTTCACCGCCGCGCCGATCGCGTGCCGGTCGTTCACCTGCCACGCGATCGATGGCGAGACGAACAGCTGTTCGAGGTCGACGCCGGCCTTGCCGCTGCCGAACAGCGGGATGCCGCCGTCGTACACGGTGTTCATGCCGCCGTTGCCGTACACGGCGATGCCGACGCCCAGCCGGTCGGACAGCGCGTGGGTGTAGCCGAATTCGGGGAGGAAGAAGTTCGTCTTGCCGTTGCCGTCGTAGTGACCGGCGACGGGGCTGGGCGCGGTGATCTCGGCGCCACGCTTCGGCGCGAACCAGGTCAGGCCCGCGTCCACGCGATCGTCCACGAGCACCGTCCCGGCGGGGTTGGTGGCAGCGGCCAGCGCGTCCTGCGGGAAGGCGATGCCGGCGCCGCCAAGGCCCTGCGCCTTGACTCCGTAGGCGTGCTGGAAATAGCCGTCGGTGGCCAGCGCCACCCCCGGCGAGACGGCGAGCGCCAGCAGCGCAACACGCGGGAAACGAAGGCGCATGATCAATTCCTATCTGATTGGTGTGATTCCATGGACTCTAGGAACGACACCCCGTCGCCGTGAACTGAGCAATCGTCATGTGCTTATTCGTTTCGACGCGGAACGTCGCAGGCCCGGCAGGGCGGTGCCGTGACGGCGGGGACAGGCCTGGCCGTATCGTCGCGCCGCGGAAGCAGCGACCTTGCTAGCGGTTTCCCGCGACACAAGACACGCCATGCAGCCGCTACCGAACACCCCGCCACGCATTCAGGCAAAGGCCGTCGCCCCATCACGCGGATCGATCCCGAGACGTGCGGGCCAGGGTCTCGGCCTCCTGCTCGCCAGCGGCGGCGGCGCACTCACGATCCTCATCCTGCTTGCGCTGGGCGACGCATTGCGACCGCCTGACGACGTGGAACACGCCTTTCGCTGCGGCATGCCCATCGCGGCCACCCTCTTCGGCCTGATGATCACGATCCCGGCCACGATCATGGGCGGCGCGCTCATGGCCTGGTGCCGGCCGACGCGAACGCAACGCGGCCGGTGATCGCGATGCGCTACAGCCCCACCAGATGCAGGAAGCGCGTGGTCGACGTGTCCTCGATGCAGTGCACGAGGCGCGCGCCGGCGGCGCGGTAGACCGCCTGCCAGGCGCGACGGTCCGGCGGCGGGATGCCCTGCCCCGAGATCGCCTGCACGTAGTCGTGCAGCAGCGTTTCGCGCATCGCCGGCGTGGTGTGGCCGGCGTGGCCGAGGCGGCCGTAGTAGTCCGACACCAGCAGCATGCGCCCGGGGAAATCGCGGCGCAGGCGACGCAGCCACGCCGGCGCGGCATCGCGTTTGGCGAACAGTTCGTTCGCGAGATCGCCGGCGACGATCGTGTCCACGCGCGCACGCGCGTCCGCGGGCAGCAGGCGCGCGGACATGCGCCCGTCGCCCGCGAGGATGCGCACCCGTCGCGCGACACCCGCCGCGCGCAGACGCGCGCGTGCGAGGCGGCACATGCCCGGGTTGGCGTCGATGCCCCAGCCGCGCAGCTGCGGATTCGCGACTGCCAGCGCGGCGAGCAGCGCGCCGGGGCCGCAGCCAAGATCGAGCACGCCCCGGCTGCCGAGCTGCGCGAGCAGCGACGCCGGCATCGCCTCGGCGCCGCCCGGTGCATGCAGGAACGCGTTGGCGTGGCGCCGGCGATCCACGCGCGCGCCGGCCCGTGCCGGATGGCGCAGCAGTTCCGGCAACGCGACGGCATTCGCACCGAACGCGCCGGCGTAGAGATCGAGGACGAATTGCGCTTCCGGCGCAGCGCCTTCGCTCGCGACGAAGCGCTTGCCCTGCTTGCGCACGAGCGTGGTGCGCGCGGCCGCGAATTCCAGCGTCGCGGCGAGCAGTGCGGGATCGAGTTTGCACGCCTGCGCCACGTCGTCGACCGTGCGCGGCCGCGACAGGGCGGCGAGCACGCCGAGGTCGTGCAGCGTCGACAGCGCGTGGCCGAGCTGCAGCCCTTCGGCGAGATCCAGCGCGCCCCAGCGCGGCGCGGCGATGGCGTCGGACACGGACGCGGTCTTGCGGCTCAATGCATCGCCCCCGCGGTCGTCTCCGGCGCGGGCACGAGGATGCCGGCACCGACCAGTTCGCGGAAGAAGCGTTCGTCGACGCCGTCATCGCCGGTGGCCTCGCGCAGCATCGCGGCGACCGCGTCGCAGCGATGCGGTTCGGCGAACACGCCGAGGATGGCCTCCAGCCCCTCGTCGATGCGCCAGGCCTCGGGCGCCTTGCGGCCGAGATGCAGCAGGTAGCTGGTGCGCTCCGCGTCGTCATCGGGCAGCAGGGCGTCGTCGCGCCCGGCGTCGCGGATGCGCGCCAGCCAGCGGTCGCAGTCGTGCAGGCCGGAGAGGATGCGCACGCGATCGCTGAGCACGTACGGCCGCGGCGCATCGTAGGCCGGCACGGGCGCTTCGACCGGTGCGGGCCGCGTGTCGTGCAGGGCGAGGCCGTAGCGGAACAGCGAGGTCAGGTGATGATCCGTGCCGTATTCGGCGGCGACGAAACCGGCGAGCAGGTCCGCGTCCGGCATCCAGCCCGGCGGAGGCACCGGCTGCACGCGATCCGCATGCGTGCGGAACGCCGCGACGAACGCCGACAGTCGCCCGCCGTGGCGCCGCAACGCGTACGCGGCGACGTCCGGCCCCACGCGGCGCAGCAGGTCGACCGTCGCCACCGCGAACAGATGATCCTCGCGCGGCAACGCGCCGGGATAGTGGAAATACGTCTGGAAGATCTCCGGCGTCGACACCACGAGTTCGCGGTCGTCGGGGCCGATCAGTTCGCTGTTGTACGGGCTGGCGTAACCGTCGTAGCGCACGTCGTCGCCACGCTCGGCGTACATCGGCGTGCCCGGTTCCGGCTGCAGGATGTGCAGCTGCGTGAGGCAGTTCACGGAGAAGTGGCGGCCGATCATGTCCAGCGTGTCGTCCTGGTCGGCGCGTTCCTCTTCCGGATAGCCGGTGATGAACGACGCCGTGGTCTCGATGCCCAGCGATGCGCACACGCCGAGGATCGGTTCGACGAGATCGAGGTCCAGCCGCTTCTGGCTGATCTTCTGCATCCGCTTCGAGCCGGTCTCGATGCCGAAATACAGGCCGATGCAGCCGGCATCGGCCATGCTTTCCAGCAGCGTCGGATTCACGCAGTCCACGCGCGCCGACACCCGCCAGCGGAAGCCGCGCCCGCGCACCGCCTCGCAGAACGCCTGCACCTTGTGCCGGTTGACGGTGAACATGTCGTGGTCGAGCTTGAACTCGTCGAAACCATAACGCTCGCGCAGGCGCTCCAGTTCGAACACCAGCCGCTCCGGCGATTTCAGCCGAAAGCTGCGCTGGAAGAAACCGGCGGTCGAGCAGAACGTACAGGCGAACGGACAGCCGCGCCCGGCCTCGATGCGCAGCAGGTCGAGGCCGAGTTCGGCGATCGGGTAGTGGTCGTAGTCGAGCAGCGGCAGGCTGTCGAGGTCGTGGACCTTGGGCTTGCCCTCGGTCATGCGGAAGCCGCCGTCGCGATGGTCGCGCCAGCTCAGGCCCGGGATCTTCGCGAACGCGCGGTCCGGCAGCGCGCGCAGCACCGACGGGAACACCTCGTCCGCCTCGTGGCGCACGACGAGGTCGAACTGCGGGAAACGTTCGAGGATCGGCCGGTCCAGCATCGTCGCGTGCGGCCCGCCGAGCAGCAGCGGCAGGTCGGGCTCGGCGCGGCGCAGGCGCGCGGCGACGTTGATCGCGAACAGGAAACTGCAGCCGAGCGTGGTGAAGCCCACCGCCTCCGGCGACTGCGCGAGGATCTGCGCGGCGGCGATGTCGTACAGGTGTTCGTCGTAGCGCAGCGTGCCGTTGCGCAGCAGGCGCTTGGGGTCGTAGATCGACGTCTTCACGCCGTCGCGCGCGGCGGACGCCGCCAGCGCGAGCAGGCCGAGGTGCGGATGCACGTCGAGCAGCGCGAGGTCGCCCTCCTCCGGCATCACCAGGTTGTCGACGAGGGTCAGGCGCATCGCGCCTCGGGCATCGCCGGCAAATGGACGAGACCGAACTCCGCGAGCGTCGACAGCGCGCCGCGCACCACGGCCGTCGCGCCGCGTCCGCCGCCGAGGCTGCGCACCAGCGCAGGCACGCTGCGGCGGCCGTCGAGGCGCGCCAGCAGATGGAAGCCGAGCGCGTCGAGGTCGAGCACGGTCACGTCGTCGGCATCGGGCGCACGCCAGAAGCACAGCGCATGCGATTCGTCGGGCACGGCACCAAGGTCGGGCGCGCTGGCGTGCAGCGCGCCGGCGAGCACGCGCGGATCGCAGCCGAATTCGTGCAGCCGCATGCTGCCGAGCAGTCGCGGGACATCGGGCAGATCGACGACACCCACGCTTTCATCGGCAGCGACATGCCAGGGCCCGAGCCGCGCGATCGCGTCCTCGTAGCGCAGCGCATCCCACAGCCGCGCATGCACCGGATCGGCGGGATCGAGCCAGCCGGCGAGGAAGTCGAGCAGGTCGCGGGCGCGATCGGGCATCGTCGTCGCCCACGGCAGCTGTCGCGTCGAACGGAATTCCGCATACGCCGCGAACATCGCGATCTCCATCGCGGTCGCGCTCATCAGCCGGAACGACAGCGGGTAGTGCGCGCGCAGCGGGTTGTGGCGCACCTTCACGCCCAGCCCGGAGAACTTGGCGAGCACGTCGAGATCGATCTCGGCAGGATCGACGCCCAGCGCACGCAGGCGCTCGGGCTGCGCGCGCCAGCGCACCAGCAGCCGCGGCTGTTCGATGCCCGCGGCCATCACCGCCTGCACGCGCGCCAGGCTCATGCGGCCTCCAGCAGCGCGCGGGTGCGCATCAGCTGCTGCTGCAGGATCGCCTGCGGGAACGCGCCCGACCAGTTGTATTCCAGCGTGAGCGCCTGTGGCCGCACCACGTCGAGCACGCGGCGCAGCAGGTCGAACACTTCCGGCGGCGCGGGCACGGCGTGGTCGTCCCACGCCACGCCCGACTGCGTGCTCATGCCGGAGATGTGCACCTCGACCACGCGCTCCAGCGGCAGCCGCTTCAGTTCGCGCTGCGGATCCGCGCCGGTGTTGACGCAGGTGATCAGGAAATGGGTGAGGTCCAGCAGCAGGCCGGCGTCGCAGTGCGCGAGCACGTCGGCGATGTAGGCCGACATCGGCATGGTGCTGCCGGGCACCTCGTAATACTGCGGCGCGTTCTCCAGCAGCAGCGGCGTCGCGCCGAGCCGCGTACGCGCTGCAGCGTAGTTGTCGATGACCCGCGCCACCGAGGCCTCGCTCAGCTGCGGGCAGACGGTGTAGGTCAGCGAGGACGGCGCGATCGCCTCGCCGTCGTCGTCCAGCCCTTCGGCCGAGACATACGCGAGGTGTTCGCCGATCCATGGCGTGCGCAGCCGCGCGGCGGCGGCGGCGATGGCGTCGAAGGTCTGCACCGACGGCGGCACCGTGCCCGCGACCGACACGCTGGCGCAGTGCAGGATCAGCGGGATGCGCTGCTGCACGTCGCCGGCTTCGGGCGTGTGCCGCAGCTGTTCGAAGGGGATTTCGAGATAGTCGAGTGCGTCGGGCAGCGCGTCCAGGCACGCCAGCGCCGGCGGGCCGTAGGCCAGGCCGATCTGGGTCCGCGACGGGTCCGGCCGGAAATGCTTCACGCGCTGCGCCTCGAAGGGAATGCGTTCGTCACCTGCGCCCGCGAACGCGGCGACAGGCATCGCGACGCTGCACGTCGTGCCGTGCAGGCAGGCGAAGCGTCACCGGAGAACGGTTCCGGCCCGCAGGCCGGAACCGCGCGGACGTTCGACGTCGGAGATCAGTCGTACAGCCAGGGGCCGCTGAGCTTGCCGCCGCTCAGGTCGACCTTGCTCAGCGTCACCGTCAGCGTGCCCTTGTCGATGCAGCGCTTGATGGCCGCGATCTTCTTCGCGTCCAGCGGCATCGACAGGTGCATCTTCGGGATCGCGCCGCTGAGCGCGATGCTCGCCGACTTGGCGGCGCCGCTCTTCTTCGCGACTTTCTTGACCGCCTTCTTGGCCGGGGCCTTCGCGGCTTTCTTCGCCGCCGGTTTGCGCGTTGTTGCCATTTCCCTGCTCCTCCCTGCTCACATGATGACCGCGTTGCGCGGCCGGACGATGCGGTAGCTTTGCGGAATGCCTGGCATGCGGTGCGGTCCCGAGGCGATGCACCAGCGAACGTCCGCGACTCCCGCGGTGCGATCGATGGCGCGAATCGTCATCGCATCTTCGGAACCGACGACTCGGCGACCATGTCACACGCTTCTCGAAATTGTCAACACCCGTCGTCCTGCAACGTCACGATCTCGCGCACGCCGCCGCGCAGCATGCCGCCATGCAGCACGGCCGCATCGCCGCGTGCGTCCAGCCGCATGCGCGGATCGCACGTCGGCAGCAGCATCACGTGCACGCGCCAGTCGATCGCGACGTCTTCGCGCAGCAGCGCATCGCCACGCGTCGACAGCGCCGCGAGCAGCGCGCGCAGCAGCCGCAGCGCCAGCGCGCGACCGACGCACACATGCCCGCCGGCGCCGAACGGGAAATAGACGTACGGCGACGGCCGCAACGCCGACCAGCGTGCGGGCAGGAAACGTTCCGGCTGCGGGAACGTCGACGGCTCGCGATGCGACAGGAACGGGCACAGCAGCACTTCGGTATGCGCCGGCAACCGGTGCGCGCCCAGCCGCACCGCGGTGCGCGTCGTCCGCACCATCAGCGCGTTCGGCGTGAGCACCCGCAGCGACTCGGCGAGCACCGCGTCCGCCAGCGTCTCCTGCGACAACGCCGCCGCGGGATCGGAGCGGCCATCGTCGGCGCGCAGGCGCGTGCGCAGCGTCGGCAACTGGCTGAGCGCGAGCAGCGTCCACGCCATCGCCACCGCGACGGGCTCGTTGGTGGAGACGGCGAGCACGTTGGCGTGGCCGACGAACGCGTCGTCGTCGATGGCGTCGTCCAGCGCCAGCGCCGCGAGCGCGCCGAACATCGCCGTGTCGCGCGGCGCGGCGCGCACGGCGGCACGATAGCGACGCAGGCCACCGTCGAGCGCCAGGCCGCTGTGCACCAGCGATGCACGTGCGTCGTCGTCGAGCGCCGCCCACGGCGCCGCGGCCTCGCGCCGCAGGCGGAAGTAGTCCATGACCGCCGCGGGATCGAACCCGTCGATCGCAGCATCGCCGAACAGCAGCGACGTGGACGCGGCCAGCGTCACCCGGCGCATCGTCTCCAGCAGCGGCCAGTCGTCGGCGTCGTGCGTCGCGAAGCCCGCGTCGACCGCCTGCCGCGCGGCGGCGGCTATGGCGGTCGCATCGGCGCGGGCCAGCGCGCGCGCGAGCTGCGCCTTCGCCTGCGCGTGCGCCTCGCCGCGCATGCCGTGCAGGCTGGCGTTGAGATGCACCAGCGGCGCCGGCAGGCCCAGTCGCACCGCCGCCGACACCGGCAGCACGAAGCGTTCGATGTCGCCCAGCACCGCGCGCTGGTGCGCTTCGCCGAAGACCGCGATCACCTGCGCACAGTCGTCGTCGCGCGAGAGCAGCGGGCCGGCCATGTCGAGCGCGAACAGGTCGCCGTGGCGGGCGCGGGCGTCGGCGAGCCAGGCCATCGGGTCGGCGCCGATCGCGGCGACGTCGCCGGCGCGCGGCAGCGGGCGCGCGGCGCTCATGCGGCGCCCGCCGTCCGTGTCGACATGCCGTTCCGGTTCCTGCGCATCGTGCGTCTCCACGGCTTCCCGTCCTCGGGTGGCGACAGCATCGCACGGCGGGCGCGCGCGGCGGCGGTATGATCGGCCGCTCCCCCCGCCCAGGATCGCCGCCCGTGAACGCACCGCGCCCGACGTCCCTCGCCGCCTCGCTCGGCACCGGCCTGTGCGCGCTCGCGCTGCTGCTCGGCAGCGCCGCGCCGGCCCGCGCGCTGACCACGCCGCTGCGCTTCGAGACCGTGCAGACCGAGGCCGACGTGCCGCATCGCTGGTGGCAGGACGCGGTGATCTACGAGGTCTGGCCTCGCTCGTTCAAGGACAGCGACGGCGACGGCAGCGGCGACTTCCGCGGGCTGACGTCGAAGCTCGACGATCTGCGCCGCCTCGGCGTCGACACGATCTGGCTGACGCCGGTGTTCGAGGCGCCGTCGTACCACGGCTACGACTTCCAGGATTTCTACGCGATCGAACGCGACTACGGCGCGATGGCCGACTTCGACCACTTCGTCGCGCAGGCACACAGGCGCGGCATGAAGGTGGTGCTGGACCTGGTGCTGAACCACGTCTCCGACCAGCATCCGTGGTTCCTGAAATCCGCGAGGCGCGAGCCGGGCTACGAGGACTATTTCCTGTGGCGCGACACGCGCCCCGACGGCTGGGGCCAGCCGTGGTCGACCACGCCGGATCCGTCGCGGGTGTGGCACTGGAACGACACGCGCAAGGCGTACTACTACGGCGCGTTCGGTGATTCGCAGCCCGACCTCAACCTGCGCAACCCCGCGGTGTCGTCCGAACTCGACCGCGTCGCCGCGTTCTGGCTGAAGAAGCACGTCGACGGCTTCCGCCTGGACGCGGTGCGCTACGCGATCGAGGACGGCCCGCTGGCCGGGCAGGCCGACACGCCGGCGACGATCGCGTTCTGGACCGCGTTCGCGCAGAAGGTGAAGGCGATCAATCCGGACGCGCTGCTGATCGCCGAGGCGTGGGCGCCGCTGGACACCGTCGCCCGCTACCGCGACGGCGGCAAGGGACTGGACGCGGCCTTCGATTTCGACTTCGGCGACCGCGTGATCGCGCTGCTCAACCCGTCCAGCGAACGCAAGGCCGACTTCGGCACGCTGGGCACCGCCACGGGCGGGCATCGCGACACGCTGTGGGCCGACCTGAAGGCGCGCGCCGCCGCCGCGCCACTGTCGTACTTCGCGCCGTTCCTGTCGAACCACGACCAGAACCGCCTGCTGCAGCGGCTGGGCGGCGACGAGGCGAAGGCGAAGATCGCCGCCAGCCTGCTGCTGACCTCGCCCGGCACCGCGTGCCTGTATTACGGCGAGGAGATCGGGCTGACCCAGCCGAAGACCGGCGAGGATCGCTACCGCCGCGCGCCGATGCAGTGGGACGACGGCCCGGTCGCCGGCTTCAACGCCAGCGGCAAGGTGTGGACCGACCTCGCCCCGCCGCGCGGCTATCGCGGCGAGCAGGGCGCGTGGTGGGTCGACTTCTGGCGCACGCAGCGCGGCCACGGCCATTCGGTCGCCGCGCAGCGTCGCGATCCCGATTCGCTGTATCGCCACTACCAGCGCCTGCTCGCGCTGCGCAACGCCAGCCCCGCGCTGCGCCGGCCGACGGAGCTGCGCTATTTCCCGGTCGACGCCGCCGACGTCTGGCTGCTGCACATGGCGTCCGCGGAAGGCGAGAACTGGGTGGTCGTGAACCTCGATCCCGCGAAGCCGGTGGAGTTCGCCGTGCCCACCGAACTGATCGGCACGCATCGCGACCGCCTCGCCGGCGCCACCCGCACGCTGGGCGAGCGCTTCACGCTGCGTCCCGGCGAAACGCTGGTGTTCTGAGCGACGCCCTGCGCCTTCCGATTTCCCTGCCCACGCGCCTGTCCACGAGCCTCTCCATGCCGATCCGTCGCCTCGCCCCGCTGTCCATCGCCCCGCTTTCCGTCACTCTGCTCGCGCTGCTGTCCGCGAGCGCCGCCGCGGCCGCCGCCGACAAGGCCGCAGCCGCCGAAGGCATGTCCTTCCAGCACAACGACTGGGAAGTGGCCTGCGACAACACCCGCACCTGCCGCGCCGCAGGCTACCAGTCGGACGACGGCGAGGACGCCTGGCCGGTCAGCGTGCTGCTGACCCGCGCCGCCGGCGCGGGCACGCCGGTGACCGGCCAGGTGCAGCTGAGCGAAGGCTGGGAGGACGACCTGTTCAAGGGCTTTCCCGCGCGCTTCCCGCTGGCGCTGCGCATCGACGGCCGCGATCTCGGCAGCGTGACGCTGGCGAAGGACGGGCTCACCGCCGACCTGACCGCGGCGCAGGTGAAGGCATTGCTGGCCTCGCTGCTGCGCGACAGCCGCATCGAATTCCATGCACGCGACAAGACGTGGACGCTGTCCGGCGCCGGCGCTTCCGCGGTGCTGCTGAAGATGGACGAGGCGCAGGGCCGCGTCGGCACCGTCGGCGCGCTGTATCGCCGCGGCAAGCAGGACGAATCCCGCGTGCTGCCGGCGCTGCCGATGCCGGTGATCGTCTCGCCGCCGCTGGCACCGGCGCAGCCCGCCGACGCCACGTTCGTCGCGAAGCACGGCAATGCCCTCCGCGCGGCGCTGCGCAAGGGCACCGATCCGGACGACTGCGAGGGGCTGACCCAGGCCGACGAAGACCACGCGCTGGAGGTGACGCGGCTGACGAAGACGAAGCTGCTGGTCTCGACGCTGTGCTGGCAGGCGGCCTACAACCAGGGCATCGGCTTCTGGGTGGTGGACGACAAACCGCCCTACGCGGCGGAACTGGTCACCACCGAAGGCACCGACGGCGACGACCACGGCATCCATTCCGGGCAGAAGGGCCGCGGCATCGGCGACTGCTGGAGCAACGACAGCTGGACCTGGGACGGCCGCAGCTACATCCACAGCGAGAGCGGCGGCTCGGGCCAGTGCAAGGGCTTCGCCGGCGGTGCGTGGGACATGCCGACGCGGGTGACAAAGGTGGTCGAAGCGCCGCGCTGAGCGCGGCGAACGCGCGGGTTCAGCCCTGCAGCACGCGCAACAGCAGCAGCGCCGGTGCGCCGAGGTAGTACAGCAGGCGGCCGGCGATCTCGAGCGTGCGGCGCACACCGAGCGCACGTTCGGGCTTCACGAACAGCGCGATCCACGTGCCGACTTCGATCGGCACGCGCAGTGCGGCGGCGTACAGCGTCATGCCCACGGCCCACGACGCCCACCAGATCAGCAGCGCCAGCAGCCATGCCTTCAGGCCGAAGGTGTAGTACTCGCCGAGGAAACCGCCGTACGCGATGATCTGGTGCAGGCGGAACGCCGGCAGCGCCGGCAGCAGCGGGAACAGGCCGAATTTCACCAGCGGGTGATCGAACCAGCGTCGACGCACGGCCGCCGCGCGCACGTGTGCATACGCGGCCGCGCGCGCCTCGTCCGCCTGCGCCAGCGCGGCGGGCGCACCCGCGCGCACCAGCGCCTGCGCGAGCGCCGGCACGTCGACGCCCGCGAGGCCCTGCGCGAAGCGCGCACCCGAGGCCAACCGCAGCCACGCACCCGGCAACGGCAGCGGCAGGCGCCACGGTTCCAGCGCGGCGAGGCCGGCGACGGGAATCTCGACGCGGCGCGCACGCTGGTCGAGCACCAGCACGTCGCCTTCGATGCGGAGCGTGGCAGCGCCGGCGCGCGCGATCGCCCACGCGGCGAGCGCCGGCGCCAGCACCAGCGCCGTGAACATGCGCAGCTGCGCCAGCGTGCCGGTGTCGCTGCCGTCGCCGACCAGCCACGCCAGCCCCATCCACAGCAGGCCGCCGCCGGCGACCATGCGCAACGCGGCGGCAGCGATCCGCATCGGCGGCGACAGCACCGACACGGCCATCGCGAACTGCGCGGAAGACGGCGTCACCCCATCATCGTTCGCCGCACGCGGCCGGCGCGCACGCCACGCGTGCAGCGCGGACCACGCGGCGAACAGCAGCCACAGCAGCGCGGCGGTGTGTCCGACCCAGTCGCCCCAGCGCACCATCAGCGTGGTCGGCGGCGGCATCGGGGCGACGTCGCCGACCAGCAGCGCCTGCACGCCCATCGCGGTGCGCTGGCGGACCTCGCCGGTCGCATCGATCACGGCGCTGACGCCGTTGTTGGTGACGCGCAGCTGCGGCAGGCGGGTCTCGATGCTGCGGAACGCCGCCACCGCCAGGTGCAGGCGCGCACCATCGGGATGCGCGGTGAACCACGAGTCGTTGGACAGCCCGAGCAGCACCTGCGCGCCCTTGCGCGCGCCGTCGACGGCCAGCCCGGGATCGACGTCGTCGAGGCAGATCAGCGGCGCGACCGGCACTTCGCGGCCGTCGCGCAGGCGCAGCGGGAACACCCGCGCGCCGTCGCCGGGCCGCCACGTGCCGGCCCACGGCAGCAGGCGCCGCAGCGTCGGACCGTCGAGCCACGGCGGCACGTATTCGGTGAATAGGAACAGCCGCGTCTTGCGGTAGAAGCCCTGCACGCCGCCGCGCGCGTCGACGAAGGCCGCGGCGTTGTATTCGCCGTCGGCGTCGAGATCGTAGGTGCCGAACACCAGCGGCACGCCGGCGGCGACGGCGAAGCTGCGGATCTCGTCGTCCAGTGCCTCGCCGTCGGCGCTCTTGGGATGCGCGAACGTGGTCGGGAACACCGTCTCCGACCACAGCAGCGCGTCAACGTGGTGGTCGATCACGGCTTCGCGCGACATCACGTAGTGCGTGTCGAGCACTGTGCGCACCACGGCGTACGCGCCCATCTCGCGACGCAGACGCTCGTAGTCGACGATGTTCGACTGCACCATGCCCACGCGCAGCCGCGGCGCGTCGGCACCGGCCTGCGGCAGCGACGCCAGCCGCAGCGCGCCGTAGCCGGCCAGCGCCAACGGCAACGCAAGGGCGAATGCCAGCGGCCGCGCCGATGCGCGCACGCCGTCGCGGCGCCGCGCCCATGCCAGCGCGAAGGCTTCGTTGGCGAGGATCAGCACGAAGGTCAATCCCGCCGCGCCGCCGAGATCCGCGGCCTGGCGCAGCGTCGCCGACGGCAGCAGGCCGTGGCCGAGCGTGTCGCCCAGCAGCTTCGGCACCAGCCATTCGGTCGCGACCCACGCGCAGGCGCCGGCCAGCGCGCGCAACACCACGCCGTGACGGCGGCCGGCGAAGTGGCGCGCGAGTGCGAAAGCGAGGAACTGCGGCTGCAGCAGCGGCGACACCGCGAGCACCACCGCGACGCCGCCCGCGGCGGGCAAGCCGAGATAGCCGGCGATGGCGCTGCCGAACCACCACAGCACGGCGGCGACGAAGGCGACCGCCATCAGCAGGCCGCCGCGAACGGCGGCGAAAGCGGTGGGCGCGGCGTCGAGCGCGTGCAGCCACGGCACCAGCACCACGAAACCCAGCGGCCACGCGAGACCGCCCTTCGCGTAGAGGGCGAACAGCAGCGCGCTGGCGAAGACGCCGGCCGGCATGCGCCAGCCGGGACGGAGCGACGCGATCACGCGCTACGGACCCCGGCCTTCGCGCGCGGGCGGGATCTCGATGCGCCGCACCGGCAGCCCCCGCGGGGCGTACTCGGGCGGCACCACGCGATTCGCCGGGATCGGGATCGGCTTGCCGTTGGCGTCGAGGAATTCGAAATCGGGGGAGAACATCAGGATCGGTTCGATCCGCTGGCCGTCGTCGGTCGCCTGGTAATGGCGGACGTAGCCTTCGGGCAGCGGGAAATCCTCGGGCACGGCCAGGCCGACCAGCGGCGGACTCGTCCCCGGCGGATTGAACGCGCCGAGCCCGGTGTGGACGCCGGCCGCATGCAGGCGGTCGATCACTTCGCCCATCGTCGGCACTTCGCCGGGCGGGACGTAGTCGGCGAGATCGCCGACCGGATCGCTGCCGGTGGCCGCGCGGCGCGGAGTCAGCGCCTGCGTGGTGGACGGCGCGGACGCCGCGGCGCCGGGATCGGACGTGCCGGGATCGTCGGCGGAGGCGGATGCAGGCGGCGGTGCGTCGCCCGGGTCGCGTCCGTCGGCGCCGGAAGCGTGATGCATGCTCAGCAGATAGCCGCCGCAGCCGGCGACCAGCACCGACGCGAGGGCGAGGTACAACAGGCCCCGGCGTGCGCCGGGGCCTGCGTGGCGGACGATGCGCACCCCGTCGCCGGCCGGGCCGGTCGAAGGGGCTTGCACATGGCGCGGATCGTCCATCGTGGCATTACCGCGATCAGGGCGCCGGCGGGCTGAACGTCGACAGGCCCCAGCCCATGCGCTCGTGGCCGTACTGGTTCCAGATCGGGTTCTTGCCGCCGGTGAACGACGTGTAGCGCGCCGCGCCCGTGCCCGACGAACCGCCGAACAGGCCGCCGGTGACCGTGCCGCCCTGGTAGGTCGGGTGGGTGTCGTCCGACTGGATGTAGTCGTAGCTGCTGGACGAGGACACGAAGTGCGTGTTCGCGTCGCGCAGGGTCGGCTTCAGCGTGGAGGTGATGCGGGTGACGTAGCTGGCTTCGCTTTCGCCGGGGATGTACTTCAGCGCGTCGGAATCGATCTGGCCGTCGCCGTTGCTGTCGTAGTCCGCGCCCATGTACTGGGCGAAGTTGTCGTTGCACTTGAAGCCCTTCTGGCGGGCGTATTCGCACGTCCAGTAGTTCATGCTCGCGATCGCCGGCAGGAACTTGTCGCGCAGGTTGACCTTGGCGCCGGTGGTCGGGTCGTTGCAGCCGCTCTGCACGTTGTCGGCGTTGTAGCCGGGGTAGTACAGGTTGGAGACGACCTTCAGCTTCACGCCCGAATAGGCGTTGGCGTTGATGTAGTCCATCGCCGCGGCGACGTAGGTCTTGCAGTTGGCGATCGCGGTGTTGAGGCCGCTGTAGTTGCAGGTGCCGGTCTGGCTCTTGAACGCGCTGCGCGCCTGCAGGCCGTCGTTGCCGCACATTTCGAACGTGACCACGCGGGTCGAGGCGTCCTGCATGTACGAGCGCTCGGAGACGATCTTGTTGTTGTAGACGTCGGAGGCGACGGCACCGGACTTGGCGCGGCGGACGCTCTCGATGTCCGCGTTCCACAGCGCCGCCAGGTATTCGGCGTCGACGGTGGGGGCGGAGTACTTGGCGGCGTCGAAGACCGAACCGTTGTAACCGGCGTAGATCGAATCGCCGTAGGCGACGACGCGGTACTTCGTCGCGGTGCCGGCACGGTCGACCGTCCACGACACGTTCTGGTTGAGGGTGTTGGCCGAGGCCTGCGCGGCGACGAACACCGCGATGGCCGGGACCAGCACATGCAGGGTCTTTCGGATGATCATGAACCTGTTTCCTTGGTGATGAAGATGGACGAGCCGACGAACCCGAGGGCTGTGGATGACGCTCAGGCGTGTTCCGGGATTTCCGTTCCTGGCATCCGGTCGCGTATGGACCACCCCCGCCGGCCGCCAAGCTAACGGTTCCCCCGATACCAATCAATGGGCGGATCGTATGGATGCACCGCAACAATCCGGCGTGACAACGATGGTCATCGCCCGTCGCCGCCACCGCCGATGCGCGGATGCGACCGGACCTTGCCCGGGACTGCGACGGCATCGTCGGGCAGCTCCGCGCGGATGCCGGGACATGGCCGCCACATGACGGCGCGATCGCGTGCCCACTACACTCCGCGGATGTCGACCGTCCCTTTCCTGCGCGCCACCGCCTGCGCGCTGCTCGCCCTCTCCGCCGCCACGCCCGCCCTTGCCCTCGACGGCAAATGGACGCCGGGGCAGGTCCTCGAACTCGACGCCAAGTGGCTGCGCAAGCAGGGCCTGCGCGTCCCGCCCGCGGCGCTGTGGGATGCGAAGCGCGGCACCGGGCTGCTCAGCGGCGCGGTCAACATCGGCGGCTGCTCCGGGGCGTTCGTGTCGGACACCGGGCTGATCGTCACCAACCACCACTGCCTGTTCGGCGTCGTGCAGGAGCACAGCACACCGGCGCGCGACCTGATCACCAACGGCTACCTCGCGCGCACGCCGGCCGACGAGCTGCCGGGCAGCACGCTGCGGGTGGAGATCCCGAAGCGCTTCACCCACGTCACCGCGCAGGTGCTGGCCGCGGTGCCGGCCGGCGCCGATCCGCAGGCGCGGCTGCGCGCGATCGAGGCCGCGCAGAAGGCGCTCGTCGCCGAATGCCGCAAACAGGCCGACACCAAGTGCAAGGTCGCGACCTTCGACGACGGCGTCCAGTACACGCTGATCGAATCGACCGAACTGCGGGACGTGCGCCTGGTGTATTCGCCGGCGCGCGCGATCGGCGAATACGGCGGCGAGATCGACAACTGGTCGTGGCCGCGACACACCGGCGACTTCGCGATCGCCCGCGCCTACGTCGGCGCCGACGGTCGCCCGGCGGATCGCGCCGAAGGCAACAGGCCGTACGCGCCGGAGTTCTTCTTCCCGATCTCCACCGACGGCCTCGACGAAGGCGATTTCATCATGGTGCTGGGCTACCCCGGCATCACGTACCGGTCATTGATTGCCGAGGAAATGCGCGAGCGCCGCGAACGCTACTTCGCGCGCCGCGACGACCTGTTCGGCGAATGGATCCGGCTGCTCGAAAAGACCTCCGAGCAGGACGAGGCCGGCAAGATCCTCGTCGCCGCGAACCTGAAAGGCCTCAACAACCGCTGGAAGAACGCGCAGGGCCAGATCGCGGGACTCGACCGCGGCCGCATCGTGCAGCGCCAGCGCGAACGCGACGACGCCGTGGCCGCGTTCGCCGCCGCGCATCCCGAGCACGCCGACGCGCTGGCCGCGCGCGACACGCTGCGCGCCGTGCTCGCCGAACGCGAACGCACGTGGGAACACGACTTCCTGCTGAATCTTGTTCCGATGGGCACCGACAGCGTGGCCGGCGGCATCCCGCCGCTGCCGAAGGCGCTGTACTTCGCCGCGACACTGGCGCACGACGCGCGCGAACGTGCGAAGCCCGACGGCGAACGCGGCAACGGCTTCGCCGACATCGACCGCGCGCGCCTGCGTGATCGCCTGCGCAGCGAGCAGCACAGTTATTTCGAACCCGCTGACCGCGCGGTGTTCGCCGCGCTGGTGCGGCGCGCGCTGGCGCTGCCGGCGGACCAGCGCATCGCCGCGGTCGACGCGCGCTTCGGCGGCAAGACGCCGGCGCAGATCGACGCCGCGATCGCCGCGCTGTACGCGGGCACGTCGCTGCTCGATGCCGATCGCCGCGACGCGCTGCTCGGCGAATCCGAATCCGCGCTGGTCGCACGCCACGACGCGCTGATCGACCTCGGGCTCGACTGGAACCGCAACGTGCGCGCACTGCGCGAGCGCGAACGCGACTGGAACGCGCGCGCGGCGCAGGCGCGTCCGGCGTGGCGGCGCGCGGTCGCGGCGCAGGCGGGCAAGCCGGTCGCGCCCGACGCCAACGGCACGCTGCGCATCAGCTTCGGCCACGTGCAGGGCTACGCACCGCGCGACGGACTGGTGGCGACGCCGTTCACCACGCTCGCCGGCGTGCTGCAGAAGGACACCGGGCAGGAGCCGTTCGCGCTGCCGGCCGCGGTGCGCGCCGCCGCGACCGCGCCGGGCGCGGCGGACCGCCGGGTGAACTTCCTCGCCGACGGCGACACCAGCGGCGGCAATTCCGGCAGCCCGGTGGTGGACGGTCGTGGCCGGCTGGTCGGCGTGAACTTCGACCGGGTCTGGGAGAACGTCGCCGGCGACTTCGGCTTCGACCCGACGGTGTCGCGGAACATCAGCGTGGACATCCGCTACCTGCTGTGGATGCTGCGCGACGTCGAACACGCCGACGGCCTGCTGCGGGAACTCGGCGCCGATTGACGCGCTATGATCCGGGCGCCCGGACCGCGCCCGGGACCACGGCCCGCATCACGCAGGGACCGCCGTGGATGCCATCGGAGCCCGCCCATGTCCGCGTCGCCCCCCGCCAATTTCACCGATCTGATCAACCGGCGCGGTTCGGTCGACAAGCCCGAACTCGAAGCGCTGGCGGCGGAACTGTGGCCGCGGCTGGAGCGCCTCGCCGCGCGCCAGCTGCAGGGCCGCAGCGGGCTGACGCTGCAGGCCTCGGATCTCGCGCAGGACGCGTACATCGCGCTGATGCACGACTTCCCCGGCCGCTTCAACGACCGCGAGCATTTCTATGCGCTGGCGGCGCGGATCGTGCGCAACATCGTGGTCGACTACCTGCGCCGGCGCAGCGCCGACAAGCGCGGCGGCGGGCTGCCGTTCGAGCTGCTGGACAAGGCCGAGAACGACGTGTCGGCGGCGACCATCGACGACCAGGTCGACTGGATCGCGGTCGACGCCGCGCTGACCATCCTGGCCGAACGCCACGCGGCCGCGGCGCAGGTGGTGGAACTGAAATTCTTCGCCGGCCTGACCAACGAACAGGTGGCGGAGACGCTGGGCATCTCGCGCGCGACGACGGTGCGCCACTACCGCTACGCGCGGGCCTGGCTGATCGACCACTTCGGCGCGGAGCCCGCCACGGATGACTGAGCCGACGCCGCCCGGCGGCGCGGTCGACGCGATCACCGGCGACCCGCTCGACGAGAGTCGCCTGTTCGGCGAGCTGTGCGAACTGGACACGGCCGACTGCGACGCGCGCCTGCGCGCGCTGGCGACCGAGCATCCGGCATTGGCCGCGCGCCTGCGTCGGCTGCTGGCGATCGACGACGCCTACGCCGGCCACACCGCGCGCAACGTGATGGCGCAGCCGCTGCACGATCCGGTCGACGGCCTCGCCGACGTCGGTCCGTTCCGGCTGGTGCGGCTGGTCGGCCGCGGCGGCATGGGCGTGGTCTACGAGGCCGAACGCCGCAGCGGCTTCGCGCAGCGGGTCGCGATCAAGCTGCTGCCGCGCTTCGCCGCCGATCCCGCGGCGCGCGAGCGTTTCGCCCGCGAGCGCGCCATCCTCGCGCGGCTGCGCCATCCCAACATCTGCAGCATCCTCGACGGCGATGCGCTCGACGACGGCACGCCGTGGCTGGCGATGGAATTCGTGCCGGGCGAACCGCTGTGCGCGTGGTGCGCGCGTCGCGGTACCGACCTGCGCGGACGCATCGACCTGTTCCTGCAACTGTGCGACGCGGTGCAGGCCGCGCACCGCAGCCTGGTGATCCATCGCGACCTGAAGGACGGCAACGTGCTGGTCGACGAAACCGGGCACCTGAAGCTGCTCGACTTCGGCATCGCCAAGGCGCTGACGCCGGCGGCGGACGAAGCCGGCACGCTCGCACAGGACCGCTTCTTCTCGCCGATGACCGCCGCGCCGGAACAGCTGCGCGGCGATCCCGCGCTCGTTGCCACCGACGTCTACGCGCTGGGCGCACTGCTGCACCAGTTGCTGTGCGGCGAACTGCCGTTCGAGCGCCCGGCGCTGTCGCCGGCGGAGCGGACGCAGGCGATCCTCGAACGCGTGCCGCCGCGGGCCAGCGACACGCTCCAGCGCGCGATCGGCGAAGGCCGCAGCGGCCCGTCGGCCGCGGGCATCACGCCGGCGATGCTGCGCGGCGAACTGGACGCGATCGTCGCGCACTGCCTGCGCAAGGACGCCGACGAACGCTACGCCGACGTCGGCGACCTCGCGCGCGACCTGCGCGCGTGGCGCTCGGGTCATCCGATCTCGATCGCGCAGGGCGACCGGCTGTACCGCACGCGCAAGTTCCTGCTTCGCCACCGGCTGCCGGCGACCATCGCCGCGCTGGCGCTGGCCGGTGTGCTGGCGGCGCTGGGCGTGGCGCTGTGGCAGGCCGCGGCGCTGCGCGTGGAGCGCGACGCGGCGGACACGCTGCGGCAGCGCGCGAACGTCGACCGCGACCGCGCGCGCGCCGTCGCCGCGTTCATGCGCGACACCTTCGAGCAGGCCGATCCGGGACGCGCGGACGTGAGCGACCTGCCGGCGCGCGAACTGATCGATCGCGGCGCGCGCCGGCTCGACGCGCTCGCCGGCCAGCCCGACCTGCAGGCCGAACTGGCGCTGCTGCTGGCCGAGAGCCACGCCGGCATGGGCCTGATCGACGCGAGCGACGCGCTGCTGCGCGCGCATGCGCCGGCGATCGCGCGGCTGGGCACGGGCGATGCCGACGTGCGCTGGCGCGCGGATGCGCTGCAGCTGTCGAACGCGGTGCAGATCGACCACGACGGCCCGGCACTGGACGCCGCGATCGCCGCGCTGCGCGCGCATGCCGACACGCCGGCGCGCCGGGTGCAGGCGGCCGCGCTGCAGGAACGCCTGCTGGCGCGACGCTCGCGCTTCGGCGACGCGGCGCGCGTGCTGGAAGCGGCCTGGCGTCGCGACGGCGCCGCCTTGTCGCGGGCCGATGCGCTGGCGCTGCGCGTGGACCTGGGCGACGCGCTGCTGAGCGCCGACCGCAACGCCGAGGCACGCACCGTCAGCGACGCGCTGGACGCGGCCGCGCTCGGCACGCTCGACCCGGCGCTGCAGATCCGCGCCCTGCGGTTCGTGGTGCGCGAGCGCCAGGGCCGCGAGGACGACGACGGCACCGCGGCGCTGGCCGCGATCACGCGCTGGCGCCGGACCGCCGAGCACCTCTACGGCGAGGACTCGCTGGAGGCGGCGAAGGCCTACGAATACGTGGTGGGCGTGAGCACGGACCCGGCCGAACAGGAACGGCTGATGGCGAAGGCCTACGCGATCCAGCGCGGCAAGCTGCCGCCGATGTCGATGGCGCGCGCTTACGCCGAATACAACATGGCGGCGTTCGAACGCGAACTGCGGAATCGCCCCGACCGCGCCGAGCCGCACCTCGCGGCGGCGGTGGACATCGGCCGCCGCGTGGCCGGACGCGGGCATGCCGACGTGCGCCGGTTCGAACTGGCCTGGGCGACGACGCTCAACACGCTGGGCCGGCATCGCCCGTGCCTGGAACGGCTCGCCGACCCGCCGGGCGACCCCGAGGACGCCGGCGACGCCCGCCGGCTGGCGCTGCTGCGGCTGGAGCTGGCGCGGGCCGCGCACGCCGTCGGCGACGACGGCCGGGCCCGCGTCGAACTGGCCGCGATCGACACCCTGCTGCAGGCGCCGGGCCGCCAGGCCGACCCCGCCGTGACCGCGGCCGCGGCCGCGCTGCGCGCCCGGCTGCGTTGATCCCCGCGGCCCGGGGCCGGGCGGCGCCGGGAAACGTGGCGGTTGTCACGCCGGGATCGTGATCCTGTCCACTGCGGGTTTCCGCTCGATGCCTGTGTTCCCGTCATTTCCGACGCCCTTCCGGAGCCTCCCGATGTCCCGACGTCCGCTGCTGCCCCTCCTCTGCCTCCTCGCCTGGGCGCCCCTGGCGCAGGCGTTCCCGCCCTGTCCGCAGGCGCCGGTCGATCTCCTCGACGCCAACGAGGACGGCGCCACCTTCTCCCCCGACAGCCCGCCGTGGTCGCGCGGCTGGTACCAGCGCTTTGGCGCGCAGGAGACCGGGCAGGCGCCGCACGGCGAGACGGCCGACGATCCCGACGACATCAGCACCGGCAAGTGCCGCGATCTGGTACCGCTCCCGCAGACGATGACGCCCGGCGGGGATCCGCTGGGCATCGTCGCGCTGCCGGACCTGCGCTTCATAGACGGGAAGTTCACCGCCCACTACACGCTGCGTTTCAACGTCGACACGCAGCCGCTGGCGGCGGTGGACGACCACGTGGAACTGGCACGGCTGGAGTTCGAGACCGCCGAACCGAACGGACTGCAATACCCGCAGTCGCTGACGGCCGTGTATCACGTGCGCAAGCGCCAGACCGCGGACGGAACGCCGGTGCTGGAAGTGCTGGAATCGCTGTGGCCCGTGGAGACGCGGAACGGCACGGTGGTGGCGACCCTGCCGATGCCGGCGAACGCGCTCGTCACGGACATCGGGCTGCGCTGGACGCAGTTCCCCGGCGACCCCGTGGGCGAGGGCGGCGGTCTCTACACGCTGCCGGAGCCGTCGGCACCCTCGGCGCCATCGCCCTCGCCGGGCGAGACGCCGGATGGCATGGTGGGCACCGACACGGCCATCACGCCGCAGCCGCTGTTCGCTCGCAACGTCGACAGCCAGCTCGACGTGCTCGACGGCGCGGGCCAGGTGATCTACCGCGCCTCGCTGCCGGCGCAGTGGGCGTCGACGCTGTCGATGGGCCTGCTGGATCGCCATGTCGCGAACGCATCGCTGTACGCCGAGCCCTACGCCATCTACCTGGGCGGGATGTCGCTGGAAGCCGACGCGGAGTGATCCGCGCCGGCGCCGGTCGCCGCCGCGCCGCCGGGCGGCGACCCGCGATCCCGTTTCGCCCCGCATTGCGCTGAGGTCCATGTCCCCGTCGATCCGGCGGGGACGCGGGGCCGACGGTCCCGCCCATGCCTCGCGAACGACAGGACTCCACACCATGCCGCACCTCTCCCGGGCGATCCTCGCCTCCCTTCTCCTGCTGGCCGGCGACGCACTCGCCGGTGGCGCACCGGCCGCCGACAGCTTCCGCATCGAAAGCGAAACCCAGTTCCTGCGCGACTACGGCCACCAGGTCGAACGCGTCGCGCCGGGCGTCTATCTCGTGGTCCACGGCGCCATGGCCGGCAAGACCGTCGCCATCGGCGAAGCGGGCCTGGCCTACGATCTGGCGGTGCTGCGCGCGCAGACGCCGCGCGGCGTGCGCGAACGCGCGCAGTGGCAGGCGCAGGTGCGCCGGCTCGAGGACACGCGCACCCGCATCACGCAGGCGGCCACCGGCACGGGCGCACGCGCGGGCCTGCTGAAATCCACCAGCGGCGTGCTGCCGTGCCAGTACCTGCCGCTCGGCGGCTTCCCGGTCAACTACTTCGGCAGCGCCACGGTCAGCGCCACCGCGGAGCTGTACCTCGACCGCGGCGACGGCACGCTCAATCCCTACTACGCCCGCGCCGGCGCCAGCGCCAGCGGCCTCGTCATCCCGCCGTACAACGTGCCCACCAACCTGTCGGTGATGGCGTACGCCACCGCGCACGAGAAGCAGCGCGGCACGCGGATCACCCGGTACATCGGCGGCACCCGGGACGCCAGCGTGTCCACCGGCTACGTCTACAGCGGCCCGGCGTTCTTCCACGACCTGTTCGCCTCCGCCAACGTCACAGGGCAGGGCTACTGCTACGGCTACGTGTCGATTTCCGACAGCATGACGCCGGGGTTCTGATCGCCCGGCCATCGCCCGGCACCGGCACGCGGACGGCGAGGTCGTGCGCGTGCCGGAACCTCCCGTGCCGTGTATGGTCACAGCCGCGTCCGACCGGACTCACGAGAGGCGAAGATGCGGATCCTGCTGGTGGAGGACGACGCCCTGATCGCGGGCTTCGTGGAGAAGGGCCTGCGCGAGGCCGGGCACGTCGTCGATCGCGTCGGCGACGGCGCCGAGGGCCTGCACCGCGCGCAGACCGAGCACTACGACGCGCTGGTGCTGGACCGTATGCTGCCCTCGCTGGACGGACTGGCGCTGCTGCGCGAACTGCGCACGCGCGGCGACGCCACGCCGGCGCTGGTGCTGTCCTCGCTGGGCGATGTCGAACACCGCGTCGAAGGCCTGCGCGACGGTGCCGACGACTACCTCGCCAAGCCCTTCTCGTTCGTCGAGCTGCTGGCGCGCCTCGAAGGCCTGCAACGCCGCGCACGCCCCGGCAGTGCCGGCCCGGCCACCGTGCTGGAAGTCGCCGACCTGCGCATGGACCTGCTCAAGCGCACCGTGCAGCGCGCCGGCCAGGCCGTGGACCTGCAGCCGCGCGAGTTCCGCCTGCTGGAATACCTGATGCGCAACGCCGACCGCGTGGTGTCGCGCACGATGCTGCTGGAAGCGGTGTGGGACTACCACTTCGATCCGCAGACCAACGTGATCGACGTGCACGTCTCGCGCCTGCGCCAGAAGATCGACCGCGGCCACGCGCAGCCGCTGCTGCACACCGTGCGCGGCGCCGGCTACCTGCTCGGCACCCGCGCGTGATCGCGCAGCGCGCGACGCGGTTCCTCGCCAGCAGCCTCAACCGGATGGTGCTGGCCTACGGCGTCGCGCTGCTGCTGGCATTCGTGGCGATCGGCGGGCTGGGCCTGCTCGCGTACGACCACCTCGTCGACCGCGACGTGCGCCGCACGGTGCGCGCCGAACACCAGGACCTGCGCGAGATCCACCGCGACGCCGGGCTGATGGCGCTGGCGCGGGCGATCGACACGCGCGTCGACGAAGACACCCGGCGCGAGGCCGTGTACCTGCTCGCCGACGCGCAGGGCCGCGTGCTGGCCGGCCATCTCGCCGACCTGCCGGCCGGCGCGACCCGCGCCCGCGGCTGGCTGCGCTTCCCGTGGAACGACGACGGCGACGAAGTGATCGCCTACGTCGAGATCCTGCCCGGCGGCGCGACGCTGCTCACTGGCCATTCCACCGGCGAACAGCAGCGGCTGCGCGAAGTCGTGCTGCCGCTGGGGCTGAGCATCCTGATGCTGCTCGCGGCGCTGACCCTGCTGCTGGGCTGGCTGCTGCGGCGCAGCCTCGCGCACAGCCTGCAGGCGACGCTGGACACGGTCGACCGTTTCGCCGCGGGCCGGCTGGACGAACGCATCGCGGTGGGCCCGGGCGACGATCCGCTGCAGCGCCTCGCACGCACGCTCAACCGCATGCTCGACCGCATCCGCGAACTGATCGGCGGCATCCAGGCCTCGACCGACCACATCGCGCACGACCTGCGCACGCCGCTGACGCGATTGAAGACGCGGCTGGAACTGACCCGCGAACGGATCGGCACCGACGCACGGGGCGCCGATCGCGCGGCCGTCGTCGATGCCACGCTGGACGACGCCATCGCCGAGATTGACCAGTCGATCGCGACCTTCAACAGCCTGCTGCGGCTGTCGCGGATCGAGGCCGGCGACGGCCGCGACGATGCGGCGGTGGCACTGGACGCGATCGTGCGCGACGCGCTGGAGATGTGGCAGCCGATGGCCGAGGCGCGCGGCGGCGACATCGTCGCGGACATCGCGCCGGCGACGATCGCCGGCGACCGCGACCTGCTGTTCCAGCTGCTGTCGAACCTGCTCGACAACGCGGTGAAATACGGGCCGGACGACGGCCGCATCGATCTGCAGCTGCACGCCGACGGCGACGCCGTGCAGCTGACGCTGCGCGATCGCGGCCCGGGCATCCCGGAAGCCGATCGCGAGCGCGTGTTCGATCGCCTGGTGCGGCTGGAGCGGCATCGCGGCTCGCCCGGCAACGGGCTCGGACTGAGCGTGGCGCGCGCGATCGCGACACGGCATCGCGCCGAAGTGCGGCTGGACGACGCCGCGCCGGGCCTGCGCGTGACCGTGCGCTTCCCGCGCGCGCCGGCAGCGGCGTCGCGCACCCGCGTGCACATGGACGAAGGTTAATCCCGCGGAAAGACGGCCACGAAGGCCGCGGGCGCAGTCTGGCCACACCGACGGACGACACGACACCGCCGGCCCGACACCAGACCCCCGTCGCATCGCGACACGCACCCGAGGACTCCGCCATGAACCTCCGTCTCCCGCTCGCCACGCTCGCCCTCAGCCTGCTCGCCGGCACCGCGTTCGCCGCCGCGCCGACCACGCCCGCGCCGTCCAACGGCGCGATGCCGGCCGCCGCCGCCAAGGCCAAGCCCGCCGCGCATCGCCACCATCGCGTCGCCCGCCATGCGCTGAAGTGCAAGGCGCCGGAAGTCGCGGTGAAGGGCAAGTGCGAAGCCCCGAAGGCCGCCGGCTGATCGATCGCGGCGCATCCCCAAGCCTTCCACGCCACCACCCACGCGCACGCGGTCCGGAAACGGGCCGCGTGCGTCGTTTCGCGTGCGCGCATGCACGATGACGCGCGGCGCGCAGCACCGCATGCGTGATGCGTGATCGCGCACACTCTGCAAGACGCGCATCGCGCCGCATGACGAAAAGTTCATGTCGCCGCAAGTTTTCCGCGAAGCGCGCGGGCGCAGGCTGTTTCCACCGATCGGGCAGCGGCATCGCCGCGGATCGGACCGACCTTCCCGCGACGCCGTCGCGTCCCCCTTCCGCCACACGAGGTATTTCCCATGACCATCCGCGCCACCCTCACCGCGCTCGCCCTCGGCCTGATGGCCGGCACCGCCTTCGCCGCCGCGCCGGCGCCCGCCGCCAAGGCCACGCCGGCGCCCGCCGCGCAGAAGAAGCAGGCCGCCGCGCCCGCCGCCAAGTGCAAGGCCGGCGAAGCGCTCGTCAACGGCAAGTGCCAGGCCGCCAAGGCCAAGTGATGCTCCTGCGCGCCCCCGCGCGCCGGAGCGGTTCCCCGAAGCAGCACGCGTCACGCGTTCCCTGAAGCAGGACCCCGCAGTCCCCGCACCACGCTCCCCGCAAGACAACCTCCGCAACGACGAACGGCCCGGCATCCCCGGGCCGTTCGTGCGTTCATGCGTTCGTGTGTGCATGTGTGTGTGCACGCGGCGAATGCACGGCACGCATCGTCGCCGACATGAACGGAAGGCATACGACGCATCGCCGCGCGGCATGGCGATGATCCCCTCCATCCGCACGGTCCGCTGGACACGGTGGGGCCCCCGCCCCTCGCGACCTCACCGGTTCGCGATCATCGCCACAAGGATTTCCCATGCGCTTCCGGAACCGCCCACGTCCTGCCACCGCGTCCCTGCTCGCCACCGCGCTGGCCATCGCGCCCGTCGCCGCCGCCCCGTTCGCCGCGATGGCGACGGCCTACGTCCCCGTGCCGCCGCTGTCGGCGATGTACGAGACCACCAACGCCAGCATCAACGACAGCCTCTACACCATCAACTATTCCGAGGCCTACGGCAGCACCACGAACTACGGCTATTCCGGCCTGAAGACCGCGTTCTACCTCGAACGCACGCCGCAGACCCAGACCAAGCCGCTGTACCGCTACTACAAGGGTGCGCCGCAGACCGACCACTTCTACTTCACCGACACCTACCCGCAGGACCTGAGCACGGCGAACAGCCTGGGTTACGTCTACGAAGGCATCGCCGGCTATCTCTACACGGTGCAGGTGCCTGGTTCGCTGCCGCTGTACCGGCTGTCGAAGGTCAACGCGACCACCCTGGATCGCGCCCATCGCTTCACCATCTCCGACAGCGAAAAGGCAGCGCTGATCGCCGCCGGCTGGACCTACGACCACGTCGAAGGCTACGTCCCGCAGACCACCAGCTGGTTCAACGGCACCGGGTTCATTCCCGGCTTCCCGTCGCTGCCGGGCGGCCACATCATGACCGCCCGCTGCCAGCAGACGCCGGTGCAGAACAACGTCTGCAGCGACCCGGTCAACTTCCGCAACGGGTACACCGGCTATCGCTTCGTGCAGTCGACCACCAAGCCCGCCGGGAAGACCGCGCAGGTGATGGAGTTCGACCTGAAGACGCCCGATTTCATGGGCAAGAACGAACACATCGCGATCGGCCTGCACGGGCACTGGGACATCGACTACAACAACATCGACAACGTGTCGAACCCGGCGCGCAACCACCACGCGCTGGGCATCATCATCGGCGCGAATTCGTGCGGCGTGAACGTGCGTGTCGAGGCGTTCTGGCCGACCAGCAACAACCTGTCGCCATGCAGCGGCCAGGGCACGCTGCAGAACAACACCAGCTACCACTTCAAGATCACCGTCAACGACGCCGGCTACATCTCGTACGTGGTCACGCCGGTCGGCAGCGGCACGCCGTTCACCACCGGCCTGTACGACGGCAACGGGCTGTTCACCGGCAAGACGTATGGCTTCCCGGCCGCGGACACGGGCTATTTCATCGTGTCCTCGACGTCGGCGAATGCCGACTACACGGTCTACATGAGCAACCTCACGGTCTACTGGCAGTAAGCGCAGCCGTACGCACGAACGAATCGGGCTTCCCTCGCGGGAAGCCCGATCCGCATGCCGCGAGGGCAGGAACGTCAGTGCTCGTACGCCGCTTCGCCGTGCGAGGCGATGTCGAGGCCTTCGCGCTCGGCCTCTTCGCTGACGCGCAGGCCGACGGTGTACTTCACGATGGTGAAGGCGACCAGCGAGACGATGCCCGACAGCAGCACCGTGACCAGCACGCCCTGCGCCTGGATCCACACCTGCGAGGCGATGCTGTATTCCGGAACGGCCGTCTCGGTGACGTAGTCCCACAGGCCCGAGCCGCCCAGCGACGGCGCCGCGAACACGCCGGTCAGCAGCGCGCCGGTGATGCCGCCCACGCCGTGCACGCCGAACACGTCCAGCGAGTCGTCGGCATGCAGCAGCTTCTTCAGGCCGGTGACGCCCCAGAAGCAGACCACGCCGGCGATCAGGCCCAACGCGATCGCGCCCATCAGGCCGACGTAGCCGCAGGCCGGGGTGATCGCGACGAGACCGGCGACCGCGCCCGACGCGCCGCCCAGCATCGACGGCTTGCCGCGCGCGATCCACTCGATCGCGGTCCACGCCAGCACCGCCGCCGCGGTGGCGAGGAAAGTGTTGACGAAGGCGAGCGCAGCGACGCCGTTGGCTTCGAGCGCGGAACCGGCGTTGAAGCCGAACCAGCCCACCCACAGGATCGAGGCGCCGACCATGGTCTGGGTGAGGTTGTGCGGCTTGATCGCCTCGCGCTTGTAGCCCAGGCGCGGGCCGATCAGGTACGCGCCGACCAGACCGGCGATCGCGGCGTTGATGTGCACGACGGTGCCGCCGGCGAAGTCCAGCGCGCCCTTGGCCCACAGGAAGCCCGAGGCGGCGGTGGCGTCCGCCGCGGCCTTGGCGTCGGTGAACGCGTCCGGACCCGGGAAGAACCACACCATGTGCGCCATCGGCGCGTAGGCGAAGGTGAACCAGATCACCGTGAACAGCAGCACGCCGGCGAACTTCACGCGTTCGGCGAACGCACCGACGATCAGCGCGCAGGTGATGCAGGCGAACGCGCCCTGGAACACGAAGAACGCGAGCTCCGGCAGGTACACGCCCTTGGTGAACGTGGCCGCCATCGCGCCGTTGAGGCCGGCACCGAACAGCCGGTCGCCGCCGCCGATGAAGGCATTGCCGCCGGTGAAGGCGAGGCTGTAGCCGTACACGGCCCACAGGATCGCGACCACCGAGAACACGACGAGGCACTGCATCAGGATCGACAGCACGTTCTTGCTGCGCACCAGGCCGCCGTAGAACAGCGCGAGTCCGGGCAGGGTCATGAAGATCACCAGCGCGGCGCAGACCAGCAGCCACGCGGTGTCGCCCTTGTCGGCCTTCTGCACCGGCGCGGGCGCCGGGGCTTCGGCAGGGGCGGCGGATGCCGCAGCAGCGGCGGCATCGGTCGCGGCCGGTGCGGCTTCGCCGGCGGCGGGCGCCGCATCCGTGGCGGCAGGCGCGGCGGCAGGCGCGGTGGTGGAATCACCGGGCGCGGGGGCCGCGTCGGCGGCGGCGGGAGTTTCCGCTTGCGCGGTCGCGCCGGGCTCGGACTGCGCCGTGGCCGCGAACGCGAAACAGGTGGACGCCGCGCCGACCAGCAGCGCGAGCGCGAGGGCACGGGTCCGTGACCCGAAGAAGGTTGCAGGCGTCATGGGACGATCTCCGAGGCGGGGGTTAGAGCGCATCCGGGCCGACTTCGCCCGTGCGGATGCGGATGACCTGTTCCAGCGCGGTGACGAAGATCTTTCCGTCGCCGATCTTGCCGGTGCCTGCGGATTGCTGGATCGCCTCGATCGCGGCGTCGAGCCGGTCGCTCGCGACGGCGACCTCGACCTTGATCTTCGGCAGGAAATCGACGACGTATTCCGCGCCGCGATACAGCTCGGTATGTCCCTTCTGTCGACCGAAGCCTTTCACTTCGGTGACGGTGATGCCGGACACGCCCATCTCGGACAAGGCTTCGCGCACCTCGTCGAGCTTGAACGGCCGGATGATGGCGGTGATCAGTTTCATGCGCTCTCCCCGTGGATGGAAGGACCGGCACCGGAGTGCCGGCGTTCTGTCTGGCGCCGGTGTCCACCGCAGGCTGCCCTGCGGTGGACATCGGCTCCCGGAGACCACAACGCATCCGACGTGGGGGAAGGAGTTGCGTCGTGTTCGTCCGCGACCTCGTGGCCGGACGCGCCAGCGCGTGTGCGCCGCGCCCGGCCGAAACCTGTGGCTGAAACCTCCCGGCCGGCGCCCCGCGCCTGGCCGCAACCGCTCGCCTGTGCCCCGCCAGGGGCCTTGCCGCTTCGCTCCTCGTCAGTCCGGACCCTGCAATTCGAGGGTCATGAACACGCTGTACGGATCCTCGACGTAGTCCGCGAACGGACCGCATTCCGTGAACCCGAACCGCGCGTACAGCTCGCGCGCCGGCGCGAAGGCCTCGGGGGCGCCGGTCTCCAGGCTCAGTCGCCGGTAACCGCGCTCCCGCGCCGTGCGCAGGACGTGCCGCAACAACGTCGCCGCCACGCCCTTCCGCAGATGCGCCGCGGCGGTGCGCATCGACTTGATCTCGCCGTGCGCGTCGTCCAGCTGCTTCAGCGCACCGCACCCCATCAGCCCGCCCCGGTCGTCGCGCAACGTCCAGAACGTGATCTCCGGGCGACGCAGCGCGTCCAGGTCCAGCGCATGCACGCTCTCGGGCGGCGAGTGGCGATGCATGTCGTCGAGATGGGCCTGCAGCAGCGCGACGATGTCGTCGCCGCGCAGGTCATCGATCGCGATGTGCATGGCCTCTTCTCCGCGTGCGTGCCGCATCGATTGCCCCCACCCCGACCCTCCCCCGCATGCGGGGGAGGGAGATGAGACGTCCGGTGCGCCGTGTCGCGACGGTCGCCCTCACCCCAACCATCCCCTTCGCCTGCGGCGAAAGGGAGGGGGAGACACATCAGATCGTGTAGTACATCTGGTATTCGAGCGGGTGGGTCGCCGCGCGGAAACGCGTGACTTCCTGCATCTTCAGCGCGATGTAGCCGTCGATGAAGTCGTCGGAGAACACGCCGCCGGCCTTGAGGAACTCGCGGTCCTTGTCCAGCGCTTCCAGTGCCTGGTCCAGCGAGTGGCACACGGTGGGGATGTTCTTCTCTTCTTCCGGCGGCAGGTCGTACAGGTCCTTGTCGCTCGGCGAACCCGGGTCGATCTGGTTCTTGATGCCGTCCAGGCCGGCCATCATCAGCGCGGCGAAGGTGAGGTAGCCGGTCTGCATCGGATCGGGGAAGCGGATCTCGATGCGGCGCGCCTTCGGGTTGGCCACGTACGGGATGCGGCACGACGCCGAACGGTTGCGGGCCGAGTAGGCCAGCATCACCGGCGCCTCGAAGCCCGGCACCAGGCGCTTGTAGCTGTTGGTGGTCGAGTTGGCGAAGGCGTTGATGGCGCGGGCGTGCTTGAAGATGCCGCCGATGTACCACAGCGCCAGCTGCGACAGGCCGCCGTAGCCGTCGCCGGAGAACAGGTTCACGCCGCCCTTGGCCAGCGACTGGTGCACGTGCATGCCGCTGCCGTTGTCGCCGACCAGCGGCTTGGGCATGAAGGTGACGGTCTTGCCGTTGCGGTAGGCGACGTTCTTGATGACGTACTTCATCGTCAGCAGTTCGTCGGCCTTGGTCACCAGCGAGTTGAACTTGGTGCCGATCTCGCACTGGCCGGCGTTCGCGACTTCGTGGTGGTGCACTTCGACTTCGATGCCCAGCGAGGTGAGCGTCTTGCACATCTCGGCGCGCAGGTCGTGCAGCGAGTCGAGCGGCGCGACCGGGAAGTAGCCGCCCTTCACCATCGGCCGGTAGCCGGTGTTGCCGCCTTCGTACTCGCGGCCCGAGTTCCAGTGCGCCTCTTCCGAGTCGACGTGGAAGAAGGTGTGGCCCATGTCGTTGGCGAAGCGGACGCTGTCGAAGATGAAGAATTCCGGCTCGGGGCCGAAGAACGCCTGGTCGGCGATGCCGCTGGCCTTGAGGTAGGCCTCGGCGCGCTTGGCGACGCCGCGCGGATCGCGGTCATAGGCCTGCATGGTCGCCGGGTCGAGGATGTCGCAGGTCAGCACCAGGGTCGGATCCGCGGTGAACGGATCGAGGAACGCGGTGCCGGCGTCCGGCAGCAGGATCATGTCGGACTCGTTGATGCCCTTCCAGCCGCTGATCGACGAGCCGTCGAACATCTTGCCTTCTTCGAACAGGCCGGGCTCGATGATCGAGGCGGGGAAGGTGACGTGGTGCTGCGTGCCGCGCATGTCGGCGAAACGCAGATCGACGAATTCGACCTTATGATCCTTGACGAGTTTTTCGACGTGCTCGAGGGACATCTTCGGAAGCTCCGAACGGGTGAAGGGATGCGGTCTTCATTGCAAGCCCCGTGCCAGCCCGGAAACGGGCGCAACCCCTTGATCTGAAAGGGCGCGCCTTCCATCACCCGTCATCGTTCGCACCAATTTGGTGCGTCATTCGCTCTCTACGCACCATTCTGGATCATGTCGACACGGACCCCGCCCCTGCCCCGCCGCCTTCCCGTCGCCCTCGCCCTGCTGCTCGCGCTCGCCCCCGCGGCATACGCGCAGGACGACACCGCGGACCTGCCGCGGGCCGAGGCGCGGACCGACGTCCCGCCCCCGGCCGGTGGCTACGACACCTGCCTGGTGCTCAGCGGCGGCGGCGCCCGTGGCATGGCCCACATCGGCGTGATCAAGGTGCTGGAGCGCGAACGCATCCCGGTGGACTGCATCGTCGGCACCAGCATGGGCGCGGTGGTCGGCGGGCTGTACGCCAGCGGCCTGGGCGCGGCGGAGATCGAGGCGCGGCTGCGCGCGCTGGACTGGAAGACGATGTTCTCCGACCGCGTCGACCGCCGCGATTTCCCGGCGCGGCGCAAGGCCGAGGACCGCAGCTTCCTCGCCAAGGGCGGGTTCGGCCTGCGCGACGGCAAGCTCGGCGTGGCGCCGTCGCTGTTCGAGGGCCAGCGCCTCGCGGTGGCGCTGCGCACGGCGATGCTGCCGAGCGCGAACATCGACGACTTCGACGCGCTGCCGATCCCGTACCGCGCCATCGGCACCGACCTGGAAACCGGCGAGACCGTGGCGATGGACCACGGCGATCTCGTCAACGCGATCCGCGCGAGCATGGCGGTGCCCGGCGCGTTCTCGCCGGTGAGCTACGGCGAGCGCTCGCTGATCGACGGCGGCGTGTCGATGAATCTGCCGGTGGAAGTGGCGCAGGCGCTCGGCGCGCGGCACGTGATCGCGGTCGACATCGGCGCGACGCTGAAGAAGCGCGACCAGTTGCTCGACCCCTTCAGCATCACCGACCAGATGGTGACCGCGCTGATGCTGCGCGAGACCCAGCGCCAGCGCGATCGCCTGCGCGCGGACGACGTGCTGATCGTGCCGACGCTGGGCGACCTCAGCTCCACCGACATGACCGCGGGCCTCGACCAGGGCGTGCCGCTGGGCGAAGCCGCGGCCGAGGCCGCGCTGCCGAAGCTGCGCGCACGCCAGCTCTCGCCCGAGGCCTACGCGGCCTGGCGCGAGACGCGCCTCGCGCGGCTGCGCCCGATCGGCCCGATCGAGAAGGTGGAGCTGGTCAACACCTCCGCCGTCGACGACACCGTGATCCGCGCGGCGATGACGGCGAAACCGGGCGACACGATCGTGCCGGAGAAGATCGAGCGCGATCTGTCGCACCTCTACGGCAGCGGCGAATTCTCCCGCGCCTACTACACGGTGACCGACGGCGCGAAAGGCGGCAGCGTGCTGACCTACGTCACCCGCAGCCGGCGCTGGGAAGAAGACGGCACGCTGAAGTTCGGCCTGTTCCTGCAGGACGATTTCGAAGGCCATGCGGACTACCAGCTGGGCGCGCGCTTCGGCAAGCGCGAACTCAACCGCTTCGGCGGCGACCTGCTGCTCGAAGCGCGGCTGGGCGATCGCAACCGCGCGTTCGCCGAATGGAACCAGCCGCTGGATCCGCGCCGGCACACCTTCTTCCGCTCGTCGCTGGAATGGCTGGGCCGCAACGAAACGCTGCTCGACGACGACGCGCTGGTCGGCAGTTACCGCATCGAACACTGGCAGTTCCGCGCCGGCCTCGGCCTCGACCTCGGCGACTGGGGCGAAGCCTCGGTGACGCCGTTCACGCGCCGCAACCATTTCCGCGTGCGTTCCGGACCGCTGCCGATCGGATTGCCGAACGGCAGCACCAGCGCCGGCGCCGAATTCGCGTTGATCCTCGACACCCAGGACGACGCCGAATTCCCCGCGCACGGCTGGTACCTGCATGCGCGCCACGCGCGCTACCTGCAGGCGTTCGGCAGCGACACCCGCGGCTTCACCACGCGCCTGGAGACGTCGTACGCGTTCAGCGCGCTGGGCGGACGCTGGCTGGCGAGCGCGAATGCGCAGGACCGCCGCGGCGACGCCTACGAGGACATCGCCCACCTCGGCGGCCTGTTCCGGCTGTCGGGCTACGGCATCGACACCCTGCACGGCACCGGCGCGGCGGTGGCGACGCTGCAATACCGCCGGCCGCTGGCGCAGGTGCTGGAATACCCGCTGTTCCTCGGCGGCTCGCTGGAAGCCGGACAGGTGTGGCAGCGCGGCGAATCGCCGTCGGCGGAGCGCACGCTGTTCGGTGGCAGCCTCTACAGCGCGCTCGACACGCCGCTGGGCCCGATCTACTTCGGCGTCGGCATCGCCGAACATGGCGAGGAAGCGGTGTTCCTGCGGCTGGGTCAACCAGACTGAAGCAGCTGGACTGAAGCAGCCGGGCTGAAGCAACACGGTTGAACCGGGCGGCGACGCACGACGCGACGCGCGCCCTACCGAGACCAATGTCGAACGCGCGCGATGCGCGTTTCCGCGACGCGCGTCACCCGGGATCGCCCGGTGTGAGAACGACGCGGCATAAAGTGCGGGTGTCACGCATGGATCGCGGACACGACACGCAATCACGTCGGTTCCGACCCCACCGAAGGAACCGATCGTCGCTTCGCGGGATGAAGCCGCGATGCCGGCATCGTCGATGCGCACCATGCGGACCGGCGGCCTCCCCCACCGTGCCGCCGCATTCCCCCGATGAGAAGGAGCTTCACATGCGCAACACTCCGATGTCCGGACGCCTCCGCGCGTCCATCCTGTCGTTCGCGATCTGCGCGACCGTCGCCGCCCCCGCGACGATGGCCGCCACCGGCGACGATGCCACGCAGGTGCCCGCCAATCTCCGCTTCGCGATGCAACGCGACCTCGGCATCATGCCGGGCCAGATCCCGCAGTACCTCGCCGCGCAACGTCGCGCGCCCGACGTCGAACGCCAGGCCCGCGCGACGCTCGGCGACGGTTTCGCGGGCACGTGGCTGGAGCGCAACGCGCGCGGCGAATTCGAGCCGGTGGTCGCGGTCGCCGGTGCGCGTGCCGCGGCGAAGGCGGGCGCGCTCGGCGCACAGGTCCGCGTGGTCGCGCACAGCCTGTCCACGCTGCAGGCGACGCAGGCGCGGCTGGACGCCACCGCGCGCGCAGCGCGCAGCGTGGCGAAGGCCGGCCGGCTCGATCCGGGCATCCAGTCCTGGTACGTCGACCCGCGCAGCAACCGCGTGGTGGTGACCACGGACGTCGGCGCGACCCGCGCCGCGATCGACTTCGTCGCCGCGAGCGGCGCCGACGCCGCCACCATCCGCTTCGAGACGTCGACCGCACGGCCGATGCCGGCGCAGCAGGCGACGTTCGACATCCGCGGCGGCGACCAGTACCTCATCGGCACCGGCGGCTGGTGCTCGATCGGATTCTCCGTCACCCTCGGCGCCGCGAACGGTTTCGTCACCGCCGGCCACTGCGGCACGCTCAACACGACGGTGACCCATCCCTCCGGGCAGTCGATCGGCTATTTCGCCGCCTCCGTGTTCCCGGGCAACGACTATGCCGTGGTCCACAACACCAACCCGCAGGGCATCCCGCGGCCGTGGGTGAACGCCTACAGCTACGGCGGCAACCTGCCGATCCGCGGCGACATCCCGGCCACGCTGAACGCGACGATCTGCCGCTCCGGCGCACGCACGGGCGCACGCTGCGGCACGCTGGTGGCGACGGGCGTGACCGTCAACTACGGCGCTTCGGGCATCGTCAACAACCTGTCCCGCTCCAGCGCCTGCGTGGGTACCGGCGATTCCGGCGGTTCGTTCGTGACCCCGGACGGGCAGGCCCAGGGTGTGACCTCGGGCGGTTCGTTCAACGCGGGCACGACCGAGAACTGCACCGTGGGCACGCCGATCACCTTCTTCCAGCCGTTGCGGCCGATCCTCGCCGCCTTCCCCGGCCTGACCCTGGTGGTCTCGCCCTGACCGACCCGCCCTGATCGACCCGCCATGGGCATGCGCGGCGACACGGCATGCACGACGGCACGACGCTCCCCCCGGACTCGGGGGGAGCGTCGCGATGACGGGCCGGACGCGCTGCATCGCGACCGCTACACTTCGCCTTTGCCTTCGCGACCCATCGCATGTCCGACCTGCTCGCCGCTCTCCTCCTCGGCATCATCGAGGGCATCACCGAATTCCTGCCGATCTCCAGCACCGGCCACCTGATCGTCGCCGAGCGCTGGCTGGGCCATCGCAGCGACCTGTTCAACATCGCGATCCAGGCCGGCGCGATCCTCGCGGTGGTGGCGATCTACCGGCAGCGACTGTGGCAGCTGCTGGTCGGCTTCCGCCAGCGCGAGAACCTCGACTACGCGCTGAAGCTCGGCGTCGCCTTCGGCGTCACCGCGGTCGGCGGCCTGTTGGTGAAGAAGCTCGGCTGGACGCTGCCCGACGCGGTGCGGCCGATCGCATGGGCGCTGATCATCGGCGGTGCATGGATGCTGCTGGCGGAACGCCTCGCGGCGCAGCGCGCGGCGACGCTGGGCGAACGCCACGACATCGCGTGGACGACGGCGATCCTCGTCGGCCTCGCGCAGATCGTCGCCGGCGTGTTCCCCGGCACCTCGCGCTCGGCCGCCACCATTTTCGTCGCGCTGCTCGCCGGCACGACGTCACGCGTGGCCGCCACCGAGTTCGCGTTCCTGGTCGGCATCCCGACGATGTTCGCCGCCACCGGCTACGAGCTTCTGGGCGTGCTCAAGGACGGCGGCGCCGCGGGCGAGGACTGGACTGTGCTGGGCGTGGCCTTCGTCGCGTCGGCGATCACCGCCTTCGTCGCGGTGAAGTGGCTGTTGCGCTACATCCAGAGCCACCGCTTCACCGCATTCGCGATCTATCGTTTCGTGCTGGGCGCCGCGCTGCTGGCGCTGGTGCCGGCGGGCGGATGAGCGACGCCGCGCCCGCCGCCGCGTCGCCACGCGCGCCGTGGTGGCGCGACCTCGCCGCGTCGTCGGTCGTCGCCGGCTTCGTCACCGTGCTGGTGGGCTTCACCAGTTCCGCGGTGATCGTGTTCGAGGCCGCGCGTTCGCTGGGTGCGTCCAAAGCGGAGATCGCCTCGTGGCTGTGGGCGCTCGGCATCGGCATGGCCGTGACCTGCATCGGCCTGTCGCTGCGCTGGCGCATCCCGGTGGTGACGGCGTGGTCCACGCCGGGCGCGGCGATGCTGGTCGCCAGCCACGCCGGCGTGCCGCTGTCGGACGCCATCGGCGCGTTCGTGCTGGTCGCGCTGCTCACCGCCGCGGCGGGCTTCTCCGGGCTGTTCGCCTGGGGCATGCGCAAACTGCCGCTGTCGCTGGCGTCGGGGCTGCTGGCCGGCGTGCTGCTGCGCTTCGGGCTGGACGTGTTCGTGTCGATGAAGACGCAGCCGGCAATGGCGGTGGCGATGTTCGTGCTGTACCTGTGCGGGCGGCGCTGGTTCCCGCGCTACGCCGTGGTCGCGACGCTGCTGCTGGGCATGGCCTTCGCCGCCGGCGGCGGACTGTTGCGGCTGGACCACGTGGCGCTGCGCGTCGCGACGCCGGTGTTCACGATGCCCACGCTGTCGACCGCGGCGGTGTTCGGCATCGCGCTGCCGCTGTTCGTGGTGACGATGGCCTCGCAGAACATCCCCGGGGTCGCGGTGCTGCGCGCCTCCGGCTACGCGCCGCCGGTGTCGCCGGCGGTCGGCTGGATCGGCGCGGTGAACGTGCTGCTGGCGCCATTCGGCGCGTATTCCCTGTGCCTGGCGGCGATCACCGCCGCGATCTGCAGCGGCCGCGAGGCGCATCCCGATCCGGCGAAGCGCTACGTCGCGGCGATGGCCGCCGGCGCGTTCTATCTCCTGACCGGCGTGTTCGGCGCGACGGTGGCGGCGCTGTTCGCCGCGTTCCCGCGCGAACTGGTGATGGCGATCGCCGGGCTGGCGCTGTTCGGCACCATCGGCAACAGCCTGACCGCCGCGCTGCGCGAGGATCGCGACCGCGAGGCGGCGCTGATCACCTTCCTCGTCACCGCCTCGGGCTTCGCCGCCGCGGGGATCGGTTCCGCGTTCTGGGGACTGGTCGCCGGCGTGGTCGCGCTGGCGCTGCGCCCGCGCGCCGCCTGAACGACGGACGCGGTGTAAGGTGGGTCGCGCGCCTCGCGTCGCGACCCCGTCGCGGCCGGTCGCGCGTTTCCCCGACGCCCCCGCCCGAATGGAGTTCGCGATGACCCGCCTGACGCTGCTGTGCTGCTGCCTCGGCCTGAGCCTCGCCGCCTGCGCGCGACCGCCCGCGCCTGCCACGCCCGCTGCCGGCGTCGCGCCTGCCGCGGCCGCATCGCCGACCGCCGCGCTCGCCGGCTACCACTGGCGACTGGACCGCGCGCAGGACGCCCGCGGCCAGCGCATCGACGCCCTGCTGGTCCGCCCGCAGCAGCCGCTGCAGCTCGATTTCGCCGACGGCCGCGTGGTCGTGACGAACGCCTGCAACCGCATCTCCGGCGCCGTGCGCAGCGACGGCGACAAGTTGCGCGTCGGTCCGCTGATCTCGACCAAGATGGCCTGCGCCGATCCCGCGGTGATGGCGCTGGACGCCGCCATCACGAAGCGGCTGGAAGGCACGCCGACGTTCGCACTCCAGGAAAGCATGCCGCCGCAACTGGTGTGGCGCACCGCCGACGGCGACGTGCTGCATTTCGTCGGCGATCCCACGCCGGAAACGAAGTACGGCAGCCCGGGCGAGATCGCGTTCCTCGAAGTCGATGCCGGCACCACGCCGTGCCAGGCCTCGCTGGCGCCGCAGACCATCGACTGCCTGCGCGTGCGCGACGTGCATTACGACGACACCGGCCTGCGCACCGGCACGCCCGGCGAATGGCGCACGCTGCCGCCGATGATCGAGGGCTACACCCACGAGCCGGGCTTCCGCGACGTGCTGCGGGTGAAGCGCTACACGATCGCGAATCCGCCCGCCGACGCGCCGTCGGTCGCGTACGTGCTCGACCAGGTCGTCGAGTCCGCCGCGATCGATCGCTGATCTTCGCCAGCGATCGTCATCACCACTGCCCACGGAGTCCGCCATGACCCTGCGCCTTGCTTCTTCCGCCACGCTGCTGCTTGCCGCCCTGCTCGTCGCGCCCGCCGACGCGCGCGAACGCACGCTGCACGTCGACCGCGACGAACTCGTCAACACCGGCGGCTGGACGCTGACCGCGACCACCGCCCCCGGCGGCGCGCCGGTCGCGGCCGCCGTGCCGTTCCGGCTGGTGTTCGACCGCAAGACCGTCACCGTGAAAGGCGGCTGCCCGACCTTGCAGGGCGACTACACGCTCGTCGGCAAGCGCATGGGCTTCACGCTGGCGGCCACCGTCGGAGAAGACTGCACCGGCGATGCGGCGCAGGCGAGCGGCGCGTTCCTCGCGGCGATCAACCGCATGTTCGAGGGCGCACTGGTCGAACCGCTGCCCTACCGCCTGCGGCTGACCGCCGAGGACGGCACGGTGCTGGAATTCCAGTCGCAGCCGATGGGGTTCTGAGCGGGATCGCGAAGCAGGCTCGGCGGCGCCAACGCACCACGCGCACCCATCGCGATGCGCTGTGCGGTCGGGCGATCAGCCCGCGACCGCCGGATTCAGCGAATACGTCCCGTACGTCGCGGCTTCGCCCAGCACGTGGCCGCGCATGGCGCGGAACACGTCGGCGGCGGTGAAGCGCTCGGGCAGGTCCAGCGCCGGCACGTCGAGCGCGAACACGCGGAAGAAATAGCGGTGCAGGCGCAGGTCGTGGCCGGGCGGATACGGGCCGTCGTAGCCGCGGTAATCGCCGCCCATCTCCGCGTCGCCGGCGAACCAGCCGGTGTAGTCGTTCAGGCCGTGGCGCGCGCCGGCCGGGCCACCGGGCACGGGCTTGCCGCGCACGCTCACGCCGTCGCTGGCGGCGCCGGCCGCGATCCCGCGCACGTCGGCGGGGATGTCGGCCAGCGCCCAGTGCACGAAGTCGCCGCGCGGATGCTCGACCGGGATCGGCGTGTCCGCGTCGGCCACCAGCGCGCCGTCGGTCGGCGCGTCCGGATCGATGCACAGCAGCGCGAACGACTGCGTGCCCGCGGGCACATCGTCCCAGCGCAGGTGCGGATTGCGGTTGCCGCCGAATCCCTCCGGCGTGCCCATCGCGAATTCGGCGGGGATGCGGCCGCCGTGTTCGAAGCTGTCGCTGGTGATCTTCATGATGCGGTCTGCTCCGTGTGGGAATGACGTTGCCAGGTCGTCCGTGCGCGGTGCGGCGGGGTCACTCCGCCGGATAGCCCAGCGCCATCGCGACTTCCTGCAGCAGCGCGAAGGGTTCGGCCAGCGGCTTCGCGTACTGGCGCCAGTGGCCGTAGGCGAAGCGCGGGGCGCCCAGCGCGGCGGCCGGCGGGATGCGGATCTGCTCCAGGCCCAGGCCACCGCCGACTTCCGCGGCGAAGGCCTCGACGTCGTCCAGCGCGTGGTCGGTGCGGATCAGCTTGTGCGTCTGCAGGTTGCCGTTGTGCAGCGACAGCGCGTGCTGCAGCTGGCGCGCGATCCACAGCGCGGCGTCGTTCGCGGAGGCGATGCCGAACGGCATCGTACTGCCGAAGGCGATCCACTCCAGCAGCGCGTCACGCGGGTCGCGCACGGCGATCAGCACGATCGCTTCCGGCTGCAACGGGCGCAGCGCCTTCAGCAGCGCGTTGTCCCAGAACGGCAGCCAGTCGATGACGATGCCGTCGTTCACGCCGCGCGCGGGCAGCGCCGCACGCCACGCGGCGAGCAGGCGCTCGGGCGCGAGCGTGCCGGCGTTGAGCGCGGCGATGGTGTCGGGGTTCTGCAGCAGGTCCTGCGGCGCGTTCGGGCCGAAGCGGTCGGCGCGCAGCGGATAGCCGGCATGCGCGATCACGGTCGCGATCTTCTCCACGCCCGAACCCGGCACGCCCCACAGGTACGCCACCGGCGGCGCGCCGGGGACCGGGGTCGCGGCCTCGGGCCAGGTGCCGCCGGCGGGGCCGGGCGACGTCAGCGGCCAGCGCATCGGCGCGGTCGCGACGTTCGCGGCGTTCCAGCTGAGCGCGGCCTCGGCATGGCGGCCGGCGCCGTTCTGGGCGTAGCCCAGCCACGGCAGCAGTGACTGGCGCGCGGCTTCGTCCGGCGCCCGGGCGATCAGCCCCTGCACGTAGGCCACGGCCTCCTCGGGCGCTTCGCGCAGCTTGTGGTCGATCACGCGCATCACCGCGCCGGTGTGGCCGGGCGTGGTGTCGGCGAGGCGCTGGGCCAGCGCCGCGGTGGCGGCGGCGTCATCGCGCGATTCGGCGACATGCATCGCCGCATCGAGCATCGCCGGATGATCGGGCATCGCCGTCTGCCAGCGGTCGATCACGGCCTGCGCGCCGTCCGAACCGGTGGGCTCGAAGCCCAGCCGCATCTGCCACAGCGGCACCGCGTTCGGCAGTTTTTCCAGCGCGGCGTCGAGCGTGGCGCGGGCGTCGTCGACGTCGCCGGTGCGACGCCAGATCTCGCGCGCCAGGCCCCACGCGCGCGGGTCGCGCGGCTCCGCGGCCAGCGACGCATGCAGCAGCGCGAGCGCGCGCTCGTGGCGGCCCAGCGCCAGTTCCAGCTCGGCGGTCATGCGCTTGAGCGCGGGCGTGGCCGCATCGGGGTCGTCCAGCAGCGGCTGCAGCACCTCCAGCGCTTCCTCCGGCCGCTGCTGCTGCAGCAGCAGGTCGGCGAGCAGGCCGCGCAGGCCGCGCATCTGCGGCGACACTTCCACCAGCCGGCGGAACGCCTGCTCGGCGAAGGCGAAGTTCTGCCGGGCGAGGTGGGCGAAGCCCAGCGCCTGCAGCACCTGCGGGTCGTCGGGCATCTGCTCGGACGCACGCACCAGCAGCGCCTGCGCGCGTTCGGCGTCGCCGCGACGCAGCGCGACCATGCCCTCGACCGTCTTCACCCAGGCGTGGTCGGGCTGCAGCCGCGCGGCGGAACGCTGCAGGCGCTCGGCTTCGTCCACGTCGCCGCGACCGATCGCCATCTGCGCGCGGACGATGTAGGCCTCGAACTGGTTGGGGTCGAGGTCGATCGTGCGCTTGAGCGCGGCGTCGGCCTCGTCGACCTTCGATTCGCCCAGCAGGAAACCGACGCGCTGGAAGTGGATGCCGGCGTCGTCCGGCGCCAGCAGCACCGCGCGGTTGATCGCATGCATGGCGGCGGCGGAATCGCCGGCCGCGCGCTCGGCGTGGGCCAGCAGCGCGTAGGCGCGGGCGTCGTGCGGGTCCTCGGCGACGGCCACGCGGGCCAGCGACAGGGCTTCGGCATGCGCGCCGCGACGGAGGGCGGCGAAGATCTTCTCGTGCATCGACAGGGTCTGGAGCGGGGCCGGCGGCCCGGAGCCGGCTAGTGTACCCCCCGGGCCCGGCCGGCTTTCCTGCGCCCGGTCAAAGCCCGGCGGCCCACGGGACGACGGTCAGCCCGCCGGCAGCGCCTGCGCCAGCCGCGCCGTCACCCAGCGCTCGCCGTAGCCGTCCAGGCGCAGGCCGTCGAGGAACCCGCAGTGCCCGCCGTGGGTCGCGATCTCGATCGCCGCCGTCGCCGGCAGGCCCAGCGCGTGGAATTCGGCGACCGGGATCACCGGGTCGTCGGCGGCGGTCAGCAGGTCGGCCGGCATCGCCAGCGTCGACAGCCGGTCGCCGGCGATGGCGTAGCCGTCGAAGTAGTCGTCCAGGGTGTCGAAATCGGTGTGCCGCTCCACCAGCCAGCGGGTCAGCTCGCGCATGCGCAGCCGCAGCACGCGGTCGTCGAAGTCGTAGTACTCGGGGAAGGTGTCGCGCTTGCGCCGCAGCGACTCCCGCCAGCTGTGCTCGAAATAGCGCATGTAGAACGGCATGCCTTCTTCCATGCGGGTCATCGTCACCGCCGGGTCCAGCAGCGGGCACACCGCCGCCACCCGCGCCAGCGGCAGCCCGGCGGCCGGCGCGCGCAACGCCAGCCGCAGCGCGAAGTTGCCGCCCAGCGAATAGCCGGCGACCACCATCGGCCGCGGCGCGGCGGAGAGGAAGCGGTCGGCGATGTCGACCGCCGCATGCACCACTTCGTCGATGCGGTTGGAGTGGAACAGCGCCTGGTTGAGGTGGTGGGTGTCGCCGTGGTCGCGGAAGTTCAGCCGGAACACCTCGAACCCGGCGTGCAGCAGGTGCGCGGCGGTCATGCGCATGTAGCTGGATTCGACGCTGCCTTCCCAGCCGTGCAGCAGCAGCGCCAGCCCGCGCGGCGCCGGCCCCGGCATGCGGCTGTGCACGCCCTCCAGGCGCACGCCGTCACCGCCGTCGACGATGTACGGCGTGTGCACCGCCCCGCAGCGCCTGAGCAGCACCGCCCCGCGCGCGCGCCGCAGCGGACTGGTCGCCACCGCCGACTGCACGTGCGGATTGCGCAGCCAGAGCGGGGCACGGTAGGGGGACGGGGTGATCGCGGGGGGCATGGGGGGAGGATACGCGGCGCGCGCTCAAAAGGATTCGATGCGCCGCGCCCGCGCCCTGGCTCTTGTAGGAGCGACGTGAGTCGCGACCCGGAAGTCTCGGAAGGTCGCGCCTCACGTCGCTCCTACAAAAGACCTCTGTCAGTGAGAGTAGGCCGTCAGGCCATATCGCGAAGCGCGTCGTGGAAATCGAGCTCATGGATGATCATCAGCTTGGCCCCCTCTCGGCGCAGCGATACTGCGCGCTCGACCTTGCGGCCGTAGCAGGCATACATCCAGCACGGATTCCCGTCGGCACCTATGACGAGATAGTCAACTTTTCCGGAAACCGCTGAAACCGTCTCGCCCCCGAATTTTCTTACGGTGGCCTCGAATTCCTTGCGACTGCAACGAGAGGACGCTCCCGTGAAACAGAAAACTTTTCCTTCGAATTCGATTCCAGGACAGACAGCACACACACCTACCACGGCATTTGCCGCATGCATGACAGGCTTGGTGATCGTGACATCGTCGAGGACGGAAACGAACTCCGTAAAAATCTGGACGAGAAATTCGTTTTCTTTGGCATCGACCTTTCCGTCAGCGAGAACGGACGTCACGATGCTTGAGACCTCATCGTATGGCCAGCATTTACGCAAATGCTCGTGCGCGTCCAACCATTCCGAAAGACCACGCAATTCCTGCTCGCCGACCGAAGCATCAGCAGCGATACCTCCCATGACCGCATGCAGGACCTGCAGATCTGTCGCGATCGCGTCCTGAAACTCTGATGATTTCAGCCGTTCACATAGCCACAGGATCCCTTCTCTCTCCTCCTCGCTCAGGAGACGATCCGCGAGCGCCTCTTCAACCAATGGAATCAATTCAGAATAAGGATGTCTTTCTCGCAAACCCTGATGGCTCTCAAGCCATGTCTCAAGAAAGCCTATCTCCATCTGGTTGATAGCACCGTCGATTGAAATGCCCTCGATGATCCCGAGAAGCGAATTGATAGATTTCTCGACCACATTGCGACGGCGATACAAAGCGTACGTCCCGGATTTCTCGTCCATACCCCCTCCATGATCCATGGACGAAATATTACTTCTTCGCAGGAGCGACGTGAGTCGCGACCCGGAAGCCCCGGGGTCGCGACTCACGTCGCTCCTACGAAAAGCGGAGGTTGCGTGAACAGCGGACCGACGGCGTCAGTCGTCCACCTGCCCCATCGCCGCGATGATCCGGCCGCGCGCGGTCTCGGCGAGGCGGCGGCGGCCTTCGGCGTCGGCGGGCAGGATCGGTTCGAGGAAGATCACGTCGGCGACGCGCGCCGGTTCGCCCAGCAGGCGGAGGAAGTTCGCCGCGAAGCTCTCGGTCGGGCCGAAGGCGACGATCGTCTGGGCGTCGCCGCCCTCGCCGTAGCGCAGCGCCACCGGCTGCACCGGCACGTTGGCTTCCACCGCGGCCAGGAAGATGCGGGCGTGGAACGGGCCGACGGCGTCGCCGCCGCGGGTGCGGCCTTCGGGGAACACGCCGACCGCGCGGCCGTCGCGCAGGCGCGCGAGCATTTCGTGCAGCACGCCGCCCAGCGATTCCTGGCTGCCGCGCTGGTGGTAGATGGTTTCGCCCATCGTCGCCAGCCAGCCGACCAGCGGCCACGAGGCGATCTCGCGCTTGGCGACGAAGCCCATCATGCGATAGGCGTGCAGCGCGACGATGTCGATCCAGCTCACGTGGTTGGCGACGAACATCACCGCGCCCGGCAGCGGCGTGCCGATGCGGCGCATGCGGAAGCCGAACACCCACATCAGCCCGCGCTGCCAACCGCGCACCACGCGGTGCTTCAGCGGGTCGCCGGCGATGACGATGCCGCCGAACGGCGGCGACATCAGGATCAGGATGATCGGCAGGTGCACCAGCACGTGCCACGTCAGCATCGGCCAACGGATCAGGTAGCGCGCCAGCCTCGCGGCTTGCGAATCGGGACGTGCACGGGTCATGCGGGCCACCATACCCGGGCGATCTAGAGCTTTTCACCCTGTGCCGGCGCGCCCGGATCGGGCACCACGGCGAGGGTCAGCCGCGAGATGCAGACCAGCCGGCCGCTGGCGGCGTCCTCGATCCGGATCTCCCACACCTGCGAGCTGTGGCCGAGGTGCAGCGGCCGCGCGGTGCCGACGACGTGGCCGTCACGGATGCCGCCGACGTGGTTGGCATTGATCTCCATGCCCACGCAGCGCTTGCCCGGCGGCGCACAGAGGTTGCCGGCGGAACTGCCGAGGGTTTCGGCCAGCAGCACCGAGGCGCCGCCGTGCAGCAGGCCGTAGGGCTGGTGGGTGCGGGCGTCGACCGGCATCGTGCCGCGCACGTAGTCGGGGCCGATCTCGGTGAAGACGATGCCCAGCGAGGCCATCGCGGTGTCGCCGCTGAGCGCGTTGAGCTGGTCGGGGGTGGCGGTGCGCCGGAAGACGGCAGGGGCGGGGGTATTCATCCGGTCAAGGATACCCGAGGCCCCTGCCGGGCCCGCCCGCGGCGCGCGGAGGGAGAGGACGCGCGCCGCGGGCGGGTGGGGGAAACGGGGTGCTTCAGCGGCAGCGGAAGGGCGCGGCGGCCCAGTCGCTGGTGTAGCGGCGATCCATCGCGTAACCGCTGCTCGTGCCGTAGCCGATGCCGAAGTCGCGTTCGCGATAGCGGATCACCGGGGCGGCCGACAGGCCGGCGCGCAGGCGGGGGGACGGGGCGGGAAGACGGAGGGCGTTCATGGCGGGAATCCGGTAGGCAGTGGACGTGACGTCCGGGCGTTGCAGGGGGAGGGAGTCGGATGGAAGCTTCAGGCGCAGCGGAAGCGCGTCGCGCCCCAGTCGCTGGTGTAGCGGCGATCCATCGCGTAACCGCTGCTCCTGCCGTAGCCCACGCCGAAATCGCGTTCGCGGCGGGCTGCGGTGAAGGGGACGACCCGGGCGCCGGCGACCGCGGCGGGGGTCGAGGAACGGACGGGGGTGTCGAGGCGGTTCATGGCGGGCTCCGGGAAAGGACTGTGTGACTTGGTGTGTTGGTAAAGTACAACACCTATCCAGCAATGCACCTGTGCCGGAAGTCACCCAGCCGATGGGGTGCCTTCAACCCATTGATTCACATGGAAACAGGCCGGATTTCGACCGACGAACGGTCGATCCGCGCCCGCGCCGAAGCCGCCCCGGCAAGACCAGGACGGGTCGGAATGCGTGGAATCGTGGCCCGGAGGCCGGTTAGAGAATCGGCGCCAGCCCCGCGCCGAACGCGGTGAAGATGCGCGTGAGCGGGCGGATCACCGGCGCCACTTCCGGGAAATCGCCGACCGGGCGATAGCAGCGGCGGAATTCCGGATCGCGCGGCGACAGCGGCGTGGGGCATTCGGGCCCGGGCACGAATTCGTAGCTGGTGGCGTAGCGCATCGGCCAGAAATCGAACAGCGGCAGGTGCTCGGAGAACTTCGCCAGCGAATACTCCAGCCCCGAGAACACCGGCGGCTTGTCGCGGCGCGCGATGGTCCACGCGTTCTCCGGGCGCATGTCGCGCTCGATGCTCGCCGCCAGCGCCCGCGCGAACGCGGGATCCTCGACCACCACCACGCCTTCGGTGTTGTAGTCGTCGCCGCGCGGGTCGAAGTTGTGGCTGCCGATGATGCCGATGCGGTCGTCGATCACCACCGATTTCGCGTGCAGGCCGAAGCGGGTGCCGCCGCGCAGCAGCGGCACGCGCTCGTTGCTGCCGCGCTTGGAATAGCGCAGCGCCGAATACTCGCGCGCCAGCGGCGTCGGGCGATCGGGCGAGCGGCTACCGCTGCCGGCGGCCGCCGACGGGTGTGCATGCGCCTTCGGGTCGCGCAGCACCATCGGCGTGCCGTCCTCGTCCCACGCCACCTCGACGGTGCCGGTCGCTTCCACGTCGATCGGCGCGTCCTGCGGGAACGGCTTGAACTCGTGGATCTCGAACTTGTAGTCGCGCAGGTAGCGGCGCTTGTACTTGTACGACAGCGCGTAGGGAATGAAGGCGTCGGTGGCGGCCAGGCTGTTGGTCGACACCACCACGCGCGGTCGCTGCTCGCGCTGCTGCAGCTCGCGGAACAGCGCCTGCGCCGGCTTCGACAGCACCAGGTACGGCGTCTGCAGCAGCACGCGGTGCTGCGCGGAGCCGATCAGTTCGCGCAGCAGGTGCGACGACGCCGCGGGGCCGCCCGGCACGTCGTCGTGCTTCTCGGGACGATCGCCGATGTAGCGCAGGTCGCGCACCGGCATGGCCATGTCGACCAGGCGGTTGCGCACCAGCGCGGCGTCGTCGGCATCGCGGCCGATGGTCTCCACCCGCTTCGGCAGCTCCGGCGCCGGATGCTGCACCGCCGGCACGCCCTCGCGCAGCACCAGCTGGCCGACGTCGCGCAGCCGCCACAGCGGCGTGCTCAGCGGCGCGTTCCAGAAGGTCTCGAAATGCGCGGCCATGTCCGCCACGGCGGGGCCGGCGACCAGCACGTCGCGGTCGCGGAAGTTGTAGCGCGCGTCCCAGTCGTAATAGTCGTTCTGGTAGTTGCGCCCGCCGGTGATGCCGACCAGGTCGTCGACCACGATCAGCTTGTTGTGCATGCGCTGGTTGAGCCGGCGGAAGCAGCAGATCGTGGCCCAGGCGTACATCGGATAGCCGAAGTGCGCGCGGCCCAGCACCGGGTTGTAGACCCGCATCTCGAAGTTGGCGTGGGCGCCGGCCAGCGCCGCCAGCGTGTCGACGCGCTTGAGCGCCGCGAGCTGGTCGACCAGCAGCCGCACCTTCACGCCGCGCCGCGCCGCGGTCAGCAGTTCGTCGAGGATGAGATGCCCGGCATCGTCCTCGTCGAAGATGTAGGTCTGCACGTCGATGCTGCGCTGCGCGCCGCGGATCAGGTCCAGCCGCGCCAGCAGCGCGTCCTGGCCGTAGTCGAGGATCAGCGCGTAGTGCTGCGGCGCCGTGGCGGGCGCCGTGGCGGACGCAGGCGCGGGTACGGGCGCGGCCGCGGCGGGCGCGATGTCTGCGGCGGCGGACTCGGAGGGTGCCGGCGGAACCGCGGCGGACGCCTCGCGCGCGACGGCAGGCGCGGGCGCCTCCGCCTGCACGCCGCCGGCCGCGCGCACGCCCAGCGCGCGCAGCGGCGACGGGCGCGCGCAGGCGTCGTCGCGGGTGCATTCGACCTCGGTGCTGCGCGCCGCTTCGATCACCGCCCCCACCCGCGCCTGGTCGGCGGTGGACAGCGTCGAACAGGCGCCCAGCGCGAGCGCGCAGACGGCGATGCACAGCGCGCGCAGGCTCATTCGCCGTCCTCGCGCACGCGCAGTCGCAGGGTGAAGCGCACCGTGTCGGACACCGCGAACACCCAGCGGTCGACGCCGTAGTCGGTGCGGCGGACGCTGCCGCTGGCGACCACGTCGCAGTCGTGCCCGGGTTGCGCGCAGGCGCCGGGCGCGATCGCGAAGGTCTCGCGTCGCTGCACGTCGCGGATGGTCAGCTGGCCGGCGAGCTTGCCGCCGGTGTCCAGCAGCGCGGGGGCGTAGGGTTCGGACACGAAATCCACTTCGGGGAAGCGGTCGGCCTGGAAGAAGCCGTCGCCGCGGGTCATGCCGGTGTAGCTGGGGTGGCCGACGATCTCGATGTCGCGCGCCGAGAGGCGCAGGCGCACGCGGCTTCGGCCGTCCTCGAGCGCTTCGATCTCGCCGCTGTACTTCGGGAAGCGCCCCTGCAGCACCTGGCCCCAGCGCGTCTTCAGGGTGAACCCGATGCGGGTGGTCGTCGGGTCGATCTCCGCCGCGTCGGCGGCCTGCGCTGCCGCCAGCAGCGCGCAGACCGCGAGGCAGGCGGTGGGCGTCGCCGTCGGCCTCACGGCCACCAGAAGGCGGACAGCGTCGCCGAACCCGGCTCCACCGCGCCGTCGCCGGCGAATTCCAGCACCGCGATGCTGCCCGGCGGCATGCCGCGGTAGTCGCCGGACTGGCCGCTGTGCAGCAGCGCCGCGAGGCGCTCCAGCCCGGGGTTGTGGCCGACCAGCATCAGCCGGTCCATCTCGCGGTGTTCGTCGACCAGTTCGGCCAGCGTGCCCGGGGTGGCTTCGTAGATGGCGTCGGCCAGCCGCTGTTCGACGAAGCCGATGCCGCGCAGCACGGCCTCCAGGGTTTCGCGCGTGCGCCGCGCCGGCGAGCACAGCACGCGGTCGGGGACCAGCGCCTGCCCGGCCAGCCAGCGACCCGCGGCCTCGGCTTCGGCCAGCCCCTCCGCGGACAGCGCGCGGTCGGCATCGGCCTGGCCGGCGGCGGCCGGTTCGGCGTGGGCGTGGCGGAGCAGGATGAGGGTTCGCATGCGCGCATCGACTTCGGCAGAACGGGTCCGCAGCTTAGCGCGAACCGGCCGGCACCCGCATGCCCGCGCCGCGGGCGTGGTTCAGGCGATTGTCTCCGGCAGCCGCCGCAGCGCGTCGCGGAAGAACAACCGGTCGGCCGGCGTCAGCTCGCGCAGGCGCCGGCGCAGGCGCGCCACCGCGTCGGCGGCGCGCGCGGGATCGCCGTCGTAGGCCTCGTACCACGCGACTTCCAGCAGCACGTTCGCGCGCTGCAGCGCGTCGACCTGCACCCGGCCGGCGTCGACGTCGGCCTGCATGGTCGCGGCCAGTTCGCGCCACGACGGCCATTCCACGTGCAGCGTCATCGGCGCGATCAGCGCGCGGAAGGCCTCCGGCGACAGCACCGGCCAGCGGCGGAAGGCGTCCAGCCGCGGATGCGGGGTCTCCGGGCCGCCGCGCCGCGCCATGCGCAGCAGGTAGATCGTGTTCCAGCCGCCGCCGCCTACGCCGTGGCGACCGCTGAGCCACGCCGCCAGCCCGATCCAGCGCAACGGTTCGCCGTCCTCGCCCGGCACGTCCAGGCCGCAGCGCTGGAACAGCCACAGCGACCAGCCGAGGTTGCTGGCGGTGGAGGCCGCGGCATCGAACAGTTCGGCCTCGTTGGCCAGCGCGATCGCGGCGCGGTAGTACTGCACCGCGGTGCGCGCGGCGGCGCTGCGTTCGGCGATGTCGATGGCGTCGTCCAGCGCCAGCGCGCGGTGGATCAGCGCCTGCAGGTTGGCGTGCTCGCTGCGCACCCGCGGGTGGTACTGGAACAGGCCGGTCCAGCGCGGGTCCTCGGTGGCCTGGCGCAGGATCTGCTTCGCCGCCTGCGCATCGCGGCCGGCGTAGGCGCACCACGCACGCACGATCGCGGCCATCGCGCCCAGCCACGCGTGCTCGGGCGCCTGTTCGTCGTGCCAGTGGCGGTCGAGTTCGGCCAGCACCGCGCGCGCGGCATCGGCGTTGCCCGCGCGCCGCCAGACCATCGCCTGCTGCAGCAGCGCCAGCGCCTGCAGCCACGGGTCGTCGGTGAGGTGCTGGGCGCGGCGGTAGCCGGCCAGCGCGCCGTGTTCGCGATCGAGGATCAGCCGCCCGTCCAGCATGTCGCGGCGCGCGCCGGCCCAGGCGTGCCAGTACGCCGGCGAGGCGCGGCTGGCGGCGTCGGGCGCGGCCGCGGCCTGCGCCGCCGCGGTGGCGCCCAGCCAGGCGCTGACCGCCTGCGCATCGGCGGGCTCGCCATGCAGGCGCAGCTGCAGCCGCGCGGCCTCGCCGTCGGCCAGCCAGTACGGGCCGCGGTTGCGGCCGGCCAGCGGCAGCAGGTCGGGCGCGCGTTCGCGATCGGTGCCCCAGCCCACGCGCAGGCCCCAGCGCGCGAAGTCGGTGTAGGCGCGGCTGACGATCATCCGCAGGTTGCGCGCATTGGGAAACCGCTCGCGCACCTGCGCCTCGCGCACCCAGCCTTCGCCCGACTGCGCCGCCAGCCACAGCCGCAGCAGCAGCCACAGCGACTGGTGCCGCGCGGGCTGTCCCTGCACGCGCGCGGGCGTGCCCAGTTCGATCTCGATCTCGTGCGCGGCCGGCGCCTTCGCCGGTGCGCGTCGCCGTGGCGTCGCGGAGGTGGTCATCGCCACAGTCTGGCATGCGCGCCGGGTCGCGGTGACACGGGTGACGCCCGTGACGGGGGCGACGTCGGCGCCTCTTGGGCGCGCGCATCGGTCGCGTCCAGACTGCGTCGCACACCCGCCGCAGGAGCTTCCCGATGCCGCATCCGTCCCGTTCACTCGCCCTCGCCGCCGCGCTGGCCGCGGGCCTCGCCCTGCCGCTGTCGGCGAAGACCCCGCCCGCGCCGCCGTCCGCTGCCGCGCGTGCCCCCGACGCCGCGGCGCGCTTCGCCGCCTACGGTCACGCCGGCACCTTCCTGCTGCAGCGCGACGGCCGCCCGGCGCAGGTGATCCACGGCGCCGCGCTCGCCGACGTGCCGCTGCGGCCGGCGTCGACGTTCAAGGTGATGCTGGGCCTGATCGCGCTGGAGACCGGCGCGCTGAAAAGCGCCGACGAGATCGTGCGCTGGGACGGCACGCGCTATGCCGAGCATCCCGAATGGCAGCGCGACATGGCGCTGCGCGAAGCGATGCAGACCTCCAGCGAAGCGTTCTTCCGCACCGTCGCCGCGCGCATCGGCCGCGAACGGCTGGCGACGTGGGTGGCGAAGGTCGGCTACGGCAACGGCCGCATCGGCAACGACGCGAAGGGCGCCTGGCACGACGGCGTGCTCACCGTCACCGCGCGCCAGCAGTTGGCCTTCGTCGATCGCCTGCGCCGCGGCGACCTGCCCTTCTCGGCGAAGACGATCGCCGCGGTGAAGGCGGCGATGCGCGACGATGCCGTCGGCGGCATGACCCTGTACACCAAGACCGGCACCCACCAGGACGAAGACGGCAGCGGCAACGTGTGGTGGATCGGCTGGGTCGAAGGCCCGCGCGGTGCCGCCAGCTTCGCCCTCGGCGCCACGCCGAAAAAGCCCGACGACCGCGCGAAGCGCATCGCGCTGGGGAAGGCGCTGCTGGCGGATGCGGGATTGTTGCCGGCGAAGTGAAGCCACCCAGCGCCCGGTAGAGCGGCCTGACCAGCCTGTCGGCTGTTGAAGACCAGGCCGCTGCTTTTTTGCTTTGAACTGCAGGAAGGACAGCGGTCTGGTGTTCAACAGCCGGATGGCTGGTCAGGCCGCTCTACCAGGCACACGACATCGGTGCGTCGATGATTCCTTCCGACGGCGGTCATTCCTCATGCGTCGAACGGCTCGTCCAGATCGACCTTGCAGTACGGGCAGAACGCGATGGGCTTCGCCCACAGCCAGTGGCCGGAGAGCGCATCGATTCCCAGATGGCCGATGTTGCCGTTGCAGCGCGGACATCGGATCCGGGCGAACGAGACATACGACGCGATCACGCCCATCGCCAGCGATGCGCAGCCCGCGTACATCCACATCGGGCGCGTCACGGTTTCGCCCAGCACGATCAGCACCGCGCCGCCCCACAGCCCCAGATAGTCCGTGAGCCAGAACAGGCGCTTGCGGCGCCGCAGCCGGCGGCGGATCGTGATCGTGGTCGTCGCCATCGCGTCGTGCTTTACCCCTTCTTCACCCACTTCAGCAGCGGCGCCCAGTCGTCCTGGTGGTCGCGGACGTTCTGCGAGTGGTAGTCGAACAGGCTGCGGCCGAGGCCGACCAGCACCACGTAGGCCTGGCTGTCGCGCAGTTGCGCCACGACCGGGTAGGGCCACTGTTCGAGCAGGGCGACCGCCTGCTGCGAGGCGTTGGTCCACGGGCGCAGGCGGTTGCCGACGAGGCCCACGCGGATCTGGCCGCGGCGCACGCGCGGGTGTTTGGCGATGCCGTTGAGGAAGCCGACGGTGGCGTCGATGTCGAGCGTGGACGGCAGCACCGGTACGACGAGGCCGTCGGCGGTCTCCAGGAAGTCTTCCAGGCTGTCGGCGGTGGCGCCGGCCGGGGCATCAACGATGATGCGCTGGGCGTCGTCGGGCACGTGCTTGGCCCAGTTGCGGCGGGTGCCGTCGACCGGCAGCACCGCGCTGTCCAGGTCGGCCCGGCGCTCGGCCCAGCGGGTGGAGGAGTGCTGCGGATCGGCGTCCACCAGCACCGTGCGCTGGCCGTCCAGGGCGGCGTGCGCGGCCAGATGGGTGGCGATGGTGGTCTTGCCCACCCCGCCCTTCGAACTGGCGACCAGAACCGTTTTCATCGGCACCTCCGCAGTGAAGTGCCGGCAGCTTAGCACCGGAACTCCCCCGTCCGGGCAAGCCCGGGCACCCCAGCCCCAGCCGGATCAGGCACTTGGACGCGCACCGCCCGCGGAAGCCGCCGCTTTGCTATCGTTTCGCGGCTTCGGAGGGGCCTTTCCCTCCATCGTCCAGGACCCCATGAGCGGCTTGCAGGACCTCGTGGCGCTGATTCGCGCCGACACCCCCCTCATCGTCATCGAGACCCCGGACGAACCGCGGGTGGTGGAACTGTTCCGGCAGTCGCTGATGCACGTCTGGCGCGCGCTGTTCCGCTGGTCGATCACCGAAGGCCTGCGCCGCATCGACATGGACCGCGAGGACGAGTCGCAGAGCGCGCCCGACGCCGGCGCCACGCTGCAGGCGATCTATCGCGCCGAGCAGCGCGGCGTCTACCTGCTGCTCGATTTCGCCCCCTACCTGCGCTATGCCGGCACCCTGCGCCAGGTCCGCGACATCCTGCAGCGGCGCAACTGCCTGCCGCACGTGGTGGTGCTGGTCGGCCAGAAGATCGAGCTGCCCGAGGACCTCGAGGCCTACGCCGTGCGCTACCGCCCGCACCTGCCGACCAGCGACGCGCTGCTGCGGATGGTGAAGGAGGAGGCCGTCGCCTACGCCCGCGAGCACGGCGGCAAGCGGGTGGAGGTCGATGCCGAGGCGGTGAAGCAGATCGTGCGCAACCTGCGCGGACTGTCCGAGACCGACGCGCGCCGCATCGCCCGCCACCTGATCTTCCGCGACGGCGTACTCAACGCCGACGACCTGCCGGAACTGGCGAAGCTGAAGTTCGAGCTGGTCAATCGCAGCGGCCACCTGCACTACGCCTTCGACCCGGTGAAGCTGGACCAGGTGATCGGCGCGCGCCGCCTCAAGCGCTGGATCGAACTGCGCCGCGCCGCATTCGTCGACGGCAACGTGCCGCCCGGGCTGGACCCGCCGCGCGGCGTGCTGCTGCTGGGCGTGCAGGGCTGCGGCAAGTCGATGCTGGCCAAGGCCATTGCTGCAGGTTTTGCGGTGCCGCTGCTGCGGCTGGATTTCGGCGCGCTGTACAACAAGTACCACGGCGAGACCGAGAAGAACCTGCGCGACGCGCTGGCCTCGGCCGAACAATTGGCGCCGTGCGTGCTGTGGATCGACGAGATCGAGAAGGGCCTCGCCAGCTCCGGCGGCGAGGACGGCGGCGTCTCCCGCCGCGTGCTGGGCACCTTCCTGACGTGGATGTCGGAACGCCGGCAGCAGGTGTTCCTGGTCGCCACCGCCAACCAGGTGCAGGACCTGCCCGCCGAACTGCTGCGCAAGGGCCGCTTCGACGAGATCTTCTTCGTCGACCTGCCCACGCCCGAGGCCCGCGGCGAGCTGTTCGCCGTGCACCTGCGCCGCCGCGGCGCCGATCCCGACAAGTTCGACCTGCCTGCACTGGCCGCCGCCTCCGACGGCTTTTCCGGCGCCGAGATCGAGCAGGCCGTCGTCGCCGCGCTGTACACCGCGCATGCCGCGAACCACCCGCTCAACGACTTCCACCTGCGCGCCGAACTCAAGAACACCCGCCCGCTGTCGGTGCTGATGGCCGAACAGGTCACCGCCCTGCGCGAATGGGCCGCGGCGCGGACGGTGTCGGCGGATTGAGGGAGGCACGAAATGCAGGACGATGCGCTCGTACCACTGTTCATGCCTGCACTGTGCACGTTGCTGATCCACGCAGAGGATCGGAAAGGCAGGCCGCTCGACGAAGCGGAAGCACTCGCGATCCGCGATCAGGCGGCGGTGATCATGGTGTCGCCGGATGCCATCGCTGCCATGGCGGAGAAGCGCGGGTATGCGGACATCGACCCGGAAAACTGCTGGTACGACTGGCAGATGCTGCGGCGCGAACTGGGCAGGAAGCCGGATCTCGATCCCGGCGCCCGCTTCACGTTCGTCGGCGATGACGACCGCGCGTTCCGGGAAACGATCGAACAGGCGCAACGGACGCTGGATACCTTCCGGACGCTGCTGTCGCAACCCGGCACGGCCCACGCCACGCCGCTGGTGAAGACGCTGGTGCAAGACGCGGGTTACCGCGCCTACCTGTGGCTGATCGTGATCGCACACGACGACGACGGCTTCATCGGCGAACTCTTCGAATTGCCCGGCGATTTCAGCGAATACGCGCTCCATGACCGGGTGAGCGTGGCGAATGCCGACGTCATGGACTGGATGGTCAACGACGACGGCACACTGCATGGCGGTTTCTCGCTGCGACTCGCCCGTTCACGTCTCCCGCATGCCGAGCAACCCGGTTTCGATCGCCATATCGGCGTGCGGATCTACGCCTGACCCAGGTCCGGATCGACCCGTCTCTCCGCTGCAGCACGACTTCGCCCGCCGAGTTGGAGCAGAGGCCCGCAATCAGTGCCGGCCGGCATCGGATTCGATCGCACCCCCGTCATCCTCGCGCAAGCGAGGACCCAGGCATCAGCGGCGATCGGGCATGGGTCCTCGCTTGCGCGAGGATGACGGCAAGAAAGCCAGGATTCCGGAGCTTTCGCGGAAGACCAGCAGGTCCCTCACCTGCGGTTCGGGATGACACCCGAACGTCGTTGCCCGGTGCAGGCCGCGGCGCGGCAAGCCCGCGCGGCGGCCGCGACGCGCCTCACGGCACCGCGGTTTCCCAGTCCGCCGGCGGCACGGGGTCGGCGCCGACGACGCGCAGGGCGCGGTCGATCAGGGTGACTTCGTCGGCCGCGGGATCGGCGCGCAGCGCGTCGCGATACGCGGATTCATAGCGGGCGTCGCCGTGGGCGCCAAGCTGGCGCTGGCGCCAGAACAGCGGCCGCCAGCCGGCGTGGGCGGCGGCGCGGCCGGCGTCGTCGGTGGCGTTCAGGCGCAGCAGCAGGTTGCCGATCATGCGGGCGATGAGCACGTCGGAAGCGTCCTGCATCACGGTGGCGAGTGCGCGGCACGGACCGCGGCGATCCGCGCCATCGTGCGGTGTGCAGGCTTCGAGCAGGCCGCGGTACGACGGCAATTCGACCGCGGTGCCCAGTTCCTGGCCGTAGGCCTCCAGCGGCTTGTCGCGCAGCGCGGGGATGGCGTCGCGCCATTCGGGTTTTGGCGGATGCCGGCGCACGGCATCCATGGCCAGCGCCTGCACCGCGTTCCAGTACACGCGGTTGTGCGCACGCTTCGGCAGCGCCGCGAACACCGCGTCGATGCCCTCGCCCTCGCGCAGCGCCAGCAGCAGCGGCGCGAGGTTGTCGGGGTCGGCCTTCGCCCAGGCGACCTGGGCGTCGCGGTCCGCCGGTTTCGGCATCGCCATCTGGCCCCAGGCGGAGGCCAGCAGCGACCACGTCACGCCGTCGCGGCCGGCCTTCGCATACGCCTTGCGGTACCAGCGTTCGAGCACCGGGTCGGGCGGCACGGCCTTGCCGTCGGCGACCCCCGCCAGCACGTCGGGCGTGAGCAGCGCGCCGCGGCGGACGAACAGCGCCAGCGCGAGGTCGCGGGCGTCGCCGTCCGCGGCCAACTGGTCGGCCAGCCACAGTGCATAGGCGCGCTGGGCGGCATCGGCGCGGCGTTCCGCGTCCAGGCAGGCCTGGCGCAGCATCGGCGGGGCATCGGCGCAGGGCACGGTCGGGCCCGGCATGGCCTGCGGCGCGACCGGGTCCTCGGCGCGCGCCTGCGGCACGCCCGCGGCCGACAGCCACGCGCCCGCCAGCAGGCAGGCGACCACGCCGCTTTTCCGACTCCACCGCATGCCGTCATCCTCGTGCCCGGGTTCCGGCGCGCAGCCTACCGCACCGGGGTGGCGGATTCGCGGCCCGGGTGATGGCGGCCGGCGCACGCCCCTCGTCGTCGATGGCGATTGCCTGCACCATGGCGGCCTGCCGCCACGCGCCGCCCGGAGTTCCCGATGACGCAGCCCACGCCCGACGCACCGCCCCGGTCCTTCACCCAGCGCTTCAGCCTGCTGGCCGACAAGGCGGGCGACGACGTGATCGAACGCCGCATCCGCGATGGCGTGGATCTGCACGGCGCGACGCCGTGGATCCTGATGGCGGCGATCTTCATCGCCTCGATCGGCCTGAACGTGAATTCCACCGCGGTCATCATCGGGGCGATGCTGATCTCGCCGCTGATGGGGCCGATCATGGGCGTGGGCCTGGGCGCGGCGGTGTACGACTTCGCGCTGATCCGCAAATCGCTCTGGAACCTCGCCATCGCCTCGGCGATCAGCCTCGCCGTGTCGACGCTGTACTTCGCGCTCACGCCGCTGGCCGAAGCGCAGTCCGAACTGCTGGCGCGGACCTCGCCGACGCTGTGGGACGTGCTGATCGCGCTGTTCGGCGGTTTCGCCGGTGTCATCGGCATCACCCGCGAGGAAAAATCCAACGTCATCCCCGGCGTCGCCATCGCCACCGCACTGATGCCGCCGCTGTGCACCGCCGGCTACGGCATCGCCACCGCGCAGTGGGCCTACTTCGGCGGCGCGCTGTACCTGTATTCGATCAACTGCGTGTTCATCGCGCTGTCGACACTGCTGGGGCTGCGCCTGGTGCGGGTGCCGCCGCATGCGTTCGTGGACGCACGCACCGAGCACCGCATCCGCGCGTCGGTGCTGGTGCTGGCGCTGGCGACGTCGCTGCCGAGCGCCTGGCTGGCATACCGGCTGGTGGAGCAGGAAGTGTTCAAGTCGCGGGCGATGGCCTTCGTGCGCGGCGAGTTCCGCTTCGACGACGCGCACGTCGCCGACACGCGGGTGGATCCGAAGACCGGGGTGATCGAAGTGTCACTGATCGGCCTGCCGCTGGAGGCACCGCTGCTGCAGGCGATCCAGGGCCGGCTGGCAGCGGGCGGCCTGGGCGATGCGCGCCTGGTGGTGCATCAGGCCGGCCGCAACGAACACATCGACGTGGGCGCGCTCAAGACCAGCCTGCTGGGCGACCTCTACCGCGACAGCCAGGAGGCCCTGCGGAAGAAGGACGCCGAACTGGCGGAACTGCGCCAGAGCATCGCCGCACACGACGCCTTGCGGGACCAGTCCGCCGACATCGCCGCGGAACTGCGCGCGCAGTTGCCCGATGCCATGTCCGTGACCCTGAGCCAGGGAATCCGGCTTGCCGAAGGCCGGGACGGCACGCCCGTGGTGCAGCTGACCGTCCGCATGGCCCGTGACGTGGACGACGCCGAGCGCGGGCGCATCATCGACTGGTTCCGGGCGCGGACGAAATCCCCGACGGCGGAAGTGGCGTTCGAGACCCCGGCACGCTGAGCGGCGCGCCGGCGCGCGCTCAGCTCGCCAGCCACCAGCCAGTGATCGCGTGCCGCGGCGCGGCCGCCCACGGCGTCACGAACGTGACCTGGTGGCGCTGCGGCACGCGGAACAGGCTCAGCGAGTTCCAGCGCGGCAGGTAGGTGTGCAGCACATTGCCTTCGCGATCGAGGAACTGCAGCTGGCCGCCCCAGTCGGGCCGCCAGTCGGGGCTGAGGTTGACGACGAACGCGTAGCGGCGCTGCTCGGAGGCCTCTTCGTCGTCGTGCGGCATCAGGTACTGGCCCGGTCGGTAGCGCGTGGCCTGCGCGACGACGTGGCGGATCGCGGGATCGCCGCCGAGGTGGCGCGCGAAGTCGAGGAAGTCGGGCGTGTTGAGGAAGCGCAGCACGCCGTGGACCAGCAGTTCCGGATCCCAGCCCTCGCGCGCGGCCTTCAGCAGCATGTAGCTGTCGTAGGCGAACTGGTAGCTGGTCGCCGCCGCCGCGTAGCCGGCTTCGATCAGGCGGTCGTAGTCCGCGCCTTGCGGATACGCGCCGCGCGGGGTGGTGCGCGAGGTGCCGTCGCTGCGCTCGGCCAACTGCCACGGCACGCGTTCGGACAGCTCGCGCGCCAGCGCTTCGGCCGCGGGCGGCTGCAGGAAGCCGGGGATCTGCACGTGGCCGCGCATCGCGAGTTCGCGCCGCCAGTGGTCGATGTCGAGGTCGTTGCTGATCATGCCGTCATCCTACGCCGGCCCACAGCGGCAGCGTGAGCAGCGACAGCAGCAGGCCGTAGCCGACCATCGCCGCCGCCAGCCGCGGCGCGAGGCCGTGCGAGATCGCCAGCGCGCCGGCGGTGACCATCGACGGCATCGCCGATTCCAGCACCGTGGTCCGCGCCATCTCGCCGTGCAGGCCCAGCAGCCGCACCAGCGGCAGCGCCAGCGCCGGCAGCAGCGTGAGTTTCAGCAGCAGGCCGGCGGCGAGCGGCTTCAGCTCGTCGCGCGGCAGCGCCAGCTTCACCGACAGGCCGATGGTCAGCATCGCCAGCGGCAGCAGCGCGTCCGACAACCGCTGCAGCCCGCCCGCGACCCATGCCGGCGGCTCGGCCGGCATGATCGTGAAGCCGACCACGAGCGCCCAGATCGGCGGAAAGCGCACGACCCGCGCCAGCATCTCGCGCGCGGTCGGCTTGCGGTCGCCGCCGTAGCGCGCGAGCACCCACAGCCCGAACGTCGACAGGATCAGGAACGCGCCGAACTGGTCGTAGATGACGGCGTACGGCAGCGCGTGCTCGCCGATGAGCGCCCGCGTCAGCGGATAGCCGAGGAAGCTGGTGTTGCCCAGCGCCACCGTCAGCAGCAGCACCGCGCGCTCGTCGTCGCGGAACCGCAGCGCGCGCGCCAGCAGCGTCACCAGCACGATCGTCGCCAGCAGCAGCACCCATGGCACCACCGCGATCCCGATCAGCGCCGGCTCCAGGTGCAGTCGCGGCGCATAGCGCAGCACCGCCGCCGGCAGGCACACGTACAGCACCACGAGGTTGAGCGTCTGCGCCGCGTTGTCCGGCAGCACCCGCAGGCGCTGGAACGCATAGCCCAGCGCGAGCATCGCGAGGATGAGGGCGAAGGCGTCGAAGGCCATGTTATGAAAATAACTTACTTGAAGAAAAGCCGTAGCCAAGTACGTCTATGGCCTTCCATACGATGATGGCAAAATAATAGTTGTTGCCGTCATAGTATCCATCGCATGGATCAGGATGAACACTTGATACGTGTTAGTAAACGACTCCGCCACGCATTCATGAGAAACGCCATTTGCATCCGTAAGTTTCAAATTTCGCTTCCCAGAAGCACGACTCTTCCCCAGCGGAACCATTGCACCAATTTGGTCATCCGGCGTGAATGCATCTGGCCAGTCTAAGTTACCGAATACCTGGGCGAATGACGCGGATGGGACAACTCGGCGCAACGATGCCCGAAACCCATCGCCATCTGCAAATTTCGGCGGATTCAGCACGAGAACTACGCATGTTTTTGTACTTTTCGAAACATACTGCCGTATGCTTGCATACAGTGATGCCCCGTATTTTTTACTCATGTCGACAGCAGTAAAAATCCCGAACGCCTTACTTTCAGCCTCTTCAATAAACGTATCAATTTGGAACAGCACTTCCGATGCAAAGACGTTTGCTTCACGATCAAACGCTTCTGCCACATCGGGGTCTAGAGAATGCTCACAGTCCTCCACCACCGCATACATAGTGCGCTGCCAAGGCAAAAAACCGTGTGCTGACTCATGGAGACGGACAAAGGTTTTTTTGACCCCCATGAGACTCTTGTCGATAAAGACAAGCCCTTCACTTGCATGAAAGAGTCCAAGCACTTTGGATAACGCAGTCTTTAGGGACTGGCCAGCCTCGTGTGCTTTTGCGCGAAGCTTTTGAATAAAGCTCTCGTTGAGCACATCTTCTTTGACTTCCTCCACTTTCGCTACAGACATGATGTCGGCGACGGGAGTCGGAAAGACGCCGAGAGCTCCTGCCTCTCGAAGCGCTCGCTCTGCCTCAGCTCGAACTTTTGCGCGCTGCGCTTGCGTTAGACTGCAATCATCAGGTTTTCTCATGCCCCTTCCGTTGTGAGCGAAATACTGCGAGATATGTGAGAAGCGCGTGCTCTTCGTCTGCGGACAATTGCTCTATCGCGAAGGTCGCCGCACGGCCATGCTTTTCTTCTGCCCTACGATCCGTCTTTGTTGGCGCAATGTAGCCCGCTCGCTGCATCAAGTCCTCATATGAGATCCCGTATGCCTGGGACAGCGCATAGAGGATGTGCGGCGAAGGCTTTGCTACTTTGCCATTTTCAAGTTGGCTTAGATATGCATTGGAGACATCTTGATTGGTTGCCTCTTCCACACCACGAAGAGTCATGTCCAATCCAAGCCGTACTGATTTTAGGTATGTCCCAAGCTTTGCAGGGAGGGATACCCCTGTGGTCTCAGTCGTCATATGTCCTCCGTCCGAGGGCGGCTAGATGAGCCTAACCGGCTCAAAATGTTAGCACGCGCTAACCGAATCAAGCATGCTTAATGAGCGCTTGACATCGCAAGCACGCTCCGTAAGATACGCACATACCCCAAGGCCATAGGGGATTTGCTCGGCTCCTTAGCAGTCAGCCTGATCGACTGCTAAACATTCAAGGACGAAAAAAGGGCCTAGCCGATGGCTAGACCCTTTTGCAATTTTTTTGTGTTACCGACCGAGAAGGGTCGGGGTAAAACAAGAAAACCACACCCGTTTACGTCCAATCGGTGCGGTCTCAGAGGTTGCAGCACTGCGGGCGGGCAGTTCGGAAAGCATATGGATTGCTGACCGAACCGTCAAGTGCCGCTCCTTTGAGTTGTCGGATGGACGCCCTGCCAATAAGGAATCTCAGCGTATGACTACGCCGACGACTCCCCAGCGGCCGGGCTACAAGCTCATCTTCAGGCCGTTCATCACCCTGAAGAACGGCAAGAAGCTCTTCGCTTCTGCTGTGGGCTTGAAAGCCTTCCCGCTCTGGGTGCCCGAGTAATCGGGTCGGTGACGGGGCAGTCCTTGTGGCTGCCCCGTCCTGAAGGTCGGAGATTCCTACCCTTAGCGATAAAACCGATCCATTCACACTACAGAGGAATAATTAGATGGCTACCAACCCACCGAAAGGCGATGGTCACCGCATTGGCCCTGTGCGCGATCGTTCGCAGACCAAGACCCCTGCTGGAAATTACGTGAAGCGCAACACCGATACCGGGCGCTTCATGGACGTGAAGTCGGACAAGACCCCGTTTAAGGGCGTCCGAAAAGAGAAGTAAGAGCAACCAAGAAAGGGGGCACGCAGTTCGTGCCCCCTTTCCTTTGCCAAAGATCGGCCTCTGCTATCCAACCAATATCTTCTATCGCCCGCAATACGTACCCGCAGTACGTCATCCGCTCAATACCCCGCCGCCATGCCGTCCTTGCGCGATTCGCTGGCGCCGACGTAGCCGCCGCCGTTGGGGTTCACCATGATCGCCTGGTAGCCGCCGTAGGGACCGTCGGCGAAACGGATGGAATGTCCCTTGCGCATCAGCGCGCGGACGGTTTCGATCGGGAAGCCGCTTTCGAGGTCGACTTCGCCGCCGTCGGTCATCGCGGTGCTCTGGCCGGTGGGTTCGGTGCTGCCGTCGTGCTGGATGCGCGGCGCATCGCCGGCTTCCTGCAGGTTCATGCCGAAGTCGATCAGGTTCATGAGGATCTGCGCGTGGCCCTGCGGCTGCATCGCGCCGCCCATCACGCCGAAGCTCAACCACGGCTTGCCGTCCTTCGTGACGAACGCGGGGATGATGGTGTGGAACGGCCGCTTGCCCGGCGCGTAGGTGTTGGGATGGCCGGGCTTGAGCACGAACATCTCGCCGCGGTCCTGGAAGACGAAGCCCAGTCCCGGCGGCGCCATGCCGCTGCCCATGCCGCGGTAGTTCGACTGGATCAGCGACACCATCATGCCGCTGGCGTCGGCGGTGGTGAGGTAGATGGTGTCGCCTTCATTGACCTCGGGAATGATGCCCGGCTCCACGCTGCGCGCGGCCTTGTCCATCGAGATCCGCTTGCCGCGTTCGGCGGCGTAGCCCTTCGAGATCAACCGCGCCACCGGCGTGTCGTAAAACTTCGGATCGGCATACGACGCGGCGCGATCGGCGAACGCCAGCTTCTTCGCCTCGACGAACAGATGCACGTGCTCGGGGCTGCCGAAGCCATACGACTTCAGATCATAGGGTTCGAGCAGGTTGAGGATCTGCAGCGCGGCGATGCCCTGCCCGTTCGGCGGCAGTTCCCACACGTCGTAGCCGCGATAATTCGTGCTGACCGGCTCGACCCAGTCACCATGGTGTTCGGCGAGGTCCTCGTAGCGCAGGAAACCACCGTTGGCCTTGAAATACGCATCGATGGTGCGCGCGATGTCGCCCTTGTAGAACGCGTCGCGGCCGCCGCGCGCGATCTGCTCCAGCGTGTTCGCGAGGTTCGGATTGCGCCAGGTTTCACCGGTGCGGGGGCCGCGCTTTCCATCCACGGTGAACTGCTCGGCGAAGCCGGGCCACTTCGACAGGCCCGGCACGCTGCGGTTCCAGTAGTACGCGATGGTTTCGGCGACCGGATGGCCTTCACGCGCGTAGCGGATGGTCGGCGCGAGGTTGTCGGCCATCGGACGCTTGCCGAAGCGGTCGTGCAGCGCGAACCAGCCGTCGACGCAGCCGGGCACGCTCACCGGCAGCGGCCCCTGCGCCGGAATGTCGGTCAGGCCGCGGCGCTGGAACTCGGCCAGCGTCAGCGCCTTCGGCGAACGCCCGGAACCGTTGTAGCCGTAGAGCCGCTTCGTCTTCGGGTCCCACACGATCGCGAACAGGTCGCCGCCGATGCCGCTGCCGGTCGGCTCCATCAACCCCAGCGCCGCGTCGGCCGCGATCGCCGCGTCCACCGCGCTGCCGCCGGCGCGCATCGTCTCGAGTGCGATCTGCGTCGCCAGCGGATGCGACGTCGCCGCCATCGCATGCGGCGCATACACCTCGCTGCGGGTGGCGAACGGCTTGCCGGTGACGCGATCGGCGGCGAGTGCGGGACCCGCCGCGGACAGTGCGACGGACAACGCGAAGACCGCGGCGAACGAGGCCGCAGGCGTTCGGATCGATCGGGACACGGGGCACCTCGCCGGGACGGAACGCGGGAGGTGCAGGGTAGCGCGCCCGGCGTCCGCAGCGAATCCGCAGGCGCACCGGGGATCGCCGGCACCGACGCCGCGTCGCCCCGGACGCGCGACGGGCCCGCGCGCTCACCGCGCAGGCCCGTCGCTCCGGCGCTTCAACCGAACGCCGCCTGCAGGCTCGCGATGATCGCCCCCATGCTGCCGCCCGCCATCGGCACGGTCACCGTGGTCCCGCTGAAGGCGATCAGGCGCTGGCCGGACGGCGCGGACTGCGTGAACGGGGTCTGCGACGTCGCGCCGGACATCGTGCCGTACGGGCCGTGCGTCGCACCGCTCCTGCAGGTCAGGGTGAGCTGCAGGACGCACTGCCAGCCGTACCACGTGCCGGTGTAACCGGAGATCGACACGATCGGATCGTTCGGCGAAATCGCGAGGGTCGTGGCCGTGCCGCCGTTCCCGCCGTGCTGCGGCAGGGTGAAGAGATCGGCCCCCTGGGGCCCGGTGTTGTACGGCCCCGTGCCGGTGCACACGATCTGCAGGGCGTCGAGCACCTCGCCCGAGCGGACCGTGATCCCGGTGATGTCGGGGACGCCCGCGGCGCCGACGATCGGCCGATCGTCGAACGCGGTGCCGGCAGGCGGCTGCGCGAGCTGGTCCAGGATCATGAACTGCGCCTGCTCGAACTGGAAATTGCCGGAGTTCAGGCGCCACATGAAGATGTCCCGGTAGGCGTACGTGGTGCCGCCGTGCTGGAACCCGGCCGACACGGCGCTCCACACCTGCTGCGCGCTGGTGTTGGGTGCCGCGTTGTCGGGTTCGAACTGCGCGCCGTAGCCGATCTTGTCGGGGGAGATCCCGGCGCGCAGGAAGCTCGACAGCGGCGTGCCGTCGTAGAACTGCGGCGACACGAAATCGAACGCACTGTTGACCGTCGCGTAGTCGATCGTGTCGGTGGGCCATGCCGGCGTGAACGACAGGAAGTACTTCACCGGCTGCGCGTCGAACACCGTGCGGATCGTCGAGAACAGGATCTTGAAGTGTTCCCGGGTGAGCTTCAGGGAGACATCGCCTTCCCAGTCGACGTCCAGGCCGTTCATGCCGCTGGCCTGCAGGTAGGCCACCAGATTGGTGGCGAACGCCGTGGCCTGCGCCTGCGGATCGCCGCCGCCGGCGAAGATCCTCGCGAGGGTGTTGTCGCCCGAATACACCATGGTCGCCAGGAACTTGATGCCCGGGTTGGCCTGCCGCGCGTCGCGGAGCACGTAGTCGAGGTAGTCCTGGTTCGTCAGACCGCCGGGATGGGAAGAGGCGCCGATCTGGATGGTATCGCCGTTGGTCGCGGGCACGACCTCGAAGAAGGCGATGCCGATGAAGTCGGCGCTGTTGTACGTCCCGTACTGGATCAGCGACTGGTAACAGCTGTCGGGGCTGGTGTAGTTCGTCTGCGGCGGCTCATCCTCATTCAGGAAAAGCCATGCATTGACGCCATTGGGCAAGCTGGTCATTTCGATGCTCCTTTCGATCGACGCGGCGTTGGAGGGAACGTCGACGGCCTGGCGATCGCCCGGCCATCCACGTTCGGATCGCATGCGCAGGGTCGGCGCCGCTGACGGCGGGGTCGAGCGACGTGCCGACGCGATCCGCCGGATCGGTGCGAACACGGCCCGACCGCTCGTCGACGACGCCCTGCCGCATCAGGGTGCGTCGGATGCGGCATGCGGTGTGGTCGTCGTCGGTGTCTCTGCGGTGCCTTCGTCCACATGCACGCCGCTGTGCCGGTTGCCCGAGCTCCCGCGCGAGATCCGTGTCCGCGTCCGCCGCGTCGCGCGGCCGGCTCAGCCCTGCCCGCCGAACCCCGCGATCAGCGTGTCGTTGTCGATCGCCGGCGAATAGAGCCAGCCCTGCACGGCGAAGATGTTGCAGTCGCGGAGGCACTCGGCCTGGGCCTGCGTTTCGACGCCCTCGCCGACGACGTCGATGCCGAGGGTGTGGGCGAGTTGCGCCACGGCCTGCACGATCGCGAGGTCGGCACGGTTGCCGGGCAGACCGGCGGTGAAGCCGCGATCGATCTTCAGCGTGTCGATCGGCAGGTGCTTGAGGTAGCCGAGCGAGCAGTAGCCGCTGCCGAAATCGTCGAGCGCCACGTGCACGCCCAGTGCGCGCAGGCGGGCGAGCGTGCGGCCAGCGGTCTGCTGGTCGCGCAGCAGCAGCGTCTCGGTGAGTTCCAGGCACAGGCGCTGCGGCGGCAGGCCGGAATCGGTGAGGGCGATCTGGACGTCGGTGATGAGGCCGGCCTGCTCGAACTGGCGCGCGGAGACGTTGACGCGCAGCATCGGCGCGACGCCGTCGCGCGCGGGCCAGCGCATCGCGGCGTGGCAGGCTTCGAGCAGCACCCAGCGGCCGAGGCGCACGATCAGGCCCGAGCTTTCCGCGACCTCGATGAACTCGCCCGCCGGCACCACGCGGCCGTCGGGCGTGCGCCAGCGCAGCAGCGCTTCGGCGGCGCGCCAGCGCCCGTCGCGCAGGTCGATCTCGGGCATGTAGTGCAGCACCAGGTCGCCGGCGGCGAAGGCCTCGCGCAGCGCCTGTTCGGTGCGCAGGCGTTCGAGCAGGCCGCGGTGGCGGTCGGCGTCGAACACTTCGCAGCGGTTGAAGCCGGTCTGGCGCGCGCGCAGGCTCGCGTTCTCGGCGTTGCGCAGCAGCGTGTCGGCGGACGGCGCGACGAGGTCGCGCGAGAAGGCGATGCCGGCCGACACCGTGGCCGGCTGCGGCAGGGCGCCGCCGTGGTCGAAACCGGCCTGGACCAGGTCGATGCAGCGTTCGGCCAGCGCCAGCGCCTCGACTTCCGGCAGGTGCCGGTGCGGGATCACCGCGAAGGCGTCCTCGCGCACGCGGGCCAGCGTCGCCGCTTCGCCGGTGGCCTCGCGCAGGCGATCGGCGACCGCGGTGAGCAGGCGCTGGCGCGCGTCGCCGTCGGGCAGCGCCTCCATCGGCAGTTCCACCTGCAGGTGCACCGCCACCAGGCCGCCGTCGTTCTCGTGCATCGGCCGCAGCGCGCTGTGCGCGACTTCGAGCAGGTGGTCGCGGTTGGGCAGGTCGGTCTGCGGATCGTGGCGTTCGATGTAGCGCAGCCGGCTTTCGGCCTCGCGGCGCCGGCTGATCTCGTAGGCCATGGCCACGTAGTCGCCGATGCTGCCGGCGAAGGCCTCGTCCTCGGGCGTCCACATCCGCGCGCAGCCGACCTGCTCGTGGCAGACCACGCCCAGCAGTTCACCCTGGCTGCGCACCGGCGCGTCCAGCAGCGACTGCACGCGATGGCGGGTGAAATAGGCCTGCAGGCTGTCGTCGTCGGCCACGGTGTCGTCGGCGCGCACGTCGGCGATGTCGATCACGCGCACGTCTTCCAGCTGCTCGCCGTATTCGCGATCGATGGCCAGGGTTTCGTCGAAGCCGTCGGGGTTGTGGCGATCCTCGCTGCGCAGGTAGGCATGCACGCAGCGCAGGCGGCTGGCACCGCGATCCACGCGCCAGACGTTGACGCGCTCGACTTCCAGCGTTTCGGCGGCGACCTGGCAGATCAGGGCGATGGCGGTCTGCAGGGTGCAGTCGTCGCTCCACACCCGGCGCGCCAGGGCGACCAGCGCGTGGTTGTGGCGCAGCGCGCGTGCGCTGCGTTCGGAGTGCCTGGGGTGTCCCGCGTTCGCCGTCATCGCTCCCCCGTTCCTCGAACAAAGGTCGCGATCCGTTCAGGATCGCGGCGCTGGCCCGGTGTCATACGCGAAAACCGGGCCGGGGCGGTCAGCCACGGCAAGGTGCCGCCCTGCCTGTCAGTTCACCGTGCAGGTCAGCGTCACCGTCACCGAGCTGTTGAGCGGCAGCGCCGGGATCGGTGCGCCCGCGCCCTGCAGTGCGGCGACGAGAACTGCGCCGGTGATCGGCGGACACGTCGCGCCGCCGGTCGCGGTGCAGCTGGCGGAGGTGCAGGTGAGGTTGGTCGGCGCGGGATCGGTCAGCACCGCGCCATCGGCGGCATCCGGCCCGAGGTTGGCCACGGCGATGGTGTACGTGGTCGTGGCGCCGGAGGTCACGATGTCCGCGGCCTGGTCGACGTCGCCGTTCACGCCCGGCGTGTTGGTCTTGGTCAGGCGCAGGTCGGCCTGGTTCTTGCGCGTGTTGGTGAAGGTGCAGGTCAGGTCGTCGCCGGTGACGGCGGTCAGCGAGAAGCTGGTGCCGCTGCCGCTGGGCGCCTGCCCGCCCGCCAGTGCGTTGGTGCAGCTGTAGGTGGTGATGTAGTTGCCGAGGTTCGCGCCGGCGGCGGCGGTCTCGGCCAAGGTGTAGGTCGCGCCGATCGCGCCGGGATTGAGCGTGGCGACGCCGGTGGCGGTGGTGCCTGCGCCGGCAGTGGTCACGGTGGCCGGGCCGCCGGTGCCGGTGACGGTGAGGGTGAACTGGTCGCCGGCGACGAACCGCCCGGACGGCAACGCCTTCTGCAGGCGCAGGATCGGCAGGCGGTCATTGGTGAAGGTGCAGGTGAAGCCGGTGCTGGCCGCGATCTCGGCGCCGGTGATGGTGTAGGTGGTGCCGCTCAGGCTGCCGACGGTGGCGTTGGACGCGTTGACGCAGGTCGCACCGTTGAACGACCAGCCGGCCGGCAGCGAATTCTCGTTGATGGTGACGGCGGTGGTCGGCGAAACCACGGCGAAGACCTGCGTGCCGGTCATGCCGGTGTTGCCGTCGACCTGGGTCGCGGTGTTGGCGGCCGCGGTGGTGACGGTGCCGGTGGTCTGTCCGGTGTTGGTCAGGGCGAAGCCGAACGGGCCGCCGGCGATGCCGGTGGTGATCTTGTTCAGCAGCACCTTGCGCGTGACCTGGAACTGGTAGTCCTCGACTTCGCCGCTCTGCACCGTGCTGACCGGCGTGTTGCAGTTGTCCAGCGGGGCGGTGGTGGCGCTGCTGGTGCAGACGCGGAAGCGGGCGAAGGTCGGGCCGATGATCGCGCCGGCCGGCACCGCGATGTTGAGGTTGACCGTGCCCGTGGCGACCGCCTGGTCGCTGACCATCTGCTCGCCGGCGTCGTTGAAGTCGCCGTCGGCGTTCCAGTCGAACCAGGCGTTGAGCACGCCGCCGGCGTTCTGGATGCTCACCGGCACGATCGTGATCTCGCCGATCGGCAGCAGCGGCGACAGGGTCACGCCATCTTCGTCGTCGGTATTGTTGGTGTCGTCGCCGGTCGCGTTGGCATTGTTGAGCAGGCCGGTGTCGGCGTCCACGGTGGCGCCCATGCGGATGCCGGTGATGGTGTGCGTGGGGTTGCCGTAGCTGATCGGCGCGTCGCCGACGTCGGCGTTGTCGGATTCCAGCAGGAACGACGCGTTGGTGGCGCCGTAGACCAGCGTGGCCGCCGCACCCGCCATCTGCAGGGTGTAGAGACTGCCGGGCGTGGCGCCGCCGTTGCGGAAGTAGGCGCCACCGGTCACGCCATTGGGTTCGTTGTTGATGTTGCCGTTGGGCGTGTCGTAGGTGCCGGCGCTGTTGCCGGTCACCAGCGAGCCGGTGAGCGAGGTGTGGCCGGTGGGCGTGGTGAAGCCTTCGGTGCTGCTGCTGGCGCCCATCACCAGCTTGCCGTCTTCGGCCTCGTCCGGCGCCTGGCCGGCGTCGTAGGCGGCCGGGGCAAGCGAGGAGTTGCCCGGCGTGCCGGTCGTCACCTGCGCGGTGGCGGTGGCGTTGCGGACGAAGCCGGTCACCGTCTGCTCGACGTTCTGGTACACCGACGCCAGCATCAGCGCGTCGTCGCCGGGGTTGGTCGGCGACACCACGTCGGGGAAGGTGATGCTGACCGTGCCCGAGGCCGCGCCGCCGAGCAGCGTGTTGATGTCGTTCTCGAACAGCACGATGTGGAAGCTGCTGAGGCTGAAGAACGCGGTGCCGGCCGGCGAACCGCTGGGCGAGGTGCTGATGTTGATGAAGCGGGTGTCGCCGCTGGGCGTGCCGCCGATCACCAGCGCGTTCTGCCGGTTGATCGTGCCGCCCGGGCCGGTGACGCGCGCGGTGATCTGGTTGTTGCTGGTGGTGGCCGGGGGCGTGCCCGTGCGCGGCTCGGGATAGTTGTCGCCCAGGCCGGTGCCGGCGGTGTTGGCGGTGGTGCACAGGCCGCCCGTGCCGTCGGCCGCCGAGCAGTGGTCACGCTCGAACGTCGCCCAGATGAACAGGACGCGGTTCTTGCCGCTGGGGATGCTGAAGCTGGCGATCGATGGCGTGCCGGTCGCCCCGGCGCCGGTGGCGGTCGCCGTCTGGGTGGTGAGGTGCTGGACCGTGGCCGCATGGAGCTGCGGCGCATGCGCAACGATGGCCAACAGGCACGCAAGCACGGCCGCGCGACATGCGCGGGCCACGCCCGAGCTGATTCGGATACTCATCATCAACCACCCCTGTCCTGCTTCGTTGCTTCCGTGACTACCGTCCCCGGGCCGGCCGATTGCACGACAACATCACACCTTCGCGGCATGGCGGATGCGTTCGTGTTTCCATCGTGCGCGGCACGGGTCGCGCAATCACGTCCCGTGCAACATAAGCGCGGCAAGCGCCCCCCTCACGCTGTCACATGTGACAGGCTAGTGATTCCGGACCATGCAAAACCTGCCGTGCGTCTGAATTTCGTGGTCCTTTGGTCGCAATCGATGGCGTTGCCATCGATGTCCGCTATGGCACGGTGCAGGTCAATGCAAAACTCACATTGCCGCCGGACGGCAACGTGGGGATGCTCACCCCCCCGCCCTGCAGTGCAGTGACCAGTGCGGCACCGGTCTGCGCGGGACACGCGGCGCCGCCGGTGGCGGTGCAGGTGGCCGTGGTGCAGGTCAGTCCCGTCGGCGCCGGATCGGTGATGACGGCGTTGTTCGCCGGCTTCGGCCCCGTGTTGCTGACGACGATCGTGTAGATCGAGGTCGCGCCGGACGCCACGGTGTCGGCGGCCTGGTCGACTTCGCCGTTCACGCCCGGCGTGTTGGTCTTGGTGATGCGCAGGTCCGACTTGCAGGTCCGGCCGACGTCGGTGCCGGGCGTGTCGGTCGCGGCGCTGACCACCGATCCGGTGCTGCTGCCGCCGCTGGTCGCGCCATGGGTGGCACCGCCGGGCTGGCCCTGGGCCGTGTTGGTCAAGCCGGGCGCACCGCCGTTCGCGGTTACCGTGGCCGCGCCGGTGGTGATCACCACGCCCGCCGCACCGCCGCCGCCGCCGCCGTGGGCGGAGCCGCCGGGCACCCAGGCGTCGCCGCCGCGGCCGCCACTGACGTCGACGTTCAGCGCGGCGCTCCAGGTGGTCGCGACCACCACCACGCTGCCGCCCGCACCGCCGCCGCCGGCGGCGTCGTTGAGCGGGTTGTCCGCCGCACGGCCGCCGCGGGCACGGATGGTGCCGGCGCCGGTCACGGTGACCGCGCGCGCCATCACGATGCCGCCGCCGGCCGCGCCGCTGGACTGCTCGGCCGTGCTGTTGCCGTTGTTGTCGCCGCCGCCGCCGCCACCACCCATCACCAGCCGGGCGATGCCCGCCTGGGCGAACGCCGCGCCGCCGAAGGCCCACTTCTTGTCGGGCAGGTTGCTGTAGTCGGCGAGGATCCCGGCGTAGCCGGCCGAGCGCCAGCCGGCGCCGCCGCGTCCGCCCGCAGCGCCGTTGCCGCCGCCACCGCCGCCGCCGTTGTCGCTGCCGGCGTCCCAGTAGGCGCCGCCGCCGCCGGCGTTGCCGGGCGCGCCACGCGCCCAGTCGCCGGTGCTGGCGGTACCGGAGGGATAACCGCCCCAGCCGGCGCCGAGGTCGGTGATCGCCGCAGGGTTGCCGTCGTCCGGCGTGCGCTTCTCGCTGATGAAGCGCGGCGTGCCGGCGATGCCCTCGCCCTTCACCGCGTGGCGGGTGTCGTCGTCCCAGCGGAAGCGTTCGACGGCCTCGTTGACGTCGCGGGCGCGGCCGCCCGCGCCGCGGAAGCCGGCACCGTCGACATCGATGGTCTGGCCGTTGAAGTCCAGGGTGAAGGCGGCGTCGATCACCGCCACGCCGCCGCTGTTGCCGTCCCATGGCGACGCAGTGACGGTCCCGCCGAGGGTGACGTTGGCGTACTGCGGCACGCGGACGATCTGGAAGGTGCGGCGGCCGTTGGTGGTGGTGGCGGCGGCCTGCTCGTAGGCGGCCGTCAGCGGCGAACCGGTGAGGTCCAGCGTGCTGCCGCTGGTGCCCGCGCCGGCGCGGAGGAACTGGTAGCGGCCGGCGGCGCAGCCCGGCGACGAACTGAGGTAGCCCGATGCGGGCTCGCCCGCGACGCCGTCGCCGTAGGCGAGCGTGTCGGTGGTGTTCAGCGTGGCGCACTGCATCTGGATGATCAGCACCAGGTCGCCCGGGGCCAGCGTCGCCGCCGCGCCGCGCTGCGCGCTCAGCGAGATCGTGGTGCTGCCCGGCCCGTAGTTGCCGGTGCCCGGGGTCCAGTAGGTGTTGATGATGCCCGCGACGCCGGTGACGTTGCCGGCACCGCCGGGGGTGGCACAGACCTGCGCACGCGCGCCCGGCGTCGACAGCAGACCGCAGGCGAGGGTGGCGACGAAGGTGAGGACGAGACGCCGGGGAGAGGCAGTCATGGTTCAGGGCACCTGGCAGGTGAGGATGAAGGTGGCCGTGCCGCCGACCGGCAGCGTCGGCACGGTCGCACCGGCCCCCTGCAACGCGGACACCAGCGCCGCACCGGTCTGTGCCGGGCAGGCCGCGCCGCCGGCCGCAGTGCAGCTCGCGGTGGTGCAGGTCAGGCTCGCCGTCGCCGGATCGGTGATCACGGTGCCGTTGGCCGCGCCCGGCCCGTTGTTGCGCAGGGTGATCGTGTAGGTCGTGCTGGTGCCGGAGGTCACGGTATCCGCGGCCTGGTCGACATTGCCGTTGAGGCCCGGCGTATTGGTCTTGGTCACGCTCAGGTCGGCACGGGCGGTGAAGTTGCACAGCGGCAGGTCCGCGATCGCCGGCGCCGACGCGGTGTTGCCGCCGTTGCCGGCCGTCGCGCCGTTGGGCACGAATTCGGTCACGGCGGTCGACGAGGTCGTGCCGCCATTGCCGCCCGACACGGTGCGCGTGCCGCCGGGCGAGGCGATGTAACCGCCACCGCCGCCGCCGCCCGGACCTTCGGACTCGACGCTGGTGATCAGCTGGTTGCCGCCGCCGCCGCCGTTGGCGGAGAAGCTCAGCGCGCCTGCGCTCGGGGCGACCAGTACCACCGAACCGCCGCCGCCGCCGCCGCCGGGGGCATCGTTGTGGCCCGGCACCGTGGCCGTGGCCGTGCCGCCGTTGGCCTGGAGCGCACCGCTGCCGCCGACGGCGTTGGCGATGACGTACACCAGCCCGCCACCGGCAGCACCGGCGCTGGCCGCACTGTTGTTGCCATCGCCGGCACCGCCGCCGCCGCCGAAGAACAGGCGGGTGTCGCCGACGGTACTCGGGTTGTTGGCCAGCGGACGCCCGCCAAGCCCGCCGCGCTCGCGCCGGTTGTTGCCGGCCCACCCCGCCGTGCCCGGGGCCGTCGTCAGCGCATTCTGGTCGGCGGCGGCGTAGGTGTAACCGCCACGGCCACCGCCCGGGGAATTGGTCGTCGACGTCAAGGTGCCGTCGATATTCCACGCGTTGGCCCACGCTGCCGTGGCGAGGCTGGGCACGCCCTGGCCGCTCCAGCCGGCCGCACTGCCGCCGTTGGCGCCACCGCCACCGCCGGCATTGTGCGAATTGCCGCCACCGCCGCCGTTGGCGGGCGCGCCGCGGTTGTAGCGTCCGCCCAAGCCGTCGTACACGGTCTGCGCACCGGCGATGCTTTCGCCCTTCTCGCCACCATCGGCCGCGGTCGCGGCCACGTAGGCGGTGATGTCGGTCGCGGCATCGGTGCTCGTGTTGTCGAGCGCGCCGCCGCGGAACCCCAGCGCGTTGGCGTGGATCGTCCCGTTGATGGTGGCCGTGCCGTCGACGATGACCGCGACCACGCCGCCGGTGCTGCCGTTCCACGCGGACGGCACGACGGACGCCCCGGTGTTCACGGTCAGGCTGCTGAATTGCGGCACGCGCACGACCTGCGCACCGCCGTTGTAGGAGAAGCGCAGCGGCGTGGCGCTGCAGACGGCGCCCAGCGTGATCACGTTGCCGGCCACGGCGGCGACGCTGACGAATTCGTAGCGGCCGGCGTTGTTGAGCGCGGTCACCGCGCCGTAGCCGCTGGTATTGGTGGTCGCGATGCTCGCGCCCTGCGCCTGGTACAGCATGAGCACGTCGCCGGCGGTGATGCCGGCCGCACTGGCGACGGTGATCGTGCCGGCGCCCGACGCCGCGCCCGCAGAGAGCGTGGTCACGGTGTTGAGCACGGTGTTGGCCGCCGTCACCGTCCGCGCGCCATCCTTGCCGATCTGCCGCGCCTGCGCGGCAGGCGAGACCAGCCCGGCGGCAACGACCAGCGCCGCGACCAGCGTCGTCAGGCGAACGGGGCTGCGGGGAGCCGCAACCGGGCGGGACGACGACACGAGGCCTTTCATTCCAGGGAATCTCCGACAAACCAGGGTTGCGCTTGGAACACGGCGCGACACACGCGCCGACTATCGATCTGGCGTCGACGATCGAATCATTCGATGGCCGAAGCCGGGACGAGCGCGAACGCCGCGCCCGTCCTGCAGACACGGCGTTCCGTCGCCGTCAGTCGTTCATGTCAGTACCAGCCGACGAAGTTCACGAACCAGCCGCGCTGGTCGTAATCGAAGTTCGTCAGGTCGTCGTTGAACTGGGTGAAGTTGTAGCCCACGCCCAGGCGCAGGTTCTTGCCCAGATCGCGGTCGATGCCGACCAGCGCGCCCTGGCGATCACCGCCGTGCTTCGCGCCGAGCCAGCGGTACTCCGCCAGCGCGTGCCAGTCGTCGGCGAACGCGTAGCGCGCCTGCGCCGCGACGAACGTCGCGCCGGAGTCGGCCCACTCGCCCGCCAGGCGGCCGTAACGCACCTCGCCCTCGCGACGCATCGCCTTGCCCGCGAACTCCCAGTGCACGTTCGGGGTGTACACGCCTTCCAGCGACAGCACCTGGCTGCGCTGGTCGTAGTTGGCGACGTTGGTGCCCGTCTGCGACAGCGCGGACACGTCGTACAGGTACGTGTACTTGCCCAGCAGCGCCCACTTGCCGGTGTCGAACGGACGCCATGCGAACCCGAGGTTGCCCTCGATGAACTTCGCGCCCGCGCTCGCCTGCAGGTCGTCGGTGGTCTTCGAGTAGTTGAAGCGCGCCGCGATGCGGAAGCTCTCGTTGACCTTCTGCGTGAACGTGTTGGTGGTCACCCACTGCGTGCGCCGCTCGGCGCCGCTGTCCTCGCGCCATTCGAGCTTGCTGTTCCACTGCGTCGCGCTGGAGGTGCGGCCGCCGCTGACGCTGACCGCGTTGCGGTCGACGTTGCCGGTGCCGCGGTCGAGGTTCGCGGTCTGCAGGGTGAGGCCCAGCGTCCAGCCCACGCCCGGATAGAAATCCATGCCGAAGGTGTGGGCGAGGCCGCTTTCGTTCGGCGCCTTGAGGTACTGGCTCTCGTTGTAGACGTTGACCTGGTTCGACAGGCGCCAGCGCTGGCCCAGCGTCCAGCCGGCGGTCTGCCGGTTGTTGAACAGCGGGTCGTAGCTGGTGCGGTCGGTCGACCAGGTGTAGGCGCCGTAGAACGTGTGCTCGGGGCTCAGGCGGTATTCGGCGTTGACCTGCGCCGAGTCGCCGCGGTCGCCGGTGGTGACTTCCGCCCCGACGCTCGACAGATCGCCGAACAGGTACTTCGCGCCCAATGTGTACGCGTCGTTGTCGGCGTAGCGGCCGCCGTCGTCGTCCACCGTGAACTGCGCGGTGCCGTACAGGTCGAGGCTGCTGCCGAAGCGGTGCTTGTACTGCAGCGCGGCGAGCGTGCCGGACGCGTTGCCGGACAGGCGCTTCTCCTCGATGCGGCGCAGCTCGCCGGCGAGGCTGTTGAAGTCGTCGATCCGCCATTCGCCGGTGACCTGCGACTGGGTCAGCGTCTCGTCGCCGCGTTCGGCGCGGCTGTAGCGCGCGTGCACGTTGATGTTCTGCGCGAACTGGCCCAGCACCTCGGCACCTTCCTCGCGCACGCGCGAGCCGATGTCGAAGCGGCTGACCGAGAAGCCCGAATCCACGTCGCGCCACCAGGCACCGGCGGACCAGTCCAGCGCGGTCCAGCCCAGTTCCTTGAAGTTGGCGCGGGCCTCGACCGCACGCGCATCGCCTTCGCGCGACACGGTGGTCGGGTTGAGCTGGCTGAAGCTCAGGCCGCCGTTGTCGGAGAAGAAGATCGGCGCGCTCGCGGCCTGCGTGCTGCTCTGTTCGAGCTTCAGGTAGGTGCCGCGACCGGCCTGCAGGGTCAGGTCGGCGCCCTTGAGCGTGTAGTCGTCGCCGCCGCGGTTCTCGTCGATGTACGTGGCGCCCAGCGCGACGTGTTCGCCGAACCAGTGCTTGCCGCGCAGACCGGCGGTGAACGACCCCGGATCGAAGCCGTCGGGGATGTACTCGTAGTCGACCAGCAGCACCTGCGAGAAGCCGTCCAGCGGCGTGTCGCGGGTGAGCGTGGGGATGTTCTCGCGGGTGATCTGCGCCAGCGGCCGGGTCAGCAGCAGGCGGCCCTGGAACTCGTCGATCTCGTAGTCCGCGCCGCGGGCCAGGTCGATGCGCTTCTCGACGCGGCCGGTGGTGTGGTCGCGCACTTCCAGCACCACGCGGTCGGAACCGGGCAGCACGTCGGTGTGCTTGAGGTAGTAGAGACTGCCGCCGGTGCCGAGGAACTCGCTGTGCCCGGGCGCGCTCTGCGCCTCGGAGCCGAACACCTTCAGCTGCGACGCCGGTTCACCAAGCTCGGTCGCCTTGCGCGAACGCCAGCTCAGCGCGCCGCCGTACAGCGAGCGCGAGTACTGGCCGTACTCGGTGCCGGTGATGCCGGTGTTGAAGTTGCCCCACAGCGCCTGGCTCTTGTCCCAGTCGACGCGGACGTAGAGCTTGCCCTGGGTGTCGACGTCGCGGACCGTGGTCGAGTCGTCGCCGTAGACCGGGTAGTACTGGTCCGGATCGAGGCGGCGGAACACGTCCTGCGCGTTGGCCTTGCCGAAGCCGTGGAACAGGTCGCGGATCTCGCGTTCCTGCGTATCGGCCTGGGCGGTGACCAGGTATTTGCCCTTGATCTTGCCCTTCAGGTAGAACGCGAGGCGACCTTCCAGCAGGAAGCCGTCGTCGTAGCGTTCGTCGCCGCTGAGCGGCTCCACCGAACCGGACACGCTGCTGCCGGACGCCGTGAAGTCGGCGATCGCGACCGCGAACATGTACTTGCCGGTGACGTCGATGTCGAGGCGCTTGTTCAGCGTCTGCTGGTCGCCGCCGGCGAGTTCGATCTCGTAGGCATGGCGGCCCACCGGCACCAGGTATTCGGCCACCAGCTTGCGCTGCAGGTCGATCGGCTGGCTCTGGCCATTGATGCGGACCGAATAACCCTCGGGGATGTCGCGGCCCTGGATGCGGATGCGCGAGCCGTAGATCGCGATGTTCTGCTGGCGCAGCGCGTTCTCGCCGAACACGCCTTCCACCAGACTGCGCTGCTGCGCCTCTTCGGCGCTCATCGCGATGCCGTTGGCCTTCTCGACCGAGCGCTGCAGCACCTGGCTGCCGCGTTCGGCTTCGTCCGGCGTGACCAGCTGCATGCGCCGCGGCCAGGTCTCGTCGAAGCTGCCGTCGGCACCGTAGGCGCGGACGATGTAGACCAGTTCGTCGCCGGCGCGGGCCTCGAAGCCCGCCGGCAGCGTGCCGTCCCAGGTGACGTCCGTGACCGCACCGACCGGCAGGTCCACCTTCGCCAGCGGCGCGACCAGGTCGGCGTCGCTGGCGCGGTAGATCAGCACCTCGGCGCGGCGCACGAAGTCGGCGTAGTTGCTGTAGGCGTAGAAGCGCACCGGCTTGGCGATGCGGCTGCCGTCGAAGGCCACCAGCGACGGCGCCGAGACGTTGAGCTGCGGCTGGCCGAGGTTGGGATCCTCGGTGGCCCAGATCACGCCGCCGCCGGGCAGGTCGGCCGACCACTTGCCGATGGCCAGCGCCTGGCCGGGCTGGAGGTCGCGGTTCCACGTCGAGGCGACGTGTTCGGCTTCCACCGTCACCCGGCGATCGGGCTGCAGCTTGCCGGAGTCGGACTGTTCCGAGGTGTCCTTCGTCACCGGGCGCTGTTCGCCGCGGGTGCGGATGGTGAACACCATGCCTTCGTCGGACGTGCAGCCGTTGCCGTTGCAGCGGGTGGCGTCGGACGCGGGCGGCGCCTCCTGTGCGGAGGCGGTGCCGGCGAGGCCGCCGGCGAGGATGCCGATCAGGGTGTAGTCGAGCAGTTTCATCTTCATCTTGGCGACCCTCACTGCCCGTTCATTCCGGCGGGGGCAGCCGGATCCTCGTTGATGTCCACACGCAGTGCACCGCGGGCCTTCGCCGGCAGCGCCTCCGCGATCGCGTCGTAGACGGCCTTCGCACGACGCATGCCAAGTGCCACGTTGTAGTCGTCCGCACCGCGCTTGTCGGCGTGGCCGACCACCGCGACGCGGTTGCTGCCGACCTCGACCAGGTACTCCGCGATGCGGCGGATCAGCGGCCGGTATTCCGGCTTGATCTCGGCCCGGTCGGTCTCGAACAGGAAGGTGCCGATCAGCGGCCACGCCATCACGCCGACCACCGTCGAGGACGGATCGTGCGGGTTGGCGCGGACGCTGATGCGCAGGCCCGCCGCCGTCTCCGGCGACAGCTTCGCCACCAGCGCGTCGCGCACCGCGACCGCGCGCTCGAAGGCCAGCAGGTCGCTGTCGCCCTCGGCGCCGATCACGATCTCGCCGCCGCGGTGCTGCTGCGCTGCGTCGGCCATCTTGTCGATGGCCGCGCGGTACTGCGGGCGGATCTCGCTGCTGTCCGGAGCGAACATCACCGAGCCCAGCTCCATCTCGACCGACTGCGAACCGCCTTCCAGCACCGACACCGGCAGCTTCACGCCGAAGTCGAAGCGGGTCGGCACGCCCGGGGTCACGCGCTTCACCAGCGGGTTGTCGGTGGTGAACACCGTGCCCGGCGGCAGCGTGGCCGGATCGACCTTGAGGATCAGGTTGCGGCCACGTTCCCAGCGTCCGCCGTCGACACCCGCCAGGTGGTAGCGACCGTACTGGTCGGTCTCGACCAGCAGGCCTTCCACCGTGGCCAGACGCACGCCGGGGATGCCGCGCTCGTCGATGCCGGTGTTGGCGATCACGTAGTCGACCACGTAGCCGTCGGCCACCTGGCTGACATGGCGTTCCACCGTCGGCGCCGCCGCATTCAGTCCCTTGGCCGCATCGCCGCTCTTCTCGACGCGGGTGCTGCCGTCGGCCGCCATGCGCACCGTCACGCCCTGCGCCGAGGTCAGCACGAAGTCGTCGGTGAAGCGCAGGTCGCGCAGGGTCTGGCGGATGACGACGGTGTGCTTGGCCACCGGATCGCCTTCCGACTGACGCGCCGCGAGGTCGCCCAGCGCAATGCCGTGGAGCATCGGCGAGCTGTGGTCGGCTTCCGCCGCCGGGCCGTTGCCGCGATCGACCGTGGTCGAGTTCGGCACGTAGGCCTCCGGCGCGAAGCCGCCCTGGACATGCACCTCGCCCAGGCCCGCCGGATCCTGCCAGCCGTCGCCGTCGCGGTCGTTGAAGACCGTACCGACGATCAGCGAGTCGTCCAGCAGCGGATCGGCGACCAGCTGCACGTCCGCGGTCGCGGTGTTCGACACCACGTCGCCATCGTCCTCGACCACCGCGCTGTTGGTGTGGATGCCGGCGCGCACGCCCGCGCCCACGCGCAGCAGGTAGGTGATGGTGGCGCGACCGCCGGCCGGGATGTCGATCTGGTCGACCCGGATCGGGTAGGTCCCGACCAGGCGACCGGCACCGTCGGCATCCGCGACGCGCAGCGAGCCGTCGACGTAGGTGAAGCCGGCAGGCGGCGTATCGATCAGCGTGCCGTCGGTCATCGGCGTCTGGCTGGTGTTCTCCATCGTCACCGTGTAGCGGACCAGGTCGCCGACGTGGACGTCGTGCGGGCCGGCGGTCTTGGTGACGCGGATCGTCGCCGGAGCGCCGTTCACCGCCACCACCGCCGTGCCCGTGGACGTCACCGTCTGCGCCGAGGCCGAGGAACGGCCGGTCGCGGTGGCGACGTTGTCCAGCGTGCCGCCCGCCGCGGCCTCGGCCGCCGTCACCGTGTGCGTGTAGGTCGCACAGGTGGCGGACGCGCCCGGGGCCAGCGTGGTCGGCGAGCAGCTCAGCGTCGTCGGCGCACCGCCTTCGAAGCTGTCGGTCACGACCAGGTTGTCCAGCGTCACGTTGCCGGTGTTGGTCACGCCCACCGCGTAGGTGATCACGTCGCCCGCGTCCGCCTGGCCGATCACGCCGGTGTCGGTGGTGATCGTCGCGGTCTTGGTCGCCGCGATCGCCGGGTTGCGCGCGATCGGGGTGCTGGTGCTGTCAGGCGGGGACACCGTGGTGCCGCCGCCCGGCAGCGAGCCGGTCGCGGTCGCGGTGTTGTTCACCGTGCCCGCGTCGACTTCTGCCTGCGTGATCGTGTGCGAGCCGGTGCAGGTCGTGGACGCGCCCGGGGCCAGCGTGGTGGTCGGGCAGACCGCCGCCGCGGACAGGTTCGGGTCGTTGATCACCAGGCCCATCACCGTCACGTTGCCGGTGTTGGTCACCACGAAGCTGTACGGGATCGACGCACCGGCCGTGTTGGCGCTCGGGGTGCCGGCGATCTTGTCGATCGTCAGGCCCGGCTGCGCCGCCACGACCACCGTCGCCGTCGCCGTGTCGCAGTTGGTCGGGTTCAGCACTTCGCAGATCGTGTACGGGTACGTGTAGGTGCCCGCTTCCGTGTTCGGCGCGATGGTGATCGTGCCGTCCGCGTTCATCGTGATCGAACCCGACGCCGGCGTCGGCGCGGTGCCCGGGGTCAGCGTGACGTCGGCCGGGTTCACCGCCACGCCGTTCAGCGTGTCGTTGACCAGCACCGAGGCCGTCGAACCGCCGCCCACGCCGTTGACCGGCGGGAAGCTGTCGTCGACCGCGTCGATCGGGGCCGCACCCACGGTGACCACAACGATCGCCGTGTCGCAGTTCGCCGGGTTCAGCACCTCGCAGATCTCGTACGTCACCGTGTAGGTGCCGGCCGGCGTGCCCGGGGCAACGCTCACCGCGCCCGTCGCCGGGTTCAGGGTCACGTTCGGGTTCGTCGTCGCCAGCATGTTCAGCGTGACCGTCGCGAGGGTCGCCGGCGCGCCGTTGAGCGTGTCGTTGACCAGCACGTTCGGCACCGCGACGCCACCGGTCGCACCGTTCGCCACCGCACCGCTGTCGTCCACCGCGTCGATCGGCGCCGCCGCCACCACGATCGTGGCCGTGGCCGTGTCGCAGTTGGTCGGGTTCAGCACTTCACAGATGGTGTACGGGTAGCTGTACGTGCCCGCCGTTGTGCCCGGCGCGATCGTGATGGTGCCGTCGGCATTCATCGTGATCGAACCGGCCGTCGGCGTCGGCGCCGCACCCGGGGTCAGCGTGACGCTGGCCGGGGTCACCGCCGCGCCACCGAGCGTGTCGTTGACCAGCACGCTCGGCGTGTTGCCGCCGCTCGCACCGTTCACCGGACCGTAGCTGTCGTCCACCGCGTCGATGACCGCCGCACCCACGGTGACGGTGACCGTCGCCGTGTCGCAGTTGGTCGGGTTCAGCTGCTCGCAGATCCGGTAGACCAGCGTGTAGGTGCCCGCCGGCGTGCCCGGGGCCACGTTCACCGCGCCCGTCGCCGGGTTCAGGGTCACGTTCGGGTTGCTGGTGCTGACCTGCGTCAGCGTCACCGTCGCCAAGGTCGCCGGCGCGCCGTTGAGCGTGTCGTTGACCAGCACGTTCGGCACCGCGGTACCGCCGGCCGCGCCGGACGCCACCGTGCCGATGTCGTCCACCGCGTCGATCGGCGCCGCCGAGACCACGATCGTGGCCGTCGCCGTGTCGCAGTTCGCCGGGTTCAGCACTTCGCAGATCGTGTACGGATAGGTGTACGTGCCCGCCGTCGTGCCCGGCGCGATCGTGATGGTGCCGTCGGCATTCATCGTGATCGAACCCGCTGCCGGCGTCGGCGCCGCACCCGGGGTCAGCGTGATGCTGGCCGGGTTCACCGCGACACCACCCAGCGTGTCGTTGACCAGCACGCTCGGCGTGGTCGCGCCGTTCGTGCCGTTCACCGGACCGTAGCTGTCGTTCACCGCATCGATCGCCGCCGCACCCACGGTGACGGTGACCGTCGCCGTGTCGCAGTTGGTCGGATTGAGCTTCTCGCAGATCTGGTACACGAGCGAGTAGGTACCGGCCGGCGTGCCCGGAGCCACGTTCACCGCGCCCGTCGCCGGGTTCAGCGTCACGTTCGCGTTCGTCGTCGCCACCTGCGTCAGCGTCACCGTCGCGAGGGTCGCCGGCGCGCCGTTCAGCGTGTCGTTGACCAGCACGTTCGGCACCGCCGTGCCACCCGAAGCGCCGCTCGCCACCGTGCCGGTGTCGTTGACCGCGTCGATCGGGGCCGCCGCCACGGTGACGGTCGCCGTCGCCGTGTCGCAGTTGGTCGGATTGAGCTTCTCGCAGATCGTGTACGGATACGTGTAGATGCCGGCCGTCGTGCCAGGCGCGATCGTGATGGTGCCGTCGGCATTCATCGTGATCGAACCGGCCGCCGGCGTCGGCGCCGCACCCGGCGTCAGCGTGACGTTGCCGCTCGCACCCACCGTCACCGCACCGCCGTTCAGCGTGTCGTTGACCAGCACGCTCGGCGTGGTCGCACCGCTGGCACCGTTCACCGGACCGTAGCTGTCGTCCACCGCATCGATCGGCGCCGCGCCCACGGTGACGGTGACCGTCGCCGTGTCGCAGTTCGTCGGGTTCAGCTTCTCGCAGATCTGGTACACGGCCGTGTACGTGCCGGCCGGCGTACCCGGCGCGACGTTCACCGCGCCCGTCGCCGGGTTCAGCGTCACGTTCGGGTTGCTGGTGCTGACCTGCGTCAGGTTCACCGTCGCCAGCGTCGCCGGTGCGCCGTTCAACGTATCGTTGACCAGCACGTTCGGCACCGCCGTACCGCCGGAAGCGCCGTTCGCCACCGTGCCGGTGTCGTTGACGGCATCGATCGGCGCCGCACCCACGGTGACGGTGACCGTCGCCGTGTCGCAGTTGGTCGGGTTGAGCTTCTCGCAGATCTGGTACACGAGCGTGTACGTGCCGGCCGGCGTACCCGGCGCGACATCCACCGCACCCGTCGCCGGGTTCAGCGTCACGTTCGGGTTCGTCGTCGACACCTGCGTCAGGTTCACCGTCGCCAGCGTCGCCGGCGCGCCGTTGAGCGTGTCGTTGACCAGCACGTTCGGCACCGCCACACCGCCCGACGCGCCCGACGCCACCGTGCCGGTGTCGTTGACCGCATCGATCACGGCCGCAATCACCGTGATGGTCACCGTCGCCGTGTCGCAGTTCGTCGGGTTGAGCTTCTCGCAGATCGTGTACGGATACGCGTAGATGCCCGCGGTCGTGCCAGGCGCGATCGTGATGGTGCCGTCGGCATTCATCGTGATCGCACCGGCCGCCGGCGTCGGCGCCGCACCCGGGGTCAGCACGGCGTTGCCGCTCGCACCCACCGTCACCGCACCGCCGTTGAGCGTGTCGTTGACCAGCACGCTCGGCGTGGTCGCACCGCTGGCACCGTTGATCGGGCCGTTGCTGTCGTCCACCGCGTCGATCACGGCCGCACCCACGGTGACCGTCACGGTCGCCGTGTCGCAGTTGGCCGGGTTGAGCTTCTCGCAGATCCGGTACGTGACCGTGTACGTGCCGGCCGGCGTGCCCGGCGCCACGTTCACCGCGCCCGTCGCCGGGTTCAGCGTCACGTTCGGGTTCGTCGTCGTCACCTGCGTCAGGTTCACCGTCGCCAACGTCACCGGCACGCCGTTGAGCGTGTCGTTGAAGAGGACGTTCGGCACCGCCGTGCCGCCGGAGGCGCCGTTCGCCACCGTGCCGGTGTCGTCCACCGCGTCGATCGTCGCCGCCGACACGGTCACCGTCGCCGTCGCCGTGTCGCAGTTCGTCGGGTTCAGCACTTCGCAGATCGTGTACGGATAGGTGTAGATGCCCGCCGTCGTGCCAGGGGCGATCGTGATGGTGCCGTCGGCATTCATCGTGATCGAACCGGCCGCCGGGGTCGGCGCCGCACCTGGCGTCAGCGTGACGTTGCCACCCGCGCCCACCGTCGCCGGGGCGCCGTTGAGCGTGTCGTTGAGCAGCACGCTCGGCGTGGTCGCGCCGCCGGCGCCGTTCACCGGGCCGTAGCTGTCGTCCACCGCATCGATCGGCGCCGCGCCCACGGTCACCGTCACGGTGGCCGTGTCGCAGTTGGTCGGATTGAGCTTCTCGCAGATCTGGTACGTCACCGTGTAGGTGCCCGCCGGCGTGCCCGGGGCCACGTTCACCGCACCCGTCGCCGGGTTCAGGGTCACGTTCGGGTTCGTCGTCGACAGCTGCGTCAGGTTCACCGTCGCCAGCGTCGCCGGCACGCCATTCAGCGTGTCGTTGACGAGGACGTTCGGCACCGCGGTCCCGCCCGACGCGCCATTCGCCACCGTGCCGGTGTCGTTGACCGCGTCGATCGGCGCCGCCGCCACGGTGACGGTCACGGTCGCCGTGTCGCAGTTGGTCGGGTTGAGCTTCTCGCAGATCTGGTACACGACCGTGTACGTGCCGGCCGGGGTGCCCGGGGCCACGTTCACCGCACCCGTCGCCGGGTTGAGCGTCACGTTCGGGTTGCTGGTGCTGACCTGCGTCAGGTTCACCGTCGCCAGGGTCGCCGGCGCGCCGTTCAACGTGTCGTTGACCAGCACGTTCGGCACCGCCGTGCCGCCCGACGCGCCGTTCGCCACCGTACCGGTGTCGTCCACCGCGTCGATCACGGCCGCACCCACGGTCACCGTCACGGTCGCCGTATCGCAGTTGGTCGGGTTGAGTTTCTCGCAGATCTGGTAGGTCACCGTGTAGGTGCCCGCCGGCGTACCCGGCGCGACATCCACCGCGCCCGTCGCCGGGTTCAGCGTCACGTTCGGGTTCGTCGTCGACACCTGCGTCAGGTTCACCGTCGCCAAGGTCGCCGGCACGCCGTTGAGCGTGTCATTGACAAGGACGTTCGGCACGGCTGTGCCGCCCGAAGCGCCCGACGCCACCGTGCCGGTGTCGTTGACCGCGTCGATCGGCGCCGCACCCACGGTGACGGTGACCGTCGCCGTGTCGCAGTTGGTCGGGTTGAGCTTCTCGCAGATCTGGTACGTCACCGTGTAGGTGCCCGCCGGCGTACCCGGCGCGACGTTCACCGCGCCCGTCGCCGGGTTCAGCGTCACGTTCGGGTTCGTCGTCGACACCTGCGTCAGGTTCACCGTCGCCAGGGTCGCCGGCACGCCGTTGAGCGTGTCGTTGACGAGCACGTTCGGCACCGCGGTCCCGCCCGACGCGCCATTCGCCACCGTGCCGGTGTCGTCCACCGCATCGATCGGCGCCGCGCCCACGGTCACCGTCACGGTCGCCGTGTCGCAGTTGGTCGGGTTGAGCTTCTCGCAGATCTGGTAGGTCACCGTGTAGGTGCCCGCCGGCGTACCCGGGGCCACGTCCACCGCACCCGTCGCCGGGTTGAGCGTGACGTTCGGGTTGCTGGTGCTGACCTGCGTCAGGTTCACCGTCGCCAGCGTCGCCGGCACGCCGTTGAGCGTGTCGTTGACCAGCACGTTCGGCACTGCCGTGCCGCCCGACGCGCCGTTCGCCACCGTGCCGGTGTCGTTGACCGCGTCGATCGGCGCCGCACCCACGGTGACGGTGACCGTCGCCGTGTCGCAGTTCGTCGGATTGAGCTTCTCGCAGATCTGGTAGGTCACCGTGTAGGTACCGGCCGGCGTGCCCGGGGCCACGTCCACCGCACCCGTCGCCGGGTTCAGCGTCACGTTCGGGTTCGTCGTCGACACCTGCGTCAGGTTCACCGTCGCCAGCGTCGCCGGCACGCCGTTGAGCGTGTCGTTGACCAGCACGTTCGGCACCGCCGTGCCACCCGACGCGCCCGACGCCACCGTGCCGGTGTCGTCGACCGCGTCGATCGGCGCCACCGCCACGGTGACGGTCGCCGTCGCCGTGTCGCAGTTCGTCGGGTTCAGCACTTCGCAGATCGTGTACGGATAGGTGTACACACCGGCCGTGGTGCCAGGCGCGATCGTGATGGTGCCATCGGCATTCATCGTGATCGAACCGGCCGCCGGCGTCGGCGCGGCGCCAGGTGTGAGCGTGACGTTGCCGCCCGCGCCCGTCGTCACCGCACCGCCGTCCAGGGTGTCATTCACCAGGACGCTCGGGGTCGTCGCACCACTGGCGCCATTGATCGGGCCGTAGCTGTCGTCCACCGCATCGATCGCCGCCGCACCCACGGTGACGGTGACCGTCGCCGTGTCGCAGTTGGTCGGATTGAGCTTCTCGCAGATCTGGTACACGAGCGAGTAGGTACCGGCCGGCGTGCCCGGCGCCACGTTCACCGCGCCCGTCGCCGGGTTCAGCGTCACGTTCGCGTTCGTCGTCGCCACCTGCGTCAGCGTCACCGTCGCGAGGGTCGCCGGCGCGCCGTTGAGCGTGTCGTTGACCAGCACGTTCGGCACCGCAGTCCCGCCGGCCGCGCCAGACGTCACCGTGCCGGTGTCGTTGACTGCGTCGATCGGCGCCGCCGCCACGGTGATGGTCGCCGTCGCCGTGTCGCAGTTCGTCGGGTTCAGCACTTCGCAGATCGTGTACGGATAGGTGTACACACCGGCCGTCGTGCCCGGGGCGATCGTGATGGTGCCGTCGGCATTCATCGTGATCGAGCCGGCCGCCGGCGTCGGCGCCGCACCCGGCGTCAGCGTGACGTTGCCGCCCGCGCCCACGGTCACCGCACCGCCGTTCAGCGTGTCGTTGACCAGCACGCTCGGCGTGGTCGCACCGCTGGCGCCGTTCACCGGGCCGTAGCTGTCGTCCACCGCGTCGATCGGCGCCGCGCCCACGGTGACGGTGACCGTCGCCGTGTCGCAGTTCGTCGGATTGAGCTTCTCGCAGATCTGGTAGGTCACCGTGTAGGTGCCCGCCGGCGTGCCCGGCGCCACATCCACAGCACCCGTCGCCGGGTTCAGCGTCACGTTCGGGTTGCTGGTGCTGACCTGCGTCAGGTTCACCGTCGCCAGCGTCGCCGGTGCGCCGTTCAACGTGTCGTTGACCAGCACGTTCGGCACCGCCATCCCGCCGGCCGCGCCATTCGCCACCGTGCCGGTGTCGTTGACGGCATCGATCACCGCCGCACCCACGGTCACCGTCACGGTCGCCGTGTCGCAGTTGGTCGGGTTGAGCTTCTCGCAGATCTGGTAGGTCACCGTGTAGGTGCCCGCCGGTGTACCCGGCGCGACATCCACCGCGCCCGTCGCCGGGTTCAGCGTCACGTTCGGGTTCGTCGTCGACACCTGCGTCAGGTTCACCGTCGCCAGCGTCGCCGGCACGCCGTTGAGCGTGTCATTGACGAGGACGTTCGGCACCGCCGTGCCGCCCGAAGCGCCCGACGCCACCGTGCCGGTGTCGTTGACCGCGTCGATCGGCGCCGCAACCACCGTGACGATCGCCGTCGCCGTATCGCAGTTGGTCGGATTGAGCTTCTCGCAGATCGTGTACGGGTAGGTGTAGATGCCCGCCGTCGTGCCCGGCGCGATCGTGATGGTGCCGTCGGCATTCATCGTGATCGAACCGGCCGCCGGCGTCGGCGCGGCGCCAGGCGTCAGCGCGACGTTGCCGCTCGCGCCCGCCGTCACCGCACCGCCGTTCAGCGTGTCGTTGACCAGCACGCTCGGCGTGGTCACGCCGCTGGCACCGTTGATCGGGCCATAGCTGTCGTCCACCGCGTCGATCGGCGCCGCCGACACCACGACCGTCGCGGTCGCGGTATCGCAGGTCGCGGGGATCGTCGCCGGGAAGGTGCAGATCGTGTACGGATAGAGATACGTGCCCGCAGCGGTGCCCGCAGCCACCGTGATCGTGCCGTCGGCATTCATGGTCAGGCCGGCATTCGGGCTCGCGCCCGGCGTCAGCGTGACGTTGGTGCCGATCACTGCCGCCACGCCGTTCGACGTGTCGTTGGTGATCACCGTGGCCGTCGTGCCGCCCGCGATGCCGTTGATCGGCGTCGTCGAGAAGTCATCGTTGACCGCATCGATGAGCGCATTCGTCGGCGTGGTCACGCTGCTGCTGCAGTGCGCCGCCGCCGGACAGGTCGTGTCGCCGCCGCCGGTCACGCTCGCCGTGTTGGTCACGCTCGGCACGGCACCCGCCGTCGGCGTCACCGGGATCACGAAGCTCGTGTTGCTGCCCGCGGCGAGGCCCGCCGCGATCGTGCAGGTCACCGTCTGGCCGGCTGCCGTGCAGCCCGCCGGCAGCGTGCCGATCGTCAGACCGGTCGGGATCGCGTCGGTGATCGTGGAGACAGCATTCGTCGCCGCCGTACCGGTGTTGCTCACCTGCAGCGTGTAGCTCGCCGGGACACCGACCGTGAACGAAGCGGCGGACGCCGTCTTCGTCAGCGTCAGCACCGGCGCATTCACCGGCGTCGGACCCACCGTGCTCGTGCAGCGCGCAGCAGCCGGGCAGGTCGGATCACCGCCACCCGTCACCGTCGCCGTATTGGTCACGCTCGGCTGCGCCGCCGTGGTCGGCGTCACCGGGATCACAAAGCTCGTGCTGCTGCCGGCCGCCAGGCCGGAGGCAATGGTGCACGTCACCGTCTGGCCGGCTGCCGTGCAGCCCGCCGGCAGCGTGCCGATGGTCAGGCCCGCCGGGATCGTGTCGGTGATCGTGGAGACGGCATTCGTCGCCGCCGTGCCGGTGTTGCTCACCTGCAGCGTGTAGGAAGCCGGGACGCCCACCGTGAACGAAGCAGCGCTCGCCGTCTTCGTCAGCGTCAGCACCGGCGCATTCACCGGCGTCGGACCCACCGTGCTCGTGCAGCGCGCAGCAGCCGGGCAGGTCGGATCACCGCCACCCGTCACCGTCGCCGTATTGGTCACGCTCGGCTGCGCCGCCGTGGTCGGCGTCACCGGAATCACGAAGCTCGTGCTGCTGCCGGCCGCCAGGCCCGCCGCGATCGTGCACGTCACCGTCAGGCCCGCAGCGGTACAGCCCGCCGGCAGCGTGCCGATCGTCAGACCCGCCGGGATCGTGTCGGTGATCGTCGAGACAGCGTTCGTCGCCGCCGTGCCGGTGTTCGACACCTGCAGCGTGTACGAAGCCGGAACACCGACCGTGAACGAAGCAGCGCTCGCCGTCTTCGTCAGCGTCAGCACCGGCGCGTTGACCGGCGTCGGGCCGGCTGTGCTCGTGCAATGCGCCGCCGCCGGGCAGGTCGGATCACCGCCGCCCGTCACCGTCGCCGTATTGGTCACGCTCGGCTGCGCCGCCGTGGTCGGCGTCACCGGGATCACGAACGACGTGCTGCTGCCGGCCGCCAGGCCGGACGCAATCGTGCACGTCACCGTCTGGCCGGCTGCCGTGCAGCCCGCCGGCAGCGTGCCGATGGTCAGACCGGTCGGAATCGTGTCGGTGATCGTGGAGACAGCATTCGTCGCCGCCGTGCCGGTATTGCTCACCTGCAGCGTGTAGCTGGCCGGCACACCGACCGTGAAGCTTGCCGCCGAGGCGGTCTTCGTCAGCGTCAGCACCGGCGCGTTCACCGGGGTCGGACCCGCCGTGCTCGTGCAGTGCGCCGCCGCCGGGCAGGTCGGATCGCCACCGCCCGTCACCGTCGCCGTATTGGTCACGCTCGGCTGGGCCGCCGTCGTCGGCGTCACCGGGATCACGAAACTCGTGCTGCTGCCCGCGGCGAGGCCCGCCGCGATCGTGCACGTCACCGTCTGGCCAGCTGCCGTGCAGCCCGCCGGCAGCGTGCCGATCGTCAGGCCCGTCGGGATCATGTCGGTGATCGTCGAGACAGCGTTCGTCTCCGCCGTGCCGGTGTTCGACACCTGCAGCGTGTACGAAGCCGGGACACCGACCGTGAACGAAGCGGCGCTCGCCGTCTTCGTCAGCGTCAGCACCGGCGCGTTCACCGGGGTCGGACCCGCCGTGCTCGTACAGTGCGCCGCCGCCGGGCAGGTCGGATCACCGCCACCCGTCACCGTCGCCGTGTTCGTCACGCTCGGCTGTGCCGCCACCGTCGGCGTCACCGGGATCACGAAGCTCGTGCTGCTGCCGGCCGCCAGGCCGGCCGCAATCGTGCACGTCACCGTCTGGCCCGCGTTGGTGCAGCCCGCCGGCAAGGTGCCGATCGTCAGGCCGGTCGGGATCGTGTCGGTGATCGTGGAGACGGCATTGGTCGCCGCCGTGCCGGTGTTGCTCACCTGGAGCGTGTAGCTCGCAGGCACGCCCACCGTGAAGCTCGCCGCCGAGGCGGTCTTGGTCAGCGTCAGCACCGGCGCGTTCACCGGCGTCGGACCCACCGTGCTCGTGCAGTGCGCCGCCGCCGGGCAGGTCGGATCACCGCCGCCGGTCACCGTCGCCGTGTTCGTCACGCTCGGCTGTGCCGCCGTCGTCGGCGTCACCGGGATCACGAAGCTCGTGCTGCTGCCGGCCGCCAGGCCCGCCGCAATCGTGCAGGTCACCGTCTGGCCCGCGCTCGTGCAGCCCGCCGGCAGCGTGCCGATCGTCAGACCCGTCGGGATCGTGTCGGTGATCGTGGAGACGGCATTCGTCGCAGCCGTGCCGGTGTTGCTCACCTGCAGCGTGTAGCTGGCCGGGACACCGACCGTGAACGAAGCAGCGCTCGCCGTCTTCGTCAGCGTCAGCACCGGCGCGTTCACCGGCGTCGGGCCGGCCGTGCTCGTGCAATGCGCCGCCGCCGGGCAGGTCGGATCACCGCCGCCCGTCACCGTCGCCGTGTTCGTCACGCTCGGCTGCGCCGCGACCGTCGGCATCACCGGGATCACGAACGACGTGCTGCTGCCGGCCGCCAGGCCGGACGCAATCGTGCACGTCACGGTCTGGCCCGCGCTCGTGCAGCCCGCCGGCAGTGTGCCGATGGTCAGACCCGTCGGGATCGTGTCGGTGATCGTGGAGACGGCATTGGTCGCGGCAGTGCCGGTGTTCGACACCTGCAGCGTGTAGCTGGCCGGCACACCGACCGTGAAGCTTGCCGCCGAAGCGGTCTTCGTCAGCGTCAGCACCGGCGCATTCACCGGTGTCGGGCCGGCCGTGCTCGTGCAATGCGCCGCCGCCGGGCAGGTCGGATCACCGCCGCCGGTCACCGTCGCCGTGTTCGTTACGCTCGGCTGCGCCGACACCGTCGGCGTCACCGGGATCACGAAGCTCGTGCTGCTGCCCGCAGCGAGGACCGCCGCGATCGTGCAGGTCACCGTCTGGCCAGCTGCCGTGCAGCCCGCCGGCAGCGTGCCAATCGTCAGACCGGCCGGAATCGTGTCAGTGATGGTCGAGACAGCATTCGTCGCCGCCGTGCCGGTGTTGCTCACCTGCAGCGTGTAGCTCGCAGGCACGCCGACCGTGAACGAAGCGGCGCTCGCCGTCTTCGTCAGCGTCAGCACCGGCGCATTGACCGGCGTCGGACCCACCGTGCTCGTGCAGCGCGCCGCGGCGGGACACGTGGTGTCGCCGCCACCGGTCACGCTCGCCGTGTTGGTCACGCTCGGCTGTGCCGCCGTCGTCGGCGTCACCGGAATCACGAAGCTCGTGCTGCCGCCCGCGGCGAGGCCCGCCGCGACCGTGCAGGTCACCGTCTGGCCCGCGGCAGTACAGCCCGCCGGCAGCGTGCCGATGGTCAGACCCGTCGGGATCGTGTCGGTGATGGTCGACACGGCGCTGGTCGCCGTCGTGCCGGTATTGCTCAGCTGCAGCGTGTAGCTCGCAGGCACGCCCACCGTGAACGAAGCGGCGGACGCCGTCTTCGTCAGCGTCAGTTGCGGCGCATTGACCGGCGTCGGGCCGACCGTGCTCGTGCAGCGCGCCGCGGCAGGACACGTGGCATCGCCACCGCCGGTCACGCTCGCCGTGTTGGTCACGCTCGGCTGTGCCGCCACCGTCGGCGTCACCGGAATCACGAAGCTCGTGCTGCCGCCCGCGGCGAGGCCCGCCGCGACCGTGCAGGTCACCGTCTGGCCGGCCGCTGTGCAGCCTGCCGGCAGCGTGCCGATCGTCAGGCCCGCCGGGATCGTGTCGGTGATGGTGGAGACGGCGGTCGTCGCTGCGGTGCCGGTATTGCTGAGCTGCAACGTGTACGACGCCGGGGCGCCCACCGTGAAGCTCGCGCCCGAGGCCGTCTTCGTCAGCGTCAGCTGCGGGCGGTCGACCGTCGTGGTGACCGAACCGGTGTTGTTGCCGGTGCAGGTGACGGGCGAGCCCGAGCAGTTGGGATCGCCGACGCCGGTCGGCGGCAGCACGGTGGCGGTGTTGGTGATGCTCGCCGCGGCGGCGGAGCCGACCGTGCAGGCGATGGTGAGGGTGGCGCTGCCGCCATTGGCGAGCGCCAGACCGGTCCAGGTGCCGGTGCCGGTCGCGCCGGGGGCGATGGTGCCGACGGTGAACGTGCCGGCGGACGGGGTGTACGTGCAGCCGGTCAGACCGGCGGGCAGGCTTTCCTGGAGGGAGAGGGTGTCACCGGCAACGATTGCGCTGGGGCCGCCGTTGGTCAGGGTGAGGGTGTAGTTGAGGATCTGGCCGACGATCACCGGGCTGGGGCTGGCGGTCTTCACCAGGCTCAGGTCCGAAGTGCGGACGATGGTGTCGCTGTCGGTCGCGGTGTTGTTCGCAACGTTGGGGTCGGTGACGGTGACCGGGGGCGCGACCGAAGCGGTGTTGACCGCCTGCGACCAGGCGACCGGGCTCGCGAGGAGTCCGGCAGCGAGCAGGGTGACGGCGACGATCGAACGGCGCACGATTTCCGCGATGCAAGTCGGTTTGGCCAGCACTGAAACTCCCCCTGGGCCGACCGGTATGCGGTCGCCACCCGTTACTCGTTGAAGCAGTGCCCGACCCCCGTGCACTGCCGCTCTGTCACTACCCTGTCGAACGCCCGTCTGGCGGAATGCCGTCCGGGCGGGACATGGGTTGTCACATGCCGCTCCGGAAACCTCCGGAACGGAACGGACAGCAATCGCCTTTCTGCGAACGCATGTCGCCGCAGGCCCGGAAGCAAGTTTCGGGCCAGTAACGGACATTCATCACGGAATCCGGGCAAATCGCCTATCCATGTGAGTTCCCCGCATCGGGCAAACTCGCTGATCCGTCCCGGGGCGTCAGCGCATTTGGTCACATTTTGCGCATTTTCGCTGGCCCCCCCGGGGCACCTCCGGGAGGTCATGAACACGATTGCGTTGGGCTCTGGCGCCCCCGGCAGGCGCCCAACTCCGCGTCCCTGCTAGAATTTTCGCTCTATTTCCCCTGATCTTCGAGCGGCGGGCCAGCCCGTCGCCAAGGATGCCTGCCGCATGACCAGCCCTACCGACCTTCGTCCAATCTCCCCGGACCCGGCCGCGCCGTCCACCGTCGATCGCGCCTACACCCTGGACGACAAGTTCACCCGGACCGAGGGCCGCATCTATCTGTCGGGCGTCCAGGCGCTGGTCCGGCTGCCGCTGATGCAGCGGCTGCGCGACCAGGCCGCCGGGCTGGCCACCGCCGGCTTCATCAGCGGCTACCGCGGCAGCCCGCTGGGCGGCTTCGACCTGGAGCTGTGGCGGGCGAAGAAGCATCTGGAGAAGGCCGGGATGAAGTTCACTCCCGGCCTGAACGAGGATCTCGGCGCCACCATGGTCTGGGGCACCCAGCAGACCAACCTGTTCCCGGGCGCGAAGGTCGATGGCGTGTTCGGCATGTGGTACGGCAAGGGCCCGGGCGTGGATCGCTGCGGCGACGTGTTCAAGCACGCCAACGCGGCCGGCACCTCGAAGTTCGGCGGCGTGCTGGCGATGGCGGCCGACGACCACGCCTGCCGCAGCTCCACGTTGCCGCATGGCAGCGAAGGCGAATTCCAGTCGGCGCTGATGCCGGTGCTGAACCCGGCCGGCGTGCAGGATATCCTCGACATGGGCCTGATCGGCTGGGCGATGTCGCGTTACACCGGTCGCTGGGTGGGCTTCAAGACGATCGCCGAAACCGTGGAATCCTCGGCGTCGGTCGACGTGAATCCGCTGGCGCTGCAGATCGTCACGCCGGACGACTTCGAGATCCCCCCGGGCGGGCTCAACATCCGCTGGCCCGATCCGCCGCTGGACCAGGAGATGCGCCTGCATCGCTACGCGGTGAAGGCCGCGCAGGCGTTCGCGCGCGCCAATCGCCTCGATCGCGTGGTGATCGATTCGCCGAACGCGCGGCTCGGCATCGTCACCACCGGCAAGAGCTACCTCGACGTGCTGCAGGCGCTGGAATACCTCGGCCTCGACGCGCGCGCCTGCGCGGACCTCGGCATCCGCGTCTACAAAGTCGGCATGACCTGGCCGCTGGAGCCGATGGGCATCCGCGCGTTCGCACGCGGGCTGCAGGACATCGTGGTGGTCGAGGAGAAGCTCGGCTTCATCGAAAGCCAGATGAAGGAGCTGTTCTACAACTTCGAGGGCGACCGTCCGAGCATCGTCGGCAAGTTCGACGAGAGCGGCGCGTGGATCCTGCCCAGCACCGGCGAGCTGACGCCGGCGACGATCGCCGGCGTGATCGGCCGGCGCATCCAGCGTTTCCACGCCAGCGAGCGCATCGAGAACGTGATGCGGTGGATGGCGGAGAAGGAAGGCGAACTCGCGCTGCCGCGCGCCAGCTTCCCGCGCGTGCCGCACTACTGCAGCGGCTGCCCGCACAACACCTCGACCAAGGTGCCGGAAGGTTCGCGCGCGCTGGGCGGCATCGGCTGCCACTACATGGTCACGTGGATGGACCGCAACACCGACACCTTCACCCACATGGGCGGCGAAGGCGTGACCTGGTGCGGGCAGGCGGCGTTCACCGAGAACGAGCATGTGTTCCAGAACCTCGGCGACGGCACCTACTTCCATTCCGGTTCGCTGGCGATCCGCCAGTCGATCGCGGCCGGCGTCAACATCACCTACAAGATCCTCTACAACGACGCGGTGGCGATGACCGGCGGCCAGCCGGTCGACGGCACACTGACCGTGCCGCAGATCGCGCAGCAGATGCGCGCCGAGGGCGCGTACACGATCGTGGTGGTCAGCGACGACATCCTGAAGTGGACGCGCCAGCGCTACCTGTTCCCGAACGACGTCGAATTCTTCGATCGCCGCGAACTGGACGAGGTGCAGAAGAAGCTGCGCAAGACCAAGGGCGTCAGCATCCTGATCTACGACCAGACCTGCGCCACCGAGAAGCGGCGCCGCCGCAAGCGCGGCAAGCTGGTCGATCCGCAGAAGCGCGTGGCGATCAACTCGCTGGTCTGCGAAGGCTGCGGCGACTGCGGCGTGAAGAGCTTCTGCGTGTCGGTGCTGCCGAAGGACACCGAATACGGCCGCAAGCGCGACATCGACCAGAGCAACTGCAACAAGGACTACAGCTGCGTCGAGGGCTTCTGCCCGAGCTTCGTCACCGTGCACGGCGGCCAGCTGCGCAAGGGCAACAAAGTCAACGCCGCGGATCGCCTCGGCAACCTGCCGATGCCGACGTTCGCCAGCGCGCTCGACCGTCCCTGGAACATCCTGATCACCGGCGTCGGCGGCACCGGCGTGGTGACGATCGGCGCGCTGCTGGGCATGGCCGGCCATCTCGAAGGCAAGGGCGCGACGGTGCTCGACCAGACCGGCCTCGCGCAGAAGGGCGGCGCGGTGACCACGCACATCCGCCTGGCGCGCACGCCCGACGACATCCACGCCGTGCGCATCGCCGCCGGCGAGGCCGACCTCGTGCTCGGCTGCGACATGGTCGTGGTCAACGACTACTGGGCGCTGTCGAAGATCCGCGGCGACCGCTCCCACGTCGTGCTCAACAGCTACGAGGCGATGCCCGGCACCTTCACCACCCGCCCGGACATGCAGTTCCCGGCGGCCGACATCGTCGCCGCGGTGCGCACCGCGCTGGGCGGCAAGGATCCGTCGCTGGTCGACGCCACGCAGCTCGCCACCGCGCTGATGGGCGACGCGATCGCGGCCAACCTCTTCATGCTCGGCTATGCCTGGCAGCAGGGGCTGGTGCCGATCTCGTTCGATGCGCTGATGCGCGCGGTCGAACTCAACGGCGCCGCGGTGCAGATGAACAAGACCGCGTTTGCGTGGGGCCGCCTCGCCGCGATCGACCTGCCCGCGGTCGTCGAAGCCGCCGGCATCGTCAAGAACGCGCCGACCACCGCCGAAGCCACGCCGCACGCGCTGCCGCTGCTGGCGCCGACGCCGTCGGAAGGCCACGAGTCCGGCCTCAATCCGCAGGCCGCGAACCTGCGCGACGCGCAGGAGCTGCGCCACGTGCCGGCCAGCGGCGGCGGCGACGCGTTCGCGCCGCTCGACGACACGCGGCTGTCGCGCTCGATCGACGAGATCATCGCCCGCCGCGTCGCGTTCCTCACCGAATACCAGGACGCCGCCTACGCGAAGCGCTACCAGGACCTCGTCGCGAAGGTGCGTGCCGCCGAGCAGGCGAAGGCGCCGGGCGCGACCGACCTCTCGGAGGCCGTCGCGCGCTACGCGTTCAAGCTGATGGCGTACAAGGACGAATACGAAGTCGCGCGGCTCTACACCAGCGGCGAGTTCCAGCGCCGCCTGCAGCAGCAGTTCGAGGGCGACTACACGCTGCGCTTCCACCTCGCGCCGCCGCTGCTGGCGAAGAAGGACGCGCAGGGCCGCCTGATCAAGCAGGAATACGGCCCGTGGATGCTCAAGGCGTTCGGCCTGCTGGCGAAGCTGCGCGGCCTGCGCGGCGGCACGTTCGACGTGTTCGGCTACACCGCCGAACGGAAGATGGAGCGGCAGCTCATCGCCGACTACTTCGCCACGATCGACACGCTGCTGGCGAAGCTCGATGCCGGCAACGTCGCCCTCGCCACCGAGATCGCCTCGATCCCCGAGCACATCCGCGGCTTCGGCCACGTGAAGGAAGCGCACCTGCACAAGGCGAAAGCGCGCGAAGCGGCGCTGCTGGAGAAGTGGAACGCGACGCCGGCGGAGACGCGCGCGGCGGCCTGACCGGCCGGCCGCGCGCGAAGGCGCGCTTTCGCAACGCGCGCCATCACAGGTTCGCGAAGCGATCCAGCGCCTTTTCGGCGTTGCCGCGCTCGAAGTCCGGCAGCGTGCGCGCGACGTCGCGATAGTCGGCGATCAACTGCGCGTCGGCCGGCATCGTCGCGGCCAGCGCGGCCAGCACCTGTCCGCGCTCGAAATCGGAGCCGAGGGTGCGCGCATGCCGCAGGATCGCGCGGCTGCGGGCGGCGTCGGGCCGGGCGCTGGCGATGAACGCGAGCAGCGCCTCGCGCCGGTCGAAGTCGCCGCCGATGGCGTCGATCGCTTCGAGCACATCGTCGTCGGTCAGCGGGACACCGGCCTTCAGCGCCGTTTCCAGCACCGACCGGCGCTCGAAATCGCCGCCCATGCCCTGCAGCGCACGCAGTGCCAGCGGCACGGCCTGCATGCGTGGCCGGCCATCCTCGATCACCGCCTGCAACGTGCGCTGGCGATCGAAGTCGCCGCCGATGGCGGCCAGCGCCTGCGACCAGGCCGCGGCCGTGGGACCGTCGAACGGCAGCTTCGGCGCGGCGGAAATCAGCCATTCCGCGCGATCGAAATCCGCGCCCATGCCACCGGCGATCGCCAGCAGCGACGCCTGCTGCGCCGGCGTCAGGCCGGGCCGCGCCAGCGCCACGTCCAGCGCGCGGTGCTTCTCGAAATCGCCGTCGATGTCGCGCAGCAGCGCCAGCGCGCGGTCCATCTGCGCGGCATCCGGTGCCGCCTGCGCGAACAACTGCGCGAGGTAATTCGCACGCACGCCGTCGTCGTCGAGCTTCGCGATCTCGTCGAGCAGGCCCGGCACGCCGCGCGCAGCGAGGATCCGGCCCGCACGCGCCTCGGCATCGAAGCCGCTGAGGCGGTAGAGCGCGGGGATCGTCGCGGCCAGCCACGCCTGCGCCTCGGCATCGAAGGCATGCGGCCGGCCATCGACCGTGTAGGTGCGCGTCGCGACACCGGCGTCGTTGCGCATGTGCAGCACACGCAGCACGCCCCGGCGACGCTGTTCGAGCTCGAACCGGGCGCCGCGGCCGACGCGCAGCACCGTGCGTTCATCGGGCGAGAACGCGACGTCGCCGTCGATGCGCGCATGCAGGGTTTCCCCGCGGACGGGCATGTCGGCACCGACGCGGTACGTCCGGTCTCCGTTGTGGAACGTGATCGACAGCGGATGCAGATTGAACAGGTCCGGCAGCAAACCCGGCCGCGACACCACGATCACGCCGGGCAGCGCGACCAATGCGAGCAGCACGCCACCCGCGATGAGCCAGCGCCGGCGACGCGAAGGCGGCCGGCTCGCGTCGGGCGCGCGTTCGAGCAGCACACGCACGCGCTCGACGATGCCGCCGTCGCGTTCGGCCATCGCCAGCGCGAGCCCGACGGACGATGCACCAGCATGCTGCGGCGCGACGCGGGCCAGGCATTCGGCGAGGCATTCGGCCAGCGCGCGTGCGCCGTCGCGGCCGGCCGCGACGCGGTCGCACTGCGTTTCGGCCAGGGCTTCGAGACGACGCAGCGCGCACCACGCCAGCGGATGGAAGAACAGGGGCACCAGCGCGAGCCGCTGCAGGAAGCGCCAGCGCGGATCGCGGCGCTGCACGTGCGCGAGTTCGTGCGCGAGCATCGCCCGCTGCTGCGCCGGCGGCAGATCCTCGGCCCAGTGCGGCAGCAGGATCGCGCCGGGCACCACCATCGGGCCGTCGAGCCGCGCCAGCAGGCGCACGCGGGGCACGGGCAGGCGCAGCGCCACGGCCTGCGCCTCCAGCGTCGCCACCAGCGCGGGCGAAGCCGCGGTGCCGCTACGCAGTGCCTGCCGGCGCAGGCGCACCAGCGCCTGCACCTGGCGCAGCAGGCGGACACCGGCCCACAGCGCGCCGAGCAGCCACAGCGCGAGACCGAGCAGGACCAGCTCCTCGGTCACGGGAAGCGCAATCGAGGGCACGGGCGCGAGGCGCGCCGGCGGTGCGTCAGACGACGCGATCGGCATCGTCGACAGTCCCTCCGCCGGAAGCGCGACGGACGCCGGCAGGTCCGCGTGCGCCAGGGCCGGTGCCGGCCGTGCGGAGGCCGTCGATGCGGCGGCCGCGACCGCCGTCGGCGTCGGCGGCGCGGACGCCGGCAGCATCGACGCCAGCCGCAGCGCGACGGACGCAAAGGCGCCGAACAGCGCCAGCCGCCACGCGAATTCGGCCCAGCCCGGGTGGCGCAGCGCGCCGGCGCGTTCGAGCAGCCACGCCACGGCCAGCAGCACGGTCGCATGCAGCACGAACATCGCCAGCAGGCCGGCAAGGAAGGTCGGCGACAACGCCGCCTGCTGGGGCAGGCCGGCGAACAAGGGAACGAGGTCCATCACTTCGTCCCCCCGTCGGTGTCCTCATCGCGGCGCAGCAGCGCGCGCACCTGTTCCAGGTCGCCCGGCGCCACCTCGCGCTCGCTCACCAGATGCGCGAGCAACGCCTTCGGGTCGCCGCGGAACACCTGGGCGATGAGGCTCGACACCATGCTGCGCTTCACCTGCGCCTCGCTCACCAGCGGGCGGTAGAGCAGCAGCCGGCCTTCGCGCCGCGCCGCGACCACGCCGCGCTTCTCCAGCCGCGTCAGCAGGGTCGCGACCGTGGTGTGGGCCAGGTCGCGGTCGCCGAGGGCCGCCGTGGCGTCGGCCACGTTCAGTTCCCCGGCCCGCCACAGCATCCGCATCAGGTCAAGCTGGAGGTCACTCAGCACGATGTCGTCGGTCATTCTGGCATCTTCTCTACATGTGTAGTACTACATTTGTAGAATCGAGGCCCGGACCTGTCAAGCCCCCGCCACGTTCCGGCGGCCCGTCACCGGCGATCGGACGTGGCGAGCAGTGCCGAGGTCAGTCCCGGCACGCCCAGCGGGCGTAGGCGGCGTCGCGCTCGGCGTCGCTGTAGAAGTGGTGCATGAAGGCGCTGTCGTACAGCGTCGACAGCAGGTTCCCGGGCAGGCGGAAGTCGCGCAGGATCCGGCGGTACAGGCCGGAATACGCCTTGTCTTCACCGACGTTGCGCGGGTCCAGCCGCAGGTCCGGCACGCCGAGGAAGCCGGCGAGCGGCGCGGCCATGCGCGACAGGTCTTCCTGGCGATAGATCAGCAGCTCGATGCCCGCATGGTCGATGCGCGTGTACCCGGCGGCGTGGTCGAAGGGATGCGCGTAGACGTCCAGGTCGCAGTGGTAGCGATGGTCGAACCAGCGCAGGCCGCTGCTGCAGGTGTCCCAGAAGCGCTCCTCGATCAGCGCCACGGCATCGGCGGCGTTGAGCACGGCGGCGCCGTGGTACTGGAACAGGCCCGACAGCGTCCACGACACGATTTCGCGCGTCGCCGAGATCACTTTCACCGGACGCGCGCGTTCGTGCACCAGGATGCGCGAATACGCCAGGCGGTTCGACGGATAGCCGGTGACCACGTCCGTCGGCCAGTGCAGGTGGAGGACGCCGCCGTCGTAACCGGCCGCCTCCAGCGCGGCGGCGATCGCGTGCGAACCGACCTTGCCCATCTGGTAGACGTGCAGCGCGGCATCGTGCAGCCAGGCACTGTCGCGGTTCGGGATGCGTTGCTCGTACCAGCCTTGATAGCAATAGTGGATCTGCGCCGCGGCGTCGCTGGGCAGCGCGAGCTCGGGATAGCGCGCGCGATAGAACCCCGGATCGAAGCCGTCGAGGCGCGCGGGATCGAAGATCCGCCGCTCGTAGTAGCCCTGGTGGAAGAAATGGCCGAACGCGTGCGCTTCGCTGTCGCCGGTGGCGGCGACGTCGGGATTCGCGATCAGGTATTCGCGCCAGCGGAAGTCGCGCAGGATGCGGCCGGCGAACGGCGACTGGTAGAGGTTCGGCAGCGCCGGCGGCGGGATCTTCGGCGGACGCAGGTCGATCTCGAACGCGAGCGGCGGCGCCTCGTCGTCGGGCACGACGTCGATGACGGCCGTCAACGCCGGATGCGCGTCGGGATCGATCGGCGAACACGTCGGCAATGCCTTCAGCGAATGCTCGATGTCCGAAGCCTCGTCGTCCGCCAGCGGCAGCACGTGCCAGTGCACCGACCGGACCAGCTGCATGCAGCTGATCGCCGGCCGCCGCAGCGCCTCGCCTTCGACATCCCCGACGTGCAGCGTGCCGTCCGCCGCGGATGCGACGACGATCACGTCGCCGACGGCGCAGACGTCGGCGAAGCAGTGTTCGCGCGCGGCGGCGGCCGGGGGCGGATCCGGCTCGAGATCGAGCGCGCAGATGGCGCGACGCTCGAAGTCCGCGAGCGTGTCGGGGTCGCATTCGCCGAACCACCAGATGTTGCGATCTTGCATGTCGCTCTCCTCCCACGCCGCGAACGCACGCGCGCCGCCGCGGTTGACGCAGGGCGTGCCGGGCACGCCGCCGTGCGTGCCATGCATCACGTCTTCCGCCTGCCGCCGCGCGTGCACGCAAACGTGTGCATCGCGACGCGAGTCTACCTGCGCAGCGCGCGCATGCGACCGGATCGCCGTCGCACGATGCCGATCCGTGATCGATGGCCGATCGGCATGCGGGAATGCGCACGGGACCGTGCAGGACGATCGATTTTCCGCGTCGATCGAATCGCGCAGGATGCAAGACGCGCGCAGGGGCGTGCCCGCATCCGCGGCTTCACGAAAATCCTACGGACGGCATGCATACTGCGCGCAACTTCCACGGAAAGGACAAGCGCCATGGCTTCGTCTCCGATCCCGTTGTTCGCACTGCTCACGCTCGCCGCCTGCGCGCCCGTCGGGTCGCAGGAAACGCCGCCCTCCGGCGCGGTCGTCGGCGAGGAACCGCCGGTGCTGGCCGGTCCCGGCCTCGATGGGCCGGGTTGCGATGCCGCGAAGGCGCAGGACTTCGTCGGCCGCAAGGCGGACGAAGGCACCGTGCAGGCCGCGATGGCGGCCAGCGGCGCCAAGCTGGTGCGCGTGCTGCGCCCCGGCATGATGGTCACGCAGGACTACCGCGGCGACCGGTTGAACCTGCAGCTCGACGGCAAGGGCATGATCGCGTCCGCCACCTGCGGCTGAACGCGAGGAATTGACCCGGATCACCCCGCGCCGCGCCGCGCGGGTCCATCGTGGACCACGACAGCGACGGGAGGCGACCGATGCCGGCACGGACGGGTTCGGGATGGAGGATCTGGGGCACGCTGGCACTGCTGGCGGTCGTCGCGTGGTTCGCGCTGCGCGGGATGCACGCACCGGTGCCCGCACCATCGCCTGCGCAGACACCGGCGCAGCATGCACCGGTGCACGAGGCCGAGAATCCGCTGGCGCTCCCGCCAGCGATGCCACCGACCGAGACACACGGCGCGGCGCGCGACGATGCGCCGACCGGCACCGCCTATCCCGACTTCCTGCCGCCCGAGGCCATCGACACGCTGCGCCTGATCGCGCGCGGCGGCCCGTATCCGCATCGGCAGGACGATGGCACGTTCGGCAACCGCGAACGCCGGCTGCCGCCGCAGCCGCGCGGCTACTACCGCGAATACACCGTGGAAACGCCGGGCTCGCGCGATCGCGGCGCGCGGCGGATCATCGCCGGCGGCCGGCCGCCGACCGAATTCTTCTACACCGACGACCACTACCGCAGTTTCCGCCGCTTCACCCCCGACGGTCAGGAGACAGGCCGATGAGCGCGATGGAACTGAATGCGCTGCTCGCCGATCCCGAACGCGCCGGCGCGTACTTCGTCGACGCGCGCGATCGCGAGGCGCTGGTCGCGGCCGGGCGTGCGCTGCGCTTCCGCGTGCAGGCCATCGACCTGCGCGCCTGCACCGACACCGACGCCGTGCTGCGCGAGATCGGGGAGGCGCTGGAATTCCCCGACTGGTTCGGCGGCAACCTCGACGCACTGGCCGACTGCCTCGTCGATCTCTCGTGGCTCTCGGCGCCGGGCTACCTGCTGGTGCTCGAACACATCGGCGTGTGGCGCGAGCAGGCTGCCGAGGACGTCGAAGCGGTGGTCGAGATCCTGCAGGACACCGCCGCACGCTGGGCCGCGGACGCCGTGCCGTTCTGGGCGATGCTGCCGCTGCCGAGCCACGAACTGGCGGCGGTCGAAGGCGCGGACGACGACTGAGGCGCGCGTCAGCGGCCGAGGCGGGCGTGGTAGTCGCGGATGCGGGTGACGAGGTCCTTCGCCGACAGTTGCAGCCCTTCGGACAGGATCCACAGATGCGGGCGGCGGGGATTCGATGGCATGTCCCAGGATGCGATCCGTTGTTCCGGATGCTTCAGACGAATGCCGAGATACGGGCGCTTCGATTTCCCGCCTCGACGAAATTCGTCGCACCATTCGATCTCGTCCCAGCGCACGTCCACGCGCTCTCCGAGCCAGGGCGTCGCATGCAACCCATCGCCGTCCAGCGTGATCGCAGGGCCTGCCTTGCGGAATCGCAACAAGGCCCAAGCGCCGTTGAAGGCCAGGACCGAAAATGCGATGACGAACCAGACGAACATGCCCGGTTGCGGTGGATCCATGAAGTGCGGCACGACCCACCCGATCAGGAACGCCGTCGACAGGACGAGCGCTTCCGCCAAAGTCGGCCGGTAGTCCGCATACCGGATTTCGACGATGTTGGCCTCGACCGGCTGCTGCGCAGTCGTTCCGCGTGTGTCGATTGAATCCGGCAACGGAACGGGCGCGTTCACCCGCCCGCCACCTCCGGCGCGGGCGGCATCGCGGCCGGCGCAGTCGCCGGTGCGCGTGCATGGCGCCACGCGATCAGCCAGCCGCAGGCGAGCAGCACCGCGGCGAGCAGGAACGCGATGCCGGGCAGGTGCACCGGCGCATGCGGGCCGATGAAGTAGCCGAACGATCCGGCGAACAGCGCGGGCGCGAAGATGCCGGCCAGCGACACCAGTCCGGTCAGTGCACCGTTGACGCGGCCCTGCACTTCGGGGCCGACCTGGCGCGAGATCAGCGACATCGTGGCCGGGCTCGCGATCGCCCACAGGCCGCTGACCGGCAGCCCGCACAGGAACAGCCAGCCGGTGTCGGCGATACCGTAGATCAGGAAGCCGACGACGCCGCAGGCCAGGCCGAGCAGGATCGCGCGGCGTTCGCCCAGCGCCTTCACCAGCTTGCCCACCAGCACCGCATTGACGATCACGCTGATCACGCCGACCACCGCCAGCACGTAGCCGGCGTGCTTCTGGTCCCAGCCGTAGCGCACGTCGGCGAACAGCACGAACGTGCTCGGATACACGTAGTGCGCGAAGTTCGCCATGAACACCAGCGCGACCAGGCCCCAGATCGCAGGGTAATCGCGCAGCAGCGCCACGCCGCCCATCGGCCTGGCGTGCGACCAGTCGAAGCTCGACGTGCGCTTCTCCGGCGGCAGCGATTCCGGCAGCACGAACAGGCCGTACAGCACGTTCAGCAGCGCCAGGCCCGCGGAGAACCAGAACGGCAGGCGCAGGTCGACGTCGCCCAGCACGCCGCCGAGCAGCGGGCCGATGACGAAGCCCAGCCCGAACGCGGCGCCGATCATGCCGAAGCCCTTGGCGCGCTCCTCCGGCGCGGTGACGTCGGCGATGTAGGCGTTGGCGGTGCTGAAGCTGGCCGAGGTGATCGCCGAGATGATGCGGCCGACGAACAGCCAGGCGAGGTTCGGCGCCAGCGCCATGAACATGAAGTCGACGCCCAGCCCCAGGCACGACAGCAGGATCACCGGGCGGCGGCCGTAGCGATCCGACAGCGCGCCCTGGATCGGCGAGCTGAAGAACTGCACGAAGTAGTACGCGCTGGCGAACACGCCGACCCAGTAGGCGGCCTTCGACTCGTCGCCGCCGACGAACTGCTGCACCAGATGCGGCAACACCGGGATGATGACGCCGAACGCCAGCACGTCGATCAGCACGGTGACGAAGATGAAGGCCAGCGCGGCGCGGCGCCGGCCGGCGACCAGGGGCGTGTTCACGTGGGGACGGGGAGGCAGCGGAGCGAGGGCGCAGTCTACTCCGCACCGCCGGACCACGGTGTCCGCGACGGACGCCACCCTTCGACGAATGGACCCGGCCCCCCGGTTGCCGCAGTGCACCAATTGTGCTTTAGTCGGGTCATCCTGCGATGGACGTTCCCGTGGACCCGATCGGCCCGCGAGGGCGTCCGCGCCTCCCGATTCCCCGTGAATCCCCTGGCGTTCCCTTCCCGGAGCCCGTCCGATGGAAAGCGATCAACGCGGCCTGACCGGCCTCTACGACCCACGCGACGAGCGTGATGCCTGCGGTTTCGGGCTGATTGCGCAACTCGACGATCGTCCCAGCCCTGCCCTCGTGCGCAGCGCGCTCGAGGCGCTGGCCCGCATGACCCACCGCGGCGGCGTCGCCGCCGACGGACGCACCGGCGATGGCTGCGGCCTGCTGCTGAAGACCCCGGATGCCTTCCTCCGCGCGATCGCGGCCGAATCCGGCATCGTCCTCGGCCAGCGCTACGCCTCGGGAATCGTATTCATGCCGCACGACGCGGACGCCATCGACCGCGTCCGCGCCGCCTTCGCCCAGGCGCTGCGCGGCGTCGGCCTGGCGGTGTCGGGCTGGCGCACGGTGCCGGTGGACGCGTCGGTCTGCGGCGATCTCGCCCGCGCGCACCTGCCGGCAATCGAACAGATCTTCGTGGTCCCCGTGCTCGACGTCGAAGGCGCGCGCATGGCGGCGGCGGAATTCCAGCGCGCGCTGTACGTGGCGCGACGCCGCGCCGAACAGGCGCTGCAGGACGTCCCCGGCCTGCACGTGGTGAGCCTCTCGGCCAGCAGCATCGGCTACAAGGGCATGGTGCTGCCGGAATCGCTGCAGGCGCTCTATCCCGACCTGCAGCGGCCGGAACTGGCGAGCAGCGCGGTCGTCTTCCACCAGCGTTTCTCCACCAACACCAGCCCGCGCTGGCCGCTGGCGCAGCCGTTCCGCCTGCTCGCGCACAACGGCGAGATCAACACCATCGCCGGCAACCGCGTCTGGGCCCGTGCCCGCGCCCACATCTGGCGACCGAACGGGTTCGATCCGGCCGAGTTCGATCCGCCGATCGAGATGAGCGGCTCCGACTCGCAGAGCCTCGACTCGATGCTGGAACTGCTGCAGGCCGGCGGCATGGATCTGCTGAAGGCGCTGCGCATCCTCATCCCGCCGGCGACGCAGTCGCTGGAATACAAGGACGCCGACCTGCTGGCGTTCTACGAGTACTACGCGCTCAACAGCGAGCCGTGGGACGGCCCGGCCGGCATCGTCGCCTTCGACGGCCGCTTCGCCACGTGCACCGTCGACCGCAACGGCCTGCGCCCCGCGCGCTGGCAGGTGAGCGACGACCGCACCTTCATGGTCGCGTCCGAAGCCGGCGTGTGGGACGTCGACAACGCCCGCATCCTCGCCAAGGGCAAGCTCGGCCCGGGGCAGATGATCGCCGCGGACCTGGAGACCGGCCGCCTGCTCGATTCCGACGCCATCGACGCGATCAACCGCGCGCGCGCGCCGTACAAGCAGTGGCTGAAGCAGGGCATGACCTACCTGCACACCGAACTGGTCGATCCGAACCTCACCTCGATGCCGTTCGACGCGTCGACGCTGGCCGGCTTCCAGAAGCTGTTCCAGCTCACCCGCGAGGAGCGCGAGCAGATCCTGCGCCCGCTGGCGGAAACCGAGCAGGAAGCCGTGGGCTCGATGGGCGACGACGTGCCGATGGCCGCGCTCTCCGCGCAGGTGCGGCCGCTGTACGACCGCTTCCGCCAGGCGTTCGCGCAGGTGACCAATCCGCCGATCGATTCGCTGCGCGAAGACTGCGTGATGTCGCTGGGCACGCAGATCGGCCGCGAGGGCAACCTCTTCGCCGACGGGCCGGAGCAGGTCGCGCACGTCATGCTGAACTCGCCGGTGCTGTCGCAGCGCAAGCAGCGCCAGCTGCTGACGATGGCACCGTACGCCGAATCGCATCGCTACCTCGATCTGAACTATCCGCCCGAAGAAGGCCTGCGCGCCGCGCTCGAACGCCTGTGCGCCGAGGCCGAGGCCGCCGCGCGCGACGGCGTGCTGCTGCTGATCCTCACCGACCGCCGTCCGCGCCGCGACCACCTGCTGGCGCACGCGCTGCTCGCCACCGGCGCGGTGCACCAGCATCTCGTGCGCACCGGCCTGCGCTGCACGTCCAACCTCATCGTCGAGACCGGCACCGCGCGCGATCCGCACCACTTCGCCTGCCTCATCGGCAACGGCGCGACCGCGGTGTATCCCTACCTCGCCTACCAGACGCTGCACGACCTCGGCGAGCGCGGCATCCTCAAGACCAAGCACGGCGAAGGCACGCAGATCGGCCGCAGCTACCGCCGCGGCATCAAGAAGGGCCTGCTGAAGATCATCTCGAAGATGGGCATCAGCACCATCGGCAGCTACCGCGGCGCGCAGCTGTTCGAGATCGTCGGCCTCGCGAAGGAAGTCGTCGACCTGTGCTTCACCGGCACGCCGTCGCGCATCGGCGGCGCCACGTTCGAACAGCTGCAGACGGAGACCGCGGAAGTCGCGGCGCGCGCCTGGGACAACAACGCGTTGCCGGAATTCGGCGGCCTGCTGCAGTTCACGCCGAACGGCGAGTACCACCAGTACAACCCCGACGTCGTCACCACGCTGCAGCGCGCCGTGCGCAGCGGCCTGCGCGAGGACTGGAACGCCTACGCCGCCGCGGTGAACGGCCGCCCGCCCGCCGCGCTGCGCGACCTGCTCGCGCTCGACACGGCGAAGGCGACGCCGATTCCGCTCGATGAGGTCGAACCGGTCGAAAGCATCGTCAAGCGTTTCGACACCGCGGCGATGAGCCTCGGCGCGCTGTCGCCCGAAGCGCACGAGGCGCTGGCGATCGCGATGAACCGCCTCGGCGGCCGCAGCAATTCCGGCGAAGGCGGCGAAGACCCGCTGCGCTACGGCACCGACAAGGTGTCGAAGATCAAGCAGGTCGCGTCGGGCCGCTTCGGCGTGACACCCGAATACCTCGTCAACGCCGAAGTGCTGCAGATCAAGGTCGCACAGGGCGCCAAGCCCGGCGAAGGCGGCCAGCTGCCCGGCCACAAGGTCAACGCGCTGATCGCGCGGCTGCGCTACGCGCGCCCGGGCATCGGCCTGATCTCCCCGCCGCCGCATCACGACATCTATTCGATCGAGGACCTCGCGCAGCTGATCTACGACCTGCGCCAGGTGAATCCCGAGGCGCTGATCTCGGTGAAGCTGGTCGCACACGCGGGCGTGGGCACGATCGCCAGCGGCGTCGCGAAGGCCGGCGCGGATCTCGTCACCATCTCCGGCCACGACGGCGGCACCGGCGCCAGCCCGATCTCCTCGATCCGCTACGCCGGCACGCCGTGGGAACTCGGCCTGTCGGAAGCACGGCAGTCGCTGATCGCCAACGGCCTGCGCGACCGCGTGATCGTGCAGGCCGACGGCGGCATGAAGACCGGCCTCGACGTGATCAAGGCCGCGCTGCTCGGCGCCGAATCGTTCGGCTTCGGCACCGCGCCGATGATCGCGCTGGGCTGCAAGTACCTCCGCATCTGCCACCTCAACAACTGCGCCACCGGCGTGGCCACACAGGACGACCGCCTGCGCGAGGACCACTTCACCGGCCTGCCCGAACGCGTCGAGCATTTCTTCCGCGGCCTCGCCGAGGAAGTGCGCGGCTATCTCGCGCAGCTCGGCGCGCGCACGCTCGACGAGATCGTCGGCCGCACCGATCTGCTCCGCCAGACCGAAGGCACGCTGCCGGTGCATCGCCTGCTCGACCTCGCGCCACTGCTGTCGACCGACGGCCTCGTCGGCCCCGCGCGCTGCGGCGTGCGCGCGCCGCAGCCGGCACCGACCGGTCTCGCCGCGACGCTGGAAACCGACCTCGCCGACGTCATCGCGCACAAGCGCGGCGGCGCGTTCCGCCATCCGATCCGCAACACCGACCGCAGCATCGGCACGCGCCTGTCCGGTCGCATCGCGCGCCTGCACGGCAACCACGGCATGCACGGCGCGCCGATCGACCTGCATTTCGACGGCAGCGCCGGCCAGAGCTTCGGCGCGTTCCTCGCCGGCGGCCTGCACCTCGAACTCGAAGGCGAAGCCAACGACTACGTCGGCAAGGGCATGGCCGACGGCCGCATCGTCATCCGCCCGCCGCAGGGCGCGCGCTACGTCGCCAGCGAATCGCCGATCCTCGGCAACACCTGCCTGTACGGCGCCACCGGCGGCGAACTCTACGCCGCGGGCCGCGCTGGCGAACGCTTCGGCGTGCGCAACTCCGGCGCGCTGGCGATCGTGGAAGGCGCGGGCGACCACTGCTGCGAATACATGACCGGCGGCATCGTGACGGTCCTCGGCCGCACCGGCCTGAACTTCGGCGCCGGCTTCACCGGCGGCATGGCCTACGTGCTCGACATCGACCGCGACTTCGTCGATCGCTACAACCACGAGCTGATCGACATCCTGCGCATCAACCACGAAGGCTTCGAGAACCACCGCTCGCACCTGCTCGACCTGCTCGAACGCCACCAGCGCCTCACCGGCAGCGCGCTGGCGCAGCGGCTGATCGACAACTTCCGCGACTACCTCGGCAAGTTCTGGCTGGTGAAGCCGAAGGCGGTGAGCATCGAGTCGCTGGGCGAAACCCTGAGGCGCGCGGCATGACGATCACGCACATCGCGACACATCGCACGGCATCGCGGCCGCGCCCCCTCCCCAACCCTCCCCCGCATGCGGGGGAGGGAGATTCATACGCCCTCCCCATCCCTCCCCCGCACGCGGGGGAGGGCGATCCGCGCGCAGCGCGGATGGGTGGGGGCCGACGTTCGGCAGGCGCATGCGGGGGATCACGTCCATGAGCAAGAAGACGCCACAGGCGTTCCTGCAATCGCAGCGGCAGATGCCCGATCGCGTGCCGGTCGAGGCGCGTCGCGACGGCGACTGGCACGAGCTGTATGGCCGCTTCGGCGAGCCCGAGGCGAAGACCCAGGCGTCGCGCTGCCTCGACTGCGGCAACCCGTACTGCAGTTGGGGCTGCCCGCTGCACAACTTCATCCCGCAGTGGCTGGAACTCGCTCGGGAAGGCCGCGTGCACGAAGCCGCGGCGCTGTGCCACGAGACCAACCCGCTGCCGGAGATCTGCGGCCGCGTCTGTCCGCAGGACAGGTTGTGCGAAGGCTCGTGCACGCTCAACGACGGCTTCGGCGCGGTCACCATCGGCGCGGTCGAGAAATACATCGTCGACAAGGCGCTGTCCGAAGGCTGGACGCCCGATCTCTCGCACGCGCCGGCCACCGGCAAGCGCGTCGCCGTCGTCGGCGCCGGCCCCGCGGGCCTCGCCTGCGCGGACCGGCTCGCGCGCGCGGGCGTGCAGGCCGTGGTGTTCGATCGCTACGAACAGATCGGCGGCCTGCTGCAGTTCGGCATCCCCAGCTTCAAGCTCGAAAAGACCGTGATCGCCGAACGCCGCCGCGTGCTCGAAGGCATGGGCGTCGAATTCCGCCTCGGCGTCGAGATCGGCCGCGACGTGTCGCTGGACACGCTGCTCGCCGACTTCGACGCGGTGTTCCTCGGCCTCGGCAGCTATCGCTACACCGACGGCCAGCTGCCCGGCCAGGACCTGCACAACGTGCTGCCGGCGCTGCCGTTCCTCGTGCAGAACGGCCGCATCGTGATCGGCGAAGACAATGCCGCCGGCCGGCCCATCGCCGGCTGGGAAGACCGCGTCGAACTGCCCGACCTGCGCGGCAAGCGCGTGGTCGTGCTCGGCGGCGGCGACACCGGCATGGACTGCGTGCGCAGCGCCGTGCGCCTGGGCGCGGCCGAAGTGAGCTGCGTCTATCGCCGCGACGAAGCCAGCATGCCCGGCTCCGCGCGCGAGGTCGCGAACGCACGCGAGGAAGGCGTGCGTTTCCTGTTCCAGCGCGCGCCGCTGGCACTGCTCGACGACGGCACGGGCCATGTCCGTGCCGTGCGCGTCGCCGAAACCCGCCTCGGCGAACCCGATGCCCGCGGCCGCCGACGCCCCGAACAGGTGCCCGGCAGTGAAGTCGACCTCGACGCCGACATCGTGCTGATCGCGTTCGGCTTCCAGCCCGATCCGCCGGCGTGGCTCGTCGCCCACGGCGTCACGCTGCACGAGGACGGCCGCATCCGCGTCACGCCCGCGCCGCCGCCGCACCACCCGTTCCGCTTCGATCCCGCGAATCCCGTGCATCCGTACCAGACGACGAACCCGAAACTGTTCGCCGGCGGCGACGGTGTCCGCGGTGCGGACCTCGTCGTCACCGCGGTGCAGGAAGGCCGCGACGCGGCGGGCAGTATCGTGCGGTTCATCGGCGCGGTGTAAGCCGGGCGCGGACAGCGCCTGCCGAAATACCTGCCATGTCACCACAGGCAAGGAACCTGCTCGTTATGACAGGTTGAATTGCATTCGCACAGGTTTTACAAAGGACGGAGAGCGAAACCCCATGATTGAAGGCATCATGAAGATCTCCGACGAACAAATCGAAGCGGCAATTCTTGAGGCAGGCAGCGAATTTGATTCCCACGAAATCATTCGGAAAATCGTGCAGAAAAATCAGCACGCATACATCGCGGAATTGTCTTCCGTAGAAAGCGAAACACCCTTCCAGACATTTCATTCGATGCTGGGAAAGCGCATCAAGACGATCTGCATGCGCCATGGATTCACAGGCCACGCATCGCGCAGCCAGGATATCTTTGGTCAATACAGCAAATGCGTCTTCTGGACCCGCCTGGACGACACCTAACGCTCCGAATTCAAACATGCCATGCGATGCACTATGCATCTGAACTCATGAATCAAGGGCCATAGAAGAGACAACCGGCGATGCGTCATCTGATTTTTGCAGCTTTCATTTCTGCAATGTTTTTTTCATTTCCTGCAAATGCGGCAAAGACCTACACCCCGGAACAACTCCGGAAAATGGTCGAATCAGGAAAGCCACCAAAACAGGGAACCCCTACCACACAGAATCAAGTCATGGCATTCAACGTTTGCGTAGGAAAAGTTGACGCCATCGTAGATTCCATTGAAGGGCAGTACCCGGCAAAAAACATCGTCCAGACGAAGTTTCTTTACATGGTGAAGGTCTGGACAAACGATGCCGCCATGACGCTTTCCTGCAGCCAGCCTGACAGAAAGCTGATTATCACCACCGCCCAATATCTCTGAGTTCGCAAGCCAAGTCATCGACCCAGAGTTGTCTGGCACACAACATCTGGGTGCAGAGCACCCAGCCTGCAAGTTCTCATGTCGTGATTTGGCAGTTCACTCACCTACCACCGACGTGACTACGCCGGCACGGATCACCTTCCCCCACGCACCCGGATCAGTTCCAGGAACTCGCTGCGGGTCCGCGCGTCGTCACGGAAGGTGCCGAGCATCTTCGAGGTGACCATGCTGACGCCGCGCTTGTGGATGCCGCGGGTGGTCATGCATTCGTGCGCGGCTTCGATGACGACGCCGACGCCGCGCGGTTGCAGGGTCATCTGGATGCAGCGCGCGATCTGCGCGGTCATCTTCTCCTGCACCTGGAAGCGGCGCGCGTAGGCTTCGACCACGCGGGCGAGCTTGCTGATGCCGACGACGCGACCGCTCGGCAGGTAGCCGACATGCGCGCGGCCGACGATCGGCGCCATGTGGTGTTCGCAGTGGCTCTCGAATTCGATGTCGCGCAGCACGACCATCTCGTCGTAGCCCTCGACTTCCTCGAACGTGCGCTTGAGGTATTCCTCGGGGTCCATGGCGTAACCGCTGAACCAGTCGAAATACGCCTTCGCCACGCGCTTGGGCGTGTCGAGCAGGCCTTCGCGGGTCGGGTCGTCGCCGGCCCAGCGCAGCAGCACGCGCACGGCCTCCTCGGCCTGCACGCGGCTCACGCCATGGCGTTCGTCCGCTGCGTTCGCGGCGGTGTCCTGCGGCTGTCCGTCACGGGAATCGTCGTGGGAATCGTGCGCGCACATGGCGGGGGTCTCCGGCGGGGGACGGGCATGGTAGCGCGATCCCGCGACGGCCGCGCAGTGCCGGCCCGTGCACGATCGCAACGCCTCATTCCACGGGTCGCACGCGTGCTTGCAGGCGTGCGGCGAGCCCGGAATCTCGCCAGGTGCGGCGGTCGATGCTGCGCCGCAGGAGGTCCGGCGACGCCCACAGCAGCGCACGTTCGCGCGCGCGGGTCAGCGCCGTGTACAGCAGCTCGCGCGACAGCACGCGGGCATCGACGTCGGGCAGGATCAGCGCGATCCGCGCGAACTCCGACCCCTGCGCCTTGTGCACGGTGGTCGCCCACGCGGACGCATGCGCGGGCAACTGCGCGGGGCGCCACGCACGCAGGCCGTTCGCGGTATCGAACCACACCGCGATCTCGCCCTGCGCATCACGCCAGGCCACGCCGAGATCGCCGTTGAACAGGCCGTGGCGTTCGCTGTTGGCCGACATCGCCAGCAGACGGCCGTGGAAATACGGCGTGCGCCCGCCGAGCTCGGTCGCACACCACGCGTTCCAGTGCTCGGCGCCAAACGGACCTCGACGCAGTGCGGTGAGCAGGCGCAGCGTGGTCGCGCGCTGCAGCGCCTGCGCCGGATCGTCGGCATCGCGCACCGCGACGAACGCAGGCAACGCCTCGCGCCGCAGCGTGTCGGCGAGCGCCAGCGTGTCGCCCTGGTGCCAGTCGAGCGAGGCGTCCTCGCCATCGAGCACCGCGAGCGCGGCATCGGCATCGCCGCGCTGCACCGCATCGGCGAGCGTGCGCAATCCGGCCGCGCCCGCCTGCCGCCAGCCGCGCACGAGCTGCACGCGCGCACCGGCCAGCGGCGCATCGTCGGACGTCGCCGGCACCTCGGCATCAAGCAGCGCCGATGCGAACGCCGCATCGTGCGACGGGAACGCGAGACCATCGCCCGCGGCGACGCACAAACCGCCGAGCACGTCGCCGGCCTCGACCGCGGGCAACTGGTCCGGGTCGCCGAGCAGCACCAGCGTCGCGTCGTCGGGTACGGCGTCGACCAGCTTCGCCATCAGCGGCAGGTCGATCATCGAGGCTTCGTCGACGACGACCAGATCGAACGGCAGCGGATGTCGCGCATCGTGGCGGAACCCGACGCGACCGGGCCGCGCGCCGAGCAGGCGATGCAATGTGCGGGCGCGACGCGGCACGGCGTCGGCGAGCGCGGCATCGAGACGGCCGGCGTCGACATCGGCGCGCAGCACCGCATCGATGGCCTCGCCCAGGCGCGCGGCGGCGCGGCCCGTGGGCGCAGCGAGTGCGATGCGCGGTGCGGGCGCGTCACGCAGGCGCGCGTCCGCGAGCCGCAGCGCGAGCAGCCGTGCGACCGTCGTCGTCTTGCCCGTGCCCGGGCCACCGGTGATCAGCAGCAGTCGCCGGCGCAGGGCGATGGCGGCCGCAAGCGCCTGACGATCAAGCCCGGTGTCGTCGCTGCGCAACGGAAACAACGCGCGCAATGCATCGGCCAGCGGTGGCGACGCCGACGCTTCGATCGTCGCGTCGGCGCGCTGCACCAGCCGATCTGCCAGTCGTTGCTCGTAGCGCGCATAGCGTTGCAGCGCGACGCGGCCGTGCGCGAACGACAGCAGCGTGCCGCGCGGGTCGTCGCCCTCCCGTTCGAGCGCCACCTGCGACGACGCGCGCAGCGCCTCGGCCCAGGCATCGGTCTCAGGCAAGGTCGCCTGCACGTCCAGCGCCGCCAGCAGCGCGCCGGCATCGGCCAGCGCGAAACTGCTGTGGCCGAGCGCGACCGCGCGCATCGCCAGCGCACCGGCGAGCGCCACCGGCGTCGACGCATGCAGGCGTTCGCGCAGCAGCGCGGCGAAGGCGGCGTCGACCGTGCGCAACGCGCCTTCGGCCTGCAGATGGCGCAGCGCGCGCGCGGCGATGGCGTCGCGATCGTCAGCGCTCATCGCGTCGACTCCGTCGCTTCGGTTCCGCCATCGAACAGCGCATCGAGTGCCGCGAGCAGCGCCGGCGACACCGGATCGACGTGCACACCGCGCCGCGAAGAGATGCCATCGCCATCGTCGTGCGGATCGATGCCGCGCAGGAACAGGTAGACCGCGCCGCCGATCATCGTCGCGTCGTCGAAACGCTCGCCATGCCGCAGGCGCAGCCAGCGCCGCAGCGCGACGAGGTAGATCAGGTATTGCAGGTCGTAATCGCGCACGCGCACCGCATGGCGCAGCGACTCCGGCCCGTAGCCGGGCAGGCGGTTGGTCTTGTAGTCGAGCACCCAATGACGGCCGTCGGCATCGCGGTAGACGAGGTCGATGTAGCCCTGCATCAACCCGTCCAGCGTCGCCTGCGCGGGTTTGCGCGCGCGCGGGTAACCGTGCGCCTCCAACAGCGCATACACGGCGTCGATGCGCATGGGCCGCAGCCGGAAATGGAACGCCATCTCGCGGGCCTGCATCGACGCCGGCAGCGTGCACAGACGCACGTCGCCGGGCAACCGTACGTTCAGCGCCCGCGATACCAGCCGCGCGGTCTGCGCCAGATGCACGGGCGTCGCTGCAAGCCCTTGGCGCATCAGCGCGCGTTCCAGCAGTTCGCGCTGGCTGTCGGGCCAGTGGTCGTCGAGCAGCGTCACCTGGACATCGGCATCGCGACGCCACGCCATGGCGTCGGCAGTTTCCAGCACCGCGTGCACCGCATTGCCGAACGCCGTGCCGCCAAGGCTCGTGGCTTCGACTTCTTCGATCGCGATCGCAATCGATTCATCCTCCGCGCCGCGCATCGTTTCGACATCGTCGCCGTGCGCGAGCAGCGATGAAAAACTGTGCAACCGTGCATCGTTGGCGAAGCGACGCCGCGCTTCGCGCACCGGCGGCGGGGGTACCGGCGCAGTGCCACGGTGTGCGACCGCGGCGACCGCACGCGAGATGGACGCCGGCAGTGCAGTGATATCGACATCGCGTACCGCAATGCCGGGGTCACGCGCAGCCAGCGCGTCAAGCCGCGCACGCATGCCCGCGGCGTCCAGCGTGTCGGCCTTGCGGCCCATGCGCGCACCGTCGTGCAGGAGCCAGTGCAGCGCGGTGTCCTCGGTGCTGCCGCTGCGGCTCCACACCGCATGGATCGCGTACTTGGCGCGCGTCAACGCGACGTAGAGCAGGCGCTGCGCTTCGGCAGCGTCCTCGTCTTCGGCGCGTCCTTTCGCATCGAAATCGGGCGACGCCGGCAATGCCTTCGCCACCCACGCGCGCGCCGGGCCGGTCGTATCGAGATGAAAGTCATATACCTTCAGTGAGGACGGCGGCGGCTCGCCCAACCGCGCCACGAACGGCAGTATCACCACGGCATACTCCAGACCCTTGGCCCTGTGCATGGTGGTGATCTGGATCAGCCCGGCATCGGCCTCCAGTCGCAGTTGGCGGCTGTCGTTCTCGCGAGTGCTGGCATCGGCCTGCGTCGAGAACCAGCGCAGCAGTTCGGCCGGACCATGATGCTGCGGCGCTTCGGCCTGCAACAGTTCCAGCAGATGCAGCAGATCGGTGAGCCGGCGCGCGCCGCCGATCTCGCCCAGCCAGCGCGGCGCGGCCTGTCGCGCGAACGGGAGCAGCGCCGGCAGCGGGCCGCGGCTGCGCCATAGCGCCGCGGCGCGGTCGAAGTCGTCGATGGTCCGTGCCGAACGCTGCGGGTCGCTGTCGAAGGCTTCGATCGCCGCGGCGTCGAAGCCCAGCAGCGGCGTGGCAAGTGCGGCGCGGAACAGCCCAGGGTTGCCGGGTTCAGCCAGCGCACGCAGCACGGTCTGCAGCATACCGGCGGCCTCGCTGTCGAACACGCCGCCCTTGCTGAGCAGCGCCGCCGGCACGCCTGCGGCGGCCAGCGCACGCTGCATCCGCAGCGCTTCGTCGTTGCTGCGCGTGAGCACTGCGATGTCGGACGGCCGCAGCGGTTCACCGCGCAATGTTGTGTGTGCGAGCAGATCGGCGATGACCGCGACTGCCGTCGCGCACATCAGCGGCAGTTCGTCGTCCTTGCTGCGGAAACCCTTGTAGGCATTCGACGAATGATGCTGCGTCTTGTCTGGCGCGGGTGGCGGCAGCCAATGCAGGGTCAATGCGGGCACCTGCGCATCGTCGATGCGCAGATCGGCGTCGGTCGCGCCGCCCGCCGCGCGCAACGGATGGAATTCGATGCGCGGATCGCGGAACGGCTGCGCGTGCGCGGTGAACACGGTCTCCAGCGCCTGCAGCATCGCGGGCCGCGAACGATAGTTGGCGTCGAGCGCGTACTCGCCTGCCGCCCCACCCGCGTCCGCCAGACGACGCACGCGGTCGCGGGCGCTCAGATACGTCTCCAGATCGCCGCCGCGGAAACGGTAGATCGCCTGTTTGGGATCGCCGATCAGGCACAGCAGCCGCTGCTCCGGATCGCTCGCGTCGTGGATACGACTGAAGATGTGCCACTGCCGCGGGTCGGTGTCCTGGAATTCATCGATCAACAACAACGGCCAACGTTCGGCCAGCGCTGCGGCGAACGCAACATCTTCGCTGGCGCGCCACACCGCTTCGATCAACTGGTCCTGGGTGCGTTCGCCGCGTAATTGCATCAGCGCCGCGAAACGCGCCTGCGCCTCCGCGCGCAGTGCGTGCAAGGCGGTCGCGGCCTCAGATTCTTCCGCACGCGGCAACGTCGTGCGCGCCGGATCGCAGAGTTCCGGCAGAGACTTCGCCAGCGCGGCGGGACGCGACCAGACCTCGCGCAGCAGCGCGTACTGTGCGGGATCGCCCTCGTCGCCGGCCGCGCAACGCCACAGCTGCGCCGCGACCTCGTCCCAGGCTTCGGGTGCGCCGTCGACCAGTTCGACATCGGCCAGCAGCCTTGCGCGAAAACCGAACTCGCGCAGCGCGCGCTGGCAGAAGCCGTGGATGGTGGCGATCAGCGCTTCGTCGAGCTGCGCCAGCGCCGCGCGCAGACGGTCGCGGAGCGTGGCGGCGTCGACCTGCACGCTGGCTTGCACGAGCACGGCCTTCGCAGCGTTCGCTTCGCTGTCGTCGTCGCGCGTCGTCGCGCCATCCAGCACCTTCTGTGCAGCGAGCAGACGTTGGCGCAGGCGATTGCGCAACTCCTGGGTGGCTGCGCGGGTGAAGGTCACCGCCAGAAGCTTCTGGATCGGAACGCCGCGCTCCAGCAACAGGCGCAACAGCACCGTGACGAGCGTGAAGGTCTTGCCTGTCCCGGCGCTGGCTTCGATCAGGCGCAAGCCGTGCAGCGGCAACGCAAGGCCGAGATCGCCGCTGTCGCCTGCGGGCTGCGGGCGAGGATCGGACGCGCTCATGCCTGCGTCTCCAAGGCATCGAAGATCACGCGCGCGACCGCGCCGAAATCCAAAGCACGCACGCTGTCGACCGCATCGAACAAGCCATGCGGACGGAACGCGAGTGCCAGCCATGCATCGGCGGATTCCCCGCCGTAATCGCCGAAGCGCGGTGCGAACGCCTGCTGCGCCGCAGTCCATGCGGCGACGTGATCGGCCGGTTGCTTCGCACGGAATTTCTCGATGTAGGCCCAGCCCGCCTTCGGCGCGAATGGCAGTGGTTCGCACTGGCCGCGGCGAAACAATGCGAGCAGCGCATTCAATCGCGCCAGCGCTGCGTCGCGGTCGATACCCGCGAAGGTCCGGATCGCGATCGGCGGCACATCCTCTGGCGCATCGCCGGATTTCTTCCGGCCGCCCTTCGCTTCGCCCTCGCCAACCAGCACCGTGCGCGCATCTGCGCCGTGGACCGACGCCAGCAGCAGATGATCGATGCCCGCGCGCAACCGGCGCTTGCCGTCGAGCTTGCCGGATTCAAGGATCAACCGCAGCGGATGGCCGTCGGCGTCGCGATGCACGTCGTCGAAACGGAATGCCACCGGCGCCGTGGCTTCGGCGACCTCAGGCGATGTCGACGCGGTCAGCACGGCGCGCGCTTCTGCCAGCAGCCCGCGCGCCAGAGGCCGCGTGTCTTCGATCAGCGCTTCGCCATCGCGGCCCGGCGGCAATTCGGCGCGCGCGCGCATGCGCCGAACCACATCACCGTCATGGTCTTCAATCCGCTGCCGCGGGTCATCGGCAGTCAAGGCCGCGATGACCGTGTAGCGGCGCAGCTTGTCGCTGCCCTGCGGTTCGCGGTCGTCAGGCATCTCGTCGCGGGTCGTCAATCGCAGGCCGAGTCGATCCTGCAACCAGGCTTTCGCCGGGTTCGCGAAGAACGCCTGCAGCGCGTCGCGATCCGGCGGTTCGAATTCGACCGTATCCATCGCCAGTGGTGCAGTCACGAACGGAGGTTCGTTCACCTGCATGGCCGCAGCCGTGGGCATCGCCCATTCCTTCCGATACGAAAACCGCCGCGGTTCGACGCCACCGTCATCGCCCGCGCCGAACGCGCGCGGCGAGAACGGCTGCAGCGGATGCTGCACGCAGAGCTGGTCGCGAACCTGTTCGCCGTGCATGCGCTCGATAGCGCCCAGCAGTTCGGCGATCACCGGCGATGGCTCGCGCACGCTGCCGTCGCGTGCGTCGCTGCCGCCGTAGCTGAGATAGAACACGTCACCGGCCGCGCACAGCAACTGCAGGAACAGGAAGCGGTCGTCGTCGCGCACCGAACGGTCGCCCGGATAGCGCGGCGCGCGGCCCTGGATCGCATCGACCAGGCGATTGATGTCGTCGGCCGGTTCGCGGCGCGGGTAGGCGTCGGCGTCCAGCCCAAGCAGGCAGATCACGCGGAACGGCACCGTGCGCAGCGGCACCATGCCAGCGAAGGTCACGCCGCCGGACAGCCATGGTCGATGCGGCGACGGCAGGGTCAGCGCGTCGCGCAGCGCGCGGCGCACCAACAGGGCCGGCAATGCACCCGCGTTCGCGGCTTCGCTGGCGAAATCGTCCAGCGTTTCCAGCAGCAGCCGTCGCGCCTGGGCTTCGGCCTCGTCCTGCGGCACCGGCGCCAGCGACGCCTGCAGCCAGCCCGCGAGCCGCGCGCGCCATTCGCTCGCGGCATGCGGTTCGCGCATCCACGCGGCAAGCTCGCGCAACCGGCGATAGAACGCCAGCGCGCGATCCAGCGTTTCGGCATCCGCGCCTTCGAGTTCGGAATACGGCGCGATCAGTTCCGTGCCGACGACGGAGGCGTGCGCGCCATCGCCCGCGGCGTAGCCGCTGAGCAGGCGATCGATGCCGAAATCGAAACTGTATTCGCGCCAACGACTGGCGCCAGCGCGTTCGCGCGCGTGCTCGTCGTCGCCCCAGCGGATGCCGGCAGCGGCGAACCAGTCGTCGATCCGCGCGCGCTGGGCGGTGTCGAGCTGCAGCGCATGCGCGACCGCCGGTGTCGCGAGCAGATCGCGAAAGCCGCTGGCGGTGAGTGGAGCGTCTGCCAAGGCCAGCACGTCCAGCAGCATCGCCACCAGCGGATGTGACTGCGCCTGCGGGCGATCGGCAAGCGCGAACGGAATGTAGCGCGGATCATCCGCCGACAATCCGCCGAACACTGCGCGCGCCAGCGGCAGGTAATCCGCGATATCGGGCGCCAGCACCGCGATGTCACGCGGCTGCAGCGGCGGGTCGAAGCGGCAGTCATCCAGCAGGGCGCGCAACTGATCGTGCAGTACTTCGACTTCGCGCAGCTTCGAGTGGCAGGCGTGCAGTTGCAACGACACATCGCCCGGGTCGTATGCGGCGGCGGTCGGCGGGGCGCGCTCCAGCACGTCCTGCTGCAGGCGGTGCAGCAGCGTGTCGCGGCCCGGCTCGACGAACAGTTCTGTCTCGCGCTGCGGCAGCACCACATCGTAGGAAAACAGCTGTGCGACGATTTCGCGACCGCCCGCACCCCAGGCAGTGAGTAGCGGATTGTCGCGTTCTGCATCGGCGAGCGCCGCCGACAGCGAGGCGATGCCGTCGCGCTTCACGCGCTCGCGCAGCGATTCGACATCGCCCCAGTATTCGGCCGACGGCATGGGCAGGTAGAAATCGAGTTCGATCCACTGCCCCACCACCGCCAGCATGTGCAGTACATCGGGCGAGACGTGGATGGTGCCGAACGCGGCCACGCGCGGCGGCAGTCCCGGCGGTGCGATGCCGGCGTAGTCCTCGGCGTCGCGGTCGTGCCGCGCCAGCCAGTCGCCGAGCAGCGCGGCGCGATGCATGGATCCTTTCAGCCGCTGATGCAGGCTGCGCCACAGCTGAGCCTGCCAGTCGTCGCGGCTGGCAGACACGTTGCGTTCCCAATCGCGCAGCCAGTCGGGGCGATAGGCCTGGTAGCGGTCGTAGGCCGCGGCCAGCGCATCGGCCAGTGCGTAGCGGGTGATCGCGCGTTCGCCCGAATCGCGCCTGTCGTCCGCCGTGGCCCGCTGCAGATGGTGCTGCACTGGCTCCGGCAGGCCGGTTGCGTTGTCACCGAGCAGTGCGTAGAGCTCCCAGCGCAGGCGTTCGCGGTCCCACGGCGAGGCCTCGGGCAGCGCGGGACGCGCCGCGCGCAACAGCCGCCAGACGAATTCCGACGGCGTGCACAGGTCCAGGTTGGCGGCAACGCCGAAGCGTTCGGCCAACGCCTGTTGCAGCCAGTGCCGCAAGGCGGGCTGCGGGATCAGCACCACGTCCTGCGCCAGCGAATCGGGGTCCGCGGGCGTCGCCAGTCGCGCGCCGAGATGCGCCGCCAGCCGGTCGAGCCGGTTGCCGGAGATCAGGTGGAAGCGCGCGGATGCGGTCGGCATCGCGCCATGATGCCGGAGACGCCGCGTGGGCGTCTCCGGCACGGTGACGCGGTTCAGCCCTGGCCCGCAGGACCGAGGTAGTCCGCCTTGCCCAGCGGCACGCCGGCGTGGCGCAGCAGGCCGTAGGCGGTGGTGCAGTGGAAGTGCACGTTCGCCAGCACCCAGCCGAAGACGTACTCACGGCCGGTGAAATGCAGGTCGCCGCGGCTGCGCGTGGACACGACGATCGCGCGCGATTCGGCGCCGTCGAACGCCGATGCAGGCACGGAGGCGATGTAGTCGATCGCGCGCGCGAGGCGGTCGTCGAGTTCGCCGAAGGTGGTTTCGTTGTCCTCGAACTTCGGCGCCTCGCCGCCGCTGAGGCGGCCGACGGCGTTCTTGGCCATGTCGGTGGCGATCTGCACCTGGCGGGTCAGCGCGAACATGTCGGGCGCCAGGCGCATGCCGAGCAGGACGGCGGGATCCCAGCCCTGCGCCTCGGCGTGGGCGTGGCCCTTGCGCAGCACGTGGCGGAGCTGTTCGAGGGCATGGCGAATGGCGGGGACGGCGTCTTCGGCGATCGAGAAGGACATCGAGGTTCCGGGGGTCGGGGGAAGAGCGCGGAGTCTATGCCGCGCGCGGCCCGGGGGCAGCCGCCACCGGCGCATCACTGCGTCGCCACCACGGAATGGCGATGCCGCGGCGCAAAAAAAGCGCCGCTGCGGAGGCAGCGGCGCTCGGGTGTCGCATGGATCGGAAGCGGGTCCCGATCAGAACTTCCGGTCGACGTTGACCTGGATGCCCTGGTCCTTGTCGTCGCTGCCCACCATGCCGCGGTAGTCGAAGCGGAAGGACCAGTCGTTGTCCAGATCGAACATCAGGCCGAAGCCGAACAGCAACCGCGTGCGGTCGAACTCGTTCAGGCCGGCGCGGTAGAACGGACCCAGCGGCAGGTCGGCGTAACGCATCGTCTGCGCGCTGCCGGCCTTGAAGTCGTGCTGGTACTCGACCATGAACTTCGGCACGAGCATGCCCCACGACATCTGGCGGTGGTAATCGACGCGCAGGCCGGCGCTGCCGGTGTCGGTGTCGACGTCCATGCTGTCGTAGCTCAGCGCGAAGATCGGGTCGCCGTGCTCGGTGTAGCGGTCGAGCTGTGCACGGGCCACGTCGCCGCGCAGGTACGGCGAGAACCGCCATGCGCCGTTCTCGATGTCCGCACCCACCGACACCGAACCGAACCACTGCGCACCGTCGCGGGTGGCGCGGACGAAGCCGCCGTTCGCCGTCACGTAGCGGCGCAGGTCGTAGCTCAGCGTCTGGTAGCCGAACAGGCCGTCGACGAAGAACCGGTTGCCCGGGCTGTAGCTGCCGTACAGAGCGAACGTGTAGGCGTTGCCGTCGTTGCGCGAGCCGTTGTCGCCGATGTCGCTGCCGTCGCGGCCATAGCCGAGGCCGCCGCCGAAAGCGAAGACGTCGTTGACGCGGTAATCCAGGCCGACGCTGAGGCCGTCGGTCTCGAAGTCCACGCCCGCGCTGCCGCCGCGGCCGTCGTGGTTGCCAGAGCGGATCGAACCCGTCGCCCAGGCACCGAAGGCGCTGCCGTTGCCATTACCGTTCGCGGCGTTGCCGGTCATGCCGTTTCCGGTCATGCCGTTGCCCGCCAGGCCGTTGCCGGCCGAGCCGCCGTTGCCGCCCAGACCGTTGCGCGAGCAGTTGCGATCCGGGATCTGGCCCACGATCTCCGGGCAGTACGGCGAGGTCACCGCCGAGACGCCGTTGTCGAAGTGCCCGCCGTCACCGCCACCGCCGTGCAAGCGCTGCATGCGCTGCTGGAAGTTGTCGATCTGCGAGCTGGCGAAGCGACGGGTCGCATCCGCCTGCGATTCCAGCAGGCCACGGACTTCCGGATCACGCGACGGATCCGGACGCTGCACGATGTTCAGCGTGTAGGCACGGGTGCCCTGGAAGCCCAGGTTGTCGGTCGCGCGCACCGTGAAGGCGAACGCGCCCGACACCGTCGGCGTGCCGCTCAGCACGCCGGCGCTGCTCAGGGTCACGCCGGCCGGCAGCGCACCCACCGTCACCGCGTAGGTGTACGGCGCGGTACCGCCGGTCGCGCTCAGCGTCTGGTTGTAGGCCACCGAGAACACGCCGGCCGGCAGCGTCGCCGGGTTGATCGTGATCGTCGGCGCCGACAGCGCCAGGGTGTAGGCGTTCGTCACCGTCGCCGCGGTCCCGGTGGTGCTGTCGGTCGCGCGGATGCTGAAGGTGAAGTTGCCCGCCACCGTCGGCGTGCCGCTGAGCGTGCCGGTCGCGGTGTTCAACGTCAGGCCCGCCGGCAGTGCACCGGACGCCAGCGCGTAGGTGTACGGCGCGATGCCGTTGCTCGCGGTGAACGTCTGCGTGTACGCCGTGCCGGCCGTGCCGCCTGGCAGCGCACCCGCCGCGGGCGTCAGCGTGAGCGTCGGCACCGCGATGGTCAGCGTGTAGTTGTTGGTGACGGTGGCCGCGGTGCCGCCGGTGCTGTCGGTGACGGTCACGCTGAGGTTGAACGTGCCCGACTGCGTCGGCGTGCCGCTGAAGGTGCGGGTGCCGGCGTTGAAGGTCAGGCCGGTCGGCAGTGTGCCGGTCAGCGTCGTCGTGTACGGCGCGATGCCGCCGCTGATCGTCAGCACCTGCGAGTAGGCCGTACCGGCGGTACCGGCCGGCAGCGTCGCCGGGGTCAGCGTCAGCGTCGGCACCGCCACCACGACGGTGTAGGCACGGCTGGCGCTCTGGCCGAAGGCGTCGGTCGCTGTCACGGTGAAGTTGAATGTGCCCGAGGCCGTGGTCGTGCCCGACAGCACACCGGCCGACGTCAGCGTCGTGCCCGTCGGCAGGCTGCCGGCGGTGACGGTGAAGGCGTACGGGGCCACGCCGCCGGTCGCGGTCAGCGTCTGGCTGTAGGCCAGGCCGGCCGTGGTGTTCGGCAGTGTCGCCGGGGCGATCGCGATGACCGGCGCCGGGACGTCCAGCGTGTAGTTCTGCGTGATCGAGAACGGTGCGCCCGTGCCCGTCAGCACCGTGTCGGTGGCGGTGACGGAGATCGGGTAGCTGCCCGGGACGGTCGGCGTGCCCGACAGCGTGTTGCCGCTGAAGGTGACGCCGGCCGGCAGGGCGCCGGTCAGGACGTAGTTGTACGGACCCGGGCTGCCGCCGGCGGTGAAGGTCTGCGAGTACGCGGCGCCGTAGGTGGCGTTGAGCGTGCCCGCGGCCGGGGTCATCGTCAGCACCGGCGCGGCGATGGTCACCGTGTAGGCGCGCGAGCCCGTCTGGCCGTTGGCGTCTGTGCCGGTGACGGTGAAGTTGAACGTGCCGACCTGGAACGAGGTGCCGAAGAGCGCACCGGCGCCGGTCAGGGTGAGGCCGCTCGGCAACGCACCGGCGGTGACCGCGACGGTGTACGGGGAGACGCCGCCGGTCACGGTGATGCTCTGGCCGTAGGCGGTGCCCGCCACCGGGTTCGGCAGCGTGGCCGGGTTCACCGTGATCGTCGGCGCCGGCACGTTGAGCGTGTAGTTGTTGGCGACCGTGAACGGCGCACCCGCACCGGTCAGGACGGTGTCGGTGGCGGTGACGGTGATCGGGTAGCTGCCCGGCACCGTCGGCGTGCCGCTGATCGTGTTGCCGCTGAAGGTGAGGCCGGCCGGCAGCGCGCCGGTGAGGGCGTAGCTGAAGGTGTTGGAGCCACCCGAGGCCGTGAACGCCTGCGAGTAAGCGGCACCGTAGGGCGCGGTCAGCGTGCCCGCGGCGGGCGTCAGCGTCAGCGTCGGCGCGGCGATCGTCACGGTGTACGCGCGATTGCCGGTCTGGCCGAAGTTGTCGGTCGCGGTGACGGTGAAGTTGTACGTGCCGACGACGTTGCTGGTGCCGGACAGCGTGCCGCCCGAGGCCAGCGTGATGCCGGCCGGCAGCGCGCCCGCGGTCACCGAGAAGGTGTACGGCGCGGCACCGCCGGTCGCGGTGACCGTCTGGCTGTAGGCGGTCGCGGCGACCGGATTCGGCAGCGTGGCCGGGTTCACGGTGATCGTCGGCGCGGCCACGGTGATCGTGTAGTTGCGCGCGACGGTGAACGGCGAGCCGGTGCCGGTGGAACCGGTATCGGTGGCAGTGATCGTGATCGGGTAGCTGCCCGGCGCAGTCGGCGTGCCGGAGATCGTGTTGCCGCTCAGGCTGAGGCCGGCCGGCAGCGCGCCGGTGACGGCGTAGCTGTACGGACCGACGCCACCGCTGGCGGTGAAGGCCTGCGAGTAGGCCACCGCATACGGCGCGGTCAGCGTGCCCGCGGCCGGCGTCATCGTCAGCGTGGGCGCGGCGACGGTCAGCGTGAACGCCTGGCCGACGGTGTACGGGCCGTTGCCCGTGCTGGTGTCGGTGGCGGACACGTTGAGGTTGAACGAACCGGCCTGCGTCGGCGTGCCGGAGATCGTCACCGTGTTCGCAGTGGTGCCGGTGATCGACAGGCCCGCCGGCAGGTTGGTGACCTGGTAGCCCGACCACGGCTGCGCGCCACCGTTGAAGGTGAAGGTCTGCGTGTACGGGCTGGCGACGGTGGCAGCGAAGCCACCGGACGGGGTGATGGTGATCACCGGGTCATTGACCGTGATCGAGACCGTGGCCGGCGCCGAGGTGCCGCCGGTGTTGGTGGCGGTGTAGCTGAAGCTGTCCGGACCGGCGTAACCGGTGTCCGGCTGGTAGGTGATCGTGGTGCCGCTGACGATCGCGGTGCCGTGCGTCGGCGCCGTGGTGATCGCCAGCGAGGTCGCGGCGCCGCCGCCGAGGGTCAGCGGGACGTTCGTCGCCGCGGCGTTGTAAGCCACGGTCAGCGAGGAGTTGGTCGCCGTCGGCGGCACGTCGATCACGGTGATCGTGTGGGCGCGGCTGCTGATGTACGGACCGGTGCCGGTGCTGCTGTCGGTCGCGGTCACCGTGAAGTTGAAGGTACCCAGCGCCGACGGCGTGCCGGTAATGGCACCCGTGGACGGATTGAGGGTCAGGCCGCCCGGCAGCGCGCCGGCGTTGATCGAGTAGGCGTAGGGCGCGGTGCCGCCCGACGCCGGGCCGGTGTTGCCGGTATAGGCCGCGCCGAGCACGCCGCCCGGCAGCACGACCGCCGGCAGGGTGATCGTCGCCGGCGCGATGGTCAGCGTGTACGCCTGGGTGCCGGCGAACGGACCCGGGAACGGACTGCTGTCGGTCGCGGTGACGGTGAAGTTGAACGTGCCGCCCGCGGTCGGGGTGCCACTGAGCACACCGGCCGGCGACAGGGTCAGGCCGGCCGGCAGCGCGCCGGCGGTGACCGCGAAGCTGTACGGCGCGACGCCGCCGCTGGCGGTGATCGTCTGGCTGTAGGCCGTCGCGACCGCGCCGTTGGGCACGGTGGCCGGGCTGATCGTCACCGGCACGTCGTCGTTGGTGATGGTGCCGACGCCCTGGTTGTCGCTGATCGTCGCGTTGCTCGCGCCGCTCAGGTTGACGAAGAAGGTCTCGTTGGCTTCCGGCACAGTTTCGCCGATCACCGGCACCGTGATGGTGCGGGTGGTCTGGCCCGGCGTGAAGGTCAGCGAGCCCGACGTGTTCGTGTAGTCGGCCGGCTGGGTCGCGGTGCCGTCGGCGGTGGCGTAGTTCACGCCCACGCTCTGGCCGCTGGCCGCGCTCAGGGTCACGGTGAACACGGCGTTGGTCGTGCCGCTGTTGCCTTCGGTCACGGTGACGTCGTTGATCGACAGGCTGGGCAGCGGGTCGTCGTTGACGATCGTGCCCACGCCCTGGCCGTCGATCACGACCGCGTTGATCACGTTGGTGACGTTGACGAAGAAGGTCTCGCTCGGCTCGTTCAACAGCTCGCCGTTGACCAGCACCGTGAAGGTATAGGTGCTGCTGCCGGCCGGGATGGTCTGGTTGGTGAGCGCGCTGGCGACGTAGTCGATACCCCCCGTGGCGCTGCCGTTGGCGGTGGCGATGTCGAAGGTGACGCCGCCCGGGCCAGCCGGGGCGCTCAGGCTCACCGTGAAGGTGAAGTTGGTGGTGCCGGCGTTGCCTTCGTTCGCGGTGACGTCGTTGATCACCAGACTCGGCAGGTCGTCGTTGAGGATCGTGCCGGTCGCGCTGGCAGGCACGCCGACGGTGTAGCCGGCGCCGGCGTTGAGGGTCAGGGTGACCGTCTCGTCGGACTCGATGGTGGCATCGGCGGTCGGGTTGACGGTGATCGTGCCGGTGGTGCTGCCCGCCGGGATGACCAGCGGCGAGGCGATGGTCGCGTAGTCGGTGCCGTTGGTGGCGGTGCCGCCGATCGTGTAACCGATCGAGAGCGCCGAGAACGACGCCTGGTTCAGGGTGACGGTGTAGACGAGGTTCGGGGCACCGTCTTCCGCGACATTCGCGGGCGAGACGCTGATGGTGGCGCTCGGCACGTCGTCGTTGAGGATGGTGCCGGTGGCGCTGGCCGGCACACCGACGGTGTAGCCGGTGCCGGCGGCGACGGTCAGGGTGACGGTTTCGTCGGCCTCGACGGTGCCGTCGACGTTCGGATTGATCGTGATGGTCGCGGTGGTCGCACCGGCCGGGATGACGACCGTGGCGACGCCGCCGGCGTAGTCGGTGCCGGACGTGGCGGTGCCGCTCGTCGTGATGTTGACCGTGGTCGGCGAGGTCAGGTTGAGGCTGCGGGTGACCGTGTAGGTGAGGTTGGTCGCGCCGTCTTCACTCACCGAAGCCGGCGACACCGCGATGCTGACGCTCGGCGGCGGGCTGACGGTGAGGGTGTAGTTCTCGACCTCGAAGTAGCTGCCCGGGCCGGTGCTCGAATCGGTGACGCGGATGGTGACCGGATAGTTGCCGGGCGCGGCGGCCGTGGTACCGCTGACCACGCCGGCGCTGGAAATGGTGATGCCGGCCGGCAGCGTGCCGGTCTCGAGCGCGTAGGTGTGCGGGGCGACGCCGCCGGTGGTGGACAGCGTTTGCGAGAACGCGACGCTCTGGATGGCGGTGCCGCTGGGCGTGGCGAGCGTCAGGGTCGGGTTCTGGACCGTGCCGGTGTAGCCCTTGTCGACGAACTGCGCGGTGGGGCTGGTGGAATCCGTCGAGCGCACGCTGAAGGTGTAGCCGCCGCGCTGGGTCGGCGTGCCGCTGAGGACGCCGCCGCTGCTGAGGGTCAGGCCGACCGGGAGCACGCCGCTCTGCAACGTGTAGGTATAGGGCGCGAGGCCGCCGGTGGAGGTCAGGGTCTGCGAGAACGCCGTGCCCGCGGTCATCGTCGGCAGCGAGGCCGGCGAGACGGTGATGGGCGAGGCGGACGGCGTGATGGTGATGGTCACGCCGACGGTGTTGCCCGCGACGGTGCCGTCGGTGAATTCGAAGTAGTCGCTGGTGGCGGTGTCGTTGTTGTGGCTGTAGTCCACGAACCAGCTGCTGCCGGTGATCCGCAGGTTGGCGGTACCGTGGGCCGGGAACGCGGGACCGTCGACCGCACCGATGCCGGCGAAGGCGATGCTGACGGCGCAGTTGGTGACGTCGACGGCAACCGTGCCGCCCTGCGAGACCGTTCCGGTCTTCGCCGCGCATTGCACGGACGTGTGGGCTGCACTGGCCAGCGTGGGCCACATCGCGGCGAGCGCGAGCAGGACGACGATCAGACCGGCACGGGCCGAACGGCCCCGGCCTTTCGCGAAGAGCGACGTGAGCATGTGCATATCCCTGTTCCCCTGTGGTTCGTCCCTGCGGGACGGCCTTGCGGTCTATCGCCCTGCCGTCGTGACAACGGACAACGGGCCACGCATCGGCCACGGCCTTCCAGCGCCAGGACGAGCCGGCATTGGAACAGGATCGGCGGGAGAGGGGAAGTCCCGTTTGAAAGGATCAATCGCCCGCATACGCCCCCGTAGGGCTCTTGTGGGGGGACGTGGGCTGGTTCAGAGTACCCCCGCGCGCCGCATGAGGCGGTGCGCCACATCCAAGGGGGATCCACGATGAGCGAATTCTTCATCGGCCAGATCATGATGGCCGGCTTCAATTTCGCACCGAAGTTCTGGGCGCTGAGCAACGGCCAATTGCTGCCGATCAATCAGAACCAGGCCCTGTTCTCGCTGCTGGGGACGCAGTACGGGGGCAACGGCACCACCAACTTCGCGCTGCCGGACCTGCGCAGCCGCACGCCGATCGGCTACGCGTCATCGGTCGATCCGAGCTGGCAACCCCCGTCGGTGCAGATCGGCCAGTCCTCGGGCGTCGAGAACGTCACCCTGCTGAGCACGAACCTGCCGTCCCACACGCATTCGATGAATGCTTCGACCCTCAACGGCGACAAGCAGAACGCCGGTGGACGTCTCTACGGCACCAGCACCAGCACCGGCACCGTGCCGACCCTGTACGGCCCCAGCTCCGGGGCGCTGGTCCCGCAGAACCCGCAGACGGTCGCGCCGGCCGGCGGCAACCAGCCGCATCCGAACATCCAGCCCTACAGCGTCATCAACTTCTGCATCGCGCTGAGCGGCATCTTCCCGTCGCGCAACTGAGCCGCGGCCTCTCGACAAGGACCCACGGACCCTCGCGCCGGACCACCGCGCGATCGTCCTTCATTCGGAGCACATCATGAGCACTCCCTACATCGGCGAAATCCGCATGTTCGGCTTTGGCACCCGCGGCGCCCCCAACGGCTGGCAGGCCTGCGACGGCAGCCTCCTGGCCATTTCCGAGTACGACGCCCTCTTCGCGCTGATCGGCACCACCTATGGCGGCGACGGCCAGACCACCTTCGCCGTGCCCGACTTGCGCGGCCGGGTGCCGATCCACCAGGGCCAGGGCCCGGGCCTGAGCAACTACGTCATCGGCCAACGGGCCGGCACCGAGACCGTGACCGTGCTGCCGACGCAGATGCCGGCGCACACCCATACCCTGGTGGTGACCACGGGCGCAGCCAGCAGCATCACGCCAGGCAACACGCTGCTCCCGGCTTCGGTCAGCGGCGAGTCCTTCTATGCCTCCGACATCACCGGCGCGACCGTGCTGCCGATGTCCACGCAGTCGACCAGCCTCGCCGGCGGCAGCCAGCCGCACGAGAACTGCATGCCCACGCTGACGGTGCAGTACTGCATCGCCACGTTCGGCATCTTCCCGTCACCGGCCTGATCGCCGCATACCTCACATTCCGCGCGCCACGCAGGCGCGACCGCTGCCCTCGCGGGCGCGGAGACCTCATCGGAGGAACCAAGTCATGACGCAACCCTTCATCGGCGAAATCCAGCTGTTCGGCTTCAACTTCAACCCGCGTGGCTGGGCGTTCGCCAACGGCGCCACGCTGCCCATTTCGCAGAACACCGCGCTGTTCTCGCTGCTGGGCACCATCTACGGCGGCAACGGCCAGACCACGTTCCAGCTGCCCAACTTCGCCGGCCGCGCCGGCTGCGAGCAGGGCAACGGGCCGGGGCTGTCGCCGCGCTCGCTGGGCCAGACCTTCGGCGTCAACACGGTGACGCTGACCAGCAACCAGATCCCGCAGCACAACCACGGGATCAACGCCTACCTGCCCACGTCCGGGAAAGTCGGCACGCCGGTCGCGAACGGCGGGTTGTCGCAGCCCAGCCTGTCCGCCAACAAGCCGTTCAATTCAAGTGCGCCCAACACCACCTTCGCACCGAACATGATCAGCCCCAGCCAGGGCGGCGGGTTCCCGCACGAGAACCAGCAGCCGTACCTCGGCGTGAACTTCTGCATCGCGCTGCAGGGCATCTATCCCTCCTTCCCCTGAGGTGATGGCCGCCGCGCCCGCGCGGTTGACGCCGTTTCCAACCGAACGGCCCGACCGCATGACGACACCCGCGCTCCTTGCCGAGCGCGGGTTTTCGTTGCGCTGGCTGCACGACGACGACCTGCCCTGGCTGCGCGACCTCTACGCCAGCACCCGCGCCGCGGAAATGGCGCCGGTGCCGTGGCCGGCGCCCGCCAAGCGGCAGTTCCTGGACCAGCAGTTCGCGCTGCAGCACCAGCATTACCTCGCCCACTACGGCGACACCGATTTCCTCGCACTCGAACGCGCCGGCCAGCCGGTCGGGCGCTACTACCTCCAGCGCACGGCGCCGGACCACCTGATCGTCGACATCTGCCTGTTCCCCGCGCTGCGCGGGCACGGCGTCGGCGCGGCGCTGATCCGCGCGAGCCAGGACGCCGCCGCCGCACGCGGTCACGGCATGCACCTGCACGTGGAAGGCCACAACGCCGGCGCTCGCCGGCTGTACGAACAACTGGGCTTCGTCGTCACCGGGCCCGCGTTCCGCGGCACCCACTGGCCGATGCGCTGGGCGCCGCCGGCGGCCTGATCCCTCATTCCGGCGCCGCATCAGCCCCGGAACGCCCCGCCTCAGTTGAAGACGGCCTGGTACAGGAAGCCGGCGCGTTCCTGCGCCACCGGCACCAGGAAGATGCCGACGTCGCCGACGCGCGGGTGGTGCATCGTGTAGATCTGCTGCGGGAACAGGATCGGGGCGGTGTTGCGGAACAGCAGCGAGAACGGCGCGCGCGCCGGGTTCTTCGCGTGATCGGCGATGGGGCGGGCCTCGACCAGCACGAATTCGACCGACATGTCGTTGAGATCGGCCGAGAACGTCTCGTTCACGCACCCGGCGAAGTGTTCCAGCGTCAACAGCTCCATGGATCCCGGCCCCCTGCGGCCCTGCGCTGCGCGGTCCGCAGCGCCGCCATCCTCGCCGCTGGCGCCGACCGGCACAAGCCGCGGGACGCCGCGTTCCCGCCCCGACGCAGACAACGGCACCGCCGGCATGGACAATGGCCGCCCCCGAACGGTCCCGTATGGCCGGCGGCTCCCGTCCGATTCAGGCGGGGGCGGCCATCCTGAACGGGTTTTGCGCCCGCCCCCTTTCCCTGCGAACCCGATGCCCACCGCTCCCGCCGCTGTCCAGGTGTCCGGCCTCCGCCTCGATCGCGGGACGCGCACCATCCTGCGCGACATCGACCTGACCGTGCCGCAGGGCAGCATCACGGCGATCCTCGGCCCGTCCGGCTGCGGCAAGTCGACCCTGCTGTCGGCCCTGACCGGCGAACTGGCCCCGGCCGCGGGCACGGTGGAAGTGCTGGGCCGCCCGGTGCCGCAGCGCAAGCGCGAGCTGCTGGAACTGCGCAAGGGCATCGGCGTGCTGCTGCAGGGCAACGGCCTGCTGACCGACCTCACGGCCGCCGAGAACGTCGCCCTGCCGCTGCGCACCCACACCGACCTGCCGGCCGACGTGATCGCCCGCCTGGTCGAGATGAAGCTGCACGCGGTCGGCCTGCGCGCCGCCGCCGATCTCTATCCTCGCGAACTCTCCGGCGGCATGGCGCGCCGGGTCGCGCTGGCCCGCGCGCTGGCGCTGGACCCGCCGCTGATGCTGTACGACGAACCGCTGACCGGCCTCGACCCCATCGCCAGCGGCGTGATCATGAGCCTGATCGCCCGGCTCAACGCCAGCCTCGGCCTGACCAGCCTGATCGTGACCCACCACGTGCACGAGACCCTGCCGATCGCCGACCGCGCGGTGGTCGTGGCCAACGGCGGCATCGTCTTCGACGGCACCCCGGCCGAACTGGAAAGCAGCGCCGATCCGCTGGTCCGCCAGTTCCTGCGCGGCGAACCCGACGGCCCGATGCCCTTCGACGCGGTCCGCCGCACGGAGGCCGCGTGATGGCCTTCGCCGAGACCGTCCGCAGCCTAGGCCGCGCCGGCCTGTTCTCGCTGGCCGTGTTCCGCGCCAGCCGGCCGGGCACCCGCGATTTCTGGCAGGAGCTCACCCGCGAGATCTACAAGATCGGCGCGCGCAGCCTGCCGATCATCGCCGTCGGCGGCGCGTTCGTGGGCCTGTCGATCACCCTGCTCGGCTACCGTGCGCTGCAGACCTACGGCGCCGCCAACCAGATCAGCGCGCTGATCGGCCTGGGCATGTACCGCGAACTGGCGCCGGTGCTCACCGCGCTGCTGTTCGTCGGCCGCGCCGGCAGCTCCATCGCCGCGGAACTCGGGCTGATGCGCGCCACCGACCAGATCACCGCGCTCGGGCTGATGGCGATCGATCCCGTCGGCAAGGCGGTCGCGCCGCGCTTCTGGGCGGCGGTCATCACCGTGCCGCTGCTCACCGCGATCTTCTGCAGCCTCGCGATCTGCGCCAGCTGGTTCCAGGGCGTGCAGGTGCTGGGCATCGACAACGGCGCGTTCTGGCAGGTGATGAAGGACGCCGTGGATTTCCACGAGGACTTCCTGCCGGCGTTCCTGAAGTCCGCCGTGTTCGGCGGCACCGCGGCGCTGGTCGCCTCGTACGTGGGCTTCCACGCGGAACCCACCATCGAAGGCACCTCGGTCGCCACCACCCGCGCGGTGGTGAACGCCTCGCTGCTGGTGCTGATGTTCAACTTCGTGCTGTCCGCCTTCCTGTTCCGTTGACTTGTTCCGCTGACCTTCCCGTTGACCCGACCCAGATGAGTACGCGCCCATGAGTGCACGCGGTCCCCGCCTCGAATTCGCCGTCGGCGCCTTCCTGCTGCTGTCGCTGGCCTCGCTGCTGGTGCTGGCGATCGCCTCCACCAACGGCAAGTTCGGCTTCGGCGAACCCACCTATCCGCTGAAGGCGCGCTTCACCAACCTCGGCCAACTGCGGCCGATGGCGCCGGTGAAGATCGGCGGCGTGCCGATCGGCAAGGTCGCCGCGATCGAGCTCGATCCGAAGAAGCTCGACGCCGTGGTCGTGCTCGACATCGACGCCCGCTACAAGGACCTGCCGATCGACACCTCGGCCAGCATCCTCACCGGCGGCCTGCTCGGCGAGAGCTACGTCGGCCTGCAGCCCGGCGGCGACGTCGAGACGCTCAAGCCCGGCGAGGAAATCGCCTACACCACGCCGGCGGTCGACCTGATCCAGATGGCCGGCAAGTACATCTTCGGCGGCGGCGGCAGCAGCAAGCCCGACGACGCCACGTCCTCTTCCACTCCCGACGCTTCCCCCAACGACCGGAGCCCGACGCCATGACCCGCAAGTCCCGCTTCCTGCCCCTCCTGGCCGGCGCCGCGCTGCTCGCCGCAGCGCCCGCGTTCGCGCAGCAGGCCGCGCCCGCGGCCCCCGCCGCCGCGCGTGCCGCGCCCGCCTCGGCGACCATGCAGGGCACGCCCAGCCAGCTCGTGCTCAACAACAGCCAGCGCATCCTCAGCACGCTGGAGAAGCGCCGCGCCGAGTTCACCAAGAACCGTACCGCGCTGCGTGAATTCGTCAGCACCGAGTTCAACGCGATGTTCGACCGCGACTACGCCGCCCGCCAGGTGCTGGGCCGCCACGGCCGCGGCGCGTCCGACGAGGACGTGAAGCTGTTCGCCGACGCGCTGGCCGACAACCTGATGCAGCGCTACGGCTCGTCGCTGCTGGACTTCAACACCCGGCTGCGGGTGCGGGTGAAGTCCGAGACCCAGCTGCCGCGCGGCCTCGGCGTGAAGGTCTCCAGCGAATTCCTGCGCCAGGGCGGCGAACCGATCCCGGTCGACTACCTGATGCGCCGCAACGGCAACCAGTGGAAGGTGTTCGACGTGATGGTCGAAGGCGTGTCCTACGTGCAGACCTTCCGCAACCAGTTCGACGCCGAACTGCAGCGCAAGTCGATCCGCGAGGTCGCCACCGCGCTGCGCAGCGGCCAGTTGCGCCCGGACGCCGGCCAGCCGTGACCGCCGCGGCCGCCCCGTCGATCGCGGTCGCCGATGGAACCCTGCGTTTCGTCGGCCCGCTGCGCCGCGAGGCCGTGGCCGCCCTGCGGGCGCGGCTGCCGGCCTCGCTGGCCGACATCCACCGCATCGACCTGACCGGCGCCGACAGCATCGACAGCGCGGGATTGGCGCTGGTTTCGCTGGCGGCGGCGCGCTGCGCGGCGGATGTCGCCATCGACGGCCGACCGACGGGTTTCGACGAACTGCGCGCCGCGTACCGGCTCGGCCACGACCTCGGCTTCGTCCGCGACTGAGACGCGCCGCACGCACCCCACGCCACGACAACGGACTACACTCGGGCCATGATGCTCACCCGCCTCCTCCCCCCGGTGGCGCTCCTCGCAACGACGCTGCTGACCACCGGCTGCGCTCCGCGAACCGCCCGCCCCGACGCCCCGCCCGCGACCGCGACGATCGAAGCGCCGATCGATGCGCCCGCCGCCGCGGCCGACATGCCCGCACCCGCCGCCGGCGATGCCACGACCACGGACGATGCGTCCGGCATCGCGGCCTCGACCGGCACCACGCCCGCCGACATGCCGCCGCCCCCCGCGGACGCCACCGCCGACGGCGCATCGCCCACCGACGCCGAACGCGACTACGCGGCGATCTACGGCGGCCAGGACCCCGACGCCTACGATCCGATCGCCGATCCCACGCTGCCACCGCCGGCAGCCAGTCCGGCGAGTTTCGATCCGTGGGAAAAGCTCAACCGCCGCGTGCACCGCTTCAACATGGTGGTCGACCGGCGCGTGGCGAAGCCGCTGGCGACCGCGTACGTGCACGCCGTGCCGCGCCCGCTGCGGCTGGGCGTGAGCAACTTCTTCAACAACCTCGGCCAGCCGGTCAGCGCACTCAACGCGCTGCTGCAGGGCAAGCCGAAGCAGGCCGGCCAGTCCGCGGGCCGGTTCCTGATGAACACCACGCTGGGCATCGGCGGCCTGTTCGATCCCGCGACCGCCGCCAACCTGCCGAACCGCAGCGAGGACTTCGGCCAGACGCTCGGCGTATGGGGCTGGAAGCGCTCGCGCTACGTCGAACTGCCGCTGTTCGGCCCGCGCACGCTGCGCGACGTCTTCGGCATGGCCGGCGATTCGCCGATGTCGCCGACGCGGCAGGTCGAGGACGACAAGATCCGGGTGTTCCTGCAGGGCGTGCAGCTGGTCGACGTGCGCGCGCAGCTGCTGTCGACCGACAGCTTCCGCGAAGGCGCCGCCGACGACTACGCCCTCGTGCGCGATGCCTGGCTGCAGCGCCGCAACTACCAGATCGGCGAAGACCGCAAGCAGCCGCAGGACGAGCCGCTGCCGGACTACCTCGAGAACGGCGACGACGCGCCCACGGTGCCGGCCAACGCGATGCCGCTGCCGAATCCGCCGCGGTAACGGAGACCGTCCACGCTCTTCCGGTAGAGCGGGCTTCAGCCCGCTGTCTTCTCACGAAGCCAGAAGCTGCGGCCTGAAGGCCGCTCCGCGGTCCGACCGGAGTCGTTCACGGGACGTCGCCCTCGGCATCGTTCGTGTCCTGGGCATCGCCCAATAGCCTCTGCGCCTCACCGGCGGGCAAGGCCTCCACGTCGCGCAGCTTGCTGGTGAGCACGCGGGCCCGCTTCTGGCTGTCATCAATCTTGTTGCTGGCCTCGTCGAGCTTCTTCTTCACCGCATCAAGGGCTGTCCCGAACTTGCCGAACTCGGTCTTGACCGCGCCCAGCGTGCGCCAGACCTCGCTGGAGCGTTCCTGGATCGCCAATGTGCGGAAGCCCATCTGGAAGCTGGTCATCAGCGCCAACAGGGTGGTTGGTCCAGCAACCGCGATTCGCAGGTCGCGCTGCAGTGATTCGACCAGGCCCGCACGGCGCAGCACCTCGGCGTACAGGCCTTCGGTAGACAGGAACAGGATCGCGAATTCGGTGGTATGCGGCGGCGCGACGTATTTGTCGCGGATCTCCTTCGCCCATTTGCGTATCTGCCGCTCCAGCGCATCCCCGGCGGAGCGCGCAGCGTCCGCGTCGGCGCGCTCCTGTGCATCCAGCAGGCGCTCGTAGTCCTCGCGCGGAAACTTGGCGTCAATGGGCAGCCACACCGGTACGTTGCCGTCGGAGCCCGGGAAGCGAACCGCGAAGTCCACCTGTGCGTCCTTGCCCGGGATCGTCTTCACGTTCGATGCGTACTGATCCGGCGCGAACACCTGTTCCAGCAACGCCGCAAGCTGCATCTCGCCGAATGCACCGCGGGTCTTCACGTTGGTCAGCACCCGCTGCAGGCCGCCGACATCGGCCGCCAGCCTGCTCATGTCGCCCAGGCCCTGATGCACTTGAGCAAGCATCTGCGCCACGTTGCCGAAGCTTTCCGTCAACCGCGTCTCCAGCGTCGACTGCAGCTTCTCGTCGACCGTGGCGCGCATCTGTTCGAGCTTGGCTTCGTTGCCGGCCTGCAGCTCGCGCAGTTTCTGTTCCAGCGTCGTGCGCAGTTCGCCCAGCCGCTGTTCGTTGCGTTCGGTCAGTTCGCGCAGCTGCGCGCCGAGCGTGTCGGCGAACTGTTGCTGGCGCGTCGCCAGCTCCAGCCGCGCCTTGTGCGCGTCGTCGCCCAGCGCGACGCGCAGTTCATCCAGTCGCTGGTCGGTGCGCGCGGTCAGGTCGCCAAGGCTGCGGCCGAAACTCTCGATCCGCTGCCCCTGCGCCAGCGACAGGCTGTCCAACTGTTCACGCAGTTCGCCGCGCCCGCTGCGCTGCTCCTCGCGCAGCGCGTCCTCGATCCGGGTGCGCAGCTGGTCGAGTCCGGCATCGGGCCGGCGCAGCAGCAGGAGGACGAGCAGGACAAGGCCGATCGCGACGACGACCAGGATCAGGACGAGCAGGAGGATCGAGGACATGGGCGCCAGTGTACCGGCCGCGGCCGACGGGATGACCCGGTCATGACGGAAAGATGTCCGTTGTCATTTTTCAGTCACGACCGCATGCAAGGCTGGCGCCATCGCCACAGACGGAGCCGTGAATGTCGCGATTCGATCTCGGTATCACCCTGATCATCGTCGCCTTCCTGACCTGGAACACCGCATCGCGATGGCAGCGCGCCCGACGGCTGCGCTACCTGCGCGACACCCCGCTCCCACCCGGCCTTTTCGACAAGCTCCGCCGGCAACGCCCGGACATCGGCCCGGAGCATCGCCCCGCCATCGAAGTCGCGCTGCGCGATTTCTTCGCCGCCTACCTGCTCGGCGGCCGCAAGCCGGTGTCCATGCCTTCGCAGGCCGCGGACGAACTCTGGCACGCCTTCATCCTTTGCACGCGGCACTACGACGCGTTCTGCCGGCAGGCATTCGGACGCTTCCTCCACCACACCCCGGCCGTCGTGCTGACGCGACGTCACGACCGCAACGTCGGCCTGCGCCGGGTCTGGACGCAAACCTGCCGCATGGAAGGCATCGATCCCAAGCGGCCGACGCGCCTGCCGCTGCTGTTCGCGCTGGATGCGCAGGTCGGGCTGGCCGACGGCTTCCGCTACACGCTCGATTGCAGCGCCCTGCGCGAGGCCGGGGCCGCGGGCGATGCCGGCGGCGGCCATTGCGCAACGGACTTCGCCAGCGACGGCTTCGACGGCACCACCGATGGTCTCGGCGACGGCGGCTGCAGCGGCGATGGCGGCGGCGACGGGTGCAGCGGCGACGGGGGTGGCGACGGCGGTGGTTGCGGCGGGGACTGAACGTCCGCAACGTCACGCGGTCGCGTGGGGGTCGACCGTCAATCCACCACGCGGCAGAACACCGCCTTCAGGTAGCGGCTTTCCTGCACGTCGGTCAGCCACGGATGGTCGGCGCCGGCACCGGCGACCTTCAGCACCTGCACGGTGCGGCCGGCGTAGAACGCGGCACGGCGCAGCATGTCGAGGAACTGCTCCTCGCTCACCAGGCCGGTGCACGAGAACGTCGCCAGCAGGCCGCCGGGCTTCACCACGCCCATCGCCAGCTTGTTCATGTCGAGGTACTTCTTCAGCGCCGGGATCACCTGCTCGCGGTCGCGGGTCATCTTCGCCGGGTCCAGGATCACCACGTCGAAGCGCTCGCCGTTGTTCGCCGCATCGCGCAGCCACGGGAAAATGTCCGCCTGCACGAAGCGCGGGCGCACGCCGTTGAGTTTGGCGTTGCCCTTGGCGATCTCGATCACCGCCTCGTCGATGTCGATGCCGACCACCTCGCTGGCGCCGCGCGCGGCGGCGTACACGCCGAAACCGCCGGTGTTGCAGCACAGGTCGAGCACGCGCTTCCCCGCGCACTGGTGCGACAGCCATTCGCGGTTCTCGCGCTGGTCGGCGAAGAACCCGGTCTTGTGCGCGCCCGCGGGATCGGCGCGGAACTTGATGCCGTACTCGGTGATGATCGCCGGCGCCGCCGGCTCGCTGCCGCGGAAGTCGAAGCTTTCCTGCTTCTGCACGTGCTCGTCGGCGAACGCGTGGAAGCGGCAGCCGGGGAACTGCGCGCGCAGGGCGTCGTAGATCCACTCACGGTAGCGGAACATGCCGGCGCTGAAGTATTCGACCACCAGCAGGTCGCCGTAGCGGTCCACGACCAGGCCGCTGAGGCCGTCGCCCTCGCTGTGCACCACGCGCCAGGCGTCGGACACGGCGTCGAGCTTCAGCACCTCGCGGCGCAGGCGCACGGCCTCGGCGATCTTCGCCGCGAACCAGTCGGCGTCGACCACCACGTCGGGGTCGCGTTCGAGCAGGCGGATCGCGATGCGCGAATGGCCGTTGTAGAAGCCGCGACCGATCCACACGCCGTCCGGGCCCACTACCTCGACCAGACTGCCGGGCTTGGGCCGTTGGGTCGGTTTCTCGACCAGTTTCTGGAAGATCCACGGATGGCGGGAGGTCCAGGCGTTGCGGAGGCGGATCTCGGGGAGCGGGGCGGCGTTCGATGCGTTCATCTGCCGTATTGTAAGCGGGTTGACGCGACCGCTCCGGTCGCGAACAATCGCCGCTCCAGAAGGGGAGTAGCTCCCGAACGTTCCGGTCGTCAATACGGGCCCGCAAGCCCCGGCCGGACGGCAGTCGCACAAGGCATTTGATGCCGCGGCTGCGAGCGAGACCTTCGCCGCCACGGCGAAGCCTCGTTCTTCCGGTCGCTCCATGCCTTCCGACCCGATACGACGCCCAGCCCCGCGGTTGGGCGTTTTTCGTTTCGGGAGAAATCAGATGGACACCATCGGCAATCCGTTGTTGTGGAGCGCGTTCGCCGCGCTCGTCGTCGTCGCCCTGCTCGTCGACCTGGTGCTGATGCGCCACGGCGGCCCGCACAAGGTGACATTCAAGGAAGCGTCGTTCTGGAGCCTCGGCTGGATCGGCCTGGCGCTGGCGTTCAACGCCGGCCTCTGGTGGTACGCCAGCGACACCCTCGGCCAGGTCGCGGGCGACCGCATCGCGCTGGAGTTCCTCACCGGCTACCTGGTCGAGAAATCGCTGGCGGTCGACAACATCTTCGTGTTCCTGATGCTGTTCACCTACTTCGCCGTGCCCGAGGAACAGCGGCAGAAGGTGCTGGTGATCGGCGTGCTGGGCGCGATCGTGCTGCGCGCGATCATGATCTTCGCCGGCGCGTTCCTGCTGGCGAAATTCCACTGGATCCTCTACGTCTTCGGCGCGTTCCTGGTGCTGACCGGCATCAAGATGCTGCTGGCCGCGGGCCAGGCGCCGGACCTGGAGAAGAACCCGCTGCTGCGCTGGATGCGCGGGCACCTGCGGCTGACGAGCGACTACGCCGGCAACGCCTTCCGCGTGATGCGCGACGGCAAGGCGTGGTACACGCCGCTGTTCGTGGTGACGGCGCTGATCGGCGTGACCGACCTGATCTTCGCGGTGGACTCGATCCCGGCGATCTTCGCGATCACCGCCGACCCGTTCATCGTGCTGACCTCCAACGTGTTCGCGGTGCTGGGCCTGCGCGCGATGTTCTTCCTGCTGGCGGGCATGGCCGACCGCTTCCACCTGCTGCCCTACGGCCTGGCCGCGGTGCTGATGTTCATCGGCGCGAAGATGCTGCTGATCGACGTCTACAAGATCCCGATCGTCTGGTCGCTGGGCGTGGTGGCGGCGACAATCGGCGCGACCGTGGTGCTCAGCCTGCTGCGGCCGGCGAAGCCGGCGGGTGCCGCATGACCCTGCGCGAGAAGCTGCTGTGGGGTGCGGGTGGGGTGGCGACGCTGTGGATCCTCGTGCTGGTGCTGCGGGCGGCGAGCGGCCGCCCGCGCAGCGAATCGGGCCGCTGGGCCTGGGAGGCGCTGGGCTCGCTGCTCGACGCCCTGTTCTGGTTCCTGTGACCGCGACGGGCCGCGGAATGCGCCGCAGCGTTCCAGCCGCGGTGTCGGCGCGCCCCTGCCGGCGGCCTTGATCGCGCCGGCCGCCGGCTCCAGAACCTGACGATGCGCCTGCCCACCCCCGACGACGTCCCCGATACCCCCGCCCAGCGCGCCGCCGACCGGCGACGCCTGCTGCGGGCCCTCAACGCCAGTCTGGCGTTCGTGCTGCTGCTGTCGGCGGTGTTCGCGCTGCAGCAGGGCGAGGACATCGGGGCCTTCACCGTCACCCCGCACGCGATCGCGGGCCTGCTCGGCGTGCTGACCGCGCCGCTGCTGCACGGCTCGTTCGAACACCTCGCGGCCAACGCCGGTTCGCTGCTGCTGCTCGGCACGCTGGCGCTGGGCGTGTATCCCAGGGCCAGCATGCGCGCGCTGCCGCTGATCTGGCTGGGCTCGGGACTGGGCGCGTGGCTGCTGGGCGACCCGGACACCCACCACCTCGGCGCCAGCGGCCTGACCCACGGCCTGATGTTCCTGGTGTTCGTGCTGGGCCTGCTGCGCCGCGACCGGCCGTCGATCGCCGCGGCGATGATCGCCTTCTTCCTCTACGGCGGCATGCTGATCACCGTGCTGCCGCACGAGCCGGGCGTGTCCTGGCAGTCGCACCTGGGCGGCGCCGTGGCCGGAGTGCTGTCGGCGCTGCTGTTCCGGCATGCCGACCCCGTGCCGCCGCGCAAGCGCTACAGCTGGGAGCTGGAGGACGAGGCCGGCGAGGCCGATCCGCTGGAGCTGCCGCGGCCCGACGACGTGCCGGTGCTGTGGCATCGCCCCGAGGCCCGGCCCGACGACACCCGCAGCGTGGTGCTGCCGTTCCGGCGGCGTCCGGGCGTCGACGAGCCAGACTGAGGGAACCCGCCACCCGCCCGTCCGCGCAGGATTCCGACGAGCGGTCATGGCCCGGATCGACGCCGGGAGGGCGTCCGCCCCTCGCCCGGGCATCGATTCGCCTTTTCAATCATGGGGTTGCGCCACCGTCCCGCACTCCGGGACGCCTCTGCCCGCACCGGACGGGCGACGGGCCATGCTTTGCAAAGTGTCGCGGAACTCCGCTAACCTGAACTGGGGCTCCTGCCGCCGCATCGATCACGTCGATCGATCGCCGCGAGTGGGTCATGTAGCAGGGGCACTGAATTCCGAACGTTCCGGCATGGCCGGGGCCCGGTTATGTGAATCAAGGAACCGTCGTCCTCCGTGGTTCCCGCCCAAGCCAATCGATTACGGGAGCGAAGTCAGATGAACAGGAAAGCGATTTCGATGGCGCTCGCCACGCTGCTGCTGGCCAGCGGCGCCGCCTACGCCCAGGACAGCAACCAGCCCGACCCCAGCGTCTACCAGGCGATCGGCGTCGATCCGACGACCCTGCCTTCGCAGTACGACCCGAACCAGTACAGCGGCCTGCCGGAAGGCATCGATCCGAACGCGGCCCAGGGCGGCACGCTGTCGAACGACATGCAGGCGATGGTCGACAACATCGTCAACCAGCAGAAGGGCCAGACCCTGAGCGGCGACGAAGGCCTGGCCTGCGAAGCCATCATCTGCCTGTCCAGCGCCACCCGCCCGGGCGAGTGCGCGGCCTCGCTGGCCCGCTACTTCAGCATCAACCTGAGCAAGCCCTGGAAGACCATCCAGGCGCGCATCAACTTCCTCAAGATGTGCCCGAGCTCGAACGACTCGCCGCAGATGGGCAGTCTGGTCGAGGCCATCGGCAACGGCGCCGGCCGCTGCGACGCGGCCACGCTGAACCAGATCAACCGCCGCTGGATCGGGGAGAACGAATACGAGATCGACAGCACGATGCCGTCGTACTGCGACGCGTATTTCGCGCACGAGTACACCGACATCAACAACCTGCGCCCGCGCTACGTCGACCGCTTCGTGGTTCGTTCGTACACCGACAGCGAAGGCAACGTGATCAACGAGTACGACGGCGGCTACTGGGTCGACGGCACCACCAGCCTGCCGTCCTCGGTCGCGGCGACCAACGCGATTCCCGCTTCGAAGGACAAGGCCGGCGTCGGCTTCTGATCCTTCCGCCAGCGCGGAACGCAACGAAAAGGCGGGGGCGACCCCGCCTTTTTCGTGTCCGGAAGCCGGTCGCCCCGCGCCCGACCACGGCCCGACCGGTCAGCGCAGGACCGCGGCCCCCAGCTGGCGATCGTGCACCCGCGACCACAGCAGCAGCGACAGCGCCGCGCCGCACAGGCACAGGAACATGTCCCACTGCGTGTCCCACTGGTCGCCCTGGGTGGCGAGGAAGGCGTCGGCATCGGCGCCGTAGATCAGCGCCGACCACCATTCGATCAGCTCGAAGAACGCGCTGAAGCTCAGGCACACCGCCAGCACGAGGTAGTTGAGCCAGCCGCCGCGGCGCAGCGGCGTGTGGCGCAGCAGCAGTTCGCGGGCGAGGATCGCCGGCACGAAGCCCTGCATCAGATGGCCCACGCGATCCCACGGGTTGCGCTGCAGGTGCCAGCCCAGCGCCGTGGCGGTGTCGCGCAGCCAGAACCCGATCGGCGTCTCGGCGTAGGTGTAGGCGCCGCCGTGGATCAGCACCAGCGCATGCGCGACCAGCAGCCAGCACAGCAGCCGGGTCAGCGGGAAGCGGCGCCAGTTCATCAGGATGATCGGCAACGCGGCCATCACCCATATCGTCTCCAGCAACCAGGTGAGCCGGTCCTTCGGCGCGATGCCGGACACGACCAGCGCGCCGACCACGATGCCGAGCTGGAGCCAGCCCTCGCGGCGGCCGGGCGGGGTGGCGATGGCGGCGGTCGGAACGACGGACATGACGGCATCTCCCGCGAACGATGCCGCATGGTACGTCGCCCGCACGGCATCGGCGTTGTCGCGTTCCCGTGCCGGTGATAGCGTCCGCCATCCCCCGACCGGAACCGACGATGGCGCGCCTGCATTTCCTCGCCGCAACCCTGCTCCTGGCCATGCCGCTCGCCGCCTGCGATCGCGGCCCCGAGGCGCCCGTCGCGCCGACGGTCTCCGCGCCCGCGGTCGACACCGCGGCGCCGCAGCCGAAGACCGCCGCCGAGCGCCGCATCGCCGAGGACGTGCGCACGCTGGCCGACGATCGCTTCGAGGGCCGCGAGGCCGGCACCCGCGGCTACGACCTGGCCGCCGAGTACGTCGCCAGGCGCTTCGCCGCGATCGGGCTGGCACCGGCGGGCGACGACGGCAGCTTCTTCCAGCGCGTGCCGCTGCTGAAGGCCACACGCGAGGCCGACGGCGCGGCGCTGGTGATCAAGCGCAACGGCCGCGAGATCGCGCTGCGCTTCCGCGAGCAGTTCCTGCCCGGGCAGGACTTCGACGCGGCGGAGCACGACGTCGAGGCGCCGGCGGTGTTCGTCGGCCAGGGCGTGCACGCCCCCGACCTGGGCCACGACGACTTCGCCGGACTCGACCTGCACGGCCGCATCGCGATCGTGTTCGGCGGCGCACCCGCGACCTTCGGCAACGACCAGCGCGCGTTCCACAGCTCGACCCGCGAGAAGCTGCGCCTGCTGGCCGAGCGCGGCGCGGTCGGCGTGGTGTTCGTCGACACGCCGAACGACGAGGCCGACACGCCGTGGGCGCGCACCGCCGACAACTGGCAGCGCCCGGCGATGCGCCTGCGCGGCCCCGACGGCAAGAGCGTGGGCACGTTCCCGCAGCTGCGCGGCATGGCCGTGGTGAGTGCGGCGGCCGCCGACCTGCTGTTCGCCGACGGCCCGCGCACGGCCGCGCAGCTGTTCACCGCGGCCGATGCCGGCACGCTCAAGGGCTTCGCGCTGCCGGGCACGCTGCGGCTGGCCGCGCGCACGAAGATCGAACCGGTCGAGTCGCGCAACGTCGTCGCGAAACTGCCGGGCAGCGACGCCGCGCTGGCGGCCGAACACGTCGCCTACACCGCGCACCTCGACCACCTCGGCATCGGCGCGCCGGTGAAAGGCGAGGACGGCAAGGAGGACCGCATCTGCAACGGTGCGCTCGACAACGCGCTGGGCGTGGCGATCCTGCTGGAGACGGCGCGCACGCTGAAGGCCGAGCCGAAGGCGCCGAAGCGCTCGATGCTGTTCATCGCGCTCACCGCCGAGGAGAAGGGCCTGCTCGGCGCGGAATGGTTCGCCACGCATCCGACCGTGCCCGCCGACGGCCTCGTCGCCGACCTCAACGTCGACATGCCGGTGCTGCTGGCGCCGAGCAAGGACGTGGTGCCGATCGGCGCCGAGCATTCGACGCTGAAGACCGCGCTGGAAGCGGCGGCGAAGGAGGTCGGCGTGACCCTGTCGCCTGATCCCTATCCGGAGGAGGTCGTGTTCGTGCGCAGCGACCAGTACGCCTTCATCCGCGCCGGCGTGCCGTCGCTGTACCTCGACGGCGGCACGCTGTCGGCCGACGGCATACGCGATCCGAAGCTGGCGCTGCGCAAGTTCCTGCGCGACCACTACCACCAGCCCAGCGACGACGCCTCGCTGCCGATCTTCTGGCCCGATGCGGTACGGCTGGCGACGCTGGAAGCGCGCATCGGCCGCCTCGTCGGCGACGCGACGGATCGTCCGCGCTGGAACGACAGCGACTTCTTCGGCGAGCGGTTCGCGGCGAAGCGCTGACGCCGGTCAAGCGGCCGGCGCGTCGTCGCCGGCGTCCGCCGCGCCGGTGTCTGTCGACTCCGGCGCGACGTCGGCCTCGAACAGCTGTTCCAGCTCGCTGCGGGCGCGGCGTGCGCTTTCCAGCAGCGCCGCTTCGTCGTCGTAGATGAGGTGCTGTTTGGCGAGCAGCGTTTCGTCGTGCGCGCGGAAGCGGTGCATGCGGTCGTCGGCCTGTTCGGGCGGCATGCCCAGCGCGACCAGCACGTCGCGGCCCATCTCCAGGCCCGAGGCGAAAGTCTCGCGGGTGACGTCGGCGCCGAGGTCCATCAGCTGCCACGCGTGGCGGCGATCGTGCGCGCGCGCGAACAGCCGCAGGTGCGGGTACAGGCGCTTCACGACGCGCGTGGTGCGCAGGCTGGCGGCCGGATCTTCCAGCGCGTTGATGAACACCTTCGCGTTGGCCGCGCCGGCGGCGCGCAGCAGGTCGGGCCGCGAGGGATCGCCGAAGTAGACCTTGTTGCCGAAGCGGCGCATCACGTCGAGCTGTTCGCTGTCGGTCTCCAGCGCGATGAAGCGGATCTTCTGCGCCAGCAGCAGGCGCGCGACGATCTGCCCGAAGCGGCCGAAGCCGGCGAGGATGACCTGCGAGTCGTGGTCGGGGATCGCGTCGAACGCCCGCTCCGGCTTGCGTTCGGGATGCGCGCCCAGCCAGCGCCCCACCGCGATCATCGCCAGCGGCGTGAGCGCCATCGACAGGCCGACGATCGCCACCAGCCGGTTCTGCACGGCGTCGTCGATCAGCTGCACCTTCGCCGCTTCGGCCAGCACCACGAACGCGAATTCGCCGCCGAGCGCCATCACCGCGCCCAGCTGCAGCGCCTCGCGCCACGCCAGCCGCCCGGGGCGCACGCCGATCGCGAACAGCACCGCCGACTTCACCGACAGCAGCGCCAGCGTGCCCAGCGCGATGGTCCACGGCTCGGCCGCGATGCGATGCAGGTCGATGCTCATGCCCACCGACATGAAGAACAGGCCCAGCAGCAGGCCCTTGAACGGTTCGATCTGCGATTCGATCTCGTGGCGGTATTCGGAATCCGCCAGCAGCACGCCGGCGAGGAACGCGCCCAGGCCCATGCTGAGACCGGCCAGCGACATGATCCACGCCGCGCCGAGCACCGCGAACAAGGCGCTGGCGGTGAGCATTTCCGGCACGCCGATGCGCGCGGCGGTGCGGAACAGCTGGCGCAGCAGGAAGCGGCCGCCGATGACCACCACCACGATCGCGCCGACCGCCTTCAGCGCACCGGCACCGGCATTGCCGTGGCGCGCGGCGGCGCCGAGCAGCGGGATCGAGGCGATCAGCGGGATCGCCGCGAGATCCTGGAACAGCAGCACCGCGAAGGCGGTGCGCCCGTGCGGCGAATTCAGCGCCTTGCGCTCGGACAGCAGCTGCAGGCTGACCGCGGTGGACGACAGCGACAGCGCGAGCCCCGTCACCAGCGCGGCCTTCCAGCCCAGGCCCAGCGCCAGCGCGATCCCGCCCAGCGCCGCGCCGCTCAGCACGACCTGCAGCGCGCCGAGCCCGAACACCGGCCGCCGCATCACCCACAGCCGCGATGGCGACAGTTCCAGGCCGATGACGAACAGCGTCATCACCACGCCGATCTCGCTGGCGGCCATCACCGGCTCGGCGTCGCGGATCACCTTCAGCCCGAACGGGCCCAGCGCGACGCCCGCGGCGAGATAGCCCAGCACCGCGCCCAGGCCGAACCGCTTGAACAGCGGCACGGCCACGACGGCGGCGAGCAGGAAGACGAGGGCGAGCTGGAGACCGTTGCCGTGCATGACCGCGCCACGTTACCGACCGCGGCCGACCACGGCAACGCACGTGCGCCGATCGCCGCGTTCCGCCGACGCGACGCTGCGACGCTGCGACGCTGCGACGCTGCGACGCCGCGGCGTCAGCGCAGCAGCGCCTGCCGCTCCGGCGCCTCGAACCACGCCAGCGCGAAGCAGCGGAACGCCTGCTGCAACCGCGTGGGATGGCGTCGCTGCGGATGCACCAGCGCCATCGGCAGCTGCGCGATCTCCCAGTCCGGCAGCAATCGCACCAGCCGGCCTTCGGCCAGCGCATCGCGCACCAGGTAGAACGGCAACCGGGCCATGCCCACGCCGTGTTCGGCCGCGCGCTGCAGCGCCGCGAAATTGTTGATCGCGAGGCGACCGTGCGGACGCACCGTGCCGCTGTCGCCGCCGCGCACGAACACCCACTCCGCGTCGTCGCTGAAATGGCTGTTGCGCAGCGCCGGCAGCGATGCGAGATCGGCCGGGCGCCGCGGCGGCTCGCGCCCGGCCAGCAGCGCCGGCGCGGCCACCGCGATCTCGCGCACCACGCCCACCGCGCGCACGACCAGGCGCTCGTCGATCACGCGCGTGGCGCGGAACGCGAAATCCCAGCGGCCGTCGAACAGGTCGCGGACGACGATGCTGGTGTCGACCTCCACGTCCACCTGCGAATGCCGCGCCATGAAATCGCGGACCAGCTCGACCACGAACGTTTCGCCGAACGTGGTCGCGGTGGTGATGCGCAGCACGCCGCGCACCTCGTCGCGCTCGGCGGCGACGCGCTGCCGGGCGTCCTCGTAGGCCGCACGCAGGCGGCCCACGTCCTCGGCGTGGCGATGCCCCAGCGCGGTCAGCGACAGCCGCCGCGTCGTGCGCAGCAGCAACTGCGCGCCCAGCGCCTGTTCCAGCTCGGCCACCTGGCGGCTGACGTGCGCCTTGGAGCAGCCCAGCGCCGCCGCCGCCGCGGTGAAGCTGCCGTGCTCGGCGACCGCGGCGAAGCAGAGCATCCGGTCGATGTCGGCGGACATTGTCTTCATGGAGAAACAGTATTTCCGCGCCTGGCCGGCTAATCAAGGCAAAACCCGCGGCGCAGACTGTCGCTACTCCGCCGATTGTCGGCTCAATGGAACAAAGGAATCGCCATGAAACTGCTCCTCGTCGGTGCCCACGGCACCCTGGGCCGCGCCGTTGCCGCCGAACTCGGCGCGCGCCACGAGATCGTCACCGCCGGCCGCTCCGCCGGCGACGTCCGCCTCGACCTCACCGACCGCGACGGGGTTGCCGCCGCGCTCGACCGCATCGGCCCGCTGGACGGCGTCATCGCCGCCGCCGGCAACGTCGCCTTCGGCCCGCTGCTGGAGCTCACCCCGGAACAGTGGGCGCTGGGCCTGCAGGACAAGCTGATGGGCCAGGTCCAGCTGGCGCTCCTGGCCGCGACCCGCCTCAACGACGGCGGCTCGATCACCCTGACCACCGGCGTGCTCACGCACGACCCGATCCGCTACGGCGCGTCGGCGTCGCTGGTGAACGGCGCGATCGAGGGCTTCGTCCGCGCCGCGGCGCTGGAACTGCCGCGCGGCCTGCGCATCAACGCCGTCAGCCCCGGCGTGCTGGCCGAATCGATGCCGGGCTACGCACCGTATTTCCGCGGCTTCGAGCCGGTGCCCGCGGCCCGCGCGGCGCTGGGCTTCAGCCGCAGCGTGGAAGGCGCGCAGACCGGACAGGTGTACCGCATCGGTTGAAGTGCCGCATCGGCTGAGGCCGACGCATCACCGACGCGATCGAGGGTCCGGCGCAGCGCGCCGGGCCCTTGCGCGTTCTAGCCGCACATCACCACGCGGTCGTCGAGGCGACCGCGGAAACGACGCTCGAAGCGGCGGCCGTCGGCGGTCTTCAGCCGCAGCGTGCCTTCGATGCTGCCGTCCGCGGCCTGCCGGAATGTCGCCTCGCCGGTCAGCGGCGTCGCGTGGTCCGCGGTTTCGACGTACATCGCCACGCCGGTGCGGTCGTCGCCTTCGGCGAAGACGACCTTGCGTTCGCCATCGAACTGCGGCGACGACCAGACCGACAACTGCAGCGCCGGCAGCGCCGCAGGATCGACGCCATTGCCGGCGGGCACGGACACGGTGAAGGCCGCACCGTCCCACGGCGCACAGGTCCTGGCGATCTGCGCGGTCGCGACCGCCTCCGGCCGCGTCGGCGGCGCCGCGCCGCAGGCCGCACAGGCCAGCACCAGTCCCGCACACATCCACCCGCGCCATGACGTCATGTCCGCACTCTCCGGAGACGACCCGCGCGGCCCGATGCCGGCGGTGTCGATGACGCGATTGTGCACCGGACGCGCGATCGCGGCGGCTTGCAGTACGCTGGCGCCCTCGCATCCCTCAAGGTCGTCGCCGTGTCCTTCCGCCCTCTCGCCGCATGCCTGCTGCTCGTCTGCCTGCTCGCAGGGTCGACCATCGCCTCGGCGCAGCGCATCGACCCGAAACAGGTCGAATCCAGCCTGCTGGTGACCGGCAGGATCGACATCGCCGCCGACGGCACCGTACTCGGCTACACGCTCGACCAGCCGGGCAAACTGCAACCCACCGTGCTCAACCTCATCGCCGGCACCGCCCCGCAGTGGAAGTTCGAGCCGGTGAGCGAACCCGCGCCGCAGTCGTTGCAGATGTCGCTGCGCTTCGTCGCGCGGCGGCCCGACGACACCCACGTCACCGTGACGTTGAGCAGCGCGCAATTCAGCGTCCCCGATCCCGCACCCGACACCACGCTGCAGCTCGACAAGCGGAAGATGCGGATGCCGACGTATCCGAAGGAACTGGCGGAACAGGAAATCGAGGCGACGGCATTCGTCTCCGTCCGCGTGCACCCCGACGGCACCGGCGACGCCGTCGTCCGCCGCGTCGACCTGATGGCGCGCGGCTCGAAGGCGGACATGGCGCGCTGGCGCAACGCACTGGCGCAGCGCGCACTGACCGCCGCGAAGGAGTGGCGCTACAAGGTGCCCACCCGCGGCCCCGATGCCCAGCGCCCGTACTGGTACGGCAACATCCCGATCTGCTTCACGATGGAAGGCGAGCCGCCGCCGTACGGCGTCTGGCAAACCTACCTCCCCGGCCCCGAAACCCCGTCGCCCTGGGAAAACGAAGCCGACAAGGACACCAACTACGACGCCGCCGCACCGAACAGCATCACCGGCGCCTCGACGGCCCGGCGCCTGCTGACGCCGCTGATGAAGAAGTGATGCGGGATGGCGATGATCCTGCGTGCGCTGCGCAGGGTCCCGCCGACGTTCACCGCCGACGCGCCGGTCCGAGCCGACCTCTGCTCGTGGAATGTCCGCTTGTAGCCAAGGACTGACCTCTGCCATCACCGGACTGCGCGCTGATCGCAGCTGCCGTTTTTCGCACGATGGCGACGCCTGTCGCGAAATGCGAACATTTGCGGTTCGTGGCAAGCAGCGCCGTACCGGCGCGCCCCTCCAGAGAGACCGTGAAGACCCCCCAAGGCTTGCAGGCGCTGATCGACGACGGCGTCATCGATGAAGTGCTGCGGCCGCTGAAGAGCGGCAAGGAAGCGGCGGTGTACGTCGTTCGCAGCGGCGACGACGTGCGTTGCGCCAAGGTCTACAAGGACATGGCGCAACGGAGCTTCCAGCAGCGCGTGCAGTATCAGGAGGGCCGCAAGGTGCGCGGCAGCCGCGAAGCGCGTGCGATCGGCAAGGCCAGCAAGTACGGGCGCAAGCAGCAGGAAGTCGCCTGGAAGAATACCGAGGTCGATGCGCTCTACCAACTGCGCGCCGCCGGCGTGCGCGTGCCGGAGCCCTTCGGCTATTTCCACGGCGTGCTGGTGATGGAACTGGTCACCGATGGCGAGGGCTTCTCCGCGCCGCGCCTGGGCGAGATCGAGCCGAGCGAAGAACAGGCCCGCGAATTCCACCGCATCCTGATCCGTCAGGTCGTGCTGATGCTGTACTGCGGGCTGATCCACGGGGATCTGTCGCCCTACAACGTGCTGGTCGATGCGGACGGGCCGGTGGTGATCGACTTCCCGCAGGTCGTCAGCGCCGCCGGCAACAACGCCGCGCGCACGATGCTGCTGCGGGACGTCAACAGCCTGACCGCCTACCTCGGGCGCTGGGCGCCGGAACTGCTGGACACCTGGTACGGCGAAGAGATGTGGGCCCTGTTCGAGGCCGGCGAATTGCGGCCGGACACCGAATTGACCGGGGAGTTCACCGCGGACGAAGGCGACATCGACCTGGACAGCGTGCGCCACGCCATCAACGATGCGCGCGAGGAAGCGTTGATCCGCCAGCAGGGTCGCGAAGCGGCGGAACAGGACGATTGAAGCGACCGGCGGCCGGGGCGCCGTGGTTCAGAACTTCTCGCCGACCGGCAGGTAACGCCATGCGCCGGGCGGCATCGGGCCGTTGGCGCCCTTGCCCAGTCCGATTTTGCCGATGCGCAGGCGGCGGATCGACAGCACGTTCAATCGGACTTGCGCGCACATCGCACGCAATTGCCCGTCCCGCACGCCCTTGATCGCGAAGCGCAGCCGCGTCTCGCTCTGCCAGCTGACCTTGCATGGCGGCAGCTCGCGGCCGTTCAGGCTCAAGCCGTGGTTGAGCTTCCGCAGGCCGTAGGGAACGATGTCGCCGGCGACTTCGACGATGTACTCGTGCTCGATCAGGTCGGCGTCCTCGGTCAGGCGGCGCCAGACCCGGCCATCCTGCGTCAGCACCATCAGGCCGCTGGCCTCGGCGTCCATCGACACCAGCGGCGTCAATCGATGCAGATGGCGACGCAGCAGACGCACGCCGCTGGCGTCGTCGGCCCAGCGCGTGTCGGAGCGCACCAGCACACTGGCCGGGCTGCGCCCGTCGATCGCATCGAAACCGGACGGCTTGTGCAGCAGGATCGTCGCCGGCTCCACCGGCTCCAGGCGCGCCTCGGGATCGAGTTCCACCCGCTCCGTCGTCACCTTGTGCTGCGGCGCCTCGATCACGTCGCCCTCCACCGTCACCCAGCCATTGCGGATGTACTGCTCGGCTTCGGCGCGCGAACAACTGAACAACTCACTGACGCGATGGGCGAGACGAACGGGAAGCGACATGGAGACGGCCGAAAAGCGGGGCATGCAGTGTAGCGGCCCGGAAGGCAGCGCGCGGGGGAAGATTGGACGTGTGGTCGCGTGGCATCGGCCGAAGGCGGACGTTCGATGTTGCCCCCGTAGCCCGGGTAAGGCCGCACCCGGGAATCCCTGATTGTTCATCCCGGGTGCGTTTCGCTTACCCGGGCTACTTGCTGCTCTTGCCAACGACTTCTATCGGATTGCGCGAAGGTCAGCTTCTGCCTGTGCCGCGACTTGCGCCGCAGCGCGCATCGGGCCTTCCAAAGCTTGGCGTCTTGAGAGGATCGTATTGCGAATCTGATGGAGTTCAGTTGTCCCCCTCCGCAGCGCCTCTTCCAACTCCCGCTTTTGCAGGGCGATGCGCTGATCTAGGTCCGCGACATCCTTCGGATCTACGCCCGAAGTCGGATCGAAACGGAACTTGGCTTCGACTGCTCGCTTCCAGTCCATCAACCGCGCGGTGAGGGCAGGACCGAAACCGGGAACATTGAGTACCGCTTGACGAGAAATGTCGTCCGCAGTTTCTATTCCATAGGACTCTAGCATCGACTTCTTGGCCGGGCCAACTCCGCTGATGTTGGCTTTGGAAATTTCAAATTTATCGAGGAACTTCCTTTTTGCAGCAGCCTCACGATTGCTCACGAGCTGCGAGTAATGCAACTGACGCGTAACCGGGAGCTTCAAAAGCTCTTCCCGCTGGCTACGCAACTCATTGAGTTTTGCTTCAAAGGACCGACTGGATGCCTCCTTGAACCATCTATCACTCAGACTGCGCAACTCATTTTCAGCAAGCAACTTGCGCTGTTGGTATTTTGTCTTGTCAATCGAAGGAGCAATTGCACGAAGAATTGCGGCTGCAGCCCATGCCGCGAGGCAGCTCAACATCCAAAAAATTCCGTTTGCGATGCAAACGACAAATACAGCCAAAGCAGCTATGACACCGAGCCCGCTGAATACGCCTTTGAGCGAGGCGTACCGCTGCACCTCGGGGGATGGAACAACAGGATTCGAGGCGACTGCCAGCTGTGCCGCTGGTGGCGATGGAACAGAAGCGATTTGCGCCCACACGGCTTCGAGGCTGAAGGGCCCGCTTGCGTGAGGCTGTGGTACATAACCCATCGGCAACGGGAACGGCGAAGCTCCAGTGCCCGCTTGAATTTTGCACCAGGGGCAGGGGATGCCTCGCACGAAGTAGTGCCCGCCGTGGCTGGAACACTTGGCAAAATTTCCTTCCAGCCTTTGCAACGCAAGCACCCATTGCTCAGCTGTCGGGCGCCCGCCTGGCTGCATGCCATTCTTTGAGAAGGCCTTTTCCCATAGCTCAGCGATCTCCTGTCCCGCTACAAAAGCAGAGGGTGAGGCCGGCGGTGGCGCCATTTGCGTTGTAGCCTGCTCCCGGGAATAGGCGTATTTGCATTGCGCGATTGCCTCGCCCAGAGACAAGTCGCCCTTTCCGAAATGCTTCCCGGCAAAGGGATGCCGGCCGAGCATCAGCAGGCGAAAGATCAGGACGGCAAGGCCGAAATTGTCATGATTCGCAAAGCGCACGACGCCTCGGAACGCCTTTCCCTGTAGCTCGGGCGGCGTGAAGTCCTCGACGCCCACCTCGCACAGGAAGGTCTTTGCACCTGCGGCGAACTGGAAGCTGTCGCAGTCGATCAGGCGAACAGTGGCGTCGGCCGAGACCATGATTCCGCCATGGTTTACGTCAGCGACTAGGATGCCCGCTTCATGCACCACAGCAAACGCTCGCGCCGTATTGAGCGCAGTGCGAACCAGCAGACGCCAGTCTGCCTGCGGAAAGATCTGCTGCCGGCTCTTCGGGCCATATACTTCATGCACATCATGCGCAATGACTTTCGGCATCAAGAAGCCGGTCACTTTGCTGCCATTTCCATAGAGCACGTCATGCGGCCATGCCGTCAAAGCCGCAAGTTTAGGCGTCAGCAGCTTCGACATTGCACGCAACTTCTCTGCACGCTCGGCCGGAATATCTTTTAGATATATCTTTGCCACAAGATCCGGCTTGCCCACCACCTCATACACGGCGCCCTCGCCGCCCTTCCCCAGTAACTTGCCTAGTTGCACGAGGCCTTTCGACCCTCTGACCGCTATCAGACTCATGGCTCGACTGCTACAAGCGCTTTTGATGGAGGCATCTTCAGCCGACTTGCCATCAGGAGGGTGATGTCATCGTCCGCACGCTCCGTGATCGTCGGGGAAGACAAATAGCCGGCAAGCTGTCGAGACAGATCCTCACTGAAACCGTGCGTCTTGCATGCGCGAACGGCCGGGAACATCCCATCGAAGAATGGGCTGTGCACGGTTTGCGATGCATAGTGCAGTGTTAAACCTTCGATTCCGTCTGTAAATACTGCAACCTCATAGATGGGCTGTGCAGTCAGCGTGAACTCGAACGCCTCACGACTCGATGGCTCAGTAAGGAATCGCGTGGTGTTAAGGTACTCGCCATGCTGAGGCCACGACGCGATGCACCAATCGTCCTCACCTCGCGCCAAAAAGACGATCGCGCCGTCACCTATCTGCATGAACAAAGCGTGCTCGTTGGAAACAACGGCAGCGAGAAGCGTGCAGGCAAATTCGCGCAAAGCGAGGCCCTGCTCTTGGGCAGCCTGCTGTACCGCTTCGGCTGCGTTCTCGATCCATGTCGACGCAAGCTCACGCGTCACATCACAAAGCACACCACCTTCTTCGAGGTATAGACGAATATTGTCGAGCAGTTCTTGACAGGCACGTTCGGAACCATCATCGGAGCGAGAAGCACTGCCAGCGCCATCGGAGGCAATCAGGACGACAACCGGCCCAAAATCGGAAAGAATCTCCAGACGATGGCTGTCTTGGCAGGGCGCCCCGCTCTTCCCATGGGAAGCACCCGTAACGGAGGCAGCGACCGCACGCCACTCCTGCAGCTCCATCAGACGCTCGCCCACCCCTGCGGCGTAGCTGGGTTCTCCAGTGGAACGGCGTCGCCCGGAGTCGAACGCGAAACAGCACTCATCGAGTTCGACAGCCAGCTGAAAAGGTCGCGGAAACGAAGACCTTTGAGACTCAGCGGCTCGCGCACGCTTATCTGCTTCAGTATCTCCATGTTTGCGCCTTGAATGCCGACCGCGAAGAACTGGAAATTCTTATTGGCCTCACCCTCGCGTACGAGTTGTGCTGCTCGGTCCCACCTGTCGGTCGGGGCGCCATCGGTAATCAGGAATATCCATGGCCGGTAGAAAGCGACGCCATTAGCGCGGTAGATGTCTTTGCGCTGCCGTATCATTTCCACTGCGCGCTCTATGGCCGATCCCATTGGCGTATCGCCGGCACTCTCCAGGGCGGGAGGGTAAAATTCATCTGCTGTGACAAAATCGGTCACGGTCGAAACTGGTCCGAATGAGACGATACCGACCTCGACTCGCTTGGCAGCAAGCGAGTCGGCGACGAGCTCATCCTTGAACTGAATCAGGCCGGCATTGAGTTCCGCGAGCGGTTGCCCTGCCATGGACCCTGAATTGTCCAGCAATAGGAGACAAGGACACCGGGGCTCCGGGTTGTCAGCAAACTTGTGGGCGCCAAACGGCACCTGCTCAAACGCGTTCTCCATCCCCCACTCCTTAAGCATTAGGAAAGCTTCAAGTTAACCGGCTTGGCGCCACGCAGTCGCCGCAGCAAAGCATGCCGCTTTGGATCGACCTTCACGCCACAACGATAATCCAGCCCTATGCCAACTCCACCCTGCAACATCTGACAGCCCCCATCACCCACTAACACCTCCCACCCCCGCCGCCCTGAAATACCGCCGCAGATGATGGTCCGCGCCGACCATCACGCCGGCGCCGGTCCAGACGTTGTTGTCGTTGCCGGTACCGACGGTGATGCCGCAGACGTGGTAGCGGTCGGCGGCATCGATCTGCTGCAGCGGGACGGCGCCGATCTGCGCCCAGTCGCCGGGGGCGATACGCGACCAGAGTTTGTGTCCGCTGTCGATCGCGAACAGCGACGCGTCGCTGCCGATGGCGACGTCGAGCATCGGGCCCGTGATGGGTGAAGCGATGGGCTGCCAGGTGCCGTCATAGTAGAACAGCTTGCCGTCGGGATCGAGGCCAGCGATGTACTGCGCCGAGCCCACCGACACATTCTGCATCGTGCCGGGCACGGGCAACCAGCCACTGCCGTTGAAGCTGAAGATCGCGTGGTTCGCGTCGACGCCCCACAGCGTGCCGTCGGTGCCGACGGAGATCGATGCGAGGTTGCCGCCGGCGATGCGCTGCCACGTGCTGCCGCCCCATTCGAGATAGCGGTTCCGCTGCACGTCGAGCACGTACATCCTGTGGGCGTCGATCGCGAAGACGTCGAGCACCTGCGGGAAGTTCGCGAGGCGCTCGTAGACCGAGAAACCGGCAAGGCGCACCGGCGGCTGGCCGTCGACCAGCACCGTGCCGTCCGCGGCGACGCCGACACAGTTGACGATGCCGGGCGTGTCGAGCATCTGCCACACGCCGCCGCCGAGCACGTAGAGCAGGCCAACGTCCCAGCCGTAGACCAGGCCGTCGTTGCCGGCGGTGATGCCGTACAGCCGCGGCGTGTTGGTCGCGACCACGCGCCACGTGTTGCCGTCGAGCCGCAGCGTGCGCTGGTCGCTGGATTGCAGCCAGACCGTGCCATCGGGCGCGATCGAGATCCACTGAGCATCGGGTGCACCGTCCACGCGCGCGAAGATGGTGCCATTCCAGCGATACGGTGCGCCGGGCCCGCCCCACCAGCCGCTGGTGTTGTCGATGGTCCACGCATCGCCGCCGTTGCCGACCGCGATGAACAGCGCGTTCGCGCCGCCGTTCGGGCGCAGCTGCCAGCCGTCGTTGTTCGCCCACTGGAAGATGTTGCCGTGGTCGTCCACGCCCCACACGCCACCGTCAGGCGCGACCGCGGCGTGCCAGATCGGCGCCCACGGTACGGGCTGCAACGGCGTGTCGACGAGGCGGTAGAGATCGCCCGCGGGCCCGAGGCCGTAGATCGTCTCGACATTCGCCACCGCAACGCAGGTGATGGCCTGCGAAGGCTCCGGCTGGATCGCGCCGTTGCCGAGGAAACGCAGCGACTGCTGCGCCGTGTCCACTGCCCAGAGACTGCCGTCGTTGCCGTTCGCGGCCATCCGGTACTTCGCCATGTGCTGCTCCTGCGTCTGTGCTGCGGAAGGGGAGTCGGGCACCTGTCGCGGAAAACCGCGATGCGGCGGCGACGCAGACGCGGGACGCGCCGCATCGCGCGTTGCGCGTGCAGCAAAAGTGGCGATCGGATCTGGAGCGAGGCGCGCACCGGCGGCCTTCCCTGACGCGACCGCCTGTTCCCCCTGTCGGCGCGCCATGCATGCAGGCGCCTCGCGGATCATGACGTGATTTCGGGACGCATGCGGTCAGGGACGCACGGCAGCGAGGAACGCGTTGGCTCGGGTCGGTATCGCGATGGTCGCGGCCGGTGATCGACGGCGGGTCGTGCGGCCACTACGCCTATAATCCAGAAACGCTGGCCGAATGGACCGTTCAGACATGAAAGAAACGCCGGATTGGGTGAAGGATGTGTTCCTCGTCGTCCACGACGACGACGACACGCCGTTCGAAGGACTGGCCGCGCTGCTCCGGCGCTGCGTCGGATTCGGAAAGGAGAATGCCGAAAGCTGGGCGCGACACATCGATCGCAACGGCAGGACGAAGATAGGGCCATGGACGCGGACCATCGCCGAGACGATCCATGGCGAAATGACGCGCCTGGCGCCGGAATACGCATGCGGGACGCTGCGGGTGTCACTCGAGGACGATGCCGAGGACGACGTGCCGCCGGACGCGGCACGCCCCACGCGCAAGGCCCATCAGGTCATCGACGAAGTGTTCCGTGGCTGGCCTGCGGACAGTTTGGTGATCGTGCGACGCGAGTTCCCGGCGTACCTGCGCGTGGACGTGCAGCTCGCGCTGGATGCGCTCACGGCAGGTGCGCGTCGCGTGGGTGTCCATGGCCGCAACCGGTACGACGCTTCGGACATGGCGACACTCGTGTCCGAGCGCGATCACGCCAAGCTGGTCGGCGCGATCCAGTACGAGGACATCGACATCGGCGAAGGCCGCCCCGTGCGCCTGGCGACGAATGCGCTCTCGCTGGTCGAGGACGTCGACGTGCCGCTCGCCGTGTGGGTGAACACCGGGTCCGAGTTCACCCACATGCCGCAGCTGAACGTGGAGATCCTGTCGCCGCCCGGCGAAGCGGCCGCCGCTCGCACCACGATGATGCTCGACGCGATCGAGGCCGCCATCGCGCAGGGACGCAGCTATCGCGGAAAAGTGCTGTCGCTCGAAGCCAGCGAAAGCTATCGCGGCATGGCGGCGAACGCGCTCACCGTGCATTTCCGCACACCGGTGGGCGAGGACGAACTGGTATTGCCCGCTGCCGTGAAACAGGCGCTGGAGCGGCACGTCATCGGCTTCGCCGCGGAGCGCGAGGCGCTGAAGTCGTTCGGACAGTCCGGCCGCAAGGGCGTCCTGCTGTACGGTCCGCCCGGCACGGGCAAGACCCACACGATCCGCTATCTCGCCGAACGCCTGCGCGACCACACCACGTTCCTGGTCACGGCGGAGCAGGTCGGCATGATCGGCACCTACTTCCGGCTGGCGCGGCTGTTCGCGCCGTCGATCCTGGTGATCGAGGACGCCGACCTCATCGCGCGCCAGCGCGACGACATGTCGTCGGCCGGCGATGAAGTCATGCTCAACCGCCTGCTCAACGAAATGGACGGCCTGAAATCCGACGCCGATCTGTTCGTGATCATGACCACCAACCGTCCGCAGGCACTGGAAACCGCGCTGATCCAGCGCCCGGGCCGCATCGACCATGCCATCGAAGTGCCGGTACCCGACAGCGATTGCAGGCAACGCCTGCTGCGGCTCTACGGCAGGGGCCTCGACATCGATCCGAAGGCCGCCGCGGATCTCGTCGCGCGCACCGACGGCGTGAGCGCGGCCTTCATCAAGGAAATCGCGCGACGTCTCGCCCAGCAATCCATCCGCGCGGGCCATCCGGGGCGGGTGGATGCCGCCGACCTCGATGCCGTGCTGGACGAGATGCTGACCGAACGCGAAGGCCTCAACCTGCGACTGCTGGGGGGCGCGAGCGTCGGCAGCGCGTGAGGCACACGACGCGACGCGCAAAGGAAAGGCGCCGGTCGCCCGGCGCCTTCCTGCCACGAAACCTCATTGCACCCTGGCGTCCTCGTAGCCATGGAACGACAGGGTGGCCTCCGCGCGGCCCTGCGTGAGCGAACGCAGCGCGGTGGCGTAGCCGGCGAGCGCGGCGAGCGGCGCCAGCGCGAGGACGTCGGCGCGCGCGCCCTTGTCCTTGATCGTCGCCACGCGGCCATGACGGCGTTGCAAGTCGCCGATCACGTCGCCCAGATGCGCGGACGGCGTGTCGATGACGACGTCCATCACCGGTTCCAGCAACGTGGTGCCGACCTGCGCCAGCGCAGAGCGGATCGCGTCACCCGCCGCGCGCCGGAACGCGAGGTCGGACGAATCGACGGCATGCGTCTCGCCGTCGACCAGCGTCACCGCGATGCCGACGACGGGATGGCCACGCGGGCCTTCCGCCAGCGCCGTGCGCACGCCGTGCTCGGTCGCCGCCACGAACGCCTTCGGCACCGCGCCGCCGACGGTGCGGTCCTCGAACGTGACCAGTCCGTCGTCGCGCGGTACGACGTCGATGACCACGCGCGCGAACTGGCCGACGCCGCCGTTGCGCTTGACCACCTTGCCCTCGACGCCGCGGATCGCGGCGCGCGGGGTTTCCTGGTAGGCCACGCGCGGCGTGCCGGTGCGCACCTCGACCTTCCAGTCGTCGCGCAGGCGTTCGACCTTGGTGTCGAGATGCAGTTCGCCCATGCCCCACACCAGCGTCTCGCCGGTGTCGGGATCGGTACCGACGCGGAACGACGGGTCTTCCTGCGCCAGCGCGGCCAGCCCCTGGCCAAGCCGGATCAGGTCGTCGCCGTGCGCCGCAGACAGCCGCAGCGACAGCACCGGCGGCTGCGTGCGGATCGCTTCCAGCAGCAGCCGGTCGTCCGCACCCGACAGCGTTTCGCCGCCGACCGCGTCTTTCCAGCCGAGGATGGCGACGATCTCGCCCGCCTGCGCCTCGCGCACGTCGTGCGTGCGTGCCGCCTGCACCATCGCGAGGCGCCCGATGCGACGCGTGCGCGCCTGATGCGAGCACCACACCGCATCGCCCACGCGCAGCGTGCCCGCGTAGACGCGCACGTACGCGACCGGCCCGTGCGCCTGGTGCGCGACCTTGAACATCAGCGCCGCGAGCGGGCCCGCGGGGTCGGCATCGAGGTACGTCTCGACGCCGTCGCGTTCGGCACGCACCGGCGGGCGATCCAGCGGCGACGGCAGATAGCGCACGATCGCGTCGAGCAGCGCTTCGATGCCACGGTTGCGGATCGCCGAACCCGCGAGCACCGGCACGCCGGCGCCCGCAAGCGTCGCGCGCCGCAGCGCAGCGCGCAGCATCGCGTCGTCGATCGGGCGTTCGTCGAGCCACGCCTCGGCCAGCGCGTCGTCGTGGCCGGCGACGGCTTCGATCAGCCGTTGTCTTGCATCACGATGCTGCAGCGCGTCGTCGTCGGTCCACGGGCGACGCACGGTCTCGCCGTCGTCGGTCCACGACACGACGCTGCGTTCGACCAGGTCGACCCAGCCGTCGAACGTGCCGGCCTCGCCGAGCGGCACGCCCAGCGCCCATGCCTCGGCGCCGAGCTTCTCGCGCAACTGCGCGAGCACGCGCGCGAAGTCCGCGCCCGGCCGGTCCATCTTGTTGACGAAGGCGATACGCGGCACGCCGTGGCGTTCGGCCTGGCGCCACACGGTCTCCGACTGCGGCTGCACGCCGTCGACCGCGGAGAACACGGCGACCGCGCCGTCGAGCACGCGCAGCGAGCGTTCGACTTCGATCGCGAAGTCGATGTGGCCCGGCGTGTCTATGAGCGTGAGCCGATGCATGGTGTCGCCGTCCGGCGCCCAGTCCAGGCGCACGGCCGCGGCGCCGACGGTGATGCCGCGGCGGCGTTCGATCTCGGAGAAGTCGGTGGTGGCGGCGCCGTCGTGCACTTCGCCGATGCGATGGATCGCACCGGAAGCGTAGAGCAGGCGTTCGGTGAGCGTGGTCTTGCCGGCGTCGATGTGGGCGATGATGCCGAGGTTGCGCCAGCGGGAAAGCGATGTGCGGGTGTTCATAAAGGTGGATTCGATGAATCGCCAACATGCGGGGCCGCACGCCCCGGTTGGCGACGGGATGGGCGGCTAACGTTCGGTGTCGGCGGTCTGGTGCATGGCACGTTCTCCTGGTGTCTTCGGCGTGGTGGATCGGGAGATCCGGAAAATCGGGCGATTCGGAAAAATCGCGGGCAACAAAAAAAGCACCCTTGCGGGTGCTTGTCTGCGTCGCGACCGGAGGCGGCGGATCAGCGTGATCCGGAGCCGTCGATCGCAGGAGGCAGACGCACCCGGCCCGCGCTCGCGCGCTGGCGATTCAACAAAATCAGGAGCGGGTTCCGCGTCATGATCGTGGCCGGTCGGGTGGAAGGAGGCGCGCATTCTGCGCGCGGGGTCGCGGCGGCGTCAACGCGGCACGGATGGGACGCTGCGTCCGGGTCCGGAACGCGAACGCCCCGCACGAGGCGGGGCGTCCGGTACAACGCATGCGGTGCGAATGGACGCCAGATCAGCGCCGCATCGAGGCGAAGAACTCGTCGTTCGACTTCGTGGTCTTCATCTTGTCGAGCAGGAATTCCATCGCCGCGATCTCGTCCATGCCGTGCAGCAGCTTGCGCAGGATCCAGATCTTCTGCAGCAGGTCGGGTTCGATCAGCAGGTCCTCGCGGCGGGTGCCGCTGAGGTTGACCGCGATTGCCGGGTAGACGCGCTTCTCGGTGATGCGGCGGTCGAGGTGGATTTCGCTGTTGCCGGTGCCCTTGAATTCCTCGTAGATCACCTTGTCCATCGCGCTGCCGGTGTCGACCAGCGCAGTGGCGATGATGGTGAGGCTGCCGCCTTCCTCGACGTTGCGCGCGGCACCGAAGAAGCGCTTCGGGCGATGCAGGGCGTTGGCGTCGACGCCGCCGGTCAGCACCTTGCCGGAGCTGGGCACGACGTTGTTGTAGGCGCGGGCGAGACGGGTGATCGAGTCGAGCAGGATCACGACGTCCTTCTTGTGCTCGACCAGACGCTTGGCGCGTTCGATCACCATCTCCGCGACCTGCACGTGGCGGGCGGCGGGTTCGTCGAAGGTCGAGGACACCACTTCGCCGCGCACGGTGCGCTGCATTTCGGTGACTTCTTCCGGACGCTCGTCGACGAGCAGCACGATCATGTGCACGTCGGGATGGTTGTAGGTGATGGCGCTGGCGATCTGCTGCATCATCATCGTCTTGCCCGCCTTGGGCGGCGAGACGATCAGCGCGCGCTGGCCCTTGCCCTGCGGCGCCATCAGATCGAGGATGCGGCCGGTGATGTCTTCGGTCGAACCGTCGCCGCGTTCCAGGCGGAAGCGCTTGCGCGGGAACAGCGGGGTGAGGTTCTCGAACAGGATCTTGTTCTTCGACGCTTCCGGCGGCTCGCTGTTGATCGTGTCGACCACCGACAGCGCGAAATAGCGTTCGCCGTCCTTCGGCCAGCGGATCTTGCCGGCGATGTAGTCGCCGGTGCGCAGGTTGAAGCGGCGGATCTGGCTGGGCGAGATGTAGACGTCGTCCGGGCCGGCGAGGTAGCTGGCCTCGGCTGCGCGCAGGAAGCCGTAGCCGTCGGGCAGGATCTCCAGCACGCCGTCGGCGGCGACGCCTTCGCCATGGCGGGTCAGCACCTTCAGGACCGCGAAGATCACGTCCTGCTTGCGGGCGCGGGCCACGCCCTCCTGGATGTTCAGCTGATCGGCGACGTCCAGCAGTTTGGGGGTGGGCATCCGCTTGAGGTCGCTGAGCGAATACTGCGGAAAGCCTTCGGGCACCGCCGGTTGGCGCGCCTGGAACTGCGGCTGCGGCTGGCCGCCGCCACCACCACCGCCCTGGAAGCCGTTGCCGTTGCCGTTGCCGTTGCCGTTGCCCTCGCCGCTTTCGCCGCCCTCGTTCTGGTCGCGGTTGCGGAAGCGGTCGCGGCGGTTGCGGAAGCGGTCGCGGCGGTTGTTGTTGTTGAACCGGTCGCCGCCCTGGTTTTGGCCTGCGTTCTGCCCGCCGGGCTGGCCGGTGCCCTGACCGGCATTCGCGCCGCCGCCCTGCGGGTGCCCCTGGGACGACGGTTCGTCGCCGCCGGTCTCGATGTGGGAAAGCGCGAAGCTGCCGGCGGAGGATTCGGCCTGCGGCGCAGGCGGGGCCGCGGGCGGCGCAGTGAAGGCGGGTGCCGGCGCCGGGGCGGCCACCGGGGGCGCGGGCGGCGGCGGTGCCACCGGCTGCGGTGCCTCGGGGAGCGGGATATCGACCTGGACGGCGGTCTTGGCCACGCGCGGTTTGCGCACGCGCTTCACGGCGCTATCGCCGGATTCGGGGGTCTTGTCGGACAAGCGGAAGTCCTCGCGTCTGCGAGCGTCCGCGGTGCGCGGACGGGAATGCGGTGGGGAGAGGGTGGTCGGAACGACGGAGAAATGCGGCGCCGGGGGCGCGTCTCGCAGCAGAAGCTAGCACCGGCGCGGCGCGGCGGCAAGCGCCGGGGCGGGTCGCGATTCAGGCACCGCGACGGGCGGCACGCAAAATCTGCCGGGGCCGCCGGGGCCGCCGCAGCCCGGAGCCGCGGCGGCGGAAGGGCGTCAGAGCGCCTTGTCGATCAGCTGGGCGAGGTGCTGCTTGCCCACGGCGCCGATCTGGGTGCCATGGATCTGGCCGCCCTTGAAGGTCAGGAGCATCGGGATGCTGCGGGCGTTGAAGCGGCGACCCAGGTTCGGGTGGGCCTCGACGTCGACCTTCACGATCTTCGCCTTGCCGGCGTATTCGTCGGCCAGCTGGTCGAGCAGCGGGGCGATCATCTTGCAGGGGCTGCACCACGGGGCCCAGAAATCGACCAGGACGGGCACGTCGGACTGCAGGACGAGCGCGTCGAAATCGGCGTCGGTGGCATGGGCAATCTTGTCGCTCACTTCGGATCTCCGGAAAGGCGTGCGGGGCGCCGGGGCGCGCCGGTGGGGTCGGTCGGGGGGGCAGGCTGCTACACTGCGGGTTTGCATCGCCGGCTTCAAGGGTCGCATCCCGGGGGCCGAGCGCCACATTTCCGGTCGTGCGCGGAGAGCCGCAGTCTGCTGCCGACGCCCCTCACGCGCAAGCGCACACCCGGCCTCCCGCCGCCGCGCAGACCCGCCCAAGACGCCAGGACATGAGCGACAAGCCCCTAACCGACATCGTGTTTCCTTCCTTCGACCTGCATCCGGCGCTCCTCGCCGGGCTCGAAGCCGCCGGGTTCACCCGCTGCACCCCCATCCAGGCCCTGACCCTGCCGGTGGCCCTCGCCGGCCGCGACGTGGCCGGCCAGGCCCAGACCGGCACCGGCAAGACGCTGGCCTTCCTGGTGGCGGTGATCAACCGCCTGCTGACCCGCCCGGCGCTGGCCGAGCGCAAGCCGGAAGACCCCCGGGCCCTGATCCTGGCCCCGACCCGCGAGCTGGCGATCCAGATCCACAAGGACGCCATGAAGTTCGGCGCCGACCTGGGCCTGAAGTTCGCCCTCGTGTACGGCGGCGTCGACTACGACAAGCAGCGCGCCCTGCTCCAAGCTGGCGCCGACGTGATCATCGCCACCCCGGGCCGGCTGATCGACTACGTGAAGCAGCACAAGGTGGTCAGCCTGCACGCCTGCGAGATGTGCGTGCTGGACGAAGCCGACCGCATGTTCGACCTCGGCTTCATCAAGGACATCCGCTTCCTGCTGCGCCGGATGCCGGAGCGCACCATCCGCCAGACCCTGCTGTTCAGCGCCACCCTCAGCCATCGCGTGCTGGAGCTGGCCTACGAGCACATGAACGAGCCCGAGAAGCTGGTGGTCGAGGCCGAGTTCATCACCGCCGCGAGGGTGCGGCAGAAGATCTACTACCCCGCCGACGACGAGAAGATCCCGCTGCTGCTGGGCCTGCTCTCGCGCAGCGAGGGCGCGCGGACCATGGTGTTCGTGAACACCAAGGCGTTCGTCGAGCGCGTGGCGCGGTCGCTGGAACGCGCCGGCTACCGGGTCGGCGTGCTCAGCGGCGACGTGCCGCAGAAGAAGCGCGAGTCGCTGCTGAAGAAGTTCCAGGCTGGCCAGCTGGAGCTGCTGGTCGCCACCGACGTGGCCGCCCGCGGCCTGCACATCGACGGCGTCAGCCACGTCTACAACTACGACCTGCCGTTCGACGCCGAGGACTACGTCCACCGCATCGGCCGCACCGCCCGCCTGGGCGCGGAAGGCGACGCGATCAGCTTCGCCTGCGAGCGCTACGCGATGAGCCTGCCGGACATCGAGCGCTACATCGACCAGAAGATCCCGTCCGAGCCGGTGACCCGCGAGTTGCTGACCGCGCTGCCGCGGCCCGAGCGCGTCCGCCCGCCGGCGCCGGCCGAAGGCGAGGCCGCCGGCGACGAGGACAGCGACGACAGCATCAGCACGATCTTCCGCGAGGCCCGCGAAGCCCGCGCCGCCGACGAGGCCAAGCGCGGCGGTGGCCGTCGCGACGGCGGCGGTCGCAGCGGCCCGGGCGCCCGCAGCGGCGGTCGCGGCGAACGTTCGGGCGGCCCGCGCCGCGAAGGCGGCAGCCGCAGCGAAGGCAGTGCCGGCGCTTCGGGCGAAGCTCGCGGCGATCGTCCGCCCCGCGCCCCGCGCCCGCCGCGCGATCCGGCCGCGCAGGCGCCCGTCGCCAACGCCGCGACCGCCCCCGACGCCGCGCCCGCGGTGCCGCAGGCCGAAGGCGAGCGCCCCGCGCGCAAGCGCCGGCGCCGTCGCGGCGGCAAGCGCATCGAAGGCACCGAAGGCGCCCAGGCCGTCGGCCAGGCGGTCCGCGCGATGGAGACGCCCGCCCCGGTCGCCGTCGGCGGCAAGCCCGCGTCGGCGCCCGCTTCCGCACCGGCCGCGGCCCCGGCGCCGTCGTCGCTGCTGTCGCGGATCGGCAACAAGCTGAAGTCGCTGGTGACGCGGGCGCCGAGTTCGCGGCACTGAGGCTTGTCGGGAACGGGCGGGGCGGCATGCCCTCGCCCACGGAATCGTCTCGCCCGTCCACGATTGCGCCATGGAACCCGGAAACGAACCCCTCGTCTTCAGAAGTGCAGCCAGTCCGAGCACCCGGACGGCCGCCGACATCGCGATGTCCTACACCGGCTCGATAGTGATGCGCCGCTGGGCCGCGACCTGGATCGACTTCCTCGTGCTCGGCGCCATCCTGTTGGTCCCGGACGCCGTGTTCGGCAACGCGTTCTACCAACGCACGATCGCGATCTGGCTGTCCTTGTTGGTGCTGTACATCCCGCTATGCGAATGGCTGTCGGGCAAGACGCTGGGCAAGCTGGCGCTCATCATCCGGGTGGTCGACGCGCAGGGGAACAACCCGTCGATCGTGCAGACCCTCGCCAGGACCGTGCTGCGGCTGATCGAAGTCAACCCGCTGTTGTTGGGCGGCATCCCGGCGGGCATCGCGGCACTGGTCTCGAAACACCACCAGCGACTGGGCGACATGGTCGCCAACACCTACGTGCTCCGGGACTCGGATGTGCGGGAACTGCGCAGCCGTACCCGCGTCTGAAGCCTTCCGGCAGGGTCGGCCGGGGCGAAGCGACAACGGATGCCGGAACATGGTTTGGTCCTGCGGTCGGCTGCCGCTACTCTGTCGCACATGACCGTCCTCCGCTTCGACAACGTCAGCAAGCAGTATCCCGGCGGGCATGTCGCGCTGCGCGACCTCAGCTTCGCGGTGAACCGCGGCGAGATGCTGTTCGTCACCGGCCACTCCGGCGCGGGCAAGAGCACGCTGCTGAAGCTGATCCACCTGTCCGAACGCCCGACCCGCGGCGCGGTGCTGTTCGGCGAGCGCAACCTGCGCAACGTCTCCGGCCGCGGCGTGGCGATGCATCGGCGCGAGGTCGGCGTGGTCTACCAGGACCATCGCCTGCTGACCGACCGCACGGTCGCCGAGAACGTGGCGCTGCCGCTGCAGTTGCGCGGGCTGCGCCGCGACGAGATCCGCAAGCGCGTCCGCAGCGTGCTGGACCGGGTGAGCCTGGGCGCGCGCAGCGAGGCGCTGCCGACCCAGCTGTCCGCTGGCGAGCAGCAGCGCGTGGGCATCGCGCGGGCGTTGGTCGGCGAGCCGTCGCTGCTGGTGGCGGACGAGCCGACCGGTAACCTCGACCCCACGCTGTCGGCCGAGATCATGGCGCTGTTCGCCGGGCTGCCCGAGCGCGGCACCAGCGTGCTGGTGGCCAGCCACGACCTGGCGCTGGTCAAGCGCATGCGCAAACGCGTGCTGGTGCTGAACCAGGGCGCGCTGGTCGACGACATCAGCCCGGAGGAACTGGCCGATGGCTGAGCGCGCCGCGGTGACGACGAAGCCGCGCTCGCGGATCGCGGCGTGGGCCGACCACCATCTGCACAGCCTGGGCGCGAGCCTCGGCCGCATGGGCCGCCGGCCGTGGGCCACCGTGCTGACGGTGGGCGTGATGGCGGTCGCGCTGGCGCTGCCGCTGGGGCTGTGGCTGGTACTCGACAACGTGGCGCGGCTGGGCGGGCAGGTCGAGCGCGCCCGCGAGGTCACGGTATTCCTGAAGCAGGAAATTCCGGTCGACCGCGCCCGCGCGCTGGCGCAGGACCTGCGCGGGAAGCCGCAGGTCGCCGACGTCACGCTGCGCACGCCCGACGACGGGCTGGCGAGCCTGCGCACCGGCGCCGCCGCGGACCTCTACGCCGAGGCCGTCGCCACCGTCGGCGACAACCCGCTGCCGAGCGTGCTGATCGTGCGCCCCCGCGGCGACGAACGTGCGCTGGCGACGCTGCTGGAAGCGCTGCCCGAGACCGACTTCGTGCAGCACGACGCGATCTGGCGCGACCGTCTCGACCGCTGGCTGGCCTTCGGCGACCGCGCGGTGTGGGTGCTGTCGCTGCTGCTGGGGCTGGGCGCGCTGCTGGTGGTCGGCAACACCGTGAGGCTCGACATCCAGGTGCGGCGCGAGGAGATCGCGATCCTGCAGTCGCTGGGCGCGACCGACGGCTTCATCCGCCGGCCGTTCCTCTATCTCGGTGCCTGCTACGGCCTCGCGGCCGGCGCGACGGCGCTGGGCCTGCTGACCATAGCCGAGCTGGCGCTGCACGCGCCGCTGCGCGCGCTGGCCGAAAGCTACGGCAGCCGCTTCGCGCTGGCCGGCATCGACCCGTTGCGCGGTCTGGGTGTGCTGGTCGTCGCATCCGCGCTGGGTTGGCTCGGGGCTGGCGTGGTCACCGGGCATTTTCTGCGTCAAACTAGGGTCTGACGCGATCGCCGGGGGGCGTGTCGGCCACCTCCGGGTCGCCGGTGCGGGCCGCCGGACCGTTCCGGCGCAGGGTTGCGCCAGCATTGCCCTCCGCCCACGAAGCCCGAGCGAACGCCGCGCATGCCAGCCCACGATGTCCGTCATCTGACCACCGACAACCCCCGCGTGATGGTGGTGGACGGCTCGAAGATGGTCCGCAGGCTGATCGGCGACATGCTCCAGCGCGACCTGCCGGGCGTGGAAGTGATCGGCTGCGGTGGTCTGGCCGAAGCCCGCGCCGCACTGGCCGAAGGCGCGGTCGACCTGGTCACCACCTCTCTCGTGCTGATGGACGGCGACGGCCTGCAGATCGCGCGCGAGGTCCGCGGCGCCGCCGGCCAGCGCTACGTGCCGGTGATCGTGGTCTCGGGCGACGCCCAGGCCCACCTCGAAGCCCGCCGCTTCACCGAGGACGTCACCGACTACTTCGACAAGGCCGAGGGCTACGCCGCGCTGGCGACCTTCATCCGCGGCTACGTCCACCCCGAACCCATGCCCGACGCCCGGGTGCTGTACGTCGAGGACAGCATCACCGTGGCCGTGGCCACCCGGCGCATGCTGCAGGCGCACGACATCACCGTGATGCACATGAGCCGCGGCGACGACGCCCTGGCCTACCTGCGCGAGCACCTGGGCCAGGACGACGCCGGCGCCGACCTGGTGCTGACCGACGTGACCCTGGACGGCGCGGTCAGCGGCCTGGACCTGCTGCGCACCGTGCGCAACGAGTTCGCCTACGGCAAGCGCCGCCTGCCGGTGCTGGTGATGACCGGCGACGGCAACCGCGAGAAGCAGTCCAACCTGCTGCGCGAAGGCGCCAACGATCTGGTGCTCAAGCCGATCGAGGAACGCATGCTGATCACCAAGACCCTGTTCCAGCTGCGCCTGTCGCAGCTGCGGGACCGGACGCCGGCGGGCTGACCCCGACCGGGCGCGACGATGGCACCCGAAGCCCGACACGGCAGTTGCCTCTGCGGACGGGTCCGCTTCCGCATCACCGGCGAGATCGCCATGGTCGATGCCTGCCACTGCGTGCAATGCCGCAAGCAGACCGGCCATTTCCTCGCGTCCTGCGACGTGCCGCGGACGGCACTGACACTGGAAGGCGCCGAGGACGTCGCGTGGTATGCCTCCTCCGCCCGCGTCCGCCGGGGTTTCTGCCGGCACTGCGGCTCGACCCTGTTCTGGGACCCCGCCGACCGCGACTGGATCGCGGTCGCCCTGGGCGCCTTCGACGGCCCGACCGGCCTCACCCTGCATCGGCACATCTTCGTCGCGGAACAGGGCGACTACTACGCGATCACCGACGACCTGCCGCAGCATCCGTGACGAGACCGGCATGACCGACGACGACCGCATCCAGTGCGAACCGTCCCGGCAGGCACCGTCGACATTCCTGCACAAGCGGGCTCCGCAAGCCGAGCGCATGGGGGCGCATCGCGGCCATGCCGCCTGGACGGCCTGGCGCCGCGTGCGATGGGCATGGTGGACGCTGACGACGGTCTTCGTCGCCGCGCTCGTGTTCGATGCGAGCGCAGAGATCTCCCTGGGGCTCGGCATGTTCTGGGGCGTGCTCAGCCTTGCCGCCGCGTACTGGCCGTGTCCGCACTGCGGGAAGCACGTGGGCGTAGCCGGCCGCTTCCCGGTGTTCCTGTCGCCGTTCGGCGGCTGGTGCCTCGCCTGCAACCGGCGTCTGTTCGGGTCGAGGTCCGCGCACGACGCCTGAGCGTCCGCACCGGTTGCGGCATACTCCGGGCTCCTCCGCGCACACCGCCCGCATGACCGACGACGACCGCATCAAGCTCGAACCGTCCTGGAAGGCGCACGTCGGCGATTACCTGCGCAGCGAGCCGATGCAGGCGCTGTCGGCGTTCCTGCGCGAGCGGCGGGCGAAGGGGGCGCGCATCTATCCGCCGGCGTCGCGCATCTTCGCGGCGTTCGACGAGACGCCGTTCGACGCGGTGAAGGTCGTCATCCTCGGCCAGGATCCGTACCACGGCCCGGGCCAGGCGCACGGGCTGTGCTTCTCGGTGCTGCCGGGCGTGCCGGTGCCGCCGTCGCTGGACAACATCTTCAAGGAGATCCAGCACGACCTCGGCATCGCGCGGCCGGACCACGGTTGCCTCACACCGTGGGCGCAGCGCGGCGTGCTGCTGCTCAACGCGGTGCTGACCGTCGAGGACGGCCGCGCCGGCGCGCATCAGGGCAAGGGCTGGGAAGGCTTCACCGACCATGTCGTCGACACGCTCAACCGCGAACGCGAAGGCCTGGTGTTCCTGCTCTGGGGCAGCTACGCGCAGGCCAAGGGCAAGGTCATCGATCCGCGCCGCCATCGCGTGCTGAAGGCGCCGCATCCCTCGCCGCTGTCGGCGCATCGCGGCTTCCTCGGCTGCGGGCATTTCTCGGCGACGAACGCTTACCTCGCGCAGCACGGGCAGACGCCGATCGACTGGTCGCTGCCGCCGCGGGCACAGCTCGACGCCGCGACCTGAGACGCACGGCAGACGTCGTCGGCATCGCGCCCCGGCGCATATTGACAACGCTGTCAGCACCGTCTAGAACGTGGCGACGGACCGACCGGCGCATGCCGGCCGGTCCCGATGCATCATCGACGCACCGCGTCCCCCACGCGCGGGCTCCAATCACAGAAGACCCGTCGGGGGCCGACGGCCGATTCCGGAGAACGACGTGAGACTTTCAACCATCGATGCAGTGATCGTGCTGGCCTACCTGGTCGGCATCTTCGTGCTGGCCCAATGGGTATCGCGCGAAAAGAGCGGTCACCAGAAGGACGCGCAGGACTACTTTCTCGCCGGCCGCGCGCTGCCGTGGTGGGCGATCGGCGCCTCGCTGATCGCGGCGAACATCTCCGCCGAACAGATCATCGGCATGTCCGGCTCCGGCTACGCGCTGGGCCTGGCCATCGCCTCGTACGAATGGATGGCGGCGCTGACGCTGCTCATCGTCGGCAAGTTCTTCCTGCCGGTGTTCCTGCGCAACGGCATCACCACGATGCCGCAGTTCCTCGAAGAACGTTACGGGCCGAACATCCGCACGATCATGGCGGTGTTCTGGCTGGGCCTGTACGTGTTCGTGAACCTGACCTCGATCCTCTGGCTGGGCTCGATCGCGGTGACCCGCGTCGCCGGCATCGACCAGTTCATGGCGCTCGCACTGCTCGGCGGCTTCGCGCTGGTCTACCAGCTGTACGGCGGCCTGAAGGCGGTGGCGCTGACCGACATCGTGCAGGTCTCGCTGCTGGTGCTGGGCGGCCTGCTGATCGTCGGCATCTCGCTGGGCAAGATCGGCGGCGACGGCGGCATCGTGGCCGGCTTCCAGGCGCTGATGGCCGCGCATCCGGATCACTTCCACATGATCCTCACGCCCGACAACGCGTTCTACAAGGACCTGCCGGGCCTGAGCGTGCTGATCGGCGGCATGTGGATCATGAATGTCAGCTACTGGGGCTTCAACCAGTACATCATCCAGCGCGCGCTGGCCGCGAAGGACATCGGCGAGGCGCAGAAGGGCGTGGTGTTCGCCGCGTTCCTCAAGCTGCTGATGCCGGTGATCGTGGTGCTGCCGGGCATCGCCGCGCTGATGCTGGCGCCGGGGCTGGAGAAACCCGACCAGGCCTATCCGAGCATGATGGCGCTGCTGCCGACCGGCGTGCTGGGCCTGGTGTTCGCGGCGCTGATCGCGGCGATCGTCGCCTCGCTGGCGTCGAAGATCAATTCGATCTCCACCATCTTCACGCTCGACTTCTACGCCAAGCGCAAGGCGAACGCCGAGCAGGCGCATCTGGTGAAGGTCGGCCGCATCGCGGCGACGGTCGCGATCGTGCTGGCGGTGCTGGCCGCGAAGCCGCTGCTCGGCGGCTTCGACCAGGGCTTCCAGTACATCCAGGAATACACCGGCTTCTTCACCCCGGGCATCGTGGTGATCTTCATGCTCGGCCTGTTCTGGAAGCGCGCCAACGAAGCCGGCGCGATCACCGCCGCGGTCGGTTCGTTCGCGCTGTCGATCGCGCTGAAGCTGGCGTGGCCGTCGCTGCCGTTCATGGATCGCGTGGGCCTGGTGTTCCTGCTGGCGCTGGCGCTGGCCATCGTGGTGTCGCTGATGACCCACGCGCGCGGCGACGCCAACCGCATCCGCACCGACGACGTGGCCTACGGCACCAACGGCGCATTCAACGCCGGCGCGGTGGGCGTGGTCGCGATCCTCGTCGCGCTGTACGCCACCTTCTGGTGAGACGGAAGGACGACGGGGCCCGCGCTCAGCGGGCCCCGTGCGCCGGCGCCGGTCCGGTGGATTCGCGGAACACCAGTTCGTAGGGCACCTGCACCACGCCGCCGGCATCCGGCTCGCGGATCGACAGCAGCAGCTGTTCGGCCGCGATGCGGCCCATGTCGCGGCTGGCCTGGCGCACCGTCGTCAGCGCCGGCCACAGCTGGCGCGCCATTGGCAAATCATCGAAACCGAACACCGACAGGTCCTGCGGCACGCGCACGCCGCGGCGCGCGGCCTCGTGCAGCACACCGGCGGCGGTGTCGTCGTTGGCGGCGAAGATCGCGGTCGGCGGCTCGGGCAGCGACAGCAGTTCGGACGCGCCGGCCAGGCCGGACTCGAACAGGAACTCGCCCTCCACCACGAAGCGCGCGTCGAAATCGATGCCGGCCGCTTCGAGCCCGTCGCGATACCCCTGCAGGCGCCATTCGGACGCGCCATGGTCGCGATGGCCCTTGATGTGCGCGATCCGCCGATGTCCGAGGCCGACGATATGCGCCATCATCTCGCGCACCGCGCGGCGCTCGTCCAGGCAGGCGCCGATGCGCGCGTTCTGCTCACGCGGCGAAATGCTGGCGTAGCGCACGCCGAGCGCCTGCAGCTTCTCAAGCAGCGCCTCGTCGTCGGTGAGCGGCGGCGTCAGCACCAGCCCGTCGGGCGCGTACTGCGCCACGCTCTGCACGATGATGTCGACGTGGTCCTGGCTGCCGTAATCCACCGGCCGCATCATCATGCTGTAGTGCGCGGCCTCGCAGGCGTCCAGCACGCCGGACACCACCTGCATCACGTAGCTGCTGGACGGATTGTCGTAGAGCGTGGAGATGAGATACGAGCGTCGTCCCGCGAGGCTGCGGGCCGACGGATTCGGGCGGAAGTTCAGCGCCTTCGCCGCTTCCTCCACCTTCGCCCGCGTCTCGGGACGCACGTTGGGCTCGTGGTTGAACACCCGCGAGACCGTCTTCATCGACACGCCCGCGGCCCGCGCGACGTCGTCGATCCTGACCCCGAACCCCGCCGCTTTTCCCATTGCCTTCAGACCCTCGATCGAATGGACAGCTTAGCCCCTGCCCACCCCGCGTGCCAGCGGAGGCGCCGGCATCGCGTCCTGCACGGTGCCGTGAAAACGCGCATGAAACTCGACCTTTCGCGATGCCGAGCAACGGCCTACGACATGCGCCGCCGCTCGGTGGGACCGGCCGCTTTGCGTCCTGTCGACCCGCCGGACAGTGCCGAGCCATCCGGTATGGACGCTCGCCGCGGTACCCGTGACGCCGTCGACCCGTGCGTCCATCGGCGCGGCGCCACCGGTCGGATGGAGAGACGTCCGAACCGAGCGCGACCGGTCGTCGACGACACGGCGGGACGCGTCGATGCAGGCGAACAGGATTTCGTTCCGGCCGTGCCATTGCCGTCGGTGGCGGTGAAACACGGTTTCGACGTGGCCGTCGACGACGGCCACGTCCGCACGTCTCATTCCGCATCTCCGGACGCGGGGCGGGCCGCCCTTTCGGTGTTCCCGATGGCGCGCTGCGCGGTTTCCCCGTCGATCGGCACGCGGCGAACATCGCCGGGGTCGCGCGGGCGTTCCGGCGCACGCACCGGAACCGGCAAAGGCGGAAGCCGGTCCGCATCGACGTAATGCGGATCGATGGCCGCGGGAGCCGGCCCGTCGCGGCGGGCGTCGACGCTTGCGCCGGGAACGTCTCCGGCGACGTCCGCCGGAGCATCATCGCCGCGCCGCATCATCGAAAGCGCCGCCAACAGCAGGGCGAGCGCCGCACAACACAACAGCAACGGCCCGATCCGGATCGCGCGTGACGGCGCAGCGGCTTGTGCATTGTTCGAAGGCATCATCGCTCACCCGGATTGATCGGAATGGAACGGCATGTCCGGCATGTGCGCGCCCTCATTGCTCGAGGTAATCCCATCGGATGGCGCTCATCCAGTTCCGGTAGGCGGATTGCGACGATCCGTAGCCCCAATCAAGGCCGCCGCCACCCCATCCTCCCCATCCACCCCAGGCATCCCAACCCCCCACGCCGCCATTCATTCCCCAGCCCGATGAATCTCCGCCGTAACCCGTGCCGTACGTCGGCGCGGACCCGCAGTACGTGCACTCGAAGCGCAACGCGTCGTACCCGGCCTGGATCATCGCGGGGGAGGTCAAGGCCTCGCCGTGGAAACGATCGTCTCCGTAGATGTCGCGCCAATACCATTGCGACTTCGACGATCCTTCCACCGCGACATCGACCCCGGTACCGGCGAACGGGAACGTGCGACTGATGCCGAGGAACGGGCGCCCCGTGTCCGTCATGCCGAAATTCACCCCGGACCTGCCGCGATAGGCCCCGACGCTGAGCGAATTCGAGCTCGCGTCGTGGATCGACGCGAACTTCATGCTCGCACCGACATCCGCTCTCCCGAACAGGACCGCGAAGACGTTCGCGGGATCGAACAAGCCATATTTCCGATCCGATGACAGCAGCGGAACCAGGAAGGACGAAGCAGAAGCGGACACCGAAGTTCCCAGTTCCGGCGACCAGCGACCGCTCGAGTCGAACGTCTGCGCCGCCATATTGAAGCGATAGCCTCCGATGCCATCGACCGGATTCATCAGCGCGGTGATGACACCGGTGGAATAGCCCGCCGACATCTCGAACGTCATGCCGCGGCGCGCGAGGATGTATTCGAACGCGGCATGACCGTCGTCGATCTTGTTGATCGGATCGTTCATGGCGTAGGCGTAACGACTGAAGCCCACGCCCAGCGTGCCGGGAGCGGCATTGTCGGGCGAGAGATAGCGCGCAAGCACCGGATCGTAATAGCGGCTGTGCTGGTAGACGAGACCGCCCTCTTCGTCCCGGCGTTCGGAGATGAAATCGTTCTCCTCTTCCTGCGTGGGTGCCGTGTCCTTGTTGCGCACGCCGAAAGGCGCGCGATTCAGCCGCTTGATTTCCAGACCGCTTGTATTCGTCGAGACGCTGATCGAGCCCTGGTGGTTGCCATGCAACCAGGTCGTCGTGCCGCCTTGTCGTTTCGCGACCAGCATGCCGCCGAACATGATGTTCTTGGTGACGACGCCATTGCGGACGCGATAGTCCGGCACAGGATAGACACTCGTTCCCAGGGCACTGGTCTTCCTGACGCGCTGGTCGAATGCGTCGTAGAGGAACGACGTCCCCCCTGCCGACAGTGTGCTCAGGCGGTTCGCGCCGTCCCAGCCATACGCGATGCCGGAACGCGCGGTAACGTTGCCGTTCTGGTCGTAGGCGACGCTTCCGCCGGCGACCTGGGTCATCGCGTGCGGCCGGACCGCGGTGGCGCCGGGGGCCGGGTACACATAGGAGCCCGCCAGCTTCGAATTGGTCAGGAGATTTCCGGAAGGCGAATAGCTGAAGCCCTGTGTGAGTGACGCATCCGTGATGTTGCCAGCCGCCACCAGGCGATCGCGGTTGTCATACGTGTAAGACCAGGACTCGCCCGGAACCGAACTGGTGATCGCACTGATGCGGTTGCCGCCATCACGGGCATACGAGAGCGACTGCAGCGTCGCGCCGCCGGCCTTGGCGGTCGTGATCGTCTTCAGCGACAGGTCCGGGAAATATCCGTAAGTGGTGGCCACGCCATTCGGGAACGTGATCTGCAACGGATTGCCGGCCGCGTTGTATTGCGCATCGCTCACGAAACCGGGGATCGACACGGGCCTGCCCGCGGCATCGTATTTCAGCGGAGTCGTCGTCGACCCCACCATTTCGCCATCGGGATACCGGGTCCATTTCTTCAGGCCACCGGCATCGTACCCGTACTCGAAGGTATACGGCGTGGCCTGTCCGCTGATGGTCTTCTTCAGTCGCACCTGGCGTCCGGCGACGTCGTGATCGATCTCCGTCGAACCGCTGTTGTCGACATGACGCGAAAGCCGACCGTTGTTGTAATAGCCCGCACGCGGTTCGTCGTAGTAGAAGTTGCTGACGATCGTCGCCGTCGCCTGGCCCGCCGCACGGCTGCTCTTCGTCTTCAGGCGACCGATCGCGTCGTAGACGAAGTCGGTATGCGCCCCGCGGGCGTCGTCCTGCGCCGACATCCGTCCGTCGGCGAAATACGCATACACCCACCTACCGCGATCCGGATCCTTGTCTTCGTAGAGCCTCCCGAGCGAATCGTAGGCACGCTGCCAGACGTTGCCCTCGGCATCCACCGCACGCGTCTGCCTGCCGAGAAGATCGTAGGCATAGCGATCGGTATGCCAGGCCGACCCGATCATGTACGTTTCGGACACCTTGTTGCCGCGGGCATCCTGATCGACCCGGGTGACCCGGGACAGTTCATCGGTGACGGTGGCATACCAGAGGCCGTACGCGATCCTCCTCGACTTGCCGTTGGGCAACAGCGTCGTCGTCAGCCTGTCGAGCGCGTCGTACGCATGGGACGTGGTGCCCGATGCCGCCTCATTGTTGTAATGCGGGACTTCGACCGAGCGGATCTGTCCTCTCGGGTGGTATTCGCTCTTCTTGACGATGTATCGCGAACCCGACGCGAGCGTCTGCTCGGTGCGCACGCGCCCGAGGCCATCGAACTGGAAGCTCGTGCTCTGTTCGACGACGCCATCCGCCGACGGCGAGGCCACCGTGATCGCCTGCAACGCCGGGTTTCCGATGTTCGCGAACCCGTACTTGGTGTAGTTCCCGCCGGGCGCATCGATCCTCGATGGCCTGCAGAACACGTCGAAGGTGGACACGGTGCGTTCGGCGGCACCATTCAGGCCGATCGCCTCCTTCTGCTTGCCGCACGTCGTGTCCCAGACCGCGGTGGTCACCTGGTTCAGTGCGTTCGTCTTCCTGACCGGGAATACATGGAAGGTCGCATCGTATTCGGTCGCTTCGGCCCTGCCGCTCGCATCGATCGCGGTGGTGACGTTGCCGTAGGCGTCGTGGATCGCCTTCTCGACCGTGTAACTGCCCAGCCGATCCACCCAGCGATAGACGTGCGTCCGATCGCCCTTCGATGGAATCGCGGCGAAGTTCGGCGACGCCGCATTGGGCTGATCGTAGGCGTAGCGCGTCTCCGCGATGACGTCCGTCGCCGCGAGCACGGTGTTGACGCTCTTGTAGACGCGTTCGGCCACCGGCAACGCGACGATGTACTTCGTCGCGTTCGGAAGGTAGTCCGTCACCTCGCTGCGCTCGTCGCCCGCGACATCCGCATCGCCGTGGTCGTCCTTGCGGACGACGTTGCCGAAGCGATCGTAGACATATGACATCCGCGTCCGCTTGCAGCCCGCGCCGGGACAGGCCCCGGTCGCACCTTCGTAGCTGTAGTCCCACTGGTTCTGCAGGTGCGATGTGTACGGGACCGTCGACCCGTTGTTGACGTACTGGAAGACCGTCGACCGGAGCAGCGTGCCGCTCCCGGACCTCGAATCGATCCGCTCCGGCTTCGAGATGGAACCGTAGTCCTGCAGGAACAGCGAGTCCTCGTAGGGACACGGGGTCTCGCCCACGTTGCAGGGCAGGGTCTTCCTCACGTTGCGGAAGCCGAGGAAGCGTCGCTCGATCGGATCGATCAGCGGACTGCCGTAGCTGAAGCGCGTCGTCGCGATCTGCCCGCGCCCATCATTCATGCTGACGGCGGACACGACGCGCTCGCTTGGCGGACGGCAGCTGTAGCCCGTCGGACAGGGCGTACGCAGCGGCCACTGCGAGGCGGGCGCGTACTCGATCGTGCTGCTTCCGCCGAGCGGCGTGGTGATCGACGTGAGGTAGCCGCTGACGGGACTGGAGCGCCAGGCGGTCCAGTGCTGGCCCAGAACCTTGGAATAGCAATACAGGTCGGTCATGCCATCAGCGTTGAAATCGCCGTCCAGCAGGGTGCCATCGCGTTCGTTGCACCAACTCGTGAGCACGTCCTGCGTGAGGAAGGTGCCATCACCCACCGACACGATGGTGTAGGTCGTCCCGCCGAAGCTGCAACGCAGGTCGGTACGTCCGTCTCCGTCGTAGTCGCCGGAATTCGGCGTGTGTCCGGCGCACCAGGACCCGTCATTGGCCGGCCAGGTGGGCGCAGGCGCGAAGGTGCCGCCGCCCCGGGAGAACGCGATCGTCAGCTTGCCGCCGGAGAAGCAGCGCAGATCGTCCTTGCCGTCGCCGTCGTAATCGCCGACAGCGACGGTCGCGGAATCGCCCGCACACCACGCGCCCGCGGCAGGCCAGACCGGCTTCGTCGTGAAGAGGCTGTCGCCCGTCGACAGCGAGACGCTCAGTCGGGATTCCTCCCGGCACAGCAGATCGCCCTTGCCGTCGCCATTGAAATCGCCGTAACTGATCTGCCCGATCTCGCACCAGCCAGTGCTCGGCCACGTGCCACCGGAAACGAACGTACCGTCGCCCCGGGACTGCGCGAACGTGTGCTGGCCCGTCGAAGACATGCAATGCAGGTCCTCCCTGCCGTCGCCGTTCACGTCCAGCAGGCCAAGTGTCGCACCGTTGCACCAGGCGCCACTGGCGGGCCATGACGGCTTGATGTCGAAACCGCCATTGCCATTCGACACACCCACCCAATGCGTGCCCGCATTGCTGGAGCACAGCATGTCGGTCTTGCCGTCGCCGTTGAAATCGCCGTAGCGCACCTTGCCGCCGACGCAGGCGCTGCCCGATGACGGCCACACGACGCTGCCCGAGAAATTGCCCGGCCCGATGGCGTGCGTGATCCAGTAGGTTCCCGTGCTCGTCGGATCGCAGATCAGGTCCGTCTTGCCGTCGCCATTGAAATCGCCCAGTTCGATGCGTCCGTTCGCGCAAAAAGTGCTCGCTTGCGGCCACGGCGGCTGCAACGCAAGCCCGGGCGTCTCCTTCGAATAGCCGAAGTCGAACGCGGGCAGGGCCGAGCCGCTGGTCACCGCGCCCGACGTGTTGAAGACGACGTCCTTCCCGTACTGCTGCACGCGCGAAAGCGTCGAAAGCCCGAGCGGATGCTGTCCCGCATAGGTCAGCGCGTAGCCGCGCACCGTCGCGGTTCCGGTCTTGACCTCGATGCCGCGCAGCCGATACCTGATCTTCGCATCGAGCACGCTCCGCAGCGTGGCGACCGGGTCGGGACGTCCTTCGTAATGGAAATGGATCTGATGCCCGTTGTAGCGGATGTCGCCGAGATACGTCGACGCACCATCCGTCCAGTACTGGTAGTTCACCGCGTTCCCGTGCGGGTCCGTGCGGCTCGACAGATGGTACTGGGTGATTTCGGTGCCGGTGCCGGTCGCGCTGCAGGTGTACTTCGGATGCGGGCTGAACGCGAAGGTCTTGGCAATGTATCCGTGGAACGTCAATGTGTTGCCTGAAGTGGAGATACCATCATAGAAAGGATAATTGGGCCCATTCGCTGCGATGACGGGATCCGCGCCATAGGCCCGCATGCCACCGACTTGATTTCCCCAGCCATCCATCGCGCCAAAAAGGCCGTTGTTGATGAACAACTGGCCAATTTCGTTGAAATAGATCCAGCAGGTTCCGTACTCATTGCAGTCCGGGTACCCATTCGTCTGGATTCCTCCGCTGACCCGCATGCCGGATACCGGAAACGCGACGTCAGGGACATTGCATACCCCGTCTCCTTCGGACTTCATGACGGTGATCTTGTTACCGTCACCACGCACGCCGCAGACCAGGAGGTTGTCGGCTGCGTTGTAGCTCCCGCTGATGTTGACCGTACCCGGCACAGACCCGCAGGCCGATATCGTCGGCGACTGCGAGAACGTCGTGGTGTAGCGGCTCACCGTCCCGTTCTTGCCGGTGATCGTCCACGTACCGTCCGTTTCGCGCTTGATGCGGACATGGGATTCCTGCTTCGTCGAATGCGTCCCGCCCGTCGTGCAGCTCGGACTGACACTTCCGGCTGGGCAGGGAAACAGTTCCTGTCCGTCGAGCAACCAGATGTCCCTGCCGTCGAAATTCGGTGCGCCTTTTCCGGGGCTGGCGCGCTCGATCACCGAGGTCGCGTCCAGATCCCAGCCGATGCCGGCGATGCCGTTCCTGAGACTGGACCGGTAGTTCAGGCCGACATACGGCTCAAGGCCGTGATAGGCCGGCACGTCCACCGGCACCTGTGCCCCGAAGCTTCCGTAGAAACGGTCGACGTCGCTGGTGCCGGCATCCGGCATGTCGACGCTCAGATCCGAAAACACATCGGCCAATGCCGGCATCGAACCGGCAAGCACGATGGCGAGCCCCCAGGCTCGCCATGTGTTCCGCATCGACGGGCGTCCGTTTTCCATCACGTTCTTCATTTCCAGTTCTTTCCTGTTCAATGGGGCCACCATGGGGGAGGTGAACATGCCGGGGATCTTTTCCGTTTCCGGTTGCCCGTTTCGCAACCGATCCTGCAACTCGAACGCATGTCGTCGTCTTTCGACCTGATCGTCGACATGTCCTTCACTGCGCCGTACGCCCGTGCATCGACACGACGCCGGTGGACACGACATCCGGTGCGGGCGTCAGCGGTACGACACGGTCCCGGTCCGATCACCCTGTACCGAATGGCTGCGCGTGGTGTTCGCGCGGTCGTCGACCAACCTGATGCTGTCGTCGCCGTTGCAGTCGGCAGTGATCGTCGCCGCCTGCAACGCGGCCGGCATCCCGGTGATCCCCGCCAGCGCGAGCAGACCGCGCAACATCATCGAATGCGTGAGCTTCATCGATTGCTGCATCGTGGCGGCCTGGAAAGATGGCGGCCACGCACGGCCGCCATCGTGTCGCCGCAACGCTTTCCGTCAGTGGTAGGACCAGCTGTTCGTGCGATCCACCACCCACACTTTCGACGCGCCGTAGGTGAAGATGGCTTCGAGGCCCGCGACGCCGTCCACGTTCGCGTAGGTCGGTGAGGCACCGTTGGTCGGGTAGCTGTAGCTGCGCCGGCCGTAGATCCGGTCGTCGACCACCCACGTCTGTCCGCCCGGATACGAGAACATCATTTCGTTGCCGGCAATGCCGTTGAACTCCGCCACTGCCACATAGCGTCCGGTCCCCACTGCAGGCACGGTGTAGGAGCGACGGGTATAGGCGCGGTCGTCGATGACCCAGACGCCGCCGTCGCCGTACGCGAATCCGATTTCGTTGCCGGCGATCCCGTTCAGGTCGGTCAGGTAGACATTCCGTCCGCTGCCCACCGCCGGCACCGTGTACGAGCGCCGGGTATAGGCGCGATCGTCGATGACCCAGACCGGACCATCGCCGTAGACGAACGCGATCTCGTTGCCTGCAATCGCGTTGAGCTCGGAGAAGTAGACGATCCTTCCGCTGCTGGTGACGGGAGGCACCGTGTACGAGCGCCGGGTATTCGCCCGATCGTCGATGACCCAGACCGCACCGTCGGGACAGGTGGCGATCAATTCCTGCCCCGCCACGGCATTGGTCTCGACGGCATTGAAGCTGAACCAGTTCGACGGAACGGTATAGCTCGTGGTCCCACCGCCTCCGCGCGCGATCGTGACCGCGCCGGAACCAGGCGTAAAGGTTGCGGTGTCGTTGATGCCGTCGCCATTGAAATCCGCGACGAGCGACGCCGCCCGGGCCGTGGTCGACACGCCACCCCATCCCGCCAGCACACACAGGGCGGCCAACACGCCGCCGAAACGCTTCATTGCCACGATGTCCATTCCAACCTCCTGTCAAAAACACGATGCGCATCAAGCGCGCGATTCGGCGACTGCGCTCCGGCATGGACACATCGTCGACGGTCCGTATTTCGCCGACGCTGCGGCTCCTGCCTGCACAGGCGCCTCCCTCCCCCCGTTTCCTCGCAAAGCCCGGACGTCGCGGGCGCACTGTCACGTCGGGGCCAAGTCACACGCGCCCGTTCGCCGGCGCAGGGCCGACGGTCGACTGTGCTTTCACGCTCGCTCGGGACGACGAACCCCACACCGTTCGCGAGAACGATGATCGACATCCGGACTTCGAAACACATTGGCCACCGCAACGGACGCGATCGTCTCGACGATCGCGTCCGGCATTACACCTGCAGCGGAATCACTGACTGCAGCTCTGTACCGCGGACACCGGCAGGCTCGCCGGCACCTGCTTCGGCTGCGCATACCGCAGGCCGTAACCCACCGGGAACAACGTCGCCGACTTCGGCGCCGCCGGCAGACGCGTCACGCACGGATCGCCCGGCCATGCGAACGACAGGCGCCCGCTGAAATCGTGGCGCGGCTTGCCGTCCGTGCCGGCGAGCAGCAGGTCGGCGATGCCGCCGCCTTCGGTGCCCGGCAACCAGGCGGCAACGAAGGCGTTGGACAGGTTGAGCAGGTCGTTGGCGTAGCTCGGCCGGCCCGACAGGAACACGGTGACCACCGGCTTGCCGTTCGCGGCGAGCGATTGCAGCAAGGCCAGATCGTCGGGATAGCGCTTGGTGTGGGTGAGCGGCTCGGGCAGGCGCACGTCGCCCTTCATCTCGGCGTAGGGATGCTCGCCGATCACCGCGATGGCGACGTCGTAGTCGCCGGGCTTCGCGCCCGCCTGCGTGCCATCGAGGATGGTGACGTCGCTGCCGGCCACCTCGCGCAATCCGGCAAGGATGCTGGTGGCTTCCGGATAATCCGCGTTCGTGGTCTCGTCGCCCTGCCAGGTCAGCGACCAGCCGCCGGCCTGCATCGGCAGATCGCTCGCGCCGCGGCCGACCACCAGCACGCGCGCGCCGGGACGGATCGGGAGGGCGCCGCCGTTGTTCTTGAGCAGCACCAGCGATTCGCGCACCGCGCGGCGCGCGAGGTCGCGGTGCTGCAGTGCCGCGATGGCGCCGGCCTGCGGCGAGGCCGACGGCGGCCGGCCGTCGAACAGGCCCATGCGCAGCTTCACGCGCAGGATGCGGCGCACCGCATCGTCGATGCGCGACATCGGGATCTCGCCGGATTCGACCTGCTGCACGGTGTTCGCGATGAACGCCTTCCAGTCGTCCGGCACCATCACCATGTCGACGCCGGCGTTGATCGACTGCGGGCAGCTGGCGTTGGTGCAGCCGGGGATCTGGCCGATGGCGTTCCAGTCGGAGACGAGGAAGCCGTCGAAGCCGATCTTGTCCTTCAGCACGTCGGTCAGCAGCAGCCGGTTGCCGTGCATCTTGCCGTGGTCGGTGCCGGTGCCGGCGTCCTGCCAGCTGTTGTACGACACCATGATGTTCTGCGCGCCGGCGCCGAGCGCCGAGAAATAGCCCTGCGCATGCGTGCGTACCAGTTCGCGCTGGGTCGCGATGGTCAGCCCCTGGTCGACGCCGCCGGAGGTGCCGCCGTCGCCCATGAAGTGCTTCACCGACACCAGCGTGCTGTGGTCGTCGAACGTGCCCTGCATGCCCTTGACGTAGGCGGCGGCGTAGCGACGCACGAGCGCGGGATCGCTGGACCAGCTTTCGTAGGTGCGGCCCCAGCGCACGTCCTGCACCACGGGCACCGCGGGCGCGAACACCCAGTCGAGGCCGGTGGCGCGGACGCTGCTCGCGGTGGCGGCGGCGATGTCGTGGATGAGGTCGGGATCGTGCGCGGCACCGAGCCCGATGTTGTGCGGGAACAGCGTCGCGCGATAGACGTTGTTGTGGCCGTGGACTGCGTCGACGCCCCAGATGATCGGGATCTTCTCCGGCAGCGTGGTCGCCATCGACGCGTCGTGGTAGGCATCGGCCAGCGCCACCCAGTCGGCGGGCGTCGCGTGCTTGTTCTTGCCGGGCCAGGAGCCGCCGCCGTTGAGCACCGATCCGATCGCGTAGTCGCGGACTTCATCGGGCGTGATCGACTTGATCTCGGCCTGGGTCATCTGCCCGACCTTCTGGGCCAGGGTCATGCCGGCGAGGATGCGGTCGATGCGCGCTTCCATCGCGGCGTCGCGCGCGATCGGGCTGGTGACGTGCGGCCAGTCGCGCGCGGGCGCGTCGGGCTTCGGGGCCGCGGCCTGCGCCGCGCCGAGGCAGAGGGCGAAGCCGATCGCGGCGACCAGGGGGGAACGCGAACGGACGGTGTGCGGGGCCTGCGGTTGCAAGGGTCCGGTCTCCGATGGGGGGAGGGCGTGGAAGCAGGTGACGGGGGGAGGTGCGGGATAAAAGACCCGCCGCCGCGTCCGATCGCGGCGGCGGGAACCGGGATCACATCTTGAAGTTCACGCCCAGCAGGTACTGGCGGCCGTACTCGTTGTATTCCAGCGGCGTGGTGATGAAGTCGCCGCCGGCACCGAAGTCGGAACGCTGCACCGTGCGGTACGGCGAGTTGGTGACGTTGTTGACCTGGAACAGCACCGACCAGCCCGCCAGCTTGCTGCCACCGCCGAACTCGTAGCCGAGCTGCAGGTCGGTCTGCCGATCGGCGAGCACCTGCGTGTAGCTGCGCTGCGCGAACAGCGCGGTGATCTCGCCCTGGAACGCCGAGCGGTAGCGCTCGCTCACGCGCGCCGAGAATCCGTGCTTCTCGTAGTACGCGGTGAGGTTGCCGACCACGCGCGACAGGCCGGGCAGGCCCTGGCGCAGGCGGGAGTCGTCCAGCGGGTTCGGATCGATGGAAGTTTCGGTGTACGAACCGTTCACCAGCACGCCGAATCCGTCGAGCATCGGCGTGATCGTGCCGCCTTCCAGCGAAGCGCTGAGCTCGGCGCCGCGCATGTAGCCGCCCTTGCCGTTCGCGGGCGTGCTGAAGGTGCCGATGTTGCTGATCGGAACCGTGGTGGTCGGGTTGTAGAAGCCGGTGAAGTCGTACGGGATGGTCTGCGTGTAGACGTACGACTCCAGGTCCTTGTAGAACAGCGCCATCGCGACGTAGCCGGCACGGCCGAAGTACTTCTCGACCGACAGGTCGACCGACTTCGCGCGCCACGGTTCGAGCAGCGGGTTGCCGCCGTTGCCGCTCCACAGGCGCGTGGTGGTGCTCACGCTGGCGGAAGCGGATGCACGCATGTCGTCGATGCGCGGACGGGCCAGCGTCTTCGCGGCGCCGAAGCGGACCATCCAGCCGTGGCCGAAGTCGCCGACCAGGTTCAGGCTCGGCAGGATGTCGCCGTAATCCGCGCCGCGCTTGAGGGTGCCGGTGATCGTGCCGCCATCGTTGTTGAAACCGGTCGAGGACTGGCGGGTATGCACGAACTGCACGCCGAGGTTGCCGCGCAGGTGCAGCCAGTCGCCGAACTGCGTGTCGAGGTCGAGCTTGCCGTAGGTGGTCGCCACGTTCTCGCTGACGGTGAAGTCCTTGCGCAGGTCGTCGCCACTGAGCGTCAGCACCAGGTCGTAGTAGCGCGACAGGGTGTCGTTGACGTCGTAGGTCAGCACACCGGGGAAGCCGGCGAAGCCGAGGTTCACCGGGCTGCGCAGCAGGTCGGAGGCGACCACCGTGCTCGTGGCGTTGTTCTTCAGCTGCGCGAAGTACACCGCGGAGGTCTTGTCCTTGGTGCGATCGGTGCCGGCGAAGCCGACCTGGAAGCCGGAGAATGCGCCGTCGGTGAAGCTGCGCTGCAGTTCGAAGCGGAAGCCGGTGAGCCTGTCGTCCTGCTTGGTGCGCTCCAGGCGGCCCTCGTGGCCCCAGCCGGCCGGATCGCTCAGCACCACGGTCTGCGGATCGGCGTAGTTCAGGTGCGGACCGAAGTGCGGGAAGCTGTCGGAGCCCAGCGGCAGGTCGAAATCGATGCTGTCGAGCGTGGACGAGCCGGCGTAGGTTTCCAGATTGGTCTGGTCGCGCTTGGCGCGCGAGTAGTAGCCGTCGATCGACAGCGACCAGTCGTCGTTGATGCGGATCTCGTTCTTCAGGCCGACCGAGTAGAGGTTGTCGTCGCGCGTGTTGTGGTCGTTGCGCACGATCGGCCGGACGTTGTTGACCGTGCCGCCGACCACGACCGGATAGCCGCCGACGTTGGTGGTGCGGACATTGCTGAGGGTGACGCCGTTGCCGGTCCACGGATCCTGCGCCCACATGATGCCGCGCATCGATTCCTTCTGCTCGAAGCGCGAGTAGTACATGTCGAGCGTGCTGTGGATGAACTCGTTGGGCTTGTACTCGAGCACGCCCATCACGCCGTCGCGGGTCTGGTCGCGCGAGCGCCCCCACACTTCGGCGCCTTCCATCATCGCCGCGTCATCGGGCTTGCCCGGCACCGGCGAGCCCCAGGCGGTGGTGTTCGCCCACCACCAAGCCTTGTAGTGCTGTTCCTGGAACGGCGAATTCAGCTCGGCCACGCCCAGCGCGATGCCGAGGGTGTTGTCGGCGAACTGGTCGACGTACGACGCGCTGATGCGGTAGCCGTTGTCGCTGGCGCCGGGATTCTGCTTGCCCAGCGAGTTGTACTCGCCGCGCGCGTTGGCCGCGAACCGGCGCTGCCCGACCGTCAGCGGACGGATGGTGTGCAGGTCGACGCTGCCGGACAGGCCCTGGCCGATCACGGTGGCATCCGGGGTCTTGTAGACCACGGCGGAGTCGAGCAGCTCGGACGGATACTGGTCGAATTCCACGCCGCGGTTGTCGCCGGTGCTCACCTGTTCGCGGCCGTTGAGCAGGGTGGCGGCGAAATCGGGCGACATGCCGCGGATCGCGATCACCTGGGCACGGCCGTCGACGCGCTGCACGGCGAGACCGGGCAGGCGGGCCAGCGAATCGGCGATGCTGACGTCGGGCAATTTGCCCAGGTCTTCGGAGGAGACCGCTTCCACGATCGATGTGGACTGCTGCTTGGTCTCGCGCGAGGTCTCGATGCTGCGGCGGATGCCGGTCACCACGATGGTGTCGAGCTCGTCGTCCTGCTTGTCGCCGTTGCCGCTGTTACCGGCGGTGTCCTGGGCCTGCGCCGCGAAGGCGAGCAGGGCCATGGAGCAGGCGGCCGCCAGTGCGCACCTGCGGATGTTGCGTGATGCCGCCGGGCCTCGTTGTGCCCGCGCACGGTTCGTCGTCGTCATTGCTCCCCCTCCAGGATGCGGTTGTTGACAGCGCTGTCAAATACAGATATTTCCACAGGGTGTCAACAAAGCGGCGGCCGGATGGGGTGATGCGCCCCGTTCCTCGTCCATTTCGGGGTCGCCGGGCGCTTTCGGGGCACCGATTTTGTTGCACCGCAATACCACGACGCGCGGCCGATCCGCGCCTGGAGACGAGTCGATGACCTGGCGTTGTTCCATCGTCCTGATCGCGTTGCTGGCCTGCGTGCAACCGCTCGCCGCCGCGGAAATGCCCCCGTCCGCGCGGGTCGCGCCGCAGGTGTGGGCCACCACCGCCGACCGCCGGCTGGCGCTCGCGTCCCTGCCCGCGGACGCGCCCGTGGATGCGCTAGCGCCGGTGATCCGGATCGACATCGACCCGGCCGCGCGGCGGCAGCGCATCGACGGCTTCGGCGCCGCGATCACCGACAGCAGCGCCTGGCTGCTGCAGCGGCGCATGACGCCCGACGCCCGCGACGCCCTGCTGCGCGAACTGTTCGGGCCGGCGCCGGGCATCGGCCTGGGCTTCGTGCGGCTGACGATCGGCGCCTCGGACTTCTCGCTGTACCCCTACAGCCTCGACGACATGCCCGCGGGCCAGCGCGACCCGACGCTGTCGCGCTTCCGGCTGCCGCGGCAGCAGCGCGACGTGCTGGCGGTCGCGCGCGACGCGCGCGCGATCAACCCCGCGCTGCGGACGATGGCCTCGCCCTGGAGCGCGCCGGGCTGGATGAAGACCACCGACAGCCTGATCCAGGGCACTCTGCGCGACGATGCCGTCGACGCGTTCGTGCGCTACCTGGCGACCTACGTCGACACGGCGGCGGAGCACGGCGTGCCGCTGTTCGCGCTGAGCCTGCAGAACGAACCGGCGTTCGAGCCGGCGAACTACCCCGGCATGCGCCTGTCGGCGGCGCAGCGCGCCGTGCTGATCGCCCGGCTGGGGCCGATGCTGCGCGCGGCCGGCCACGACACCCGCCTGCTCGACTGGGACCACAACTGGGACAAACCCGGCGAACCGCTGGCGGTGCTGGCCGATCCCGCGGCCGCGCCCTACGTCGCCGGCGTGGCCTGGCACTGCTACGACGGCCACGTCTCGGCGCAATCGCAGGTGCACGACGCCTTCCCGGACCGGCCGGCCTATCTCACCGAATGCTCCGGCGGCGACTGGGAACCGGTGCGCAGCGGTGGCATGACGCTGCTGGCGCGCGACCTGGTCGTCGGCGGCACCCGGCACTGGGCCAGCGGCGTGGCGCTGTGGAACCTCGCGCTGGACGAAACGTCGGGCCCGCACAGCGGCGGCTGCGGCAACTGCCGTGGCGTGGTCACCATCGATCGCCGCAGCGGCGCGGTCACCCGCAACGACGAGTACTACGTGCTGGCGCACGCCAGCCGCTTCGTCCATGCGGGGGCGTATCGCGTCGATTCCAGCGAAGGCGAGCGCGACGTCGACAACGTCGCGTTCGTCGATCCGGCCAGCGGCGGGATCGCGCTGATCGTGGTCAACAGCGCCGGGCTGCCGCGCACCATCGTGGTGACCTCGGCAGGAAAACGCTTCGAATACACCCTCGCAGCGAAGAGCCTGCACACGTTCCTGTGGCCGGGCTGATGTGTTACCCGGCCGTTACATGACCGCTGTACGGCCGCGACCGTGCAAACGTTTACAATCCAGGCTCTCCGACACCAACGCGTACGCTCTGAAGTTTTCCCGACGACCAAGACCGTGACCACTTCTCCCGCCTCGCTGCTGACCATCTTCGGTGCCACCGGCGACCTCGCCCAGCGCATGCTGCTGCCTTCGCTCTACGGCCTGGAATGCAGCGGTCTGCTGCCGGCGAACATGCGCCTGCTCGGCACCGCGCGCAGCACGCTCGAAGACGACGCGTTCCGCGCCGTGGTGACGAAGTCGATCGAGACCTTCGTGCCCGCATCGCAGCGCGACGACGCCACGCTGCAGAAGCTGCTGGCCCGCGTGCACTACCAGCCCGCATCGCTGGACGACGACGCCTCGATGGCCGCGCTGGCCGAACGCGTGCAGGCGCTGCGCGACGGCGACGTGCTCTACCACATCAGCACCTCGCCGAAGTTCTACGTGCAGGCCTGCGAGGCGCTGGGCCGGCACGGCCTGTCCGGCCCCGGCACCCGGGTGATGCTGGAAAAGCCGATCGGCCACGACCTCGCCGAAGCGGTCGCGATCAACGACGGCGTCACCCGCGTGTTCGACGAATCGCAGGTCTATCGCGTCGACCACTACCTCGGCAAGGAAGGCGTGCAGAACCTGCTGGCGCTGCGCTTCGGCAACGCGCTGTTCGAGCCGCTGTGGAACGCGCGCCACATCGAACACGTGCAGATCACGGTCGCCGAGACCGTGGGCGTGGAAGGCCGCGGCGACTACTACGACGGTTCCGGCGCGATGCGCGACATGCTCCAGAACCACATGCTGCAGCTGCTGTGCCTGGTGGCGATGGAGCCGCCGTCGCAGTTCGAGCCCACCGCGGTGCGCAACGAGAAGATCAAGGTGCTGCACGCACTGCGCCGGATCGGCCGCGCCGAAGTCGGCAGCGAGACCGTGGCCGGCCAGTACGGCGCCGGTGCGATCGCGAGCAAGGCGGTGCCGGGCTACGTCGAGGAACTCGGCCGTGCCAGCGACACCGAGACCTTCGTCGCCCTGCGTGCGCACATCGACAACTGGCGCTGGTCGGGCGTGCCGTTCTACCTGCGCACCGGCAAGCGCATGGCGCGCCGCTGCACCGAGATCTACCTGCAATTCCGCGCGGTGCCGCATTCGATCTTCGCCCGCGCCGGTGCCGCGACGCACCCGAACGCGCTGCTGATCAAGCTGCAGCCGGAAGAGCGCATCGAACTGCAGCTGATGCACAAGACGCCGGGCCTGGACCGCAGTGGCCTGCGCCTGTCGCAGGTGTCGCTGGACCTCGACCTCGACGAGCAGTTCGCCAACGAACGCCGCCGCCTCGCCTACGAGCGCCTGTACCTGGACGCGATCGAAGGCAACGGCACGCTGTTCGTGCGCCGCGACGAGACCGAAGCCGCCTGGCAGTGGGTGGACGCGATCCTCGACGGCTGGAAATACGCCGGCACCACGCCGAAACCGTATGCCGCCGGCACCTGGGGCCCGAACGCCGCGCTCGCGATGACCGAGCGCCACGGCCACAGCTGGCGGGAGTGAGCGACGCGCCATGGCCTGGGTCGAACACCATCATCCCGACGTCGACGCGCTGGCCGCCGCGGTCGCCGCGCAGTTGCGCGACGCCTGCGCCGAGGCGCTGCAGGCGCACGGCCGCGCGACGCTGGCGCTGGCCGGCGGCCGCACGCCGTTCCCGATCTACCGCGCGCTGGCCGCGACGCCGCTGGACTGGTCGCGGGTGATCGCGCTGCCCGGCGACGACCGCTGCGTGGCGCACGATCATCCGGCGAGCAATGTCACTGCACTGCGCCAGGCGTTCGCCGACGCCAACGGCCTTGTCGTCGAATCGCTGACGACGGTCGACGGCGATCCCGCGGCGTCGCTCGCGCACGCCCGCGCTGCGCTCGCGCCGCTGCACGCCATCGCTTTCGACGCCGTCGTGCTCGGCATGGGCGAGGACGCGCACACCGCGTCGCTGTTCCCCGGCGCCGCGGCGCTGGCCGAGGCGATGGCACCGGACGCCGCCGAGGACGCCTTCGCCCTCGTGCCCGATCCGCTGCCGCCGGAAGCGCCGTTCCCGCGCATCACGCTCGGCCTCGCGCGCCTGCTGCGCGCGCGGTCGCTGCACCTGCTGGTCACCGGCGCGCGCAAGCGCGAGGTGCTGCGCGCGGCCCAGGCCGCGTGCGATCCGGCGCTGCGCCCGATCTCCGCCGTGCTGCACGCGCCGGAGACCATGGTGCACATCCACTGGAGTCCATGATGTCCCTGCATCCCGTCGTCGAACGCGTGACCGCACGCATCGCCGAGAAGAGCCTGCCGACGCGCACGGCCTACCTCGCCCGCATCGACGCCGCGCGTCCGCACGGACCCGCGCGCCGCGACCTGGGCTGCGGCAACCTCGCCCACGCCTTCGCGGCCTCCGGCACCGACAAGCCCATGCTGAAAGGCGGCGCCGGCGGCAACCTCGGCATCGTCACCGCCTACAACGACATGCTGTCGGCGCACCAGCCGATGGAGCAGTACCCGACGCTGATCCGCATGGCCGCGCGCAACGCCGGCGGCAGCGCGCAGGTCGCCGGCGGCGTGCCGGCGATGTGCGACGGCGTCACCCAGGGCCGCACCGGCATGGAGCTGTCGCTGTTCTCGCGCGACACCGTGGCGCTGTCGACCGCGGTCGCGCTCTCGCACGAGATGTTCGACGCCGCGCTGCTGCTGGGCGTGTGCGACAAGATCGTGCCCGGCCTGCTGATCGGCGCGCTGAGCTTCGGCCACCTGCCCGCGATCTTCGTGCCCGCCGGGCCGATGCCCTCGGGCCTGCCGAACAAGGAAAAGGCGGCCGTCCGCCAGCGCTACGCCGAAGGCAAGGCCACGCGCGAGGAACTGCTGGAAGCCGAGTCCGCGTCGTACCACGGCGCCGGTACCTGCACGTTCTACGGCACCGCGAACTCCAACCAGATGCTGATGGAAGTGATGGGCCTGCACATGCCGGGCAGCGCCTTCGTCAATCCGCACACGCCGCTGCGCGATGCGCTGACCGTGGCCGCGACCGAGCAGGCGCTGGGCATCACCGCGCTCGGCGACGACTACCGCCCGATCGGCCGCACCGTCGACGAGAAGGCGATCGTCAACGCCATGGTCGGCCTGGCCGCGACCGGCGGCTCGACCAACCACGCGCTGCACCTCGTCGCCATCGCCCGCACCGCCGGGATCATCATCGACTGGGACGACCTCGACGAACTGTCGCAGGCCACGCCGCTGCTGGCGCGCGTGTATCCCAACGGCAGCGCCGACGTGAACCATTTCCACGCCGCGGGCGGCCTGGGCTTCGTGATCCGCGAACTGCTCGACGCCGGACTGATGCACGCCGACATCCGCTGCGTGCACGGCGGCGACCTGCGCGCGCAGGCGCAGGTGCCGGCGCTGGAAGGCACGCGCTTGGTCTGGCAGCCCGCGCCCGCCGTGTCGCGCGACACGGACATCGTGCGCACGGTGTCGGCGCCGTTCGACCGCGAGGGCGGCCTGCGCTGCGTGAAGGGCAACCTCGGCCGCGCGGTGGTGAAGATCTCCGCGGTCGCGCCCGACCATCGCGCCATCACCGCGCCGGCGAAGCTCTTCGAATCGCAGGATGCGCTGCTGGCCGCGTTCAAGGCCGGCGAACTCACCGGCGATTTCGTCGCGGTGGTCCGCGGCCAGGGCCCGCGCGCCAACGGCATGCCCGAGCTGCACAAGCTCACGCCGACGCTGTCGGTGCTGCAGGATCGCGGCCAGCGCGTCGCGCTGCTGACCGACGGCCGCATGTCCGGCGCCTCGGGCAAGGTGCTGGCGGCGATCCACGTCACCCCCGAGGCCGCCTGCAACGGCGCCATCGCGAAGCTGCGCGACGGCGACCCGATCCGCATCGACGCCGAAGCCGGCGTGCTGCACGTCGACGTGGCCGAGGCCGACTGGGCCGCGCGCACCGCGACGCTGCCGGACCTGTCCGGCAACGGGCACGGCGTCGGCCGCGAGCTGTTCGGCCTGATGCGCGCCAACGTCGGCCCGGCCGAGGAAGGCGCGTGCAGCCTGTTCGTCACGACCCCGACCACCACCGGCTGAGCCGGGAGACCGCGATCGCATGAATGTTTCCGCCGCTTCCTCGCTCGCGTTGATCGCCGACATCGGCGGCACCAACGCACGCTTCGCCCTCACCGATCTGTCGGCGGCCACCACGCGGGTGCTGGAACCGCGCAGCCTGGAGGCCGCGCGTTTCGCCAGCCTGCAGCACGCGGCCGAGCACTATCTCGACGGCATCGGCGCGAAGCCGCGGCAAGCGGCGATCGCGGTCGCCAGCCCCGTGAACGGCGAGGAGATCCGGCTCACCAACCGCGCCTGGTCCTTCACCCGCGGCGAACTGCAGCAGTCGCTGCACCTCGATCACCTGCACGTGCTGAACGATTTCGGCGCGGTCGCGTGGTCGGTGCCGGCGCTGCACGCGGAGGAACAGATCGCGCTGCACGGCGACGGCGACGCGCCGCTGCAGGGCCCGATCACCGTGATCGGCCCCGGCACGGGCCTCGGCGTGGCGATGCTGGTCGGCGGCGACGACCGCTGGCAGGTGGTCGAGACCGAAGGCGGCCACGTCAGCTTCGCGCCGCTGGGCGAGGAAGAACTCAACATCGCGCGCTGGTTCACCGCGCGCTTCGGTCGCGTGTCGAACGAACGCCTGCTCTGCGGCAGCGGCCTGTCGCACATCGACGCGGTGCTGCGCGGCGCGGTCGACCACGGCACCGGCCAGCACCAGGCGCTGCGCGAGCCGGCGGACATCGTCGCCGCCGCACTGGAAGGCCACGACCTGGCCGCGCGCCGCACGCTGGCGCGCTTCTGCGCCGTGCTGGGCAGCGTCGCCGGCGACGCCGCGCTGATCCACGGCGCGCGCACCGTGATGCTGGCCGGCGGCATCGTCCCGCGCTTCGTACCGTTCCTGCGCAGCAGCGCGTTCCGCGAACGCTTTCTGTCCAAGGGCCGCTTCGCCGCGTATCTCGAATCCGTGAACATCCGCGTCATCACCCACACCGGCCCGGGCCTGCTCGGCGCCGCCATGGCGCTGCGCGCCGACGCGCACCGCGAGGCTGCCCGATGAATCCCGAGACGATGGACCGCATCGACGCGATCCTGCGCCAGGCCCCGGTGGTGCCGGTGCTGGCCGTCGCCGACGCCGACGACGCCATCCCGCTGGCCGAGACGCTGGTCGCCGCCGGCCTGCCGGTGCTGGAGATCACCCTGCGCACCGCGGCCGCGCTCGAAGTGATCCGCCGCATGCGCACCGTGCCCGGCGCGATCGTCGGCGCCGGCACCGTGCTCACCCCCGCCGACCTCGCCGCCGTGCAGGACGCCGGCGCCGCCTTCGCCATCTCGCCCGGCGGCACCGACACGCTCTACACCGCCGCGAAGACCGCCGCGATCCCGCTGCTGCCCGGCATCGCCACCGCCAGCGAACTCATGCGCGGCCTCGAACACGGCTGGACCCGCTTCAAGTTCTTCCCCGCCGAATCCAGCGGCGGCATCGCTGCCCTGAAAGGCTTCGCCGGCCCCTTCGCGCACGTGAAGTTCTGCCCGACCGGCGGGATCGACGCCGCCAAGGCGCCGGGTTACCTCGCGCTGCCGAACGTCATCACGGTGGGTGGGTCGTGGATGGTGCCGGTGGATGCGCTGAGGGCGAGGGATTGGGGGAGGATCGGGGGGTTGGCGAGAGAGGCGGCGCGGGCAGAGGCCTGAGCCGAATCGCCGGAGGCATCACAGCCGGGCGGCCTGCCAATGCATGCCATCCGGCTTGCCCCATCGACCGCCCCAGGTCCATTCCTCCGCGGCGAAAGCATCCAGCACCTGTGGAATCGTCGCGAAATTCGGCGTCCTGTCACCGAACGCGTTGCGCGCCGAATCGAAATCGACAGCGCACCCCCAACTGTGCATCGAGAGTCGGGTACTGCCGCGCATCAGCCGGTAGTTGAAGCCGCCGGCGTACAGATGCATGCCCCATTCGTTGATCCGGTCCTGTTTCCGGCCCGCAGCGTCCCAGATCGCGTCGAACACGCGCGTCAGGCTTTCCGAGCACAAGCGGTGGATCCTGATGGCTTTCACCGGCTGGAAGTCCCAGGCGGTCACCAGTTTCCACGGCGGGGAAAGCCGCACGATATTGTCCGAGACCCAGGCCGCACTCTCCTGTCCGTCCCGACCTCGCGGGTTTCCGTAAAACGCATCGACATCATTCTGGTGCGGCCACTTCGCCATCGTCATGCTCCTCGTGGGCGGATTTCCTGTCTCTCTCACGGACAGGCTCACCCCCGCATCTTTCCCCCGATGCACCTCGCCTGAAGGTGTTTAGAGGTCGCGCTTCGGCATCACGTTGGTCAGGCATCACCTTCTTCTCGGCTCACACCCCACGCCATCCCCGTCCCGATCCAGATGCGGGCCATAGCCGGGATCGCCGCGGCGCACGGGCGCAGCGCCGGCGGCACGGGCCTCGGTGCAGTTGGCGAAGGGTCGGGACGATCTCGTCCGCGGTGCGGCATCCGCGTCGTCATCGGACGAAAGATCGAATCGCAGCGGTGACGCGAGCGACGGCGCAGGTCCGCCACCGCGATGGCAGTGATAGCCGCCGTGCTTGAGATCGTGATGGCAGCCGTCCGCGTCGAGGCGGCCGCTATGGGCCGAGGCGGCGGGGATGCAGAGTCCAACGAGTATCAGCGGCGCAAGAATCGCCGCGACAACGGCACCGTCCCTGGCCATCGGCATTCCCCCTGTGGAATCGGCCGGCTTCGTTCCTGCAATGCGCTTCGAGTCTGTTGTGCGTTTCCCGGTCGCGTCAATCGCCTGGGCAGATTCGCCAGCGACAAGGCGCAGGGTGAATATCGCTCTCGGTGCAGGAAGTCACTGAAACGATCGATGAGTGCGATCGTGATCTGACATTTGATTCAGAGGACTGAATCGAACCGCAGTCCCATGCCATCTCGCCCAAAGAAAAGGCCCTTGCCCGGCGGGGAACCGGACAAGGGCCAAGCTCGCCTGTCGAGAGTGTTGCGCTTAGAAGCGGTAGTTCACGCCGAACAGGTAGGTGCGGCCGTACTCGAAGTACTCGCGCGGCTGCAGGGCATTGCCGCCGAAGGACGAGCGGAAGGGCTCGTTCTCGAGGTTGTTGACCTGGAGCAGGATGCCGAGATTCTCGAGCGCACCGGACTGGAAGGTATAGCCCAGCTGCAGGTCGGTGACGGTCTCGCCTTCGAACGTGCGCTTGGTGCGGTCGCCGCCGAAGCCCTGGACTTCACCCAGGAACGCCGAGCGGTGGCGCTGGCTGACACGCGCCGAGAAGCCGAAGCGCTCGTAGTACGCGGTGATGTTCGACACGTACTTCGACAGGCCCGGCAGCGGCTCCGAGGTGCTCGGACCGTTCGGGTGCACCGTGCTCTTCGTGTCGGAGTAGTTGGCCTGGATGCCGAAGCCGTTGAGCGGCTCCCACAGCAGGTCAAGCGGCAGCGACACCGCGAGTTCGAAGCCCTTCACCGTGCCGCCCTCGCCGTTGGCCGGACGGGTGTACACGCCCACCGGGTTCGGCGGCGGGTTCACCGGATAGTCGGCCGGCGTCAACGAGGTGTCGTTGATGTTGAACAGCGTGGCCTGGTTGTAGATGTAGGTCTTCAGATCCTTGAAGAAGTAGGCCGCGCTGACGTAGCCCTTGTTGCCGCCGAAGTACTTCTCGTACGAGAGGTCGTAGGCGTTGGCCAGCCAGGGCTTCAGCTGCGGATCGCCGCCGTCGCGGGTCCACCACGGGGTGGGATTGCCGGTGATCGGATCGACCGTGTTCGGGCCACCGGTGATCGGGTTGGTGGCGCGGTTGCGATCGACGCCGATGTTGCCGTTCGCGCGCATGTCGTCCATGCGCGGGCGGGCCATCTGCCGCGCAGCGCTGAAGCGGATGAACTGGTCGGCCGGCAGGCCGAACGACAGGTTCAGGTTCGGCAGCCAGTCGACATAGCTGGCGCCGTCATCGACGGTCCGGCCCACGCCGTTGCCCGGGTAGGTTTCCTGGCCGGACGAACGCTGGTCGACGCTGACCGCCTGGATACCGACGTTGCCCTTCAGCGGCACCGAACCGAGGTCGGTGTCGATGTTGGCCTGGAAGTAGAGCGTGGTGACCTGCTCGTTGACTTCCCAGTTCTTGTTGCTGATGTCCGGATGGACGTTGGAACGGCGGGTGTAGAGCTGCTGGTAGGCGCGCAGGGCGTCGTAGCCGTAGATCGAGCCCACGCCGTAGGCGTTGAAGGCCGAGCTGCTGTGCAGGTTCGTCGGGATGGCCGCCGAGAAGCCGTCCGGGCAGGCCGGCGACACGCCGCCGAGGCAGGCGGTGAGGTCGAGGAAGGCTTCCTTCGACGCGCGGCTCTTGGTGCGGTCGGTCAGGTTGGCGCCGAACTTGAAGCTGCTGAACCAGCCTTCGTCGAAGCTGCGCTCGAAGTCGAGGCGGAACGAGGACAGCGAATCCTTGACCTTGAAGTCCTTGATGTAGCCATCCTGGCCCCAGCCGCCGGCGTCGCCGAGGCGGAGGACGTTGGGATCGCCGTAGTCGTAGCCGAAATCGTGGACGAAGTAGCCGTCGCTGTTGCGCGTGATCGTCAGCGTGTCGCGCGGCAGCGTCGGGTTGATGCCGGCGTAGGTCTCGAGGATCCGCTCCTTGCGCTCGGCCTTCGAACCGCTGACATCGACGCTGGCCCGCCAATGGTCGTTCAGCTGCAGCTCGTTGCGCCAGCCGATCGAGAACAGGTTGTCATAAGTGGCGTTGAAGTCGTTGCGGAGGACCGGGTTGACGCCGGTGAACGACGCATGGTCCGGCGTGCTGCCGGCGACGACGGTCGCACCGAAGGCGCCACCGAACTCCATGCCGCGCTTGTCCTGCTCGCGGTCGAACTTCGAGTAGAACACGTCGAGGATGGTGTGGTAGGTGTCGTTCGGCTTGAATTCCAGCGTGCCGACGAAGCCGTCGCGCTGGTTGTCGTCGGCCAGGTCGTACAGTTTGCCGCCGCCGAAGATGCCGCTGCCGTCATAGCCCCAGGTGTCGCCGAACTGCTTGCTCTGGCCCGGGTTGTTGAGGTGGGCGTAGCCCAGCGCCAAGCCGACGGTGTTGTCCTTGAACTGGTCGATGTACGAGAAGCTGTAGCGCTCGCCGTATTCCTTCTCGTCGCCGACCTTGTTCATGTCGCCGCGGACGTTGACCGCGAAGGCGCGCTTGCCGAAGGCCAGCGGACGGATGGTGCGCAGGTCGACGGTGCCGGACAGGCCCTGGCCGATCAGCTGCGCATCCGGGGTCTTGTACACCAGTACCTGGCTGGTGAGTTCGGACGGGTACTGGTCGAACTCGACGCCGCGGTTGTTGCCGAGGCTGACCTGCTCGCGACCGTTGAGCGTAGTCGTCGAGAAGTCACCGGCGAAGCCGCGGATGTTGATTTCCTGCGGACGGCCGCCGAAACGCTGGGCGGTCAGGCCGGGCAGGCGCGCGAGCGAGTCGGCGATCGAGGTGTCGGGCAACTTGCCGATGTCTTCGGCCGAGATCGCTTCGACGATCGAAGTCGACTCCCGCTTGGAGTCGGTCGACGCTTCGATACTGCGACGGATGCCGGTCACCTTGATGGTGTCGAGGTCGCCGGCGTCGGATGGAGTCTGGTCGGCCGTCTGCGCTTGCACGGCGCTGGCCATCATGAGCGCGGCCGAAGCCAGCGCCACACTCAACAGGTTTCGCTTCAAAGGCTGCATGGATCCCCTCCACAGCAACTGGAATTCGTTGGCGGGGCCATGCGTGTCCACCGTCGTCGGGCGACGGCGCCGCGGTTCCCGGCATGTCCAGGGTCCAGCCTGTCCCCGGCACGCAGCGGCGATGGTAGTGCCTGCCCGCCCGGCGAAAAGGGATTTGCATACGTATTCATGCAAAAACCCCGCCAAATCAGCGTCATGGACGCGGGATTGTCGGAAATGCCGCAGGTTTTCGCGAATGGCTCGCGGATGGGCCCGGGCGCCTGCGCCCTCAGCCCCGCAGGGCGCAGGCCGCGGCCAGGCCGCCGAACACCGCCATGCCCACCCAGTGGTTCGCGAGGAAGGCGCGGAAGCAGGCCTCGCGGGCCCGGGTGCGGGCAATGGCGAACTGCCAGACCGTGCAGCCGGCCGCCGCCGCCAGTCCGACCCACCACGCCGGCCCCAGTTCGGCCTTCCGGCCGATCAGCCAGAGCCCGGCGAAGAACAGGGTATACAGCACGCCCAGCGCGACCAGATCCAGGTCGCCGAACAGGATGGCGGTGGACTTGGCACCGGCGCGGAGGTCGTCCTCGCGATCGACCATCGCATACCAGGTGTCGTACGCCGTGGTCCACAGGATGTTGCTGACGTACAGCAGCCAGGCGATGGCCGGCACCTCGCCACGGATGGCGGCGAACGCCATCGGGATGCCCCAGCCGAACGCCAGGCCGAGGTACACCTGCGGCAGATAGGTATGCCGCTTGAGGTACGGGTAGGTCGCGGCCAGCAGCACGCCGACCACGCTCATCATGATGGTCAGCCGGTTCATCGTCAGCACCAGCCCGAACGCCACCAGCATCAGCACCGCGAACACCGCCAGCGCCTCGCGGCCGCGCACCGCACCGGAGGCCAGCGGCCGGTCCTTCGTGCGCTCGACCAGCGGATCGAGCCAGCGATCGGCGTAATCGTTGATGACGCAGCCGGCCGAACGGGTCAGCCACACGCCCAGCGAGAACACCACCAGCGTCCACCACGGCGGCACCCCGTCGGCAGCCAGCCACAGGCCCCACCACGTGGGCCACAGCAACAGCAACCAGCCGATCGGGCGATCGCCCCGGACCAGCTTCCAGTACTGGCCCAGGCGCTCGCGCCAGACGGGAACCTCGGAGGCAGGATCGGCAGTTCGGCTCATCTCGGAACGGTCGCGGACGGGGAGGCTCGCGCCGGCCGCCCGAATCGGGGACAATGGCCGTCACGCGCCTGTAGCTCAGCCGGATAGAGTAGCGGCTTCCGAAGCCGTTGGTCGGGGGTTCGAATCCCTCCAGGCGCGCCAATTTTCTTCGGACACGCCCCCGACGCGGTCCCTTCTCCGAAACATGGGTCGGACAGCCGGTGCGCTGCGCCCTTCCGAACTTCGGCCACGGGGCATCCTTCGTCTTGCCGCCGATGTGAGTGCGCCTCCCCCGAGTGCTGCCACCTGCGGCGACGGCCTCTGCACCGCGACCATCGCCCTGGTGAACCTCGCCACCCAGCGTCGCGATGAAGTGATCGCGATGTCGTGATCCTGCACATGCGACGCATCGCCTTCGAACGGTGCGTCGTTGCGCCCCGGCGGGGAAGCCTCACCACGCGCTTCGGGGCGAACGCTTCCGGTCGAGCGCACCTTGCAGCGTCAACCGTGATCATCGACACGCATGAATCCAGATCGGATTCGCGGGATCGATGCATCACATCTATTGCTGCCTCTTCGAACACGACAGCGCCTTCAACGTCGTCGGCCGCTTGAAGACTCGGCCTTTCCGGCATCCGAAACGCTTTCCGACGGACGGCATGCCGTTGTCCGGCGGATGCAGACGGACGGTCTTGATTCGGCAATTCGCGCTTGATACGTTCGATTGTGCATCCAGGAAGGATGCGGCTTGAAAAGCCATCCTCGGGGGGAAGGCATCGTGAAGGATCACTACCGTGCCGACGCACGCGGCAAGTCGTGCGCAGAGAATTCCGTTTCATCATCGCGTCGTCATCGCGGCCGTGCCGCGATGCCCGTCCTTTTCGCCGTCGTGCCACCGTCGGCGGTGCTCGCACAGCAGCAGGCCGCGGCCACTGTCCAGGTCGAAGTCGAGACACGCGCGATCACGCTCCGCAACACGGGCGGCCTGCATTTCGGCCGCATCCTGCCGTATGGAAGAAACGGCAACATCACGGTGCATGCGAACGGGTATCCCGTCGCCAGCAATGCACTGCTGGTGGACGCCAGCGCCGTTCGCGCCGCTTCGCGGGAAGTGAACGGAACGCCCGGCGCGCCCTGTCGCGTCGCGCTTCCCGCCAGCGTCATCGTCGACAACGGCAACGCGCAGATGACGATTTCCTCGTTGTTCCGATCCGGTGCCGGCCAACGCGCACTGGATACGTCGGGAAACGGGGCCTTCACGGTCGGAGGCATCCTCGACGTCGGTGCGAACCAGCCGGCGGGCCGCTACGCGGGGACTTTCGCCGTCACGGTGAGCGACGACTGATCGTCGCGGCGTGCGAACGCCACCCCGAAAGCACTGCCGACATCCCGATCCCCAGCTTCGCACGATCGCCCGACGCGTCGCGGGCGATGCGAGCCGAGTTCGCCATGGCTCGCTGCAGAAACGGCGCACCACCTTCAGTCAACGAACCCACAACACGGAGTCTCCACGCATGAATCGCAAACTCGTTGTCGCCCTTGCGCTCTCGCTGCTCGCGGGCAACGCTGCCGCCCAGACCGCCACCTCGACCGTGACGGTCGAAGTGGAAAACCGCGCGATCACCCTGACCAACACCGGCGGGCTGAATTTCGGCACGATCCTGCCCTACGGCAGCCCCGGTTTCGTCTACGTGGCCACCAACGGCACGTACAGCACGTCCAACGCCTTCATTTCGAATGCGGCGAACATCTCCGCGTCGTCCTGGAGCGTGACCGGCATTCCCGGCGCCCCCTATGCGGTCACGCTGCCGAACACGGTGACGCTCAGCAACGGCACCGAGACGATGACCGTCAGCAGCTTCAACCGCAGCGGCGCGACGCAGTTGCTGCTGGACGCCGCCGGCAACGGCGGCTTCAACGTCGGCGCGCGCCTGAACGTGGGCACCAACCAGCCGGCCGGCACCTACGCGGGCACCTTCAACGTCACCGTCAACTACAACTGACGTCCCGACGACACGGAAGCAGGGCCCGCCGCGACCTCCACGGTCGCGGTGGGCTCTCGAATGGCGGCGCATTCCTCATCATCCAGGAGATTCGCACATGCATCCGGCACTTCGTTTCCTCTGCACGCTCGCGATGGCGCTCGCGGCGATCCCGGCCTCGGCGCAGACCGCGTCGACGCAGGCCACCGTGAAGATCGAAAACTACGCGTTGGTCATCACCAAGCAGAACGACCTCGATTTCGGCAGCATCACGCCGTCGGCTTCCTCCAGCGGCTACGTCACGCTGGATCCAGCGGGCACCTACAGCGTGCACGGCAGCATCCCGGCCTACAACCCGGCAGGCACGACCCCGGCACGCTACGCCGTCTCCGGCGTGCCTTCGACCGCATTCTCGGTCTCGCTGCCCGGCCCCACCATCAGCCTGACCAACGGGACGCAATCGTTGCTGGTCGGCGACTTCGTCGCGGAAGGCGGCCCCACGCAACAACTGGATGGCAATGGGACGGCCAACTTCCGGGTCGGCGCCACGGTCTTCATCCAGGCCGCACAGCGTCCCGGCACCTACACCGGCAGTTTCAACGTCACCGTCGCCTACAACTGACCCGTTTTCCTCCGGGACCCCGAACGATGCGGGATGGGCATCGTTCGGGCTTTTCCGCACAACCGCCTGCCTCACGCACACGAGAACATTCCATGTCCCAGATCACGCGGATCCGGCTGTCCCGGATCATCGCCGCGGCCTTCCTCGCCATCGTGGTGCCGGCCTTTGCCGCGCACGGTGACCTGACGGTGACGCCCACGCGCGTCGTCTTCGGTGATCGCGATCGCGCAGCGCAGGTCTACCTGGTCAACCGCGGAGAGACCCGCGCCACGTTCCGGATCGAGTTCGTGCAGATGCGCATGGACGAGAACGGCCAGATGAGCGAAATCGACACGCCGAACGACAAGGAGCGTTTCGCCGACACGCTCGTGCGCCATTCGCCGAGGCAGGTCGAACTGGATCCCGGCCAGGGGCAGACCATCCGCCTGCTGCTGCGCAAGCCCGAGGATCTGGCCGCGGGCGAATACCGCTCGCACCTGCTGTTCTACGCCTTGCCGGACGCGTCCGCGGGCGCCGACGTCGAACGCGAGCGCAGCCGGCAGGACAAGGGGTTCAGCGTGTCGATCCAGGCGATCTACCGCGTGGGCATTCCGGTGATCGTGCGCAACGGCGACCTGCCGGTGCGCTTCTCGATGCAGGATCTCCGGTTGACGCCCGCGACACAGCCCGGCGACAAGCCGCGTCTCGGCCTGCAGGTGCGACGCGAGGGCGCGCGTTCGGTGTACGGCGACCTCGACGTCTATTTCCAGCCGAAGGGCGGCGAACGGATCCTGCTGAAGCACATCAAGGATTTCGTGCTCTACACCTCCAGCGACGTCCGCAAGGTTGACCTGCCGGTGGACGTTCCCGCGGGCCTCCGCCTGGCCGCAGGCACCGTGCATGCCGTGTACAGCGAGAGCCTCGACGGCACCCCGAACATCCTCGCGGAGCAGCGGATCGAACTGCCCTGAAAAGAACATGGATGCCGGCCCGCCGCGCGCCACGCGAACACCGGCTTCGGGTCGCCGCGATGCGCATGGCGAACGGCCTGCGGTGCCTCGCGATCGCGATGCTCCTCTTCGCCGGCGCGGTGAAGGCGGAAACCCCGGAGGTCCTCGGCGGCTTCGTCGAGCGCGACGAGGACGAGGCGCTGATCCTCGGCCTGCAGGCGGGCGACCGGCCGCTGCACGAGGGCATCGTCGTCTATGCCGATGGCGACGATCTGCTGGTCCCGCTGCTGACGCTGTGCGAGGCCCTGGGCATCCCGGTCACCGGTTCGTCCGCGCAGGGGCATGCCGAAGGCTGGTTCCGCGACGAAGGCCGGCGTTTCCTGCTGGACACGCAGCGCCGCAGGCTGCATGTCGACGGGCTGGCGCGCGAGACCGACTGGCGCCGCATCGAGCGGCACGAAGACGATCTGTATCTGCCGCTCGACACGTTCTCGGACTGGTTCGGACTGAAGATCACGCCGCAGCTCAACCACGCCCGGCTGTGGCTCGACGATGCGCGTGACCTGCCTGCCGAACAACGGCGCGTGCGCCTGGCGCGCTGGGAGCAGCGCCAGCGCATCGCGCCGACGGCGTTCGAGCGCGGCGCGATCGTCGAATCCGTGCCGCACTGGCTGGACTGGCCGACCGTCGATCTCGATCTCGCCGCCAGCCGCGAATCCGCCCGCACCGCGCTCAGCCTCACCGCGCTGGCCAGCGGCGATCTGCTGCGGACCGAGGGGAATGTCTCGCTGGCATGGCGGCGCGACGCGCTCGGGAACGACGTCGCCGATGCACGACTGCGCCTGCAGCGCAGCCCGCGCGGGTCGAGCACGCTCGGCTGGTCGGGGGGCGACGTGGTGTCGCCCGCCATGCCGCTGCTGTTCGCCCCGCGCGAGGGCATCGGCGGGCTGATCGGCACATGGAACGAAGACGCCGGCAACGACGCCTTCGTCACCGACTTGCGCGGCGAAGCGCTCAACGGCTGGGACGTGGAGTTGTACCGCAACGACGAACTGCTGGCGCTGCGCACGGTGGAACGCGACAACCGCTATGTCTTCGAGGCGGTGCCGCTGCAGAGCGGCCTCAACGTGTTCCGGATCGTGCTGTACGGCCCGCAGGGCCAGCGCCGCGAGCAGCGCCGGCAGCTGACCGTGGGGGCCGCGCTGCTGCGCCCGGGCGAACGCCGCTGGCGCGCCTTCGCGCTGCTGCCGGGACGTCGATTGTTCTCCGGCCTCGATACGGGATCCCCCGAGGCGGACGCGCGCGAGGACGGTGTCGCGTTCGGCGCGGGCTACCAGTGGACCCTCGGATCGCGGGCCGCGACCAGTGTGGAAGGACTCAGCGCCACACGCTCGGACGGCGCGCGACATCTCTATGCCTCCGCGCGCCTCCAGAGCGGACTGGGCGGGTGGTGGATGGAAGGCCAGTGGCTGGCCGAACGGGAAGGCGGACGGGCGTTGCGCGCCGCGGCGCAGCGCAACGCCGAGCGCAGCGATCTGGGGATGGCGTACGAACGCTTCGACGACTTCGTCAGCCCCGAAATCGAGACCGACGGCAGCGACGAACGACCGCGCGATCGCCTGCGCCTGCGCTGGAGCGGGCGTCTCGGCGCGCGCACGCCGGTCTCGCTTGAAGCCGAACGCCAGCGCGCCCTCACGTCCGGTGGAGAAGAGCATGCGCGCGGCGCGCTGCGGATGCGGCTGTCGCAACGCTGGCACGGCGCGAACTTCACCGTCTCGAGCGAACTCGATCGCGACAGCGCGCGCGCACCGGGCGCCGCCGCCGGACTCCTGCTCAATTACCGCAGGGCGCCCTTCGATCTCAACGCGCAGCTGACCCGCGAATTCGCGCCGCATGCCGGCCTGCGCCAGGCGGACCTGACCGTGCACTGGGCACTCAACGACCGGCTGCGGTTGCGCGCCCAGTTCAGCCGGACGCCCGCCGCGCGCGCGCGCGACCGGATCGATCTGGGGCTCGCCTGGAGCACGAAGCGCTGGTCGCTGCAGCTGGGCGTGACGTCCAGCGACGACGGCACCCGCCGCCTCAGCGTCGGCTTTTCCACCTCGCTGCAGCACGGACCGCACGGCTGGCAGGCCGACGCCCGCGCGGCAACGGCCACGGGCAACGCCGAGGCCCGCGTGTTCCTCGACCGCAATGCCGACGGCCGCTTCAATGCGGGTGATCGCCCCCTGGGTGACGTCGCCATCCGCGCCTCGACGGACGGACGCACCGTGAGGACCGGCCCCGACGGCCGCGCGCTGCTCGCCCGTCTGCCGGCCGGCACGTCCGCGACCCTGCGCCTGCAGCCGGAGAGTCTGGACAACCCGTTCTGGCTGCCGACCTCGCCCACGGTGTCGTTGCGGCCGCATCCCGGCGCGCGCGTGGCGATCGACTTCCCGGTGGTGCCCACGACGGAAATCGACGGCACCGCCTTCATCGTCACCGCGGAGGGGCGGAAACCGGCCGCCAACGTGCTGCTGCAATTGCGCGATCCGCAGGGCGCCGTGGTGCGCGAGGTCCGCAGCGCCTTCGACGGCGCCTACCTGATCGACCGGCTGCCGCCGGGCGACTACACGCTGGCCGTGTCCCCGGAGCAGATCGAACGGCTGAGGCTGCGTCCGACGCCGTCCCGACGCGTCGTGCTGGGCGACGGGCACGACACCGCGACGCTCGACTGGAAACTGATCCCCGTCGAGGCCGCTGCGGAGAGCGACGAATGACCCGCCGACCCGGCGACGGAAGCCGCCCGGATTTCGACTACGCTGGCGGCATCCCGCTCATCCTCCTGCTTCCGACGATGCCCGCTTCCCCCAGGACCCGCGCCCCGACGTCCGTCGACCGGATCGCGGACGGGTTGAACATCGCGCAGGCCAGCCGGGCGACCGGGGTGTCGGCGAAGGCGATCCGCGAATACGAAGCCCTGTGCCTGATCCCGCCGGTCCCGCGCCGGGGAACGGGCGCCTACCGCGTGTTCTCGCCGATGCATCTGGAGGCGATCCGGTTGATCCGGCAGGCGCAGGCGCTCGGTTTCACCCTGCGCGAGATCCGCGCGCTCGGGTGCGAGGACTGCTCGCCGGACTGGCCGCGCATCCGTGCGGCGGCGGCCGAGAAGCGCCACGCGCTGGACGCGGAGCAGCAGCGTCTGCAGGCCCGGCAACAGGCGCTCGATGCCTTCGAACGCCAGCTCGACGCATTGCTCGGCGCCGGCGACGCGGTGGATATCGGGGCCGCGCTGCGCGGCCCGCCGCCCGTCCGCGCCGTCGCGGACCAGCGCCGTCCCCGGACCGTCCGCCGCCGACAGGCTTGACCTTGCCCGCGGGGGCAGGGTTTAGATTGCGTGCCGGTTCCTCCACGACGAGATCGGCATGCCGAAACAGATCCTGGTCATCGATGGCCACCCCGACCCCCGCAGTCTCACGGCCTCGATCGCCGATGCCTACGCGCGCGGTGCGCGCGCCGCCGGGCACGACGTCCGTCTGCTGCATCTGGGCGCGCTCGCGTTCGACCCCGTGCTGCACGGCGGATTCCGCGGCGAGCAGCCGCTGGAACCGGACCTCGTCGCCGCGCAGGACGCGATCCGGCAGGCCGACCACCTCGTGCTGGCCTTCCCGCTGTGGTGGGGCGGGCTGCCGGCGCTGCTGAAGGGCTTCTTCGACCGCACGCTGCTGCCGGGCTTCGCCTTCCGCTACAAGGCGGGACACCGCGGCTGGGACAAGCTGCTGACGGGGAAGACCGCGCGGCTGCTCCTGCTCATGGACACGCCGTCGTGGGTGTACCGCTGGCTCTACCGGCAGCCGGCCACGCGGCAGCTGCGCCTGCAGATCCTCGGGTTCTGCGGCATCAAGTTGGTCGGCAGCACCCATTTCGGACCGGTCATCCACGCCGACGACGCGCGACGCGCCGGCTGGCTGGCGACCGCGGAACGGCTGGGCGTCGAGGGCCAATGAGGGCGGGCCCGGGCGGCCTGCCGGTGCGACGCCGGCCTTGAAACCGCCGGGATCGCGCCCACCTCCGGGGCATCCCCGGTTTCCCGGGTTTCATCGCCTTCATGCCTCCAGGAGCCCATCGGATGAGCACCGACACCCCCGCCGCGCCCGAGACCGGCGCACCCCACGCCCCCGAAACCCACGCCGCCGAGACCCATGCCTTCCAGGCCGACGTGCAGCAGGTGCTGCAGCTGGTCATCCACTCGCTGTACTCCAACCGCGACATCTTCCTGCGCGAGCTGGTGTCCAACGCCTCCGACGCCTGCGAGAAGCTGCGCTTCGAGGCGATCGAGGCCCCGGCGCTGCTGGCCGACGGCGGCGAGCTGGCGATCGACCTGCTGCTCGACGACGAGGCCGGCACGCTGACCGTGCGCGACAACGGCATCGGCATGTCGCGCGAGGAGCTGATGCACAACCTCGGCACGGTCGCGCACTCGGGCACCAAGCGCTTCCTCGAACGCTTCGCCGGCAACGGGACGGTGGACGCGCAGCTGATCGGCCAGTTCGGCGTGGGCTTCTATTCGGCGTTCATCGTCGCCGACCGCGTCGAAGTCACCAGCCGCCGCGCCGACAGCGGCGAGGCCTGGACCTGGGCGTCCAGCGGCGACGGCCAGTTCACGCTGACGCCCGCCGGCGCCGATGCGCCGCGCGGCACGTCGATCCGCCTGCACCTGCGCGAGGACGCCGGCGACTACGCGCAGGCGTGGAAGCTGCGCTCGCTGGTGCGCACGTATTCCGACCACGTGGCGTTCCCGATCCGCATGGAGAAGCCTGCCGCGTCCACCGAGGACGACGCCGAGCCCGCCGCACCGACGCTGGAGACCGTCAACCAGGCCGCCGCGCTGTGGACCCGGCCGAAGAACGAGCTGACGGACGAGGACTACCAGGGCTTCTACAAGCACCTCAGCCACGACTTCGAGAACCCGCTCGCTTGGACCCACAACCGGGTCGAGGGCAACCAGAACTTCACCTCGCTGCTGTACGTGCCCGCGCACGCGCCGTTCGATTTCCAGAGCGGCCGCGACGAGCGCAAGGGCCTGAAGCTGTACGTCAAGCGCGTCTTCATCATGGACGCCGCCGAGCAGATGCTGCCGGCCTACCTGCGCTTCCTGCGCGGCGTGGTGGATTCCGACGACCTGCCGCTCAATGTCAGCCGCGAGCTGCTGCAGGACAGCAAGCAGGTCGAACGCATCAAGGGCGCGCTGGTGAAGCGCACGCTGGACCTGCTGGAGAAGATCGCGAGCGAGGAACCCGAGCGCTACGCCACGTTCTGGGAAGCCTTCGGTAACACGCTGAAGGAAGGCATCGCCGAGGACAACGCCAACCGCGAGCGCGTGCTCAAGCTGATGCGGTTCGCGACCACGCGCAGCACCGGCGCCGCCGACCGCGTGTCGCTGGACGACTACATCGGCCGCATGGCCGGCGCACAGGAGGACATCTACTACCTCACCGCCGACGGCTGGAACGCGGCGCAGCACCATCCCAAGCTGGAGGCGCTGAAGGCGCGCGGCATCGAAGTGCTGCTGATGCACGAGCGCATCGACGACTGGATGTCCGGCTACCTGCACGAATACGCCGGCAAGCGCCTGCGCAACGTGGCCAAGGGCGAGATCGACCTCGACGCGCTGGGCAGCGCCGAGGACAAGGCGAAGCACGAGGAAGCCGCGAAGGCCGCCGCGCCGCTGGTCGACACGCTGAAGGCCGCGCTGGGCGACCAGGTGAAGGACGTGCGCGTGTCCAACCGCCTCGTGGATTCGGCCGCCTGTCTGGTGCTCGACGAGTACGAGATGTCGATGCAGATGCAGAAGCTGATGAAGTCGCTGGGCCAGGACGCGCCGGCCGGCAAGCCCGTGCTCGAAATCAATCCGGACCACGCCCTGCTCAAGCGCCTGGAAGCCGCCGCCGGCGACGAAGCGCTGGTCGGCGACTACGCCCGCCTGCTGTTCGACCAGGCGATGCTGGCCGAGACCGGCACCCTGGACGACCCGGCGACCTTCATCGCCCGCGTGAACCGCCTGCTGGCGGGGTAACCGACCGGCGGTGGCCTCGACCGCCGCCGCATTGCGTTGGAGACGGGCAGTGGTTCGTGCCCGCGAACGGGCCGGCACGCAGGTGCCGGCCCGTGTCGTCTCGGGGGCGGGTCGCTTTCCTGGACACGCTCTGCAAGGATCGACCCATGGGGCTCCATCGCCGTCGTGCCATCGCGAGTGCGGCGCACCGCGCGGGCGAAGAAGCGGCCTGCGAACACGAAGCGGATCGCCTGGCGGCCGGGCTGCTGGCCGCCGCCCGGCGCGAGAGGCTGCTCGCCCCGGGGCGCACGCACCGGCAGACACGGCTGTCGCCCTTGCTGGCGGACTTCTTCGCCTGGGCGCTGGGACAGGATCTCCGCGCCGTCCGCCTGCACGCGGACGACTGCGCGGCCGCGGCCGTCGCAGGCGTCGGTGCACGCGGCCTGGCGCACGGCGGCGACATCGCCTTCGCCCGCGGCCGGTTCGCGCCGCACGAGGACGCCGGCTTCGCGTTGCTGGCGCACGAACTCGTCCACGTCGTGCAGCAGGGTGCCGCCCGGCCCACCGGCGAACGCCCCGCGCTGGCGACGGTCCGGGGCCGGTTCGCCGGCGGCGCGCAGCGCAGCGTCGACCCCAAGACCATCCACGCGCTGGTGTGCCCGCCGGGCCGCACGCTGACGCGGGTCAGATCGTCCATGGCGATCGGCACCCACTACGGCTGGTGGCTGGGCGGGATCTACAAGTTGCTCCGCGATCCCGATCCCTACTGCCTGGTCGACCACTTCATGTACCGCCGCGGCAGCTGGAGTGCCGGCTTCCTGCGCACCCTCAACCAGGAGGACCCCGGCGTCGCGCTCGCGTTCATCAACGTGCGCCGGGATCTGGCGGAATACGGCCGCTACCGCTATCGGGCCGACATCCTCGATGCGCAGCTCGACGAGCTGTACGAGATCAAGCCCGTCACCGAGCGCGAGGCGGGGGTGGAGCAGCTCGAGCGCTATCTGTTCCAGCTGCAGCGGTGCGCACCCACCACCGGACCGATCCACCTGATGTCCCGGCGGCGCGCGTGGAGCGGCGGCACCTGGGACCCGTCGCCGTACCCGCTGATGCTGCCCGGGCGCAACGGCCGGGTCTGCTTCATCCACGCGCGACAGGACGCGACGGTGCAGGGCCTGCTGCTGTACGAGGTCCTGTGCTGCAACAAGAACGACATCGACGAGGAACCCGACCTGGTCGCCGTCCCGCGCGTGCTGGAGCTGGTGCGCGAGTTCCGCGACGCGCCGAACATGCAGACGCAGATCGAGGCCATCCTGGCCGAGCAGTTGCCGCTGGTGCCCGAAGGCGCGCGCTACGCACTGGTCGTGCCGGAGCGCGTCTTCCACGCGATGGTGATGGCGCCGCGCGACCGCGAATGGCAGGCGCGCTACGACCGCATCTACCGGCCGACGCCCAGCCCGGCGATGTCCGCGTTCTTCCTGCAGACCTTCGTGCTCGCCTACGTGCTGGCGCCGCAGGCGGCGGTCGCGGCGGCGATGATGGTCGGCGGCCCGATCCCGCCCGAGACCATCGCGAAGCTGTGGAAGATCGAGATCGGCCGCGTCATCGCCTCGGCGCTGACGGTCGCCGTCGCCACCGTGATCCCGGCCGGCGCGGGGATCGCCGCCGGCGCGAGCGCGACCGCACCCGAAGCCGTCGGCATGGCGACCGAACTCGCGGCACTGGAATCGAGCGCCGCGCCGCTGACCGCCGCGGAACAGGGCGTGGTGAACGCCATGACCGAAGCGGTCGCCGACGGCGTGTACAGCCTGCCGCCGAAGCTGGCGACGTGGTCCGTCGCCGAAACGGCGGTGATGGAGGAGGCGATCGCGACCACGGCCTCGACCCCGGCCTGGGTGCCGGGCATGGTCGGAAGCGCCCTTTCCGAACGGGCCGGGCTGACGATGGTGGGACTGCTGGTCACCGCCTTCACCTCGGCCCGCGCCGAGGCCGCGAGCGTGCCGTCGCCCGCGCCGGAGATGGTCATCGCCGGCAGCGACCCGCTGCATCTGGTGCCAGTCGAAATGCTGGTGCCCCGCCGCGGCGCGATCGCGCTGGAGGCCGAGGTGCTGTTCAACGACGAGCCGCACTTCATCATCGGCCTGGTCGGCGTCTAGGGAACGACATGGCGGACAGCGACGACCTGCTGGCACTGTTCGGACGGGAACTGGTACGGCTGCTGCGGCCGCTGCTCGTCGCGCGCGACGATGCCGAGGCCCGCCGGCGCCTGTTCAACGCCATCGGCTGGGAGCTGGAGGCGCTGGACGGCTTCCCGCTCGACGCCTTCCTCGACGATCTCGCCCAGCTTGCACAGACCGTGCAGGCGCTGGCGGAGGAACGCCCCGGCGGCAGCGCGTCGCTGGCCGACCTCGGGCTCGGCCTGGTCGCGCTGTCGCAGGCTTTCGCGCTGGTGGACGGACTGGCCCGCCATGCCGACGACCCCGCACTGGACGTGCCGGCCGAGGTCGCGACCGCACTCTCGCAGGTGGCCGAAGACCTGCTCGGCTTCCTGTTCGTGACCTATCTCGAACGCCACCATCCCGCCGCCGGGCACCTGGGGCGGCTGCTGACGCTGATCGAGACGCCGGCCGACGCGCAGGCGCCCGCCATTGCCCTGGTGCAGGCGGGCGGCGTGGTCTACCGCCGGCGCACCGCGCTGCCGCGGGTGCGCTTCGACCGCATCGGCCTGCTGTGCTCGGATCCGCTGGGCACGCTGCGCGACGCCTACCTGCCGGCAGGCGGGTTGACGACGCCGGACACGACGCGGGCCTCGATCGCGCCGCTGCTCGATCGCCTGGCGACCCTGCTGATGTCGCTCGGCGCGTCGGTGTCCGACGGCGTCTGGCTGGCCGGCGACGATCTGCGCGACGCACGGCGGACGCTGGCGCTGGCGTTCCACTTCCCGGTGGCCGGCGCGATGACGTCGGTCGGCGCGCTGGCCACGGTGCTGGCCGAGAGCGAAGGCGGCGCGGGCGTGACGATCGCGCCGTTCGGCACGCTCGCCGGCACGCTGGGCGCCGGCGACTGGACGTTCACGCTGACCTCCAGCGGCACGCTGCCCGGCGTCACCCTGCGCCGCACCGGCGCGACGCTTCCCACCGGCATGGGCGCCTACGCGTTCTCGCTGGAAGCCGCGCGCCGGCGCCGCGTCGACGCGCCGGCGTTGCTGTTCGGTGCCAAACGCGGCACGCGGCTGGAGATCGGCACCATTTCCGGCAAGGTCGGCGTGTCCCTCGATGCGACACGGCAGGACATCGTCATCGACTTCGACCTCGCCGATTCGGCGCTGGTCTTCCAGGCGACCGAGGGCGACGGCTTCCTGCGCAACGTGCTGCCGCCAGATGGGATCCGCGCGGATTTCGGGATCGGCATGACGTGGTCGAAGTCGCAGGGCCTGCGTTTCCGCGGCGCGCTGGGCATGGAGGCCGAACTGCCGCTCGGCCTCGATCTGTTCGGCGTGCTGTTCGTCGACAGCCTGACGCTGTCGGCGAAGGCGCACGCCGGCGCCGGCACGCCGGGTGTGCAGGTCGGCGTGGGTGCGACCGTGGACCTCCATATCGGCCCGCTGTTCGCGACGATCGAACGGATGGGGATGCGCGCGGACCTCACCTTCCCCGCGACCGGCGGCAACCTGGGCGTGGCGGACCTGGCCATCGCCCTGCAGCCCCCCAAGGGCGTCGGCCTGTCGCTCGACGCCGGCCCGGTGAAGGGCGGCGGCTATCTGTTCTTCGATCCCGACCAGGCGCTGTACGCCGGGGCGTTGCAGCTGTCGATGAAGGCGCTCGCGTTCAACGCGGTGGGCGTGGTGACCACGCGACTGCCCGACGGCAGCGACGGCTTCAGCATGCTGGTGATCATCACCGCCGAGTTTCCGCCGATCCAGCTCGGCTTCGGCTTCACCCTCAACGGTCTCGGCGGGCTGGCGGGCATCCACCGCGCGATGGACCAGGACGCGCTGTCGGCCTGCCTGCGCGAGGGCCGGCTGGATTCGATCCTGTTCCCGCGCGACGTGGTCGCGAACGTGCGCCGCATCGTCGACGACATCCGCACCGTGTTCCCGCCGCAGCGCGACCGCCACGTGTTCGGGCCGATGGTGAAGATCGGCTGGGGCGCAAACGCGCTGCTGGAGATGGACGTCGCGGTGCTGATCTCGCTGCCGTCGCCGATCGTGATCGCGATCCTCGGGCGCATGCGCGCGGCGCTGCCGACCAAGGACAACGCGGTCGTCGACCTGCGCCTGGAGGTGCTGGGCCTGATCGACCTCGGCCGCGGCCGGATCACCGTCGAGGCGCGGCTGGTGGATTCGCGCATCGCCGCGTTCGCGGTGACCGGCGGCATGGCGCTGCTGATCTCGTGGGGCGCGACCAAGGCGTTCGTGCTGTCGGTCGGCGGCTTCCACCCGCGCTTCCTGCCGCCGCCGGACTTCCATGCGCCGGCGCGGCTCGCGATCGCGCTGTCGTCGGGCGAGAACCCGACGTTCGCGCTGTCGTCATACTTCGCGATCACCTCCAACGCGGTGCAGTTCGGCGCCGGCGCCGACTTCCGCCTCGCGGCGGACACCGCGCTGGGCCTGTTCGAACTGGCGGCGTACGCGCGCTTCGACGTGCTGCTGGTGTTCGACCCGCCGTTCTTCGCCGCCGACCTGGTCGCCGGCATCGAGGTCAAGCGCAACGGCGCGACGCTGTTCCTAGCGAAGCTGGAAGCCTCGCTCACCGGGCCGGAGCCGTGGCGCATCGCCGGCCTGGTCGAGATCCAGATCGTGGTGCCGGTACGGATCCCGTTCCAGCACACACTGGGCGGCGCGACGGCGCGGACCCCGGCGGCGATGCGTCCGCTGGACGAACTGCGCCGGCAGCTGGCCGCGGAGATCGCCCGCGCCGAGAACTGGGCCGCGCTGCCCGCCGCCGACGCCGATGCGGTGGTGGTGCTGCGCAAGGTCGAGGCGGTGCCGGGCACGGTGCTGGTGCACCCGCTGGGCGGGCTGGGCTTCCGCCAGCGCACGCTGCCGCTGGGCAAGGTGCTGCGCAAGTTCGGCACCGCGACGGTGGCCGACCCCGGCGCGTTCGCCATCGCCGGCCTGACCCTGGGCGGCGCGGCGATCGGGTCGCGCGGCGTGGACGACGATTTCGCGCCGGGCGAGTTCGAGGCGCTGAGCGACGACGAGAAGCTGGCGCGGCCGGCGTTCGAGACGCTGCCCGCCGGCGTCGAGGCCACGCCCGCCGGGCCGGGGCTGCCGCGCACGCTGCGCCCGCCGGTGACGCCGGGCTTCGAGGAGACCGTGGTCGCGCCGAACGGCAGCACGACGGCCGGCACGTCGACGCAGCCGGGCCTGGGCTTCGTGCAGCCGGACCCGCGGCTGTTCGGCGACGCCGGCGCGGCGGCGATCCGCGTGCGGCCCGAACGCTGGGTGCTGGCCGATCCCGACACGCTGCAGACGCCGCCCGGCGGCGAGGCCGCGCACGCGGTGCTCGCCGACGCGCAGCGCGGCCGCGCCGACGCCCGCGTGCGGGTGCCGGCACACGACGCCATCGTGGTGGTGGACCCATGAGCCTGCGATTCCTGCGTTACGTCCGTCCGCCCGTGGCCGCCGCGCTGACCCGCCCCGCGGGCGATCCGCAGGCCCGCATCCGCGCCGGCATCGATCCGGCGCTCGGCCTGCGCACCGAACACGAGGACGGCCAGGTCGCGACCTGGACCGCCCCGGGCGCGACGCTGTCGGTGCTGGGCCCGGCCGACGCGGTGGCGCTGGCGACCGGGCAGGTGCTGGCGCGCACGCCGGCGCCGGACGCCACCGGCGTCCCGCCGACGCAGTTCGCGTCGATCGAGTTCGTCCGCCCCGACCTGCCGTGGCTGTTCACGCCGCTCGCGCCGGACGCGAACGACCGCCTGCCGCCGTGGCTGTGCCTGGTCGCGGTGCCGGCGTCGCGGGCCGAACTCGCGCCGGGTCCGCACGGCACGGTGCTGCGGCTGGACGCCGCCGGCAGCGCCGGCCTGCCCGACCTCGCCCATGCGGCCGAGTGGGCGCACGTGCAGGAAGGCGACGCGCGCGCCGGCGACGATCGCGACGCCGTGGCCGCCGGCACCGTGGCCGCGCCGCGGCGGTTCCGGTCGCGGCTGCTGTGCCCGACCGCGCTGCAGCCGGACACCGACTACGTGGCCTGCGTGGTGCCGACCTTCCTCGGCGGCCGCCAGGCCGGCCTTGGCGAGACGGTCGCGCTGGACAACCCGGCGTTGCTGGGGCCGGCCTGGACCGTCGGCCAGCCGGTCGAACTGCCGGTCTACGAGCACTGGCGTTTCGCCACCGGCGCCGCCGAAAGCTTCGCCGCGCTGGCGTTGCGGCTGCAGCCCTACGACCCGGGCGCCGCCGCCGGCCGCACGCTCGATGCCGGCGCGCCCGACGGCACCGCCGGACCGCACTTCAGCGACACCGCGCTGACGCTGGACGCGGTGATGACCGCGCGCAGCGCGGCGCCGCCCGCGGCGCCGTCGACCGCGCTGGCGACCTACCTCGGCACCCGGCTGGCCGATGCCTCGCCGCTGGCGCCACCGGTCTTCGGCGGCCGCCACGTGCGGGCGCTGCCGCCGACGCCGCAGTCGCCGGCGTGGGTGCGGGCGCTGAACCTCGATCCGGTGCGCCGCGTCGCCGCGGGCCTGGGCGCGGAGGTCGTGCGCCGGCACCAGGAAGAGATGATGGCGGCGCTGTGGGAGCAGGCCGGCGAGATCGAACGCGCCAACCAGCTGCTGCGTCTGGGCCAGACCGCGCGCGCCGCGGCGATGGCGCTGTTCCTGCGCCGGCTGGCGCCGGACCTCGACCGCGCCCGCGACGGCCGCGACCTGACCGCGCTGCTGTGGCTGGCGCCGATGCTGGGCCAGCTGCCGCTGGCGAGCGGGCTGACCGGGCGCGCCGAGATCGTGCGCAGCTGCCTGCCGGTGCTGGCGACCAGCGGCGCCTTCCGCAAATGGATTCGGCCGAACGCGGGACCGATGCGGCGCCTGCGCCGCCTCCGCGACGGGCGCGACGGCGGCGTCGACCTGCTGCTGCGCCTGGCCGACGGCGGCGGGCGGCGCCCTTCGACGCCGACACCCGACGCCGCGGTGCTGACCGCGGCCGAACTGGCCGGGCTGGGCGCCACGCGGCCCTCGCCGTTCGGGACGCGGCTGCCGACCCCGCTGCCGCGGCCGCCGCTGGGCGGCATCGTCCTCGACCCGAACCTCACCTTCCCCGTGCGGCGCACGCTCGCACCCGCGTCGCTGGCCGACGCGCGACGCCTCGCCGCGAAGCTGGCGCGGCCGCGCAGCCACGACTGCCGGCCGCTGGGGCCGGCGGGCGGCGCCGCGCGCGAAGCCCTGTTCGAGCAGCTGCGCGCCGCCGCCGACCCGGCGACGACGCTGCCGCGCCGTACCCGCGCCCGGATCGCGATCGACCCGGCCTCGCCGGCGGCGGTCACGCCGGTCGCGACCGCGCCGGCCGACGACGCGCTGGACCCGATCCTGATCGCGCCGAAGCTGCCGTGGCCGATGCTGCGCCCGCTGCTGGCACTGAGCCTCGACTGGATGGCGCCGTCGCTGGCGGCGCGCGGCGCGCCGGAGGACTACATCGCGCTGCTGGCGTCGAATCCCGCCTTCATCGAAAGCTATCTGGCCGGCCTCAACGAGGAGATCGGCCGCGAGATGCTGTGGCGCGGCTTCCCCACCGACCAGCGCGGCACCGTGTTCGACCGCTTCTGGTCGGGCGACCGCGCCGAATGGCCGCCGCTGCACGGCTGGACCGGCACGCTCGGCAGCCACGGCCTGTCCGGCACGGTGCCGACGCTGGTGATCGCCATCCGCGGCGCGCTGCTGCGCCGGTTCGACCGCGCGAAGGTGTTCCTGCAGAAGGCCAACGCCGCGCACCCGCCGGCGCCGCTGCCGACGCTGGGCGATCCGGCCGCGACGCAGTACCCGCTGATCGAGACCCGCCTGCCCGGCGACATCGCCTGCTTCGGCTTCGACCTCACCGAGGAGGCGGCCATCGGCGGCCCGGGCCTGGGCAACGGCTGGTTCCTGGTGCTGCAGGAGCCGCCCACGGACCTGCGCTTCGGCCCGCCCGCGGGCACCGCGCCCGGCCACCACGTCGCCGGCAGCGGCGACGCCGACCTGTTCGCCGAAACCGCGCTGCGCCCGCCGCAGCGGGTGTACCTGCACGCCGCGACCCTGCTCGGGCGCATCTGACCGCCCCGCCTTCGACCGACCCCGGACCCGCCGCCCCATGCCGACCACCGCGCAACGCGACCTCCAGACCCGCATCGCCGCCTCCCGCGAGGCGCTGGCGACGCTGGAGGACAAGCTCGGCGCGGTGCGCGCCGCCCGCGCCCGCGGCAGCCTCGGCGCGGCCGACGCCGCGACCGAGGAAGCCGGGCTGCTGGCGCGCCGCGACGCCCTGCGCGCGACCCTGCAGGCGGACCGCGACGCGCTGCTGAAGACGACGTCGAACGCCGGCGACCCGATCGGCGCCGGCCTGCTGGACCCGCGCGCGCCGCTGGCGCTGCTGCCGGTGCGGCTGGAAACGCGCTACCGCGGCGCCGAACTGCTGGTGCGCATCTATCCCGACGACGTCCACGTCGACGCCCACGATCCCGGCGTGACCGACGTCGAACGCGCGGCGTGGACGCGCTTCCGCAAGCTCGTGGAGCGGTCCTCGGACCTGCCGCCGATGCGCGCGGCGTGGCAGCAGCTGGCCCGCGACATCGGCGCGCAGCGCGCGCTGTACCTCGCCAGCCGCCGCGACCTCTCGGGCCTGCCCGACCGCCCGCCGGGCTACGCCCGCGCGCCGCGCGCCGCGCTGCTGCCGGAGCGGTTCGTCGCCCACGCCTGGCTGGACGATCCGCAGGCCCGCCCGCTGCGCGCCGATGCCGCCGCGCCGGTGCGCGAACCGCTGGCGCTGGGCCCGGACCCGGCAGCGGCGGGGATCGCCGGCGAGGGCTCGCTGGACGCCGACAGCGCGTGGATGACCGCCTTCACCGCCGCCGAGGCCGCCGGCATGGCGCTGCGGGTCGCGCTGCCGGACGCAAGGGCGCGGGTCGCGCGGCTCATCGTGCTGGGCGTGCGCGGCAGCGCGGACGCGACCGTCACCGCCGACGCCTGGGACGCGCACCTGCGCGGCCAGGACGCGACCGGCGGGCTGTCGCTGCCGCCGCCGGGCAGCGCCACGAATGCCTTGCCCGGCGAACGCCCGCTGTTCGCCACCCGCCCCGACCCCGAAGCGCTGTACGCCCGCGCCCTCGATTTCGCGGTCCGCAACCCGGCCGATCCCGCCGACGACCCGCGCCCGCGGCGCGCGCCGCACTACATCACCCGCCACTTCGACTCGCGGCAGAACCGCTGGGTCGACCAGGTCGACCCCGGCGCGCCGGCGATGACCCTCGCCCGGGCGCTGGGCCTGTCGCCGGAGACCTTCGGCTGGCTGGAAGGCGCCGGCGACCGGCTGCTGCAGGGCGAACACGTGCTGCTGGACCTGCTGCGCGGCGCGTTCGAGAGCGGCCTGCGCCAGGCGTTCGGCGGCGAGTTGCCGATGCCGGTCCAGTTCGGCCTGGAACTGCTCGCCGGCGGCAGCGCGCTGGGGCCGTGGCCGACGCTGATGGTCCGCGCCCAGCCGTACGGCGTGCTGCCGCTGGCGCTGGGCCGCGACCAGGCCAGCGGCGCCGACTGGGACGCGCTGTGGACCGGCGCGGCGACGCTGCGCGAGGCCTTCACCGCCGCCGGCGAACGCGCGCCGCGGATCGGCGGCGCGGTGCCGGCCGATCCGGTCGAGCGCATGATCGGCGTGCTGCAGACCGAAGGCGTCGCGCTGGCCGCGGAACTGCGCCTGCTGCTGTCCGACGCGCTGGCCGCGCACGTGTTCGCGACCGCCGCCGACCCGCTGGGCGAACGGCTGAAGACGGCGCGCGATCGCGCCCGCGCCCTGTTCGCGCAGCTGGGCGGCGATCCCGCGGCCCGGCCGCCGCTGACCGAACGCGTGCTGATGGCCGAAGCCGGCGCCGCGCTGCCGCTGGTGCGCCCGGCCGATCCCGCGCCGCTGGACGAGCCGGCGTACTACCTCGCCTGGCTGGCCGACACCGCATCGCCGCTGACCGTGCTCGAAGGCGTGCTCGCCGACGCCACGCCGCGGGCGCTGCTGTTCCACATCGCCCGCCTTGCGCTGCTCGACGCCGCGGACGAGGACACCCGCCGGATCATGCTCGGCGCCGGCCTCGCGGCCGAAGCGGATTTCGCCGAACCCGCGGGTCGCTACCGGCGCCTGGCCGACCGGCTCGCGGTGCAGGCGCCGCCGACCGTCGTCGCGCCGGGGCAGATCGCCACGCTGGGCGAGGCGCTCGGCGACCGCAGGCGACCGATCGGCGCGATCCACCTGCGCTACGCCCAACTGCGCACACTGGCCGCGCTGCCGGCGGACGGGCTGGCGCTGCTGTTCGGCGCCGGCCTGAGCCTGTTCGCGCACCGGCTGGACGCACTGTACACGGCGCGCGCCGTCGACCGCCTGCGCCTGCTGCGCAGCGACAACCTCGGCGGGCCGATGCCCGACGGCTTCGTCCGCGGCGTGCAGCTCGGCGCGTTCGGCTGGGTCGAGGGCATCCCGCGCACGCGGCCCGGCGCCAACGCCGGCTACGTGCTGGCGCCCAGCGCGCAGCACGCCGCTGCCGCGGGCGTGCTGCTGTCGGCCGACCACGCGCGCCGCCTCGTGCAGGGCGGCGGCAGCGGCCGGGACGACTACGCGGTCGAACTCTCGTCGCGGCGCACCCGCGAGGCGCAGGCGCTGCTCGACGGCCTGCGCGAAGGCCAGGCGCTGCCGGCGCTGCTGGGCTACCGCATCGAACGCACGCTGGTGCAGGCCGGCGGCACGGTGCCGGCGCTGGTCGCCCGGCTGCGCGGCATCGCCTCCACCGCGGCGCGGCCGATCGACGGCAGCGGCGCCCCGCTGCCGGAAGCCGCGGCCGAAGCGGTCTGCGACGGCCTCGCGCTGGTGCGGCTCGCCACCGACGCGCTGGCGCAGCCGGTCGACCTCGCCCGGCTGGGCAACGCCTTGCAGCAGCCGCGGCCGCTCGACGCCACCCAGACCCGCACGCTGCTGTCGGCGCTGGAAGCCGCGCGCGACGCCGTCGACGCCACCGCCGACGTGCTGCTGGCCGAAAGCGTGTACCAGCTGACCGCCGGCAATCCCGCGGCCGCCGGCGGCGCCACCGACATCCTCTCCGGCGCGGTGCCGCCACCGGAGCGGCTCGACGTGCTGCATCCGCCGGAGCGCGGCATCGCGGTGTCGCATCGCGTGCTGGTGGCGCTGGAACCCGACCGCGTCGCGCCCGACGGCTGGCCCGCGGGCGCGCCGCGCGACCTCGCCGATCCCGACCTCGCGGCGTGGGTCGGCCGCCTGCTGCCGTCGCCGAAGCGGATCGCGCTGCGCCTGCTCGACGCCGACGGCGCGCCCACCGGCGCCACGCTGACGCTGCAGGATGCGCTGGACGCGCTGCCCGGCGACGATCCGCCGCTGGGGCCGCTGGACCTCGTCTTCGCCGGCGCCGAACCGCAGCGCCTCGCCCGCGGCCCGCTGGAAGCGCGGCTGCAGCCGGCGATCGCGGCGCTGACCGGCAATCCCGACGCGCGCTTCGATGGCGCCCGCGATCCGTCCACGGGCGGCGACGTCCTCGCGCTGGACGACGCGCTGGCGATCGCCGCGGCGGTGCGCACGCTGCTCGGCCACGCGCGGCCGCTGCAGGCCGGCGACCTGCCGGGGACGGCGAGCGTCGACACCGGCGACCTCGACGCCCGCCTCGCCGCGACCCTCGACGCCGCCCGCACCGCGCTGAAGGCGCTGGACGCCGCGCGCGGCAACGCCACGGCCTGGCCGTCGGCGCGGCGCTGGGCCGAGGCCTTCGGGCTGGCGGCGGAAGCCGACGGCCCGGCCGGCCGCGGCCGCGTACGCGACGACTTCGCGGCCCGCCTCGCGCAGGCCGAAGGCGCCGGCGCGGCGCACGACCGACTAGCGGCCCTGTTCGACACCCAGCCGCTGCTGCCGCGCCTGCGCGGCGCCGATCCCGACTGGCACAAGGGTTTCGCCGCCCAATTGGCCGGTCCGTCGGAACTGCGCGCCTTCGCCGCCCGCGCCGCCCGGGTGCGCCCGGCGGTCGCGGCGCTGCACGCCCTCGACACCACCCTCGACGCGCTGACCCTGCGCGACGACACGCTCGCCGGCCAGCACCGGCCCGTGGTGTCGCAGACACCCCGCGGCCCCGGCGAACGCTGGGTCGGCGGCCCGGGCGTGCCGGCGCGCGGCCGCACCTCGTACGTCGCATGGCGGGCGCGCAAGGGCCGGGCGCTGGACGATTCGGCCGATCCGGTCTGCGGGCTGCTGCTCGACCGGTGGAACGAGACCGTGCCCGCGGCCGAGGTCGACGCCGCGATCGCGGTGCACGCCGACGCGCCGTCCACCGCCGCGCCCAACGCGATCCTGCTGTGCGTGCCCGCGACCGGGCAGGAAGGCTGGCGCGAGGCCGACGTGCTCGATCATGTGCAGGAGGCGCTGGCGCTGCTGCGGCTGCGCGCAGCGCAGCCGGGCGATCTGGGCCCGGTGGGCGCGTTCGCGCCGCTGCTGCTGGTCGACGACGCCCGCCACCAGCCCAGCTTCGGCGACCTCGCCGCGGAACCGACGCCATGAGCCACGACCTGATCGTCCGCATCGAACCGGTGAACCGCGCCGAGGACCTGCGCCCGGGGCTGTCGGCGCGGCTGCTCGACCCGCTGTGGCTGCTCGCCCGGCAGTGGATGGTCGGCGAATTCGACGGCGAGGACGCCGGCACGCCGGTGTCCGCCGACTACACGCTGGCGCACTACCCGCTGGAGATGATGGCCGGCCCGGACGGCAAGGTGCCGCTCGACGCCAAACCGTTCGCCGGCCTGCCGCTGGACGCCGTGCTGGAAGCGGTGCCCGAACCCGCCGACGGCTGGGACGCGCGCAAGCGCGCCGACACCGCCGCGCTGCTGGCGCGGATGCTGTGCGACGAGGAGTTCGATGACGCGGCGACGACGCTGTTCGACGCCTTCCGCCTGCCCGACGACGTCTGGCCGGCAGGCGTCCTCCCGCCACCGCGCGCCGCCGACGGCCAGGCGGCGTACGAGGACGCGCTCGCCGGCAAGCTCGCCGACCGCCTGCGTGCGCCGGCGGCGGAGCCGGTCATCGCGCTGTGGCAGGCGGTGGTCGCCGAGACGCTGCCGACCCCGCTCGGCAGCTGGCGGCCGGAACGGCTGGGCTACACCGCCGAACTGCACTGCACCGGCCTCGCGCCGGCACTGCACGTGGACGCGCATCGCGGCGGCGGCGCGGGCTGGATGATGGCCGACCTCGACGGCCCGGTCGCCGGCACCGCGCCGGTGACGCGCCGCGCAGTCCGCACGCCCGTCGCACTGCGCTTCCGCGGCATGCCGCAGGCGCGCTACTGGGAAAGCGAGGACGCGACCATCGACCTCGGTGCCGTCGACGCGCCGGCCGCCGAACTCGGCCGCACCGCGCTGCTGCAGTTCGCGCTGTTCTACGGCAACGACGCCTTCCTGCTGCCGGCCACGCTGCCCGCGGGTGGCGTGTCCGGGGTGACGTCGCTGCAGCTGTCGGACACCTTCGGCGACGTGCTCGGCCCGGTCGCGCTGGCGCCGGCCACCCGCAGCGGACCGGCGCGCGGTCGCGGCTGGGCGCTGTGGGCGCCGGAAGCGAACGGCGCACCGCAGCCGTGGCTGTTCCTGCCGCCGCCGCTGGCCGCGCCGCTGACCGGCGACCCGCTGGAAGAAGCGGTGCTGGTCCGCGACGAAATGGCCAACCGCGCCTGGGCGATCGCCCGCACCGTCACCGGCCCCGACGGCCGCCGCCAGCATCCGGACGCCGCCCCGGCGCCGACCGCCGACGCGCCCACCGCCGCCAGCTACCGCTACCGCCTCGCGACCGACGTCCCGCCGGGCTGGCTCCCGCTGACCCTCGATCCAGATCCCGCCGGCCGGCGCCTGCAGCGCCCCGCCGGCGACGACGGCCTGCTCGCGCGCCTGCTGCCGCCCGGCGGCTGGGTGTTCGACGAGGAAGTCGGCCGCGAAGGCGTGCGACTGCGCATCGAACCGGTGCATGCCCGCGCCGCCGACGGGCGCACCTGCACCTGGATGCGCATCCGCCGCGGCGCCGGCCGCGGCGGTGCCGCCAGCGGCCTGCGCTACGATGCGGCGGTGCCGTCCACGCACGACTGAGGCCACCCCGCCCGCATGAAGACCTTCGGCCGCGGCATGTTCTACGGCGCGACCGAACGCCGGCAGCGGATCGGCGACGGCGACGGCGCCATCGAACTGGCGGAACTGCAGCCGACCGTGCCCGAGCACGCGGTCGAGACCCACACCCACAGCGACGCGCACTTCGTGCTGGTGCTGTCCGGCCGCTACCTCAGCAGCGCGCGCGGCATGCCGGCGATCAGCCGCGGCCCGGCGCTGGTCTACAACCCGCCCGGCACCACCCATCGCGACTGCTTCCGCGGCCTCGACGGCGCACGCTTCCTCACCGTGTCGCTGTCCGCCGCCGCCGTGGCCGGGCGCGATCTGCCCGGGGACGCCGTGCGCACCGACGCCCGCGGCGAACTCGCGGCGCTGGCGCTGCGCGCGGAACTGCACCGCTGGGACGACGTCTCGGCGCTGGCGGTCGACGCCGGCGTGCAGGCCTTGTTCGACACGCTGCAGCGACGCCATCGACTCGAAAGCGACGACGGCCCGGCGTGGCTGGCACGCGCCCGCGAACGCCTGCACGACGACTGCGCGCAGCCGCCGCGGATCGAGGAACTGGCGCGCATCGCCGGCGTGCATCCGGTGGCGTTCGCCCGCGCCTTCCGCCGCCGCTATGGCCGCTCGCCCGGCGAATACCTGCGCGAATGCCGGCTGGAACGCGCCGCCGGCCTGCTCCGCGACCGGCGCCTGTCGCTGGCCGACATCGCCGCCCGCGCGGGCTTCGTCGACCAGAGCCACTTCACCCGCAGCTTCCGCCGCGGCTTCGGCTGCACGCCGGGCGCGTGGCGGCGCGGACGCTGAGCGGCGCACGCGTTTCGCCGCGGGTTCGGTGCGTACCAAACCGGGCATCGCGGCGCTGGTAGTGTCGTCGCGTCTTCCGGAGTCCACCGCATGCGCCCAGCCGCCGTCCTGCCCGTCCTGCTCGCGACCGTCTTCGTCGCATCGCCCGCCCTCGCCGAGGAAGCGCCATCGCCCGCCGCGGCCCCCGCCGCCGGTTTCGACGCCGCGACCCGCGCGATCGAGGCCGGCGAATACAAGCGGATCACCAGCGTCCTCGTCGCCCGCGACGGCAAGCTGCTGTACGAGCACTACTTCGACGCAAACGACGCCGACGGCGGCCCCGAGGCGCGGCGCAACACGCGCTCGGCGACCAAGACCATCGCCGGCATGCTGCTCGGCCTCGCCATCGCCGACGGCAAGCTGCCGAACGCGCAGGCGCCGATGCTGCCGTACCTCGGCGATCGCCCGCCGATGCAGAACCCCGATCCGCGCAAGGCGAAGATCACCTTCGAGGATCTCGCGACGATGTCGTCGCTGCTGGAATGCGACGACGAAAACCAGTTCTCGCGCGGCAACGAGGAGCGCATGTACCTGGTCGAGGACTGGGTCGGCTTCTATCTCGACCTGCCGATCCAGGGCTTTCCCGCGTGGATGAAGAGACCCGCCGATTCGCCCTACGGCCGCAACTTCCGCTACTGCACCGCCGGCGTCACCACCCTCGGCGCCGCGCTGCAGGGCGCCGTCGGCGAACGCCTCGACGCCTACGCGCAGCGGCGCCTGTTCGACCCGCTGGGCATCGTGAAACCCGAATGGCAGTTCTCGCCGCTGGGCATCCCGCAGGCTGGCGGCGGCCTCGGCCTGCGCAGCCGCGACCTGCTCGCCCTCGGCCAGCTCTACCTCGACGGCGGCCGTGCGCACGGCAAACAGCTGATTCCCGCAGACTGGGTGAAGACCTCCGTCGCCCCGCACGCCCGCGTCGACGACGGCGTCGAATACGGCGTCCTGTGGTGGCGCATGCAGTTCCCCGTGAACGGCAAGACCTGGCAATCCTTCGCCATGAACGGCACCGGCGGCAACACCGTGCAGGTCTTCCCCGACCAGCACGTGGTCGTCGTCATCACCACCGCCAACTACGACGTGCCGCAGCCGCACCGTCTCGTGATGAAGCTGATGACGGAGCGGCTGCTGCCGGGGTTGTGAGCGAAACGCCGTAGGGTGGGCCCCTGGCCCACCATTGCAACCGCAACGCGCGATGGCGCGGAACAGGCAGATCCTCTCGCCGGACGCCATCATCGGCATGATGGCCGGGACGGTGGGCCAGGGGCCCACCCTACGGGCTTGGTACCGACCGCGACTCGAAAGCCATGATGCGACATCCCATCCGTCTGCTCGCCATCCTCTACACCGCGCTCGTCATCGTCGTCGCGGCATGGGCGTTCTACATCGACATCACCATGGCGTCTTCGTCGACGGAACACCTGCTCCCGGACGTCATGCTCACGCTTGTGTGCTTGCCCGCATCGCTCTCGCTGCCCGCGATCGCAACGGCCTTCCCCGGGCACTTCAACTCAGAACTGCCGCAGGTGGCGTGGGTGACGTTCTGCGGGCTGTTGCAGGCGGCCTGCCTGTTCCTCATCGCGCACCTGATCGAAAAAAGAACGACACGTTCGCCGGGTTGAGGGCGCACCCGGCACGCGCCATCCCGCGCGGCCGGATTCAGTCCCGCAGCATGGCCTGCGCGACATCCCGCCATGCAAGGACAGGGTGCATGTGCTCGGGCGTGTGCCCACGCTGGGGGCCGAACAGGAAGAGATTCGACACGATGCCGATCATCGGCTGCAGCACATCGACGCGATCGTCGATGAAGTGGCTGATGCCGAGCTCGCGGCAGTGGATCGCCTTGTCAGGTCGCTTGAGGCAGAACCGCACACGGTCGCGGGCGATCCCCGTCCGCTCGAAGAAGCGGTGATGCTCGAACCATTGCAGCGTGCGCTCCTGGATGCGCGGACCGCATTTCGAGACGATCCAGACCCGGCCTTCGAAGCACTCGACCAGCGCAGGCACGACGTCGAACATGCCGTCGTAGGGCGGGGTGTTCAGGGCGTCTTCCAGCGTGCCGCCAATGAAGGAAGTATCCGGCGACGTGCTGTCACCGGGGCTGATGAGGACACGACCGACGTCGATGCCGAGTTTCATGATGTGCTCCGTGGATTTCTTGGTTTCGATGGCGTGCATTGCACATGCCCCGTCTATCAACGGGAAATTGATTTGCCGGAGCATCTATAGAAAAATCGGATAATGAATCTCTTGCGCGATGTCTCGATCAATGCGCTGCGCGCCTTCGCAGAATTTGCCGAAGACGCCAACTTCAGCCGCGCCGCCCTCCGGCTGCACCTCTCGCAACCCGCGCTCCATGCCAAGGTCGGGAAACTCGCCGAGGCCGTCGGGCGCCCGCTGTACGTGCGGCGCGGGCGGGCGATCGAGATCACCGACGCAGGCAGGCGCGTGCAGCGCTTCGCCCGCGAGATCTGCGCTTCGATGGCGTCCTTCCAGGACGAACTGCTGGACCGGAACGCGGCGCAGCCGGTTGTGCTCGCCGCGGGCGAAGGCGCGTTCCTCTACCTGCTCGGCCCGGCCATGCGCGCGCATCTGGCGACGCGCGGACATGCGCTGCAGTTGATGACCGCCGACGGCGCCACCGCCGTCGAGGCGGTGCGCAACGGCAAGGCGCACCTCGGCGTGGCATGCCTTGAATCAGCACCTCGCGATCTCGCCCTCACGCCGTTGACCCGGGTCGGACAGGTGCTGGCGCTGCCGAGGAAACACCCGCTCGCCGCGCGTCGCAGGCTGCGCCTGCGGGATCTTGCAGGCGCCGGACTCATCGTGCCGCCCGCGGGCCGCCCGCATCGCACGATGCTCTCGCAGATGCTGCAGTCGTCAGGCGTGCCATGGGAGGTCGCGGTCGAAGCGAACGGCTGGGAACTCATGCTGCAACTGGTGCGGCTGGGCATGGGGCTCGCCGTGGTGAACGCCTGCTGCCGCGTCCCGGCCGGAGTGACGACGCGACCCCTGACTGAATTGCCGGCCTTGCAGTACATGGTGTTTTCGCGCAGGGAAGGCGTCACCGGCCCGGCACAGGCGCTGCGGCAGACCATGCTGACGCACGCGGAGGCGTGGTCGTCGACGGGCGCCTAGGCGGACCTGTCATCCACGCAACATCGTGAATGCAACACCATGTCGGGCACAAAACATCCGGCCTGCGCTTATCCTTTCGGCATCGCCTCGCCGCTGCCGGCATGGCTTGAATCAGGCACAAGGCGCATGTCCCCAACCAGCGGAAGAAACGATTCGAGCGATGGCTTCGATCCGCGCTTGCTCATCGATGCTGCGAAAGAGCAGGCCCCCGGATGCCCATGGCTTCCGGATGCGCTGGCAAGTTGCGGTGCTGGCGAATGGGAAAGCCGTGCGTATGTCGGTTATGTCGCGAGACAGAACCCGGACCAGCCAGGATCCGATTGGCAGTTCCAGAGCAACATCGTCCTCCAGCACGTGAAATTCGGCATGGTGATCATCGACATCCTGATCGGAAATCGCATCGGAGGCATCGAACTCGTCGACAGGATCTAGGTGTGTCGAAGCAATGGCGGGCCAAGGCCCGCCCTACGCCTCCATCCCCTCCAGCGCCGCCACGATCCGCTGCACGTCGCCGGCGTAGAAACCCGCCGAGTTGATCGTGTTGATCTCGACGATGCGCGGGCCTTCCGGCGTGTCGCAGACGTCGATGACGAAGGCGCGGTGCGGTTGCCAGTCGGCGATGGCGGCCATGACGAAACGGTCCAGGCGCTCGTCGACGTCGGCGGCGTACACGACGCGGCGGCCGAGCTTGTACAGCGACTTCGTCGCGATGCGGCCGTCGACGACCCAGAACCGGTATTCGGCGTGGATCGTCTTCGGCACGCACAGCTGCACCTGCGTCGTCGGCGCGAGACTGGTGCCGTAATCTTCCTCGAGATTGCACACCTGCCGTTGCCAGGCCTCGAATTCGTCGGGGTCGAACACGCGGCCGGCGAAATACTTGGAATCGTCGATGGGGCGCAGGAAGGTCGGCTGCGCCAGACGCACGTCCTCGAATGCCATCACCTGCGCATCGGCGTTGAGCATGCGCTCGCCCCATGCGGCCAGCTGCGCGTGGAAGTCCTGGCCGAAGAGGTCGTAGACGCCCGGCGTCCAGCCGTGCACGCGCGCCGCGTGGCGCATGGAATACGAACCGAAACACACGGCCTTTGCGAGCCGGAGCACGGGCAGCGGCTCCAGTTCGCCCACGAACGGCACGACCTTGTGGACGCTGTACGGCAACCCGAATTGTTCGAGCGTCGACACGAGCCGGTCCCACTCGCGCTCGCGAAACAGATTGGTCTGCAGGATCCAGTGCATGGTGCGCCCTCGAAAGCGGCCAGTCTATCGGACGCCATCCCTCTGCCGGCGCGGTCGCGCGCTACCGCTCCTTCCGCCAGTTCACCGAGCCGCGATGCTCGATCGTGCTGGTCTCGATCTCGATGTCGAAGCCCTTGCGCAGCAGGTACTTCAGCGTGAGCACCTGGCCGGTGCCGAGCAGCGACACGCCGTAGCTCACGTACAGTCGCGGCGAGAGGTACTTGCCGATGCCGACCACGCTGCCGCCGAGTGCGCGCGATTCACTGACGCCGGCGTCGTCGAGGCCGATCTTCGCGCCCAGCTGCGACGCCAGCAGGTTGCCGGCCGACAGCGCGGCGGTGGCGGCGCTGAGCTGGCGGCTCTCGCTGGCGTTGGCGCTGGACAGCGGACGGCCCAGCGCGAGGTAGGCCAGCGCCTCGGATTCGCTGGTCGCCGGATTGCTCCACACGTGCGCGACCGGCGCCGAGGCGCGGCCGCTGACGTCGATGCCGGCGGTGACGTCGCCGACTTCGCGTTCGGCGCGCACGTCGACGACGGGATCGCCGAACGCGGTGTTCGACCACACCAGCCGGCCGCGGGTGATGTCGAGTTTCTGGCCGTAGGCGGTGTAGCGGCCGTCGACGTCGAGCGAGCCGGTGGCGACGGTCTCGCGGCCCGGGCGCGCGCGCATGCGCACGCTGCCGCCGAGGCTGCCGTCCAGGCCGAAGCCGTGCAGGCGCACGTCGTCGCCCATGACCAGCGCGAGGTCGAGGTCGAGCGGCGTGCCGCCGCCGCGTTCGGGATCGGCGGGATCCAGCACCACCACGTCGGACGAGCGCGACACGCCGGTGTCGAGGCGTTCGAGGTCGACGCGCGCGCTGGGGATGCGCACGGTGCCGGTGACCGACAGCGGCTGGCCGGCGGCGTAGCGCACGACCACCGAGGGATCGACCACCGCATGCAGCTCGCGCGTATCGGAGACCAGCACCTTCTCGCCGGTCAGCGCGAGGCGCAGCGGCGTTTCCGCGTCCTGCCAGCCCAGCGTGCCGTCGATACGCAGCGTGCCGTCGCCGCTGCGCACGCTGCCGGCGAGCGTCGCGCTGCCGTCGGGCTGCGCGTCGAGGCGCACGTCGCCATCGCGCAGGCTCAGCGCCAGCGCCGGCAGCTCGGTGCGGAAGTCGCTCAGCCGCGCCTGCCCGCCCAGCGCCGGCGCCGCGCGCGTGCCGGCCAGCGTGATCCGGCCCTGCAGATGGCCCTGCGGTTCGACGATGTCCGGCGAGAACAGCTCCAGCCACGTCAGCGAACGGGTGTCGACGTCGACCGTGCCGCGCAGCGGCGCGTAGCCGTCCCAGCCGGTCGCCAGCTGCGCGGACACGCGGCCGTCGGGGCTGAGCGCGGCGGCCAGCGTGGCGTCGACGCCGTGCGGATCGAAGCGGCCGTCGAGCACGAGGTCGCGGTAGCCCAGCACCTCGCGTGCGCCCAGCGCGAGCCCGCCGTCGGCGGAGCGGATGTGCGCGGTGCCCTGCCACGCGCCGCCCTGCGGCCGCACGCGGGCGTCGAGATCGATCGCACCGCGCAGCGCCCAGCGCTGGCCGCGGCCGGTGGTGGTATGCGTGTCCGGCGCGAGGTACGGCCCCAGCAGCGCCAGCGGCAGCGCCTGCCCGCGCACGTCGGCGCGGGTCGGCCAGTCGACGTCGGCGCAGAGCGTGCCGGTGCGGTCGTCGGTGGCGAAGCAGCTCGACGCGATGCGCAGCCGGAACGCGTTGCCCTGCGGCGTCGCGGCGAACGCCGCCGGTGCCTGCAGCGTCCACGCCGCGCCGGTGGTCGGCACCAGGTGCAGCGTCGCCAGCGTGCCGGCCCAGGTCGCATCTCGGCGCGCGACATTGCCGGACAGCGCGACGCGGCCGACGTCGGCCACGGCCTCGCCGTCGACCTGCAATCGCTCGATCGCGCCGCGCGCCGACAGATGCAGTGTCTGTAGCGCGAGGCCCGCGTCGACGCCGGTGGCATCGACGGTCAGCGCGCCGACGGCGCCATCGCGCCACGGCAACCGGCCCTGCGCGCGCAGCGACTCGGCGGTGTAGCCGGCGACGCGCACGCCGTTGCCGGTCAGGTCGATCGCGATGTCCGGCTGCGCGCGCAGCCCGGTGAGGCGCAGCGTGCCGCGCAGCGCGCCCTGCGCGGTCGGCAGCAGGTCTTCCAGATGCAGCGGTGCGAACGTCGCGTCGACGTCGAAGCGTTCGGCGATGCGGCCCTTCGCGTCGACGCGGCTGTCGCCGAGCGTCAGTGCGACGGTGCCTTCACCGTCGGTGCGGCCGTCGGCCTTCACGGGCAGGTGCGCGAGCACGTGCGCGCGGCCGCCCAGCGCGCGACCGCGCAGGCGACCGCCGAGGCGATCGGCGTCGACCAGCACGTCGAGGCCACCGTCGCCGCGCGTGCTGCCGGTGCTGCGCAGCGCGCCGTTCACCGCGCCGCGCCAGTCGGGCAGCAGATAACCCGGATCGAAGCCGGCGAGCGTCGCATCCGCCTGCCAGCGCAGCGCGGGCGACCACGCGACCTCGCCGGTGGCGTCGAGGCGACCGCTCGGCATCGTCGCGCGCAGTGCGCCGATCTTCGCGGCCTTGTCGTCGCCGTGTGCCTGCAACGCCAGCTGCGCGCGTTCGTTCGCACGCACGAGTGTCGCGGTGCCATCGGCAGTCCAGTCGCGCAGGCGGCCGGACAACTTGAAATCGCCGTCGCCGGTCACCGCGACCGCGTCCTTCGCCGTGCCCTGCCAGCGCAGGCCGCGCGCCTGCACGCGGCCGTCGAAGCGTGCGTTCGCGGGCACGGTGAAATCGGCGCGGCCGTCGGCACGCACGTGGCCGCCGAGCACGTCGATCGCCAGCGGCGCGAGCAGCAGCGTCTGGTGTTCGATCGTGATCTTCGAGGGCTGCACCGTCGCGACGAACGTGTCCTGCGCCACGCGGCCCTGCACGGTCGCGCTGCCGCCGGTGCCATTCGCACGCAGGTCGAAGACGTAGGGCGGTGCGTCGTCGTCGGTGCCCGTCAGCGCGGCGAGCGTGAGCGCGTCGCCCTTCGCGGCGAAGGCCCAGCGCGGCACGTCTTCGCCGACGAGGTGCAGCCGCGCCGACACCGGGCCCGGCGCGCGGCCCGACAGCGCGACGTCGAGCGCGCGCAGGTCGCCGCGCGCGACCAGCCCCAGCGTCGCCGGCGTGCGGCCGGCGGCGGCGGGCAGGCGCGCGCCGGCGACGAGGTCCATGCGGTAGCGATCGCCCGGCGCGTAGTCGCCGTGCAGCGTGAAGCGGCCGCAATCGGTGTCGGCGTCGAGATGTTCGACGTGCAGCGCGCCCTCTTCGGCGCGCAATCCGCCGCGCAGGCGGCGCACGTCGACGACGCCCTCGCCGGCCTTCGTCACCGCGAGGCCGTCGATCACGATCGCGTCGGCCTCGATCGACAGCGGCGGCGCGATCTGCGGCAAGGATTCCGGCCAGCGCGGCAGCTCGAACGGCGTGTCGTCCTCCGGCAGCGACAGCGTCGCGCCGCGCACGGCGAGCGCGTCGAGCCGCAGGCGCCGGCCGAGCAGCGGCTGCAGCGCGGGATCGAGCGTCAACGCCTTGGCCGTGAACACGGTCTCGAGCGGCGCGGCGCAGCCGGGATACGCGACCGGCTTGCCGTCGCGATCGGGGCAGCCGCGATGCACGTAGCGCACGTCGTGCAGCGTCATCGGCCCGGACGCCGGGCCTTCGGCGCGCGACCACGTCAGCGTGTCGCCTTCGGGCAAGCGCGCGACGATCTGCCGCAGCAGCACGTCGCGGCCGCCGAGCGTGTTGAGCAGCCAGTACAGCAGCACGACCGCGCCGACGGTCAGCGCCGCCAGCGACAGCGCGCCGCGGATCGCGAGCCAGCGCAGCCGCGCGCGGCGACGGTCGCGCAATCCGGCGATGCGCGCCTCGCGCTCGGCCTGCGGCTGTGGTGGCTCGACGGGCGGGGTGTCGGGCATGGGCTCGTCCGGGCGCATGGGCTCAGAGATCCGCGCCGAGGTTGATGTGCAGCGTCACCTTCGAATCCGGATCGTCCAGGCCATGGCCGATGTCGATGCGCAGCGGGCCGACCGGCGATTTCCAGCGCACGCCGATGCCGACGCCGGTGCGCCAACGATCGATGCGGCCGTCGAAGGCGCTGCCGCCGTCGACGAACACCGCCGCGCCCCAGGTCGGCGTGAAGTAGCGCTCGTATTCGGCGCTGGCGACGACGACGTTCTTCGCGCCCACCGAATACAGGCCGCGGTCGGTCTCGATGCGCGGGCCGATCTCGCGGTAGCCGTAGCCGCGCACGCTGCGGTCGCCGCCGGCGTAGAAACGCAGGCTCGGCGGCAGGTCGACCAGCGCGCCGCTGAAGGTATGGCCGAGTTCGCCGCGCACGATCAGCCGGTCCTGCGGGCCGAGGCCGCGGAACCAGCTGCCGCGCACGTGGACCTGGGCGAAGTTGGCGTCGGAACCCAGCGCGCTGGCACCGGCGCGCAGCGTGAGCGCACCGCCGAAGCCGCGGCGCGGCGCGATGCGGTCGTCGACGTTCGCGTACTCGGCGACCAGCGACGGGAACGTGGCGGTGGCGTAGCGGTACTGGATCGGCGCCAGCGCGCCGCCGCCGTCGTCGGCGAGCGCCGGGTACGCCCAGCGTTCGCGCAGCACGTGCACCGACGCGACGAGGTTGAGGTTGCGGTTGTATTGCCCGCTGCGGCTGCCCACGAATTCCATGCGCCGCGAATCGATGTAGTCGGTCTGTTCGTCGGCGAACTGCAGGCCGGCGGTGTACCAGCCGTCGCGCCAGGCGAACGCCGGCACGCGGTACTGCAGCGTCAGCGTCTTGCGCTTCTCGGCGTAGTCCAGCTGCGCCAGCGCCTTGTGCCCGCGCGAGTTGAGGTAGCGCCGCTCCACGCCCATCGACACGCCGGCGCCGCTCTCGGTGCCGTAGCTGGCGCCGAGGCTGTAGATGCTGCGCTTGGCCGGCGTCAGCCGCACGGTGACCGGCACGCGGCCGTCGACGGCGTCCTCGGGCCGCGGCTCGATGTCGATGCGGCTGAAGTAGTCGAGGCCGTCGAGCGACTTGCGCAGGCGATCGAGACGCCCCTGGTGGTAGTACTCGCCTTCCTTCCAGTAGACGAAGCGGCGCAGCAGCGCGTCGCGCACCGCCGGCTTCGGGCCCTGGTCGAAGACCACCTCGCCCATGTCGTAGCGATTGCCGCTGTCCCAGCGCAGGTCGATGTCCGCGGCGCGCTCGGCGCGGGTCACTTCCACCCGGCGGGCGAGGAAATCGGCGTCGAAATAGCCGCGCTCGGCGAGGCGGCGGGTGATGAACGCCTTGCTCTTCTCGTAGGTCGCGTGCTCGAACACGTCGCCGACCTTCGGCTGGAAGGCGTCCAGTTCCTGCTTCAGGTAACGGTCGTCGTGGCCTTCACCCTCGATCGCCACCGCCGCGCTGCGCACGCGCACCGGCTCGCCGGGCACGACCGTGATGCGCACGTCGACCGGGGCGTCGGGCGCGAGGCCTTCGACCGTCGCGGGCACGGTGACGATGGTGATCTGCGGCGAATAGCGGCCGAACGGCTCCAGCGCCTCGCGGGTCTCGTCCTCGGCCACGCGCAGCAGGTAGGCCAGGCGCGCGTCCGACACCGCCTTGCCCTGCGCGTCCTCCAGCGACAGCGCGGCATGGACGTTGACGGTCATCGCCGGATCAAGGCCGTCGACATCGACACGGCCGATCGTCGCCGCCTGGGCCGCGCCGCAACACAGGACACAGACGGCGGCGGCGACGGGACGGGAAGCGATCGGCATCGCGACAGGATAACCGCCGTCCGCACGGCGCCGGTCGCGCGGCGCGGCGACCGTTCATCTTGCAATCGCGGCTGCAATCGACGGCGTGCGGCCGCACATGCGCGCGGCCCGTCCTCACTCGGCGCGAGGCGCGTCGATCAGGGCGTGGTCGACGCCACCGGCGCCGTGGCCGGCGGCAGCTGGTCGGCGTACTTCTTCATGCACTTCGCGATCGGCTCGGAGGCCAGCACGCGCGGCTGCCAGCTGCGGTTGGGTTCCGGGTGCGAATGGTCGGCGGCCAGCACGTAGCGGGTGCAGGGTTGCATGTCGACCGAGAACGGCTGCGCGGTCATCTCGCCGCTGGGGCCGCGCTTGTAGCTGGCCAGGCGCAGGCCGTGGCGGCCGGGTGCAAGGCGGTAGACCGACTGGTCGGGGAAATCCATCGAGCCGTCGATGACGGCGACCATCACGTCGTACTGCGCGAGTTTCGCGTCGGTCCGGCCGCCGACGCTGATCTCGGCCCAGGGGCCGTCGGCGGCGAGGGCGAGGACGGGGAGACACAGGCAGGACACGGCCAGCATGGCGAGCGACTTCCTTCGACGCATGACGACACCTCGAAGCATCGGGACGCCATCACTCTAGGCCGGTCGCATGACAGCCCGCCGAGACTTCCATTTCAGATTCGCACGGACGCGGTCCGCGGCGCGGCGGTCACACCGGGCGGAACGTCTCCAGCCCCGGCATCGGCAACTCGCCGGCCTTCGGGCGGAACTCGCCGGAGGCGGTGTCGAAGACGTAGTCGTGCTTCCACGCGTCGTAGTGCCGCATCACCTCGTGGATGGCCCGGGCCACGTACACCACTTCGGCGTCGGTCATGGTCGGGTGCAGCGACACCCGCACCCAGCCGGGCTTGTTGCTGAGGTCGCCGGCGTCGATCTGGCAGGTGATGCGGTGCGAGGTCTCGGGGTCCACGGCCAGCAGGATGTGGCCGTAGGTGCCGGCGCAGGAACAGCCGCCGCGCACCTGCACGCCGAAGCGGTCGTTGAGCAGGCGCACGATCAGGTTGTGGTGCTTTTCCAGCGAATAGAACGAGAAGATGCACAGCCGGTCGCACTGTTCCGGCTCCAGCAGCTGGATGCCCGGCTCCTTGCGCAGCTCGGCGAGGAACAGTTCGCGCAGTTCACGCTCGCGGGCCTCGATGTTGGCCACGCCCATCGCCTCCTTGACCTGTACCGCCAGCGCCGCGCGGATGGTCTGCAGGAAGCCCGGGGTGCCGCCGTCCTCGCGCGCCTCGATGTTGTCGACGAAGCGGTGGCCGCCCCACGGGTTGGTCCACGCCACGGTGCCGCCGCCGGGGGCGTCCGGCACCTTCAGCCGGTACAGCGAGGCATCGAACAGCAGCACGCCGCTGGCGCCGGGGCCGCCGAGGAACTTGTGCGGCGAGAAGTACACCGCGTCGAGCTTCTGCGCCGGGTCGGCCGGGTGCATGTCGATGTCGACGTACGGCGCCGAGGCCGCGAAATCGACGAAGCACACGCCGCCGTGGGCATGCATGATCGCCGCCATCTCGTGGTACGGCGTGGCGATGCCGGTGACGTTGGAGCAGGCCGAGAACGCGCCGATCTTCAGCGGCCGGTGCGCGTTGCGGCGCAGGATGCCCGGCAGCGCGTCGATGTCCGGGCGGCCGCAGGCGGCGCGCGGCAGGATCTCGACGTGCACCGCGCATTCCTCCCAGCTGGTCTGGTTGGAGTGGTGCTCCATGTGGGTGAGCACCACCAGCGGCTTTTCCTCGTCGCGCATCGCCACGCGGTCGGCCATGTGCTCGGGCACGCGCAGGCCGAGGATGCGCTGGAACTTGTTGACCACGCCGGTCATGCCCGAGCCCTGCGCGATCAGCACGTCGTTCGGGCCGGCGTTGCAGTGGCGTTTGATGATCGCCTGCGCCTGATGGTAGGCGTGGGTCATCCGGGTGCCGGTGAGCGTGGTCTCGGTGTGCGTGTTCGCCACGTACGGGCCGAGCACGTTCGCGATGTAGTCCTCGATCGGCCGGTACAGGCGGCCGCTGGCGGTCCAGTCGGCGTAGACCACGCGTCCGTCGCCCTGCACCCGCGGGTCGACCAGGTCATGACCGATGACGCCGGCGCGGAAAGGGGCGAACCAGGCTTCAAGGCTGGCCGGACGGGCAACGCGGAGGGGGGCGGCGGCAGGCATATCGATATTATGCCTCGTCATTTGCCACAGGCGCAGCGGTATGGCATGCGAGCCGCCGACCGGTTGCGCCGCGCCGCCCCTCATCCGCCCTGCGGGCACCTTCTCCCCGCGTGCGGGGAGAAGGGAGAAGCGGGTCAGGCCGGACATGCCCCGGTCACGGCACGCGTCAACATGGCGCGACGGATGGGGTGAGGGAAGCACTATGGGCGCAGGTCGGAGCGGTCCCTCTCCCCGCCTGCGGGGAGAGGGTGCCCGGCAGGGCGGGTGAGGGGCACAACGGATCAGACCGACAGATGCTCGATCGCGGCGGCACTGCCGAAGCGGTGCAACAGCCCGAGCAACGAGCACGCCTCATGGCTCACACGGACAAGATTTTCCGGCAGCGCTACCGGGCTGCGGCCAATCCGCCCCTCATCCGCCCTGCGGGCACCTTCTCCCCGCCCGCGGGGAAAAGGGAGAAACGGATCGGGCGCTTGGCGCATCTGCCTCAGGGCGCCGGCGCGGCGGCGACGTCGCCGAATTTCTTCCGGCAGCGCTTGATCGGGGTCTGTCCGCGCAGCTCCGGCATCCAGTGGCGGTTGTCGTCATCGGTACCGGGCGTGCGCCGGCCGATCAGCTCGTAGTTCATGCAGGGCTGCATGTCGATCGCGAGGGTCTGCACCACCAGCGCCCCGGCGGTGTCGGTGCGCTGGATGGCGACCGTGATCTCGTGCCGGCCCGGCCCCAGTTGGTAGAGGGTTTCCGGATCGAAATCGCGTTTTCCATCGATGGCGATCATCACCAGCGGCTCCTGCCGCGGATCGGAGGCCTTGGGCAGGCCGAGCAGCACCTGCGACCACGGCTTCGATTCATCGGCGAAGGCGGGCGCGGCGGCGGCGAGGACCAGCAGCACGGACAGGGCGAGTCGGGACATGAGGGCACCGATGGCATGGGGGGAGACATGTCTGACAGCGTAAAACGCCACGCGACGGGATCATGCGCCTGCGACACCGGCCTGCGCGACAAAGCCCCTCTCCCCGCCTGCGGCGGCAAGCCTTTTCCGGCAGCGCTTCCGGGCTGCGGCCCGTGCCCCTCATCCGCCCTTCGGGCACCCTCTCCCCGCAAGCGGGGAGAAGGAGGTGTTCCGCACGACCGCGCCTGTGTCAGGGATCCGCAGCCGCAACGTGGCAGATCGACATCCGCGCCGACCGGACACCATCCCTCTCCCCGTCTGCGGGGAGAGGGTGCCCGGCAGGGCGGGCGAGGGGCGCGGCGGATCAGACGGACAGGTGCTCGATCGCGGCGACGGGGCCGAGGCCACCGACCAGACGCTCTCCACCGCGGACGCCGAACGCTGTCCCTCTCCCCGCCTGCGGGGAGAGGGTGCCCGGCAGGGCGGGTGAGGGGCGCGGCGGATCAGACCGACAGATGCTCGATCGCGGCGACGCTGCCGAGGCGGCCGGCGAGGCGTTGCAGCAGCGCGAGGCGGTTGGCGCGCACGGCGGGGTCGTCGGCGTTGACCATGACGGTGTCGAAGAAGGCGTCCACCTGCGGACGCAGACGTGCAAGGTGGGCGAGCGCATTGACGTAGTCGCCATGCGCCAGCGCATGCCCCGTCTCGGCGTACACGGCCTCGACCGCCTCGGCCAACGCAAGCTCGGCGGGCTCCTTCAACAAATCGTGGTCCACGCTGGCCGCTGCGTGCTTGTGCGGCATGTCGCCATCGGCTTTCTTCAGGATGTTGCGAATGCGCTTATCGGCAGCGGCGAGCGCAGCGGCCTCGGGCAACGTCGCGAAGGTGCCGATGGCATCGAGACGACAATCAAAATCGTACAGCGACGCTGGCCGCAACTCGGCAACGGCGTTGAAATGCTGCGCCGGCACGTCCTTGTCGGCGTAGTAGCCGCGGAGGCGATCGAGAATGAAATCGTAGAGATCCTTCGCGATCGCGCCTTGGTCAAACTGGAAAAATTTCACTGGCGCGGATCTAACATCAATACCCTCGCGGTCCATGGCTTTCATCATCCCGACAGTCGCGTCAACTTCGCTCGACTCCAGTTGTTGCTGAAGCTCGCGGAGAGAAGAGGCGATTAGGGTGCGAATATCCAAATTAAAACCGCTCTCGATCACCGTTCGCGCCAACCCCAGCGCATTGCGGCGCAGGGCGAACGGATCCTTGTTGCCGGTCGGCTTGAGGCTCGCAGCAAAACCGCCAGCCAGCGTGTCCAGACGTTCGGCGATCGCAAGCACCTTGCCCAGCGGCGACAGCGCAATGTCATCACCGGCAAAGCGCGGCTGGTAGGCCTCGTCGATGGCCAGCGCCACCTCGGGCGATTCACCGCCGGCCTTGGCGTAGTAACGTCCCGCGATACCCTGCAGTTCCGGGAATTCGTTGACCATGCGCGATTGCAGGTCGGCCTTGGCCAGTTCGGCCGCGCGCTTCGCGAGCGTCGGGTCGACGCCGACTTCGGCGGCGATGCTTTCCGCCAGCGCGGCGACGCGGGCGACCTTGTCGGCGACGGTGCCCAGCTTCGCCTGGTACGTCACCGTCTTCAGGCCTTTGTTCATCGACGCGAGGCCCTGCTTCAGGTCTTCGTCGAAGAAGAACTTCGCGTCGGCGAAGCGCGGGCGGATCACGCGTTCGTAGCCCTTGCGGACTTCGCTTTCGTCCTTCGATTCGATGTTGGCGATGCCGATGAAGTGCTCGGTGAGCTTGCCGGCGCCGTCGAGCACCGGGAAGAACTTCTGGTTGGCTTCCATCGTGGCGATCAGCGCTTCCTGCGGCACCGCCAGGAATTCGCGCTCGAACGCGCACAGCACGGCCTTCGGCCATTCGACCAGACACTGCACCTGTTCGAGATTGTCGTCGGTCTTGCGCGCGGTGCCGCCGGCCTTCGCGGCGGCGGCGGCGGCGTCGACTTCGGCAACGACACGGGCGCGGCGTTCGTCCGGATCGACCAGCACCTTCGCCGCGCGCAGCGCGTCGACGTAGTCGCCGGGCGTGGCGATCCACACCGGCTTCGGCGCTTCGAAACGATGGCCGCGGCTCATGCGGTCGGCGCGGATGCCGAACACGTCGCCATCCACCACGTCGGCGCCCAGCAGCGCGACCAGCCAGTGCACGGGGCGCGCGAAGCCGGCGTCGCGCTCGCCCCAGCGCATGGGCTTGGGAATCGGCATGCCGGCCATCGCCTCGCGCAGGACGTCGGGCAGCAGCGCGGCGGTCTTCGCGCCGGGCTTCGTGCTGCGCAGCACGAAACGCTCGCCCTTCTGGTCGCGCGTCTTCTCCAACTGCGTCCAGTCGACGCCGGCCTTGGCGGCGAAGCCTTCCAGCGCCTTCGTCGGCTTGCCTTCGGCATCGAGCGCGATGTTGAGATACGGGCCGAGGACCTCGTTGTGCTGCTCGGGCTGCTCGGCGGCGACGCCGGGCAGCAGCACCGCGAGGCGACGCGGCGTGTACAGCGGCTTCGCGCCCGCGCGGTCGAAGGCGACGCCGCGCTTCGCGAGGCCGTCGACGATGCCGTCGAACAGCGCCTGCGCGAGGCCGGGCAGCGCCTTGACCGGCAGTTCCTCGGTGCCGAGTTCGATGAGGAGGGGAAGCATCTGGGTCATCGGGTCAATCCTGTCTGCGCTTCGCCACCTTCGGGACCGTAGAAGATCACCCAGGTGGCGAAGTCGTCGCTGAATTCGAGAAAGCGGTGGTCCATGCCGGCCGGGACGAACAGCAGTTCGCCGGGGCCGAAATCGCGGGTTTCGCCGGCGCAGAAGAACTTCCCGGTGCCGGCGACGATGACGTAGACCTCGTCGCGCGCGTGCGCGGCCTGCAGGTCGTGCCCGCGCGGGGCGTACAGCTCGGCGACGAGGCTGCCGTGGGTGAAGACTTCGAGGAAGCGCGGCGAGTCGCCCAGGCGGGCGACAAGGTCGGGCGTCAGACGTTCCGGCAACGGGTTCATGTGCGCGGCGCTCCGGTGGCGTCGGGCTGGAAGAACGGCGCGTGGTAGCGACGGAAGACCGGCAACGCTTCGTAACGGGCATGCCGCGCGCGCAGCGCGGGATACGCGTCGAGCGGCTCGGGCACGGCTTCGTGCACGTAGGTGACGAAGCAGGCGAGGGTGATGTCGGCCTGGGTCATGCGCTCGCCGACCAGCCACGCGCGATCGCCCGCGGCCACGCAGGCACGCTCCAGTTCGCCCAGCGCACCGCGCATCTGCGCGCGGCAGCGTTCGACGAACGGCGCGTGGTGCAGCGCCTCGGGCCGGAACACGCGCTCCATCACCACCTGCAAGCCCTTCTCGACCGCGCCGGTGGCGAAGGTGATGAGGCGCAGCGCGGCGCGGCGGTCGGGGCCCGACGGCGGCATCAGCGCGCGATCGGGGCCGACCACATCGTCGAGGTGTTCGAGGATCATCGCCGATTCGATCAGCGCCTCGCCGTCCGCCGGCGCCAGCACCGGCACGCGGCCGAGCGGGTTGTATTCACGGATGCGGTCGAAATCCTTGCCCACCGACCAGTCGCGGTGCTCGAACGGCAGGCCGAGCAGATCCATGCTCACCGCCACCCGCCGCACGAACGGCGAGTCGAACATGCCGATCAGCAGCGGCGCGGGCGCGCTCACGCCGCCGCCTGCGCGCCGAGCAGGGCGAGGCCCAGTGCGGCGCGCTTGGCCTCGTCCTTCAGGCCGGGGAAGCCGAGCTTTTCGCGCTGGGCGTGGTAGGCCTCGGCCACCGAACGCGCGAGGTTGCGCACGCGCAGGATGTAGCGCTGGCGTTCGGTCACGGAGATCGCGCGGCGGGCGTCGAGCAGGTTGAAGCTGTGGCTGGCTTTGCAGACCTGGTCGTAGGCCGGCAGCGGCAGGCCGAGCTCGACCAGCTTCAGCGCCTCGGCCTCGCAGGCGTCGAAGCGGTGGAACAGCTCCTCGACGTTGGCATGCTCGAAGTTGTACGCGCTCTGCTCGCGCTCGTTCTGCAGGAACACGTCGCCGTAGCTGACCACGCCCTGCGGACCGACAGTCCACACCAGATCGTAGACGTTGTCGCAGTTCTGCAAATACATGCACAGGCGTTCGAGACCGTAGGTGATCTCGCCCAGCACCGGCCTGCACTCCAAGCCGCCGGCCTGCTGGAAGTAGGTGAACTGGGTGACTTCCATGCCGTTGAGCCACACCTCCCAGCCCAAGCCCCAGGCGCCGAGCGTCGGCGATTCCCAGTTGTCCTCGACCAGGCGCAGGTCGTGGACCTGCGGGTCGATGCCCAGCGCCTTCAGCGAGTCGAAGTACAGCTCGACGATGTTGTCGGGGTTGGGCTTCATCACCACCTGGTACTGGTAGTAATGCTGCAGCCGGTTCGGGTTTTCGCCGTAGCGGCCGTCGGTGGGACGGCGGCTGGGCTGGACGTAGGCGGCGTTCCACGGCTCGGGGCCGAGCGCGCGCAGGAAGGTCGCCGGGTGGAAGGTGCCGGCGCCGACCTCCAGATCGAGCGGCTGGATGAGGACGCAGCCCTGCCCGGCCCAGTAGGCGTTGAGGCGCTGGATCAATTCCTGGAAGGTCGGTCCCTGCATGAGAACGGCACGCGGTATGGGGACTGGGTAGTATAAGCGGCACATCCCATCCGCCTGCCGCGCCCGCCGCCGTGACCTCTCGCCGCGCCCGTCGTTACCTGATCGTCGAAACCGGACAGCCCATCCCCACCCTGCGCCGCCACGGCCGGTTCCCGCACTGGATCCGGGTCGCCGCCGGCCTGTCGGCCGACGAGGCCGACGCCGTGAACGTGGAAGCCGGGGAGGCCCTGCCGCCGCACCGGGACTACACCGGCGTCATCGTCACTGGCTCCAGTTCGATGGTCACCGACCGCCACGACTGGAGCGAGCGCACCGCCGCGTGGCTGCGCGATGGCCTCGACGCCCGCACCCCGGTGCTGGGCATCTGCTACGGCCACCAGCTGCTGGCGCACACCCTCGGCGGCCGGGTCGACTACAACCCGCAGGGCCGCGAGATGGGCACGGTCGCCGTCGACCTGCACGACCCCGCCGGCGCCGACCCGCTGTTCGGCCCGCTGCCGGCGCGGTTCCAGGTGCAGGTCAGCCACCTCCAGAGCGTGCTGCAGCCGCCCGATGGCGCAACCGTGCTGGCCCGCTCCGATCAGGACGCCTGCCAGGCCTTCCGCTGGCGCGATCACGCCTGGGGCCTGCAGTTCCATCCCGAATTCAGCGTCGACCACATGCGCGGCTACGTGAACGCCCGCAGCGAGGTGCTGGCGCGCGAAGGCCAGTGCCACCGGCGCATGGCCCGCGAGGTGAAACCCACGCCGCAGGCCCGCGGCGTGCTGCGCCGGTTCGTGCGCCACGCGGCGACGCTGCGCGGCCACTGACGCGCCCGACGCCGCGCTGAAGCCAAGACCCCGAAGCCACGACACGACGAGCGAGAGAATCAGGATGGAGATGCGCAAGGTGCCGGCCTCCGCCGGCGCGGAATGGCTGCTGGCCACGTTCCGGCTGCTGAAGCGGTCGCCCGCCGGCTTCGGCGCGCTGGGCGCGATCTACGCCGGCCTGTGGCTGGCGATCATCCTGGCCGCGACCGCCGCCCCGGGCGCTGCCCTGCCGCTGCAGATGGTGATGATGCTGATGGGACCGCTGCTGCTGGCCGGCATGATCTTCGCCGCGCACGAAGTCGACCACGGCGGCGGCGCCACGCCGGCGCACCTGATGGCCGCCTTCCGCACGGGCAAGGCCGGCCGGGTGATCACCACCCTCATCCCGCAGGTGCTCGTGCTGCTGGTGTGCATGCTGCTGCTGGTGGCCATCGTGGGCATGGACAACCTCGACCGGCTGGCCGCACTGATGACCAAGCTGCAGGCCGAAGCGCAGAAGGGCGGCCAGGTCGATCCGGCCCTGTTCGCGGACCTGCCCGCCGGCCGCATGCTGCTGTGGCTGCTGCTGGTGCTGGTGATCGGCGTGTTCTCGACCCTGCTCACGCTGACCGTCATCCCCGACATGCTGTTCGGCGACGTGGGCCTGGTGGCCGCGATGAAGCGCAGCTTCGGCGCCTGCCTGCGCAACGCGGCGGCGGTGATCGTGTTCCTGGTGCTGGGCATGGTGGTGCTGTTCGCCGCCGCCATCGGCCTGGGCCTGGTGGTCGGCACCCTCGGCCTGATCCTCGGCGACGCGGCGGTGCTGGTCGGCCAGGCGATCACCAACGGCTTCTTCGCCTGCTTCCTGTCCGGCGCGATGTACCACGCCTGGAAGGGCCTGCTCGGCCCGGCGGAGGCCGGCACCGACGCCCCGTCCGCCCCGCCGACCGGCGTGGCGATGTAAGCATCGCGCCTCAGCGACGCATCCACAGGAACAGCGCGAATACCGCGCTGTAGCCGGCGAGGAAAGACACCGGCAACCAGACGGCGCGGCTTTCGGCACCGCCAGCGGTCGTCGCCACGGCGACCAGCCCGGTCGCGAGCACCAGCAGGTAAAGCCGCACCGGGCAACGGCGACGCTTCGGGTCGGGCGGATCGCCCCCGGACAACAGCGCCATCAGCGAAAGGCGGCAGACGCGCCAGGCCAGGCCGAAGAAGGCCACGCCACCCAGCACGAACAGCAACCCGATCCTGTGGTCGATCGACAAGGGCATGCGTCTTCCGGGGAAACGTCTCAGCGACCCTGCGGCGGCGCCGCCAGTTCCTTCGCGTCGAGGAAACCGCTGCGGTCCACGTCCTGGCGGCGGAAGCGTTCGGCCAGCCGGGCGCGGTGGGTGTCGCGGGTGATCGGCTCGCCGCGGCCGCCGGGCTGTTCGGCCGGGCTCAGCACGCCGTCGTGGTCGCGGTCCATGCCGTCGAAGGCATAGCTCAGCCAGTCCTGGTATTCGGTCGGGGACACCCGGCCGTCACCGTCGGTGTCCATGCGCCCCAGATAATCGCCGCTGCGCTGCGGCGGGGGTGGCGCGGGCGGCGGCGCAACGGGCGCGGCCTGCGGCGCGGGCGTGCCCGCCGGCGGCACGGTCACGCGCAGGGTCTGAGCGACGACAGGGCCGGACGACATCGCGCAGATCGACACCGCGAGCGCGAACACCGGCAAAAGGATCGGGCGGGCCAACATGCGCGCAGGGTGCGGATTCGCGCCCGGCGATGCAAGTCCGCGAAGCCCCGTCCGGAGGCCGCCGCGCGGCGACCTCCGGACGGAGCGGACCTTGCGGAGCCGATCAGGGCAGCATGCAGCAGCCGACGCGACCACCGCCCCACTTGCAGCCGGCCTTGTTCGGGCAACCGGTCTCGGGGTTGGTGCCGCCGGCGGCCTGCACGGCGCCGAAGCTCAGGGCGCCGACGACGGCGAGGGCGACCAGCGCATTCTTCCAGTGCTTCATGGCTTTCATGTGGAACTCCTTCAGGGCAGGTGTCCCGCCGCCTTCCCTCCCTGGAGGCGCACGGCGGAGAGGAGAGTGGCCGCTTCCGTGCGGTCGAGTTGGCCCGCGTGCGCATATACGACGCGGCTGTCGCCATCCACCACGATCGTCAGCGGCACGATGCTCACGCTGAACAACGAGCGGATCTTCGAGGTGGAATACACGATCGGGAAATCGAAGCCCTGCGCACGCGCGTACGCCGGCTGCGTGGCGTCGACGCTGGCGGTGACGCCGTAGAGGTCGGCGCCGGGCGCCTCGCCGCGCGCCAGCGTGGCGGCGAGCTCGCGCACCGTCGGCGCCGTGGCCTTGCACACGGCGCAGTCGGGATCGAAGAAGTAGAGGATCTGCAGGCGGTGCGCCGCCTGCCCGAGCATCAGCCGCTCGCCGGCGGCGGTGCGGCCTTCGGTGGCGGGCACCCATGTCCCCACCTGCGGCTGCAGCCCGGCGAGCGCGAGCTTGTCGTAATCGTCCTGGAGGCTGCGTTTCTGCATCGCCAGCAGCACGACGAGCGCGCAGGCGGCGAGCAGGGCGACGTGGACGAAGAGGTCTTTCCGTGGCGGCATGGACACCGATCCGTGGCGGGAGAACTGCGAACCCGCGACGACATCGCGTCGCGGAGCCCGACCCTAGCACCCGTCCGCCGAAGGCGGCAAGCGCCGGCCGCCGATGACGACGCGTTCACGGGAGGCGGGCGCCGGGCAGTGCCCGCGCCGGACACGACGACGGCCGCCCGGAGGCGGCCGTCGGATCGGGTGTGCAGTGGCCTCAGGCGCGCACGGGCTGCAGCGCGTAGCCCTTCATCCGCAGCGAGTACGCCTGCAGCGCCTGGATGCCGCTGGCCTCGGCCTCGCGGCACCACTGCTGCAGTGCGAGCAGCGTGTCGGAGGCGTTCTGGCTGCGCGTCTCCAGCACCGCCGCGAGCCGCGCGCGGTATTCGATCAGCGTGCCGATGCGCGGACGCTGCGCCACCCACTGCCGCAGCTGTTCGCGCGCGTCGGGCTTCAGCCAGCGGCCGTCGTCGACGAGGCCCTTGCGCAGCTGGCGCGGCAGCAGCGCGCGCAGCTTCTCGCCGGCGATGCGCGCTTCTTCCTGCAGCGCCGGCTTCAGCACGTTGCGCTGGTAGTCGGTCATCGCCTGGAAGCGCATCGCCAGCAGCGCCTTCAGCGTGTCGGTGTCGGGCACCGGGATGTTCGGACGCACGTCCAGCGACGGCGCCACGCGCAACACCTTCGCCAAGCCGACGGCTTCCAGCGCCTTGATCGCCGCCCAGCCGATGTCGAACTCCCACTTGCGCAGCGCGAACTTGGCCGAGCTGGGGAACGCATGGTGGTTGTTGTGCAGTTCCTCGCCGCCGACCCACACCGCCCACGGCGTGAGGTTGGTCGCGGTGTCGGTGGTCTCGAAGTTGCGGTAGCCCCACCAGTGACCCAGACCATTGATCACGCCGGCGGCCCAGATCGGGATCCACGCCATCTGGATCGCCCACGCCGCCACACCCTTGGCGCCGAACAGCGCGAGGCTGATCGCGAACAGCACGATCGGCCCCCAGTTCGCGTACGGCGTGTAGAGATGCCGCTCGATCCAGTCGTCCGGCGCGCCCTTGCCGTACTGCGCGATCGACGCGCGGTCGCGGCGCGCTTCGCGATACAGCTCGGCGCCGCGCCACAGCACGGTGCCGATGCCGCGGGTCATCGGGCTGTGCGGGTCTTCCTCGGTCTCGCACTTCGCGTGGTGCTTGCGATGGATCGCGACCCATTCCTTCGTGATCATCGACGTGGTCAGCCACGTCCAGAAGCGGAAGAAGTGGTTCAGCATCGGATGGAAATCCACGCCGCGGTGCGCCTGGCTGCGATGCAGGTACAGGGTGACGGCGAAGATGGTGATTTGCAGGACGACGAGCAGGTACACCAGCCATTCGCCCCAGCCGATCTGGAACAGACCGCCGGAGAGAAAGTCGAGCAGGGACGCGGGCATGAGCGGACGCCGGAAAGAGGACCGAGGCCATCATGGGGGCAGCCGATGACGTTTGCCATCCGTTCGAACGCGTATGGTGCGCGCTCCGCAACACGACCTTGGTCGAATCGCCACGTTCATGCGCGTGCCGGCGTGATGGCCGTCGTGAACCGGGGACAACGCACGCCACGGTATGGAATCATGCGCGCATGTCGATCTATGCCCTGAAGCCGAAGTTCCAGGCCCTGCTGCGGCCGCTGGTGCGCGGCCTGCACGCGGCGGGCGTCACCGCCAACCAGGTCACGCTGGCCGCCTGCGCGGCGTCGATCGCGCTCGGGCTGTGGCTGTTCCTCGCGGCGGTGCCGTCGCGCGCCTTCCTGCTGCTGCCGCTGTGGCTGTTCCTGCGCATGGCGCTGAATGCGATCGACGGCATGCTCGCGCGCGAATTCGGCCAGCAGTCGAAGCTCGGCGCGTACCTCAACGAACTCACCGACGTGATCGCCGACGCAGCGCTGATCCTGCCGTTCGCCGCGATCGCGCCGTTCGCCGATGCGCACGGTCCGCTGTGGCTGGCGACGCTGGCGCTGCTCGCGGCGCTGAGCGAATTCGCCGGCGCATTGGGCGTGACCGTCGGCGCCAGCCGGCGCTACGACGGCCCGATGGGCAAGAGCGACCGCGCGTTCGTGCTCGGCGCGCTCGGCCTGTGGTTCGGCCTTGCGGGCACGTTGCCGGCATGGGTCGCGTGGCTCGCGCCCGCGCTGTGCGTGCTGGTCGCGTGGACGATCGCGCGGCGCGTGCGCAACGGGCTGCGCGAAGCGGCGACGAAAGCCTGAGGTCCGCATGCTCGAACGCCTCGTCGCCCGCGCCTTCATCGGTTTCATCCGCGTGCTGACCGGCGCGCAGGCCTACTGGCGCGGCGTGCGGCCCACCGCGGCGCTGCGCATCTACTACGCCAACCACAGCAGCCACGGCGATTTCGTGCTGCTGTGGGCGTCGCTGCCGCCGTGGCTGCGCCGGCGCACGCGACCGGTGGCCGGCGCCGATTACTGGAACCGCGATGCGCTGCGCCGCTACGTCGGCGGCCGCGTGTTCCGTGCGGTGCTGATCGATCGCGAACGCCGCGAAGGCAGCCCCGATCCGATCGCGCAGATGGCCGACGCGCTCGCGGCCGGCGATTCGCTGATCCTCTTCCCCGAAGGCACGCGCAACGTCACCGACGCGGTGCTGCTGCCGTTCAAGAGCGGCCTCTACCACCTCGCCGCGCGCTGCCCGCAGGCGGAGCTGGTGCCGGTGTGGATGAACAACCTCGCGCGGGTGATGCCCAAGGGCGAACCGCTGCCGCTGCCGCTGCTGTGCACGGTGACGTTCGGCCCGCCGCTGCGCCTCGCCGACGGCGAGGACAAGGCCGCGTTCCTCGAACGCGCCCGCGACGCGCTGCTCGCGCTGCGCCCCGAGGAGCCCGACGTCGACGCGCCCAGCGACACGGCGCCGTTCGACGCGCTGCATCCCGTCGACGCGCACGTCGTCGCCCGCCCGTCCGCCCCAGATTCGCACGACCCCGTGGAGCCCGCGTGATGCAGAACCCGTTCCCGTCGCTCTACGCATTGCCGATCTTCGCCGGCGCGGTGGTGGTGCTGACCATCGCCTCGATCGTCGGCTGGGTGCTGAAGCTGCGGCTCGCGCCGGAGGAACCGCACGCGGTCATCGACAACCTCAACAGCCGCATCCGCGCGTGGTGGTGGATGGTCGCGGTGCTGGCGACGGCGTTCTGGATCGGCAAGGCCGGCGTGATCGTGCTGTTCGGCGCGCTGTCGTTCTTCGCGCTGCGCGAATACATCACGTTGTGCTACACGCGCCGCGGCGACCACCTCGTGCTGCTGCTCGCGTTCTTCGTCGCGCTGCCGGTGCAGTACGCGCTGGTGTGGATCGAGTGGTACGGGCTGTACGCGATCTTCATCCCGGTGTACGCGTTCCTGATCCTGCCGATCTTCGCCGCGCTGGGCGCCGACACCACGCGCTTCCTCGAACGCGCGTCCAAGGTGCAGTGGGGCCTGATGATCTGCGTGTTCTGCCTCTCGCACGTGCCGGCGCTGATGACGCTGAACATCCCCGGCTACCAGGGCCACAACCTGCTGCTGATCGCGTTCCTGGTGATCGTGGTGCAGGGCAGCGACGTGCTGCAGTACGTGTGGGGCAAGCTGCTGGGCAAGCACAAGGTCGCGCCCGCGCTGTCGCCGTCGAAGACCTGGGAAGGCCTGATCGGCGGCGTCGCCAGCGCCACCGCCCTCGGCGCCGCGCTGTGGCGCATCACCCCGTTCACCCCGGGCCAGGCCGCGGCCGTCGCCTTCGTGATCTGCCTGATGGGCTTCTTCGGCGGCCTGGTGATGTCCGCGATCAAACGGGACCGGGGCGTGAAGGACTGGGGCCACATGATCGAAGGCCACGGCGGCATCCTTGACCGCCTCGACTCCGTCGTGTTCGCCGCGCCGATCTTCTTCCATATCGTGCGGTATGGGTGGCAGTAGCCGTATCGCATTGAATCCAGCCACCCGCGCGATTCGTCCCCGCGAAGGTCATGAACCGACGTCGTTCCACTGAATCGGAGACCCGGAGAGCGGCGGACAGGAGGTCCGCCGTTTTTCGACGAGGCAGGACGCCTCATCGGAAAATCCCGGCCACGGTCCCGACGGCTGATTTGCCTCAGCACTGAGGAGTTTTCTTGACTCGCGCCTGCGGCGCTCGCCCTTCGGGCCGGCTTCGCCGTTCGCGCCGCAAGCGGCGCAGTGGTGACTTTCTTTTCGAAAAAGAAAGTCACCACTGCGCCAGCGCGGAAAAGGATTCCGGGCTTTGACAAAGCACAAGCAGATCCCTCACCTGCGGTTCGGGATGACATTCGGTGGGGCCTGCCATGACCATCCGATCGCCCGCAGGATGACGGCGCGAATGCCGTCGACGCGTCCAGGGGCGCCGACCCCGGCGCGATCTGTCTGCATTCGCGCGAAGCAGCAGGTCCCTCGCCTTCGGCTCGGGATGACATGCTGTGGTTCCGGCGCTCGATTCGCCTTCTTCCAACCAACTCAATGCAGCCGATGCGCGGTCACGGCGCGCACCATCTGCAGCCCCTTCTCCATCCAGTCGATCAGCGCCCGCCGGTCCGCGACCGTCATCGACTGCACGGGAACATCGACGATCTCGCCCGCGCCGGTCTGCGAGAACACGACATCGTAGAGTTCCAGCCGCGAGCGGATGCCACCGAACGCGGCGGCGCGGCCCGTGGCCTTGCAGGCCAGCGCAATGTCATCGAGCAGATTCAGGGCATTGAGCAGCGCCTCGAAATCCGGCGCGTCGGTCGATCGCAGGCCTGCGATCAACGCATCCAGATCGACGACGGTGGCGTCGGGGTCGATGTCGATGCCGGGATGTCGGGTGCGCCACGCGGCAGCGAGCCCGGACAGGGAGGACGACCACAGCACACCGTCCGCATCGCGCGCGATCGCGTCGTCCGGGTCCTCGGCGTGGCGCCACGCGAACCAGTGCTCGGCACCGCGGGCACGCAGGCATACCGGGTACATCCTGTCGGTCATCGTGCACACCCGCCGCGCCAAAGGCCCCGCAGTATCATCCCCGCACGCCCCCGGTCTCCACCCCCATGCCCGAACTCCCCGAAGTCGAAACCACGCGCCGTGGCCTGGCGCCGCATCTGGAAGGGCGGCGGGTGCTGGGCGCGACGCTGCGGCGGCCGGACCTGCGCTGGCCGATTCCGCGCGAGATCGAGACGGTGCTGCCGTCGCAGCGGATCACCGGCATCCGGCGGCGGGCGAAGTACCTGCTGATGGACACCGACGCGGGTTCGGCGCTGTGGCACCTGGGCATGTCCGGCAGCATGCGCGTGCTGCCGGCGGACACGCCGGTGCAGGCGCACGATCACGTCGATCTGCTGATCGAAGGCAAAGGCAAGGCCGCGCCGAAGGTGCTGCGCTTCAACGATCCGCGCCGCTTCGGCTGCCTGCTGTGGCAGCCGCCGTGCGAGACGCACGAGCTGCTGCGCGGCCTCGGGCCGGAGCCGCTGTCGGACGATTTCGACGGGGATTACCTGTTCGAGCGCAGCCGCGGGCGCAGCGCGCCGGTGAAGGCCTTCCTGATGGACCAGAAGATCGTCGTCGGCGTGGGCAACATCTACGCGGCCGAGGCGCTGTTCGCGGCCGGCGTGTCGCCGCTGCGCGCCGCGGGCAAGGTCTCGCGCGAGCGCTACCACGCGATCGCGCAGGAGATCCGGCGCATCCTGGCGTACGCGATCACGCGCGGCGGCACCACCCTGCGCGACTTCCTCAGCCCCGACAGCACGCCGGGCTACTTCGCGCAGGAGCTGTCCGCCTACGGCCGCGGCGGCGAGCCCTGCCCGAAATGCGGGCGGCCGCTGAAGCAGGCGATGCTGGCCCAGCGCGCGACCGTCTGGTGCGGCCACTGCCAGCGCTGAGCGGCGGCGCGGTATAGTCCTTGCCCGACCGTCGGCGCCTGCGAACCCCCGTCCATGAGCGATCACGAGCCCCAGAAGGAACCCGCCGAGATCACCCAGTGGCTGGATGCGGCCCGCGGCGGCGACCGCGCCGCGCTGGACCGGGTGCTGGGCACGCTGTACCACGAGCTGCACGCGATGGCGCGGCGCCAGCTGGCGGGCCAGTACGGGCAGACGCTGGACGCGACCGCGCTGGTGCACGAGGCCTACCTCAAGCTGATCGGCCGCCGCGACGTGCGGTTCGACGATCGCGCCCACTTCTTCGCCTACGCCGCCTCGGCCATGCGCAGCGTGGTGGTCGATTACGCCCGCCAGCGTCTGGCGCAGAAGCGCGGCGGCGACCTGCACCGCGTGACCGAGCTGCCGGACGACGTCGAAGGCGGCCTGCGCCTGGACGAGGACATGCTGGGCCTGGACACGGCGCTGACCAAGCTGGCCGGCGTCGACGCCAAGCTGGCGCAGGTGGTCGAGCTGCGCTACTTCGCCGGCCTGTCGGAGCAGGAGATCGCCGAACTGCTGCAGCGCTCCGAGCGCAGCATCCGCCGCGACTGGCAGAAGGCGCGGATGTTCCTGCTGGCGTCGCTGGGCGGCCCCGAGGGCGAGCGCTGATCCTTTTCGAAAGCGGGCCGTTCGAAAAAACGCGCCACCCGATCGTTTTCCTCGACACCTTCCTCGACACCCGGCCCCGTGGTTGCCGGCCGCAACGGCCCGGGCGACGATAGGCCGCCCTTCCCGCCGCTTCCCGGATCGCGATGGACGCCGAACGCTGGCAGCGGCTGTCGCCGCTGCTCGACGCGCTGCTCGAACTCGACGCCGACGCCCGCAAGGCCCGGCTGACGGCGCTGCACGAGGAAGATCCGGCGCTGGCGGCGGAACTCGAAGGCCTGCTCGCGCTGGAGGAAGAGAACGCCGACTTCCTGGCCGAGCCGCTGGTGGCGCCGCCGCCGATGGCCAAGCCCGACACCACGATCGGTCCGTACAAGCTCGACCGCCTGCTGGGCGAGGGCGGCATGGGCCAGGTCTGGCTGGCGCGCCGCGCCGACGGCCTGTACCAGCGCCGGGTCGCGCTGAAGCTGCTGCGCCCCGGGCTGGCCGACCCCAACCTGCGCCAGCGCTTCACCCGCGAGCGCCAGATCCTCGCCCGCCTCGGCCATCCGCACATCGCGCGGCTGCTGGACGCCGGCATCAGCAGCGACAACCAGCCCTACCTCGCGCTGGAGTACGTCGAGGGCGAGGCGATCACCGACTGGTGCCGCGCCCGCGACCTCGACGTGGAGGCGCGGCTGAAGCTGTTCCTGCAGGTCTGCGAGGCGGTGAGCCACGCCCACGCCAACCTCATCGTCCATCGCGACCTGAAGCCGTCGAACATCCTCGTCACCCCGCTGGACGAGGTGCGGCTGCTGGACTTCGGCATCGCCAAGCTGCTCGACGGCCCGGAACCCGGCCGCGACAACACCCGCACCGAGGTCCGCGCCTTCACCCTGCACTACGCCGCGCCGGAACAGATCCGCGGCGAGCCGGTCACCACGATGACCGACGTCTACTCGCTGGGCGTGGTGCTGTACGAACTGCTGGCCGAGACCAAACCCTACCGGCTCAAGCGCCAGAGCGACGCGGAATGGGAAGAGGCGATCCTGATCGCCGATCCGCAGAAACCGTCGGCGAACCTGCTGCGCGAGGCCGACAGCGACCCGTCGCGGATGGCCGCGCTGCGCCGGCGCGCGCGGCAGATTTCCGGCGACCTCGACAACATTGCGCTCAAGGCCTTGCAGAAGCGGCCGGAGCATCGCTATCCGTCGGTCGAGGCACTGGCGCTGGACCTCAACCGCTACCTCGAAGGCAAGCCGGTGCTGGCGCGGCCGCAGAGCGTCGCCTACCGCACGCAGAAGTTCGTGCATCGCCACCGCTGGGCGCTGGCGACGACCGCGCTGGTGCTGGTGGTGCTGACCACGGCGCTGGCGCTGGTGACGTGGCAGGCGCAGCAGGCGCTGCGCGAGGCCAACCGCGCGCAGGCGTTGCAGGATTTCGTCACCGGGCTGTTCGAGCAGGCGGGCGGGCGCGAGACCTCCGGGCCGCTGGACGTGCGCAAGCTGCTGGAGGCCGGCGAGGAGCGCGGCAACCGCGAGCTGGCGACGCAGCCGCAGGCGAAGGCGGAACTGTTCGGCGTGATCGCGCGCCTGCGCCTGGGCCTGGGCGACTACCGCGAGGCCGAGCGCCTGCTGAAGACGCAGAACGCGATCCTCGACAGCCTGCCGAACGTCCCCGAGAGCCTGCGCCTGAGCGCGACCTCCGACTACGGACGCACGCTGCGGCTGCTCGGCCGCGCGGACGACTGCATCCAGCGCATGAGCCCGCTGGAAGACCTCGCCCGCAGCCAGCAGCGGACGCTGCCGGTGCAGGCGGCCGACTTCTACTCCGAACTGGGCCGCTGCCTGCGCACGCTGGGCAAGCCCAAGGCCCGCGCGGCGCAACTGCTGTTCCAGCGCTCGCTGGAGGTGCGTCGCAACACGCTGGTCGACATGCCGGGCGTGGTCGAGAACCTCGCCGACCTCGCCGACCTCGACAGCGACGCCGGCCGCACCGCGCAGGCGCTGGAGGGCTTCCGCAACGCGCTGGCGCAACTGCAGGCCAGCGCCGGCAACCGCCATGCGCTGGCGATCGACCTGCACCGCCGCCTGTGCGACCTGGAGCGGCTGGGCGGCGACCTGGTGCTGGCCGAACGCGACTGCCACGACGCGCTGACGCTGGCGCTGGACGTGCGCGGCGAGGAAAGCCGCGCCACGCTGGACGCGCGCCGGCAGCTGGCCGCGATCCACGTCGACCTGGGCCGGCTGAAGGAAGCCGACGCCGCCTTCGCGCAGGCGCAGCGCTGGCTGGTGGCGCGGGTCGGCCGCAATCACGTCGACACCGCGCGCAACGACAACAGCATCGGCATCGTCGCGTGGGAACTGGGCGACGACGAGCGCGCGCTGCGTCACATCGACCAGGCGTTGTCGGTGCTGCGCAAGGTGCCGTCGTCGTACTGGTACGCCGGCGTGCTGTTCAACAAGGCGATGATCCTGCACGAGATGGGCCGCGACACCGAGGCGCTGCCGCTGCTGATGCAGTCGCGGCGGCTGCGCGTGCAGTACCTCGGGCCGACCCATGCGATCGTGGGCGACGTCGACCGGCTGATCGGCGAAGTGCAGGCCACGCTGGGCCACGACGAGGAGGCACGCCGGCGGCTGGTCAGCGCGGTCGCCCTCACCACCGATGCCGCAGAGAATGGACCGACGCATCCGCACACGCGGCGCGCGCAGCTGTCGCTGGCGCGGTTCGACCTCGACCATGCCGGCACGGCCCCGGACGAGCCGCCACCTGCGGAGGCGATGCACACGCTCGAAACGCTGGCCGCGCTGCCGCTGTCCGATCCTGAACTGCGCAAGACGGCGTGGCTGGCGGCCACCGCGCTGGCTCTGCAACACTGTCGCGAACCGGGATACGGCGGCGGTCCGGAGGCACTGGACGCCATCGCCCGGGACATCCACGAGGCGTTGCCCGAAGGCGGCGCCATCGTCCGCGAGTTCGAACGCGAACGCCGCCGCTGCCGCTGACCGGGCGGCCGCCAATACGGAGGTTCCCATGGCCGTCATCCGCCCCCTTTTCCTGCCGCTGCTCGCGCTGTCCGCGGCGCTGTCGACCACCGCCTGCGCCGGCTCCGGTGCCCGCGACACGGGTGCCGGGTCCGCAAGCGCATCGCCCGCGGAAGCGCCCGCGCCCGCACGGGCCACGCGCAGCGATGCCGGCGGCACGACGGGCGGCACAATCGCCGGCCGCATCGCCTACGACGATGGTGCCGCGCCCGCGTTGCGCATCTGCGCGATCGGCAGCGGCGATCCGGCCACCGCGCGCCACGTCTGCACGACCACCGCCGCCGGCGCGACCGAGTACCGCCTCACCGGCCTGCCCGCGGACGACTACGGCGTGTTCGCGTGGACGCGCTCGGGGCCGTCGCGCGTCGGCGGCCACGTGCGCCAGGTGCAGTGCATCCGCGCACCCTGTCCGCCGATGCCGATGGACGTGACCGTCGACGCCGGCGCGCGCGTCGACGGCGTCGACCTCAACGGCTTCTACGACAGCCGCGACGACTTCCCGCCGATGCCGGCGAACTGAACCGGCGTCTCACCCCAGCGGCAGCGGGGTCTGCATCGGTTCGATCAGGCCCTCGCCGCGCATCACCTTCTTGAACTCCGCGCGGCTGACCGAGATGTAGCGCTCGTTGCCGCCGATCTCGACCTGCGGGCCGTCCTGCACGGCGTGGCCCTGTTCGTCGACGCGCACGGTCATCGTCGCCTTCTTGCCGCTGTGGCAGATCGTCTTGATCTCGCTGAGTTCGTCGGCCCAGGCCAGCAGGTACTGGCTGCCCTCGAACAGCTCGCCGCGGAAATCGGTGCGCAGGCCGTAGCACAGCACCGGGATGCGCAGGTTGTCGACCACTTCGCTGAGCTGCCACACCTGCGGCTTGGTCAGGAACTGCGCCTCGTCGACCAGCACGCAGTCGAGCTTGCCGTGGCGGGCGATGTCGTTGCGCACCCAGGCGTCGAGGTCGTCGTCGCGCTCGAACGCCTGGCCTTCGGCGCTGAGGCCGATGCGCGAAGCCACCGTGCCGGAGCCGGCGCGGAAATCCAGCTTCGGCGTGAAGATGAGCACGCGCATGCCGCGTTCGCGGTAGTTGTGCGCGGACTGCAGCAGGGTGGTGGTCTTCCCGGCGTTCATCGCCGAGTAGTAGAAGTAGAGCTTGGCCATGCCGCACAGTTTAAGGGCGGAGGCCGATGCGCGGCATCCGCCCGCGGCTCAGGGCTGCGAAGCCGGCGCCGGTTCGGGCGATGCGGGCGCCGGTGCCGCGGCCGGCATCGGCTTCGCGTCCTCGATGTCGCCGATGCGGACGATCGCGTGCTTCCACACGCGGTCCTCGTGCGCCCAGTAGCGATCGGGGTCGTCGCGCTCGCGGGTGTGGATCTTCGCCACTTCCAGGCCGTCGACGACGTTGGCCAGCGTGCCGCCCAGCTTCTCCGGCGTGCTCACGCCGAGGAAGCCGACGAAGCCGGTGTGCGAGCCGGTGACGTTCATCCGGCCGTGACCCAGCGCATCGGCGAAGCGCTTCTTCGCGGCCGGATCGCCGAACTCGGCGTAGCGCGCGGGACCGCGTTCGGCCACCGCCGCCTGCTGCGCCGGCGTCAGTTCGGCCCACATCTTCTCGCGGATGGCGAGAAACTGCGGATAGCCGCGCTCGGCGGCGATGTCGGCCCAGAGATAGGCCTCGACGCGGTCCTCGGCGACGCCCACGCCGTGCCAGTACATCAGGCTGAGCCGGTGCTGCGAATACTTGTCGGCGTAGCGCGCGGCCATGCGGAAGTTGCGCGCGGCATCGCCCCAGTTGCCGGTGGCCGCGGCCTTCTGGCCGTAGAGGCGGAAACGTTCGTTCGGATGATCGGCGCTGAGCGCGTACAGCGCGTCGAAACGCGACAGCGCCTCGGCGTCGGTGTCGACCGCGACGGCTTCCTGCGCGGGCGTCGGCGGCGATGCGGCGGCGTGCACGTTCGCGACGGCCGCGTTCGCGGCGAGGCCCAGCAGCAGCGCGGCCAGCAGCGGACGCGGGACGCGTCGGGACAGCGGCTTCGGCATGGCGGTCATCGTGATGTCTCCTCGTCGCGGCTTCGCGCTGTGCCGGCACCATAGCGCCGCGGATCGCGCGCCACCTCTGCCGGAAGCCACGCCGACCTGTGGCCGGCTAGGGCGTCGCAGGCGCGGGATCGGTTACCTCGGGCGCCGGCGCATCGACCTCCGGCGCGGTCTCCGGGATGCGGGAGACGGTCTCGATGTCGCCGATGGTGACGCGGCCGATCTTCGGCTTCTTCCACACGCCGTCCTGCCACGCCCAGTACTTCTTCGCGTCCCAGTAGCGCGGGTCGTAGAACTTCGTGCCGGGGATGGACTGGCTGCCGGCGGGGCCGGGAATCTCGATCGACACACCGCGGTTGAAACCGGTGCGGCTGCCGGTCATCTCGCGCCGGCCGATGCGCAGTTGGTGCTCGTAGCGCGGCTTGGCCGCGGCATCGCCGAAGCGGGCGAAGACGGCCTGGCCTTCCTCGACCGCGCGGGCGCGTTCGGCCTCGGTCAGCGCCTGCCAGTAGCGCTCGCGCAGGCCGAGGAAACCGACGTAGCCGCGCTCGGCGGCGAGGTCCATCCAGATGTAGGCCTGCACCGGATCGCGCGGCACGCCCTCGCCGTTCCAGTACATCTCCGCGACCATGCCCTGCGAGGGCTTGTCGGCGAAGAACGACGCGCGGCGGAAGAAGCGCATGGCGTCCTCGAAGCGCTTCGCCTTGTACGCGGTCATCCCGTGCATGCGGTACTTGATGTCCTGGTGGCTGTCCAGGAAGCCCGCGGTCATCAGCATCGGATCGTTCGTCGGGTCCGGCGGCGGGCCGGCGGGCGCGGCGGCGGCGAGCGGGCCGGCCGCGCAGGCCAGCGCGAGACCGAGCAGGAGGGCGTGGCGCAGGGGGCGTTCCATCGTTCGGCGTCGTTGCGGGGGCGGAGGATGCGCACGGTATCCGATCGCGGGGACGCCGGCAGGTAAACTGATGACCTACATCGCCGCGGCAAGTTCATTTCCCCGATTTCCATGCAAGGCCTCAATCCCCCCCAACGCGAAGCGGTGCTGCTGGCCGACGGCCCGGTGCTGGTGCTGGCCGGCGCCGGCAGCGGCAAGACGCGCGTGATCGTCGAGAAGATCGCGCACCTGATCCAGTCGAACCGCTATCCCGCCAAGCGCATCGCCGCCATCACCTTCACCAACAAGGCGGCGAAGGAAATGCGCGAGCGCGTCGGCAAGCGCATCCGCGGCGACGCCGCGGAAGGCCTGACGATCTGCACCTTCCATGCGCTGGGCCTGAAGGTGCTGCAGATCGAGCACGCGAAGGCGGGTCTGAAGCGCGGGTTCTCGGTGTTCGATACCGACGACGTCGCCGCGCAGATCAAGGACCTGATGCCCGGCGCGAAGACCGATGCCGTGCAGGCGATGCAGGGCCTGATCTCGCGGGTGAAGAACGCCGGGCTGTCGCCCGAGGAAGCGCTGGCCGCCGCGCAGAGCCCGCGCGAGCGCGAGGCCGCCAACCTCTACGTGCGCTACCAGCAGCGCCTGACGACCTTCAACGCGGTCGACTTTGACGACCTGATCCGCCTGCCCGTGCAGTTGCTGGAAAGCGACGAGGACTGCCGCCTCGGCTGGCGCGAGCGCATCGGCTACCTGCTGGTCGACGAATGCCAGGACACCAACGACGCACAGTACCGGCTGCTGAAGGCGATCGCCGGCGAGAAGGGCAACTTCACCTGCGTGGGCGACGACGACCAGAGCATCTACGCCTGGCGCGGCGCGAACCCGGAGAACCTCGCGCAGCTGGGCAAGGACTATCCGGCGCTGCGCATCGTCAAGCTGGAACAGAACTACCGCTGCAGCAACCGCGTGCTGCGCGCGGCCAACGCGCTGATCGCCAACAACCCGCACGAGCACCTGAAGACGCTGTGGAGCCAGCAGGCCGACGGCGAACGCATCCGCGTGCTGGAATGCCGCGACGGCGAGCACGAGGCCGAACGCATCGCCTCGGAGATCCAGTTCCTGAATCAATCGCGCCAGGCCGAGTGGGGCGAGTTCTGCATCCTGTTCCGCGGCAACCACCAGTCGCGGCCGCTGGAAAAGGCGCTGCAACTGCTGCGCGTGCCCTATCACCTCAGCGGCGGCACCGCGTTCCTCGATCGCGGCGAAGTGAAGGACGCGCTGTCGTGGCTGCGCCTCATCGCCAATCCGGAGGACGACGCGGCGTTCCTGCGCGCCGTGCAGTCGCCCAAGCGCGAAGTCGGCACGACCACGCTGGCGAAGCTGGCGGAACTGGCGCACCACGCCGGGCTGCCGCTGTCGCGCGCCGCGGAATCGGTCGGCCTGCTGAAGCAGCTGCAGCCGCGCGCGGCGAACGCGCTCAGCGGCTTCGCCGACATCGTGAAGGGCCTGCGCCACGAGTCGCGCACGCTCACCCCGGCCGAGCTGGTGAAACAGCTCAACGAGCGCTCCGGCCTGCTCGCCGCGCTGCGCGCGCAGTGCAAGAACGACCAGCTGTTCCAGCTGCGCCGCGGCAATCTCGACGAACTGGCGAACTGGTTCGACGGCGCGCGCGGCGGCGCCGGCCCCGGCGAGCTGGCGGCGTCGCTGGCGCTGCTCAGCCACGCCGACAAGGGCGAGCCCGGCAACCAGGTGCGGCTGATGAGCCTGCACGCGGCGAAGGGCCTGGAATTCCGCTACGTGTTCATCATCGGCATGGAGGACGGCACGCTGCCGCACGAGGCCAGCCTGGAAGAGGGCCGCCTCGACGAGGAGCGCCGGCTGCTCTACGTCGGCATCACCCGCGCGAAGGAGCAGCTGTGGCTGTCGCACTCGCGCGAGGCGCAGCGCTGGGGCACGAAGCTGCGGTTGACGCCCAGCCGCTTCCTCGACGAACTGCCGGCGGCCGAACTCCAGCGCGACGGCGCCGATCCCGTGGCCGACGCCGAGCGCAAGAAGGAACGCGCGAGCGCCGGCTTCGCCGCGATCAAGGCGCTGCTGGACGGCTGAGGCGACGCGGCGCCTCGGCAGCGTCACCGCGATCGAGCATCTCTCGGTCTGATCCGGCCTCGCCCCTCTCCCGCCCTGCCGGGCACCCTCTCCCCGCCGGCGGGGAGAGGGGCGGCATCGGTCGGCGCAGAGGTCGACCTGCCGCGTTGCGGCTGCGGATGCCACGACGCAGCCACGACCACGCGGAACGCCTCCTTCTCCCCGCTCGCGGGGAGACGGCTGAGGCGACGCGCACCGCCTCGGCAGCGTCGCCGCGATCGAGCATCTCTCGGTCTGATCCAGCCTCGCCCCTCACCCGCCCTGCCGGGCACCCTCTCCCCGCGAGCGGGGAGAGGGGCGGAATCGGTCGGCGCAGAGGTCGACCTGCCGCGTTGCGGCTGCGGATGCCCCGACACCGCCACGACCACGCGGAACGCCTCCTTCTCCCCGCTCGCGGGGAGAAGGTGCCCGCAGGGCGGATGAGGGACAGGCACTGCCGTCCGCGTGCGCCACAAGGCGTGCTCCGTTCCTGCGTTGCTGCAATGCCTCGCCGACGGCCGAAGGCCGGTCATCCGGGCGGGCTACACTTTGCGGCCCGTTCGCCACGCTTTCCGGAGTCTCCATGCGCAGGTCCATGCTGCACGTCGCCCTCTTCGCCGCGGTCCTGGGCCTCGGCGCCTGCCGCACGATGACGCCGGCGGACGCCGCCGCACCGCCCGCCGTCGAGGCGCCGCCGGTGGCCGCAGCCACGACCACGGCCGCCGTGCCCGCGAACGACAACCTGAACGCGGTGCTGTGGATGCAGCGCGCGGCCGAGTACCGCGCCACCTGCGAGACCGTCTACCACGCCGCCGCCGACCGCCTGGACGCGGCGCTGAAGGATCCGCAGTGGGACGCCATCGTCCCCGGCGAACGCGCCAACCCGGCCCGCGGCCTGCCGCCGGCGGTCGTGCTGGACGTCGACGAGACCGTGCTGGACAACTCGCCCTACCAGGCCCGGCTGATCCGCAACGGCGCGGAATACGACGAAGCCACCTGGGACGCCTGGGTCCGCGAGGAGAAGGCGCAGCCGCTGCCGGGCGTGCTGGACTTCGCCAAGGCCGCCACCGCCCGCGGCATCACCCTGATCTACATCTCCAACCGCGCCGACCAGCTCGGTCCGGCCACGCTGTCGAACCTGCGCAAGGCCGGCCTGCCGGTGAAGGACGACAGCGTGTTCCTGGGTCTGGGCACGTTCGTCGAAGGCTGCGAGCAGGAAGGCTCGGAGAAGCTCTGCCGCCGCCAGCTGGCCGCGCGGAAGTACCGGGTGCTGATGCAGTTCGGCGACCAGTTGGGCGACTTCACCCAGATCATCGCCAACACCCCCGCCGCCCGCGACGCGCTGGAAGCGCAGTACCGCGGCTGGTTCGGCCAGCGCTGGTGGGCGCTGCCCAACCCGAGCTACGGCAGCTGGGAACCGGCGGTGTTCAACAACGCCTGGTCCGAGCCGACCGAGCGCCGTCGCGCGCTCAAGCGCGACGCGCTGAACACGGCGGACTGATCACCCGGGAAAATCGCGCCGCGCAGAATCGTTTCATTTCAATGGCTTGAAGCACACAACTTCACGTATTGCATCAGGATCGCGAGGCCGGTAGGCTGTGCGCCAGCCGGCCTCGCCGGCGCCATGCCACAACCGTGACCTGCCGGCGCGAGCCGGATTTGAGGGAGACCCCACCGGGTCTCCTTTTTCTTGCCGGTCGCTTGTCGACCGCTTGTCGGCCCCGCGCCGGCCGGCCAAGATGCCGGACCATGTGCCCCGCCGCCGCCGCCGCCCCTGCCATCGCCTCCCGCACCTGCCCGCCGCCGCTCGCGGCCCTGCTGGCGCTGGCCCTCGCGCTGGGTGCGGTCGGCTGCGGCGATCGCGAACGCACGCACGCGCCGCACGTCGGCGCGACCGATCCGGTGCAGGCCGTCGCGCTGCTCAACGGCGACCTGCGCGACAACGACCTCGCCGCGTTCGCCCGCGATGCCGTGCCGCCGTCGCTGCACGCGCCGCTGGCCGCAGCCTGGCAGGCCGGCCGCACCCGCTGGCCGCTGGACGAGCTGCCGTTCGACCAGCGCATCCCGGGCGTGCTGGCCAGCCTCTCGGCCGACGACGCCGAGAAACGCCTGCGCAAGGGCTACGACCGCCAGTTCGCCCACGCCGACGGCGAGATCCGCGCCGCCGCGCAGGCGCTGGGCCTGTTCGGCGAGAAATACCTGCAGAGCGAGACCGGCCTGAGCGCGGAGGAACGCGCCCACTACGTCCAGCTGGTGCGGGCGATCACCGCCTGGGGCGGCCGGGCCGGGCTGGGCGATGCCCGCCGCGGGCATGCCGCGATCCCGAAGCTGGCCCTCGCCGCCCGCGGCACCGGCCTGCACGACCCCGCCGATTTCCGGCGGCTCGGCATGGACGAAAGCCTGCGCCGGCTGGGACCGATGGCCGCGGCGTTGAAGGACGTGCTGCGCGGCTACGGCCTCGACCTCGACGCCAGCCTCGACGCGATGGCGCTGACGCTGGAAAGCCGCGATGGCGACCACGCGCGGGTCCGGATGCGCTATCCGCTGGCCGGCGCGACCATCGACACGGTGGTCGCGGTCGAGCAGGTGGACGGCCACTGGTACCTCAGCGATTTCCTGCGCCACGCGCGCGACGCGGCCGCGACGGCCGACGCGCCGGCGTCGCCCGCGGTGCCCGTCGCACCGCCAGCGCCGGCCTCCGCATCGACGCCGGCGAACGCGACGCCGTAGCCGACTTCGTCATAATGGCGGCGATCATGCCGAACCGCCCGACATCGCCCGACCAACCCGCCCTGTTCGCCGCGTCCGACGCGCCCGTCGACGGCGCCGCCACGCCCGATCCCGAACCGGCCGCGCCGGCCCCGGAAGGCGACGCGACGCCGGCGTCCGACGCCGCGGAACCGCCGCACGAGACGCCGGCACCGGCCGATCCGGAGCCTGAGGTGGTGCCGACCCAACCGGCGCTGGCGATGCCGCCGCCCCCCGCACCCGAACCGCCGCCCGCCCCGCCGCAGGCGCGCGGCCGCCGCCCGCTGTGGGCGCGCCCGCTGGCCTGGCTGCTGGAACCGTGGATCGAACTGCACATCGACCCGCTGCCGGAGGCGCTGTCCGACGACCCGCGCCCGGTCTGCTACGTGCTGGAAGATTACGGGCTGTCCAACGCCCTGATCCTCGAACGCGCCTGCCGCGAGGCCGGGCTGCCGTCGGCGCTGCGCCCGCTGGCCGGCGATCCGCTGGGACGCAAGCGCGCCTACGTCGCGCTGGCCCGCCGCCACAGCGCGCTGGGCCTGGCCGCGGACATGGCCGTGGACCTCGCCACCGGCAAGCCGCCGCAGCTCACCCGCCCCGCGCGCCGCCATTCCGAGGCGCTGGCCCGCCTGCTCGACGCCCACCGTGCCGATCCCGGGCTCGACGTACGCCTGGTGCCGGTGTCGATCTTCGTCGGCCGCGCGCCGGACCGGAACAACAGCTGGTTCTCGGTGCTGTTCTCCGAGAACTGGGCGATCGTCGGCCGCTCGCGCCGGCTGCTGGCGATCCTGCTCAACGGCCGCGACACCCTCGTGCAGTTCGCCGCGCCGGTATCGGTGCGCGAAACCCTCGCCGAGGACCTGCCGCCCGAACGCACGGTGCGCAAGCTCTCGCGCGTGCTGCGCATGCACTTCAACCGCATCCGCGAGGCGGTGATCGGGCCGGACCTGTCCACCCGCCGCCTGCTGATCGACAAGGTGCTGGCCGCCGACCCCGTGAAGCAGGCGATCGCCGACACCGCGCGCCGCGAGAACGGCAAGCCCGAGGACGCGTGGAAGAAGGCCCACGCCTACGCCTACGAGATCGCCGCCGACTACTCGCCGCCGGTGGTGCGCTCGGCATCGTTCCTGCTCACCACGGTGTGGAACCGCATCTACCGCGGCGTGCTGGTGCACCACCTCGACCGGCTCAAGCAGGTCGCGCCGGGCTACGAAGTGATCTACGTGCCCAGCCACCGCAGCCACATGGACTACCTGCTGCTGAGCTACCTGCTCTACACCAAGGGCGTGGTGCCGCCGCACATCGCCGCCGGCATCAACCTCAACCTGCCGGTGATCGGCACGCTGCTACGCAAGGGCGGCGCGTTCTTCCTGCGCCGCAGCTTCCGCGGCAACGCGTTGTACTCGGCGGTGTTCTCCGAATACGTCGCGCAGCTGGTCGCCGGCGGCTACTCGATCGAATACTTCATCGAAGGCGGACGCTCGCGCACCGGCCGCCTGCTGCAGCCCAAGGGCGGCATGCTGGCGATGACGATCCGCGCCTTCCTGCGCCAGCCCGCGCGGCCGGTGCTGTTCCAGCCGGTGTACATCGGCTACGAGAAACTGATGGAAGGCGGCAGCTACCTCGACGAACTCTCCGGCAAGCCCAAGGAGAAGGAATCGATCTGGCAGCTGCTGATGGGCATTCCGCGGGTGCTGCGCAGCAACTACGGCCAGGTGGTGGTGAACTTCGGCGAGCCGATCAAGCTCGGCGACATCCTCGCCGAGGAAGCGCCCGACTGGAACGGCCAGCCGGTCGGCGAGGACGAAAAGCCGCAGTGGCTCGCACCCGCGATCGACACCCTCGCCGACCGCATCCAGATCAACATCAACCGCGCCGCCGACGTCAATCCGATCAACCTGCTCGCGCTGGCGGTGCTGTCCACGCCCAAGCATGCGATGGGCGAGGCCGACCTGCTCGCGCAGATCGCGCTGTCGAAGACGCTGCTGGCGGAAGTGCCGTACTCCGACCGCGTCACCGTCACCCCGCACACGCCGCAGGAGATCGTGAAGCACGGCGAGGAGATCGGCGTGCTCGCGCGCACCGCGCACCCGCTGGGCGACGTGCTGCACGTCGACGGCGACACCGCGGTGCTGCTGAGCTACTTCCGCAACAACGTGCTGCACCTGTTCACCGCGACCGCGTGGATCGCCTGCTGCTTCCTGCACAACCGACGGATGAGCCGCAACACGCTGCTGCGCATCGGCCGCTCGCTGTACCCGTTCATGCAGGCCGAACTGTTCCTGCCGTGGGACGAGGCCGGCTTCGCCGAACAGATCGAACGCACCATCGCCGTGTTCGCGCGCGAAGGCCTGCTGCAGCAGGTCGGCGACGACGACGGCGGCATCCTCGCCCGCAACGCCGGCCAGTCCGACGAAGTGTTCCGCCTGCGCGGCCTGGGCCACCCGCTGCAGCAGGCGTTCGAGCGCTACTACATCGCGATCTCGGTGCTCGCCAAGAACGGCCCCGGCACCCTCGCCGCCGCCGAACTCGAAAGCCTCTGCCACCTCGCCGCGCAGCGCCTGAGCCTGCTCTACGCCCCGGCCGCGCCCGAGTTCTTCGACAAGAGCCTGTTCCGCACCTTCATCCGCAAACTGCGCGAACTCAAGCTCGTGTCCACCGACGAGAACGCCAAGCTCGTCTTCGACCAGCGCCTCGACAACTGGGCCAAGGACGCGAAGACCATCCTCGGCCGCGAACTGCGCCATACCATCGAGAAGGTGAGTCCGGAGGCGGTGAAGCCGGCGGAGGGCGCGACGCCCGCGAACGGCGGCTGACGCGCCGTCCGCTCAGCGGACGGCGCGATGTCCGGCTCGGTTTCGGGCGGGCATCGCAGGCAGGCGCGATCCGCGCAGGATCCGCACCTTGGCCGGCACGATCGGCGCCACGACGGTGTAGGTGCTGCGCATCACCGTGGTGTTGCCGGCGCGGTCGGTCGCGGTGCACTGCGCGATCCGCTCGACGGGACCACCGGGCCCGCCCTGGTAAGGCGTGCTGTCGACCGGGATGCAGACGAGGCTGTCCATGCCCGACAGCGCATCGGACGCCGTTGCGTGGTAGTCGTGCACAGTACCGGCCGGGAGTTGGCTCGGCGGCATGACGGCATCGAGGAGCGGCGCGGTCCAGTCGATCCGGATCGGCGCCTGGGACGTGGTTGCGATGTTGCCGGCACGATCGCGCACGGTCTGCAGCGGCGGGACGTGCACGCCTTCGGTCGTGAAGTCGGAAGGCGACGGGCAGGAGCCCGCGACCCCCGATGTCGCGTCCCCGCAGGTGTAGGACAGGTGCACCGACGCACGGAACCAGCCGTGCGCGTTCGGCGCCGACTGCGGCGAGTGCCAGGCGCCGATCGCGGGCGGCGTGCCGTCACGCTTGATCTGGCGTGTCTGCGACGATGAAAGCCCTGCGCGATTCCGCGCGGTGCAGGACGCCGGCAGAAACGCGGCATCCTGTGTCAGCACCGTCTCGTCGCATCCGTTGCTCTCGACGATGCCGCTGTCCGGATCGTCCACGCCCCAGACGACATGGACATCGCCGATGTACCAGCCGTCGTCGCCTGTCGGGCCGGAGATCGAAACGCCGATCACCGGCGGCGTGGTGTCTGCCGACGGACCCACCTGCAAGACATAGTCGCGCGTCGCGGTGAAGCCGTTGGCGTCGCGGACTTCCACAGTGAAGGCGTAGCGTGCATTCGGCTGCGTGATGTAAAGCTGCAGCCGGCCCGCCGGCGTGAGCGCGCCCTCCGGCAGGTCCCCCGCGACGACACGGAACACGGGGGATCGGGGCACGTAGCCGCCGCTGCCGGCGACCGTGAGCTGCACCTCGTGCAGGTCGCCATAGCCACCGGACGCGGGCGGCAACGTCGCGGGTGCGAGCGACAGCGAGGGCGCCTGGCCGGCACCGTTGTCGCCCCAGCAGGCGCGCGTGCCGTCTTCGCGCACCGCGCAGGCATGCGCGCCACCGGCCGTGACCGAGACGAAGCGTCCGGCGGGTGGCGTCGCCTGCCCGTGGTCGTTGCGTCCCCAGCAGGCAAGCGCGCCATCGGCGCGGATCGCGCAGGCATGGAAGGTGCCGACGGCCAGCGCAACGTAGTGGGCGTCGTCCGCCGGCGGCGTCGACTGTCCTTCGGAATCCAGCCCCCAGCAGTGCAGGCGGCCGTCGCCCGCGATCGCGCACGAATGCCGTTCGCCGACGTCGACGGTCAGATACGTGCCCGCCGGCGCGGCGATCTGGCCATCCGCACCGTAGCCCCAGCAGGCGAGCGTGCCGTCGTCGCGCACGCCGCAGCTGTGGTTGAGGCCCGTGGCGACACGCCGGAACGCGCCCGCGGGCGGCGAAGCCTGGCCGTTGGCGTTCCAGCCCCAGCAGGTCACGTCACCGCTGCGTTCGATGCCGCAGCCACCGAACTGGCCGACATCCACGTCGCGCACCTGCAGGCCGGGCGGCGGCAGGTTCGCCTCGCGCTGGCCGTCGCCCCAGCAGTGCAACAGGTTGCCGCGATCGGTCCCGCAGGTGTGATCGCCGCCGGCGCCCGCGATCGACCCCATGATCACCGACGCATCGCGCTGACCCTTCGTATTGTCGCCCCAGCAATCGACACCCCCGGCGTCATCCACGTTGCAGGTATGGCGCGCACCCGCGACGAGTCCACCCGTGCCCACGGGCACGGCCCTCAGTCCCCGCACGGCGTATTCGCGCCCGCGACACGTGATGAACCCGTCGGCATGCAGCGCGCAGACATCCTGACCAGATGCAGCCAGCGCGACGACATCGTCGTAGGAATAGCCTTGCCGCACGGGTTCCGCGGCGCCCATGCACTGGACGAAGTGCCACATCTTCCAGCAAGCGAAGGTGTCGCCGACCACGGCGTCCGAGTACCGGTAGACGGTGGGCGGAACGGGCAGGCGGCCCGCGTCGTTCCAGCATTCGGGCATGTCCTCGTCGCGGCCTGCGCAGAGGATGGCATCGCCACCATAGAGCGAGGTGAATCCGTTGCCCACGGGCAAGCGCGTCACGAGGGGATCGGTGCCCCAGCACATGACGACGCCTTCCATCGACAGCCCGCAACTGTAGTCGTCGCCGGCAAGTACGTCGCGATAACGTCCCGGCGTCACCTGCGTCTGGCCTGCGCTGTCGTCGCCCCAGCAGAGGATGCGATCGTCGTCGGCCAGTCCGCAGGCATGCGCCTTGCCGACACTGACCGCGTGCATCGGCTCCGCCGGCACCGGTCCGAGCGATTCGCCCCAGCACAGGACTCGATGATCGACGTCGATCCCGCAGCCGCGATCGCGGCCAAGGGACACATCGAGGTAACGCCCCGGTGGCGGCACCAGCGGCGATTCGGGATCCAGGCAATGGGTGATGCCCTCGGCATCCATCGCGCACACCGTGCCGCCGCCCATGGCGAGCCGTGCCAGCGGCACCCCCAGCCCGGTGACGCCTTCCAGAAACACGCTTTCCCCCCAGCAGTCGACGGTGCCATCCCGCCTGCGTCCGCAGGCCTGGGCATAGCCGGACGCCAGTTCGGTGAATTCGCCGCGCGGCGAAGGCATCGGCCGCGGCGTCCCGCTGTATCGCGTGCCGCCCCAGCACACGACCGTGCCATCCGCTTTCAGTCCGCACGCGTGGTAGGCGCCCACGGAAAGATCGATGAAATCGTCGCGGTCCGGCACCTGGTTGCCGCCATCCACGTCAAGGCCCCAACACAGGATGCGGCCATCGCTGCGCAAGGCACAGGCATGGAGGGAAGACACTTCGACCTTCAGGAATCGCCCAGGCGGCGATCGCTCGATCTGGAATTCTTCCAACAGTCCCGCTCTCCAGCAGGCCAGTGTGCCGTCGACGCGCAGCGCGCAGCCGACATACCAGCCGATCGACACCGATCGGAACGGGCCATCGGTCGGCGCGGCGGTGGCCATCTCCGGCACGTCGCCCCAGCAGGCCAGGCTGCCATCCATGCGGATGCCGCAGGTTTCGTCGTACGCAACGGCCAGCATGCGCCAGGGCCCCGCCGGCGCCTCCGGCACCGGCGACCCGGAGGCGGAGCGGCAGACGGCTTCGCCATCGACCCGCACGGCACACAGGCGTCCCCAGGAATCTCCGGATGCCATCGATCGGAAGCGCTCCGTCGACGTGGGAGGAAAGCCGTTGTGCTGGGGCCAGCATCGGATGCGACTATCGGACCCGATCGCACAGGCGTTGTCGCCTATGGCGAGGTGGTCATCCAACGCATCCGGGTCACCCATCGCATGCGCGGATGACATGCCGAGGCCGGCCAACGACGCCCCCATCAGGACGCCGCATATCCGACGCATCAGGCAAGAACCGACCCTGTTCATGGCATTGGCTTCCTGCATTCCCGTGTCGGGCCAAAGAGTCTAGCCAGCTTGGCGGCAGGAGCAACGCGCAGGGCATCGATGTGGCATCAGCTCACGCTCAGTGTCCGTCGCCGCGCCCCAGCAGGAATTCCAGCGGCACCTCCGCCCGCGCCCGCCACGCGATCTCACTGTGCTCCGCGCCATCGAACGTGCGGGTGACGAAGTCGCGGCCTTCGCGCCAGCCGGCGCGGCGCAGGGCGGCATCCATGCGCAGCTGGAAGGGCGCGTAGCCGGCGTCGAGGGTGGCGGTGCCGTGGTCGAAGTAAATGCGGTGCGTGCGGCGGTCTGGCAGGTGCGCGGCGAACCAGTCGATCGTGCAGCCGCCGCAGGCGGGCCAGTGCGTCGACACCGCGGCGGCACGACCGAACACGTCGGGCCTGCGCGCGATGGCGTACAGCGAGATCAGCCCGCCCATGCTCGATCCCATCACCGATGTGTCGTCGCGTCCGGGCCGCGTGCGGTACTGCGCGTCGATGAAGGGCTTCAGTTCCTCGACGAGGAAGCGCAGGTAGGCGTCCGACTGCAGGCCCGCCGCGTCGAACGGCGGCACGCCGTCGATGCCCGCGGCGATCGTCGGCGTGCGTACCGGCGCCTGCGGCATGTATTCGAGGAAGCGCTGCGGCGAGTTCCACACGCCGACGACGATCGCCTCGCGGATCGTGCCGGCGTCGATCAACCGCGTCATCGCGCCGTCGATGTCCCAGTCGGTGCCGTTGAATACCAGCGACGGATCGAACAGGTTCTGGCCGTCGTGCATGTAGACGACGGGATAGCGCTTGCCCGGGTCGCGGCCGTACGACGGTGGCAGCCAGACGTCGACATCACGCGCCGCGACGAAGCGCGACGGCACGGCGTGCCACGATTCGACGCGACCGGTCGCATGCAGCGACGGCGCATGTAAGGCGTAGGCCCAGCGCAGGAACGCCGGCAACATGCGCGACCAGCTGGGCTGGCGATGCTCGCCGCCGGGCAACACATAAAGCGCGACGTCGGCGCGCGTCGGCGACGCGGCGTGATCAAGATTGATCGAGTGTCCGAGCTGGTGCAGGCCCTTCATCCGCGGCGCGTCTTCGCCCACGACGCGCCAGCCGTCGACCAGATCGCGCGCGTCGTCGACCACGTCGATGACGCCGTCGCCGTCGCGGTCGTCGGTTTCCTCGGCGTCGCCGACGGCGAGGAACGCATGCAGCCCGGGATGGTAGCTGCCGTTCGCGATCATGCCTTGCGCGATGCGCGTGCGCTGCACGGCGTCGGCATCGCGGCGATCGGTCGCCAGCCACAGCGACGGCGAGAACGCGCCGATGCGGCCGAAGGTCTCCGGATACTGCCAGCCGCTGTTCAACGCCTGCGCGCCGCCCAGCGACCAGCCGAGCAGCGTTCGCGCATCGGCGCGCGGCTGCGTGCGGTAGCGCGCATCGATCGCAGGCACGAGCGCATGCGCGAGCCATTCCGCGTACACATGCGCATTCGCGCCGACCGCACCGGCACGCGTGTCGGCGACGACGCTGCGTCCCGACGCGCGATCGGAAAAGCCGTAGGCGCCGAGGCGATCGTGCGGCATGTCGACCGCCACCGCGATCAGCGGCCGGATCTCGCCGCTGATCGTCAGCGCGTCGATCCACGGTTGGAGCGCGACCGCTTCCGCATCCTGTCCGTCGTCGACGTAGAGCACGGGATAGCCGGGCTGCGCGTTCGCGTCGTAGCCCGGCGGCAGGAGCACACGCACGCGCAGGCCGTCGGGATCGATGCCGGGCGCGCCGATCCGGAACGTATCGATGCGGGGCGTGTCGATGCGCGACGGCGATGGCTCCGCTGCCGGCACCGCACCCGCGAGCAGACCGAACGCGCACAGCAGGACGAAGGCGGCCGACTTCATGCAACGGACCTCATGCGGCGACACTCCGGCGGCAGGTGAAGAAGCCGTTGAGCGTGAGCCGCCCGGTGCGCGGGTCGTCGGTCAGTAGTTCGGGATACGCGATCTCTCCGCTGTGGAAGATCGTGCCGGTGTAGAAGATCAGGCGGTTCCAGCGCGCGGGCACGCTCGCGACCTTCTCGAACCACGCGTTCGAGGCGGTCATGTAGCCGGTGCGCAGACCGTACTTCGCCTCGAACGCCGCGGCGTCGAGCTGCGAGGACTCCAGCACCAGCGGCACGATCTCCTCGGGCGGCCGCTTCGGCGCGTAGAAGCTGGTGCCGCCGAGGCGCGGGTCATGGAATAGGTACAGCACGCCCGCGATCACGCACTGGCTCGGGTCGACGCTGAGGCGGTCGACGTGGCAGATCGACTGCGCCGGCGACAACCGCTCCGGCGGTGTCGCGGTGAGCGCCAGCCGGCTGTACATGCGCTCGGTGCGGCGCGCATCGAGATGGCGGCGCACGTGCGCGGCGAAGAACGCGTCGAGCTGCGCGGAAAAGGCCTCCGGCATGCGCAGTTCCGGCCCCGGATACGCGTTGTGCCCGGCCTCGACGAACGCCTCGCGCTGCGCGACCGCGTAGGCGACGAGCGACTCGGGATCGAGCAGCGCGTCGTCGATCACGCAGCAGACGTGGCGGCCCCCGATGGACACGGTCTCGATGCGCGGATGCGGGTTGAACATGCGAGCGGACTCAGCGTTTCGGCACGAAGCGGATCGCCGCGCCGCCGGCCTTCGCCAGCCGCAGCACGAGCGTGTCGGTGCGGGTCACGGTGCGGGTTTCGCGCACGAACGAGAAGCGGTGGTCGGTGTCGTCGGCATCGTCGCCATCGCGATAGATCTGCGCTTCGTAGCGCTTGCCGGCGTCGAGGAAATCCAGCGGCACCTCCAGCGTGCGCGCGTTCTCGTCGGTGACGCTGCCCAGGTACCAGTCCTGGCTGTTGCGATCCTTGCGCACCAGCGTGACGTAGTCGCCGACCTCACCGTTGACGGCGCGCGTCTCCTGCCAGTCGACCGGCACGTCGCGGATGAACCGGAACGCATCCATGTGCTGCGCGTAGTGCTCGGGCAGGTCCGCGGCCATGTGCACCGGGCTGTAGAGCACGACGTAGTCGGCCAGTTGCCTCGCAATCGTGCTGCGGATCGGCTGGTTGCGGCCTTCCAGGCTCAGCACGCCCGGCGTGTAGTCCATCGGCCCGGCGAGCATGCGCGTGAAGACGAGGTTGGTCTCGTGCTCCGGCGGATTCGGCGGATTGCCCCAGGCGTTGAACTCCTGTCCGCGCGCGCCTTCGCGCGACACCCAGTTCGGATACGTACGGCGCAGGCCGGTGTCCTTGATCGGTTCGTGCGCGTCGATCGCGATGTGGTGTTTCGCCGCCGCCAGCACCACGCGCAGGTGGTGGTTGCTCATGAACTGGCTTTCATGCCACTCGCGGATCACCGGGCCGCCTTCGACGTCCTGGCGTTCGATCTGTCCCGCGTCGCAGACGTAGCCGGTCTTCACGCTGTCGATGCCGAGTTTCTCGAACAGCGCGAACGCCTCGTCCATCTGGCGTTCGTAGTGGCTCACCGCGCAGGCCGTCTCGTGGTGGCCGATCAGGTGCACGCCCTTCGCCTTCGCGTAGGCGGCCAGCCCGGGCAGGTCGTAGTCGGCCGTGGGCTTGCGGAAATCGAACTGCCAGCCGTTCGCGAACCAGTCGCCGTCCCAGCCGGTGTTCCAGCCTTCCACCAGCACGCCGCGGAACCCGTTCTGCGCGGCGAAATCGATGTAGCGCTTCACGTTCGCGGTGGTCGCGCCGTGCTTCGGCCCGGTCGCCCAGCTCTGCTGGTCGAGGTGCATCGCCCACCACACGCCGACGTATTTCGACGGTTTGAACCAGCTCACGTCGCCGAGCTTGTTCGGCTCGTTGAGGTTGAGGATGAGGTTCGACTCGACCAGCCCGCCGGCGCGGTCGGCGATCTGGATCGTGCGCCACGGCGTCGCGAACGGGACTTGACGCACCACCTTCGCCGGGCTGCCGGGCGTGAGCGACGCGCGCAGCACGCCGCCGTCCCCGCGCATCAGATTCATGCCGGCGTAGTCGACCAGCGCGGCCTCGTGCAGCGTCACGTGGGTGCCGTCGTCGGTGCGCAGCGTGATCGGTGTCTGCGCGGTGCCGACCTCGGCCAGCGGCGTGCGGTGGTAAAGGTATTCCTCGCGGTTCCATTCGTACGCCGGCAGCCACCACGCAGTCGCGGGGCGCGCGATCGCGAATTCGGTCAGCTCCTCCGCGATCTGCACCTCGTCCAGCGCCGGCTGCTTCGGGAATTCGTAGCGGAAGCCGACGCCGTCATCGAACACGCGGAACACCACGTCGAGGCGGCGATGATCGTGGTCGCGTTCGACGAACTGCGCGCGCAGTTCGTTGTAGTGGTCGCGCACGAAGCGGCGCTCGCCCCACGGCTGCTCCCAGGTGTCGTCGGCACTGCGTGATGCTTTTGCCTGCAATTCCAGCCCGCGCAGAAACTGGCGGCCGTTGCGCAACAGGAAGCCGAGCCGCGAGTCGCCGATCAGCGGCTTGCCGTCGCGCGCGACGCGATAGGCGAGGCGGCCCTCGCCGCTGACGTCGAGTTCGACGCGGGTGCGTCCGTCCGGCGACGCGACCTCGGCGACGGTGGCCGCCTGCGCGGCGCCCGCGGCGGCGAACACGAGCAGTGCGAGCGCGAAACGGGAAGGCATGAATGATGGGCGCATGGCGAACGAACCTCGGACGTCATTCGACGACATAGACCACGACGCTGCGTGGCGGGATGGAAAAGGTGCCGGTGGCGGTCTCGACCCGCGCGTCGCGGGCGCGGGCATCGACGGCCTGCGGATCGCGCTGCACCGGATGCAGCGTCCATGCCTTGCCGGCCTGCGCCGGCAGCGACAGCGTCCGCGCATCGGCGGACGCGTTGAGGAAATAGAGCACCTCACGGAAGCGCGCACCGTCGAGCCCGGCACCATCGAGATGACCGACGACCACGCGCGGATCCTGCTGCGGACCGACGTTCGGGAACGTCAGCCGCTTCGCGACCTCGTCGGCGGTGCGCAGGCGGAACAGCGTCGAGCTCGCGCGGATGCGCAGCAGGTCGCGGAAGGCACCGTCCATCCACGCGATGTCCGCGGGCGCGGGCTTGATCCGCGCGTTGGCCAGCACCGGCCGCATCCACGGCCAGTCGCCGCCGTTGTCGGCCTGTTTCGGCAATCCAGCGCCGAAGCCGTTGTCGGCCAGCGTCCAGTCGAGGCGGTTGAACGCGTCGCCGGAATCGAAACTGTTCTTGTCGAGCGACTTCGAGCGCAGCACGTCGATGCCGGCGTGGTAGTAGGCGACGCCCTGCGCCAGCGCCACGAACGCGGCGCCGAGCAGCTGCACACGGGCGCGATCCTCGCGCGACGTGTCGCGCGGCAGCCGCATCGCGCCGAGGTCGAACAGCGTCATGTTGTCGTGGTTCTCGACGTAGTTCACCGCCTCGCCGGGCGCCGCGGCGTAGCCCGCGGGCTGGCCGGCGTAGTCGATCGCGGAAAATGCCTGCGTGCGCCCGTCCGCCGTGGTCATGCGCATGCCCGCGAGCGTGCCGCCCAGACCCACGCGCACGAGGTCGGCCGCGCGCTTCGCCGCCGCTTCGTCGCTGCCGTCGGCGAGCCCGTTGAGCCAGCCCTTCGCATCGACCAGCGCCGCACCGCTATCGCAGCAGCCACCGCCGCGCAGCGCATCGCGCGCGCGGTCGCTGAAGCTGCCGATGCCGCTGCCGGCGAGCGAACGCTGCGACGCCTGCACGAAGCGCGCGCCGTCGGCGACCTCGCCGAAGTTCCAGCCTTCGCCGATCAGCGGCACGTGCCGGCCCGCGGCAGCGTCGACCGCGCGCTGCAACCTTTCCATCGCCGCGCGCGGCTGGTGGCCCATCAGGTCGAAGCGGAACGAATCGATGCGGTAGTCGCGCACCCAGCGCGCCGCGGTGTCGATCATCAGCTTCGCCATCATCCGGTGCTCGGTGGCGGTGTTCTCGCAGCACGTCGAGCGTGCGATCTTCCCGGCCGCGTCGAGGCGCTGGTAGTAGCCGGGCACAACGCGGTCGAGCACCGCGCGCGCGTCCTGGCCCGCAGCGAAGGTGTGGTTGTAGACCACATCCATGCCCACACGCAGGCCGGCGGCATGCAGCGCCTGCACCATCGCGCGGAACTCGCGGACGCGCGCCGCGCCGTCGGGCTGCACCGCGTAGCTGCCTTCGGGCGCGCCGTAATGCCACGGGTCGTAGCCCCAGTTGAAGCAGTCGGTCGCCGCGGTCTTCGCGACCGCGGCCTGCTGCGCTTCACCGTCGGGTGCGCCCTTCGGCACCTGCGGCACGACGCAATCGCGCTCGGGCACCGACGCGAAGTCGTACACCGGCAGCAGGTGCACGTCGGTCAGGCCGGCGGCCTGCAACGCGCGCAGGTGGCGCATGCCGGCGGAATCCGGTTCGGTGAACGCGAGGTACTTGCCACGCCATGGCGCGCGCACGCCGGCATCGTCGCGCGAGAAATCGCGCACGTGCAGTTCGTACACGACCATGTCGACGCTGTCCGCCGCCGGCGCGGGCCGCGATGCCGCGTCCCAGCCGGTCGGCTTCGTGTCCGGCGCGTCGGGATCGAGCACCACGCTGCGCGCCGAATCGACGGTGAGCGCGGCCGAATACGGATCGGTGACGCGATTGCGCACGATGCCCGTGCCCGGCGCGAACACGTCGACGAGATACGCATAACGCGCGCCGTGCAGCGTGCCCGGCAGGTCCAGCGTCCACGTGCCGGTCGCGTCGTCGCGATGCGCCGGCAGCGCGTGGGTCGCGCCGCGGTCTGCGTAGATGCACACGGCGACGTTGCGCGCGGTCGGCGCCCACAGCGCGAAGCGGGTGGCGAAGTCTTCCGCACCGGCGGGCGGCACGGTGCGGAACGCACCCAGCGCGATGTCGCCGGCCGCGGCGTACAGGTCATCCAGCGCGCCGGGCGTCTGCACCGCGGTCGCGTCGAGCACGCGGCCCGCGTCATCCTCGCGCACCAGCAGCAGCTGATCCTTCAGCAGCGCGCCGACGTCGACGGCATCGCCGAACACCAGCCGTGGACCGTCGCCGACGAAACGGAAACGCTCGGCCAGCGCCGCGATCATTTCGACCTTCGCCGGCGCCAGATCGACATGGCCGTCGGCACCGGCGACGACCTGGCCGGGCACCGCGCGCAGCGCGGCGGTCGCCGATCGATACAACCGGAAGCGACCCGTCACCGGCGCGCCGGGCCACTGGATCAGATGGCGATCCAGCCAGTAGGCGCGGGCGTCGACGGCGGGCCCGGCCTGCGCATGCAGCACGGTCGCGGAAGCGGGCGCATCGCAGGCAGCGCGCAGGCCGGCGTCCGCGCGCGCGGAGGCCGCCGCGATGGCCGGGATGCACGCGAGAATCGTTACAAGCGCCCTGAATACGTATGCAGTGCGCGGGTGTCGTGGCCGTTGCACCGCGGGATGACCGGGATTGCCGTGCATCGCATACTGATTGCGCATCCCAACGAGCCTCCGCCGCATGAACACCACGCCCGACAGTTCTTCGCCGCACCGCGTCAACCAGATCGTGATCGTCGGCGGTGGCACCGCCGGGTGGATGACCGCGGCGGCGCTGGCGAAGGTGCTGAACCCATCGTATTCGATCCGGCTCGTGGAATCCGACGAGATCGGCATCGTCGGCGTGGGCGAGGCGACGATCCCGATGATCAAGCTCTACAACACCGCGCTGGACCTGGACGAGGGCGACTTCATCCGCGAGACCATGGGCTCGTTCAAGCTCGGCATCGAGTTCGTGAACTGGGGCCGGGTCGGCGACAGCTACATCCACGGCTTCGGCAAGATCGGCCAGGACCTCGGGCTGGTGCCGTTCTACCAGTACTGGCTGAAGATGCGCCAGGCCGGCAAGGCCGCGCCGCTGGACGATTATTCGATCAACACCTTCGCCTGCCGGCACAACCGCTTCATGCCGCCGGTGACCGACCGCCCGAACTCGCCGCTGGCGGACATCGCCTACGCCTATCACTTCGACGCCAGCCTGTACGCGCGCTTCCTGCGCCGTTACGCCGAGGCACGCGGCGTGGTGCGCACCGAGGGCAAGGTGATCGGCGTCGAGCAGAATCCCGAGAGCGGCTTCATCAACGCGATCACGCTGGACAACGGCGAGCGCATCCCGGGCCAGCTGTTCGTCGACTGCTCGGGCTTCCGCGGGCTGCTGATCGAGCAGACCCTGAAGACCGGCTACGACGACTGGAGCCACTGGCTGCCCTGCGATCGCGCCGTGGCCGTGCCCTGCGAGCGCACCACGCCGCTCACGCCGTACACGCGCTCGACCGCGCGCGAGGCCGGCTGGCAGTGGCGCATCCCGCTGCAGCACCGCGTGGGCAACGGCCACGTCTTCAGCAGCCGGTTCATCAGCGAGGACGAAGCCACCGCGACGCTGATGGCCAACCTCGAAGGCCCGGCGCTGGCCGAGCCGCGCGTGCTGCGCTTCCTCACCGGCAAGCGCAAGAAGTTCTGGAACAAGAATGTCGTTGCGGTGGGCCTGGCGAGCGGCTTCATGGAGCCGCTGGAATCGACCAGCATCCACCTGATCCAGTCCAGCATCGCGCGGCTGACCGCGTTCTTCCCGCACGGCGGTTTCGACCAGGCCGACATCGACGAATTCAACCTGCACTCCGAATTCGAGTTCGAGAAGATCCGCGACTTCCTGATCGCGCACTACTGCGCCACCGAACGCGACGACACGCCGTTCTGGAACTACTGCCGCACGATGGACGTGCCGGCGTCGCTGACCCGCAAGCTGGAGCTGTTCCGCAGCTGCGGCCGCCTCTTCCGCGACTGCAACGAGCTGTTCGCCGAGCCGAGCTGGATGCAGGTGCTGTACGGCCAGCGCGTCATCCCGCGCAGCTACCACGCGATGGTCGACGTGTATCCGGAAGAGAAGATCATCGAGTACATGGAAGGCATCCGCGGCGTGATCGCCAACTGCACGCGGGTGATGCCGACCCACGAGGAATTCATCGCGAAGCACTTCGCGGCGAAGGCGATGTAGCGCCGCGGCGCTCGCAGGCGGACGGGCACGGCGATCGCATCCGTCGCGCCTGTCGCGCTGAATACGTTTGCATGCCGCCATTGCTGCGCTGCAGCGCGACGCCCTGCGCGCATCGGCGCATGTGATGATGCGCGTCCGCATGCCGCGCACGCACAGGGACCCCCGCCGATGACCTCCGGATCGCAGACCACGAAGCCGACGCTGTCGTTCTGGCAGATCTGGAACATGTGCTTCGGCTTCCTCGGCATCCAGTTCGGGTTCGCGCTGCAGAACGCCAACGTCAGCCGCATCTTCCAGACCCTCGGCGCGGACATGGACGCACTGCCGGGCCTGTGGATCGCGGCGCCGCTGACCGGGCTGATCGTGCAGCCGATCATCGGCCATCTCTCCGACAGCACCTGGACGCGTTTCGGCCGCCGCCGCCCGTACTTCATGGTCGGCGCGATCCTCGCCTCGCTGGCGCTGCTGGCGATGCCGAACTCGCCGTCGCTGTGGATCGCCGCCGGCCTGCTGTGGGTGCTGGACGCCTCGATCAACGTGTCGATGGAACCGTTCCGCGCCTTCGTCGGCGACCAGTTGCCGGTGTCGCAGCGCGCCAAGGGCTACGCGATGCAGAGCTTCTTCATCGGCGTGGGCTCGGTGGTGGCGAGCATGCTGCCGTGGCTGTTCGAGAAGGCCGGCGTGGCCAACGCGGCCGGCGCCGGGCAGGTGCCCGACACCGTGCGCTACGCGTTCTACGCCGGCGCCGGCGTGCTGCTGGGCGCGATCGCGTGGACCGTGCTGCGCACCCGCGAATACCCGCCGGAAGCGCTGCAGGCCTTCGACGAGGCACCGGCGCTGGATCGCCCGCCGCTGGACCGCACGCGCAGCACGCGCTTCGGCACGTTCTGGTTCTTCGTCGGCGCGATCGCCATTGCAGCGGTCGCGGTGCAGGGCCTGCCGAAGGAACTGTTCCTGCTCGGCGCGCTGCTCGCGGCCTACGGCCTGGCGCTGCTGCTGCTCAACGTGGTGACGCCGGAAAGCGCGTTCGGCACGGTGATGACCGACATCTACGCGATGCCCGACACCATGCGCCGGCTGGCGCTGGTGCAGTTCTTCTCGTGGTTCGCACTGTTCGCGATGTGGATCTACACCACGTCCACGGTGACCGCGGTCTACTACCACACCACCGACACCGCCTCGGCCGAATACAACACCGGCGCGAACTGGGTCGGCGTGCTGTTCTCGGCGTACAACGGCTTCGCCGCGCTGGCCGCGATCGCGATTCCGTTCATGGCCCGCCGCCTCGGCCTGCGCCGCAGCCACCTGATCAACGTGACGCTGGGCGGCCTCGGCCTGATCGCCATTCCCTACATGCCGAACGAGAACTGGCTGATGGTGCCGATGGTCGGCGTCGGCTTCGCCTGGGCCTCGATCCTCTCGCTGCCCTACGCGCTGCTGTCCGACAGCGTGCCGGCGCGCAAGATGGGCGTGTACATGGGCATCTTCAACTTCTTCATCGTCATCCCGCAGCTGGTCGCGGTGGCGACGCTGGGCTTCCTGCTCAAGCGCGTCTTCGGCGATGCCCCCGCCGGCATCCTCGTGCTCGGCGGCGCCTCGATGATCCTCTCCGGCCTGCTGGTGCTGCGGGTGCGGGAGCCGGAGGCGCACTGAGGCACGATCCGCCTGCTTTTGTAGGAGCGACGTAAGTCGCGACCCTGCACCTGCATCGGTCGGATCGTCGCGACTTCCGTCGCTCCCACGCGAAAGGTCGGCGTCATTCCATTGTCTTGGTCGTTTGGCGACGTCTCCCCTGCGACATCATGCATTTCGCCGCACGGGGTCGCGACTCACGTCGCTCCTACGAAGATCAAAGGCGCGGCAGTCCGCTTTTGCAGGAGCGACGTGAGTCACGACCCGGTGGCGGGTCATCGTTGCGTCGCGACTCCCGTCGCTCCCACAGGAGAGGCAGTGCGCCTCAGCCGCCGGCGCCGCTCGATCGCCGCACCACCAGCGTCGCGGGCAGCATCGCGCTTTCGGCGGGCTGGTCGTGGATGCGCTTGAGCAACGTGCCGACCAGCAGCTCGCCGGCGCGGGCGGTGTCCTGGTAGACGGTGGTCAGCGGCGGGTTGCAGAAGCGGGCCATCGCGATGTCGTCGAAGCCGACGACGGCCACGTCCTCGGGCACGCGCAGGCCGTGTTCGTGCAGGGCGCGGATGGCGCCGATCGCGATCAGGTCGCTGGCGGCGAAGATGGCGTCGAACAGCACGCCGCGGCCGAGCAGCGCCTTCGCCGCCTCGTAGCCTTCTTCCTCGGAGCTGAGCGCGTCGACCTGCAGCGCGGGTTCCTCGGGGATGCCGGCCGCGCGCAGCACCTGCTCGCAGCCGCGGTAGCGCGCGTGGAATTCGGGATAGTGCGGCGAGGCGTCGCCGAGGAAGGCGATGCTGCGCCGGCCGAGGCCGAGCAGGTGTTCGCCGACGAGGCGGCCGCCGTCGGCGTTGTCGCAGCCGATCGAGATGCCCGGCTGGTCCGGCAGCACCGCGCCCCAGCGGACGAAGTGCGTGCCCTGCTCGACCAGTCGTTCGAGCTTGGGCCGGTAGTCGACGTAGTCGCCGTAGCCCAGCAGGATCAGGCCGTCGGCCTTCATGCTGTCCTCGTAGTCGGCGTGCCAGTCGTCCGACAGCTGCTGGAACGACACCAGCAGGTCGTGGTGGTGGCGGGCGCAGGCGCGGGTGATCGAGCCCAGCATCGACAGGAAGAACGGGTTGATGTTCGACTCGTCCTCGGTGGGATCCTCGAACAGCAGCAGCGCGAGCGTGCCGGCGCGCTGGGTGCGCAGGCTGGAGGCGCGGCGGTCGACCTTGTAGTTGAGTTCCTGGACGGCGTCGAGCACGCGCTTGCGGGTCTCGGCGTTGACCAGCGGACTGCCGCGCAGCACGCGCGAAACGGTCGCCTGGGAAACGCCGGCGCGGTGGGCGATGTCGACCGAGGTGGCCTTGGTCTTGCGGAGGGCCATGGCAGTGCCGGAGGTCTTGGGCTGGTCCGCAGTGTAGTCGGGGCGGGCGGCCGGCGCGACGGGTCAGTGTCCGCCGCCGCCGGGGGCCGCCGCGGCATGCGGCGCGCCCTGCTTCACCGCCAGCCATGCCAGCGCCGAGACCAGCATGCAGACGCCGCCCAGTGCGAACACCAGCGCCTTGTTCTCCACGCCGGCGAGCAGCGCGCCTACGCCCAGGCTCACCGCCAGCTGCGGCAGCACCACGCTGAGGTTGAACACGCCCATGTACAGGCCGATGCGTGCCGGCGAGACGCTCTGCGAGAAGATCGCGAAGGGCAGGCTGACGATCGCGCCCCAGCCCAGCCCCATCACCGCCATGCCGAAATACACCGCGGCGGCGGCATGGCCGAAGACATAGACGAAGCCGAAGCCCAGCGCCATCGTCGCCAGGCTGGCGGCGTGCACGCGCACCTCGCGGAAGCGGCGCGCCAGCGGGTTGAGCACCAGCGCCGGCACCAGCGCGGCGACGGCATTCAGCGAGAGGAAGCTGAAGGACATCAGCCGCCCGGTGGCGTCGGCGTCGAGCTCGGGAAAGCGCTGCTGCACGAAGCCGATCATGTAGACGAACAGGCTCTGCATGCCGAACCAGCTGATCGCGTGCGCGGCCAGCACCTTGCGGAAGCCGGCGATGTCCTCGCGGCCGTCCAGCACCTGTTTCTCGGTCAGCGCGTGCGCGATCAGCGCGAGCGTCGCGATGCCGAACACGACTTCCAGCCACATCCCGTGGCTCTGCACGCCGGCCAGCTTCAGGCCCATCGCGATCGGCGCGTACACCGCGAACGCCCACAGCGGGCGCATCAGCATCAGCAGGCGGCCGACGCTGAGCTTCTCGGCCGGCGTGCCGGTCTCGGTGTGCGCCAGCGTGCGCGGCTCCTGCACCAGCAGCGCCGGCACCAGCGAGAACACCAGCACCAGCCCGGCGCCGAAATAGATCAGCGCGATGTTGCCCCACACCGCGCCCACCGCGTAGGCCAGCACGCCGAACGTGCCGGAGACGGTCTGCATCCAGGTGTAGCCGGCGGTGCGCTTGGGGCCTTCCGGCGTGAGGTCGGCGATGATCGAGCGGGTCGGGTTGAAGCCGAGGTTGATCGACAGGTCCAGCGCCATCGCCACCGTCACCGCGACGCCGAGGATGGTCTCCAGCCCCAGCGCCGTTCCGATCGCGCCGATGGAAGGCAGCGCCAGCAGCATCAGCGCGGTCAGCACGCCGCCGACCAGGATGAAGGGTCGCCGCCGCCCGCCCCACAGCCACACGTTGTCGCTGATGATGCCGATGATGACCTGGCCGAGGATGCCCGCCAGCGGGCCGGCCGCCCACACGATGCCGATCTCGTCGAGCTTCAGCCCGTACTTCGTCGACATCAGCCAGCTCAGCGCGGAGATCTGCACCGCCAGCGCGAAGCCCATCGCCGTCGACGGCAGGCTCAGCAGCATCAGGAACGGCGATGACAGGCGTTCTTGCATCCGCAGCATGGGCGGTCCTCCCCGGGTGACCCGGCAGGATAGCGTGCCGCCCGGAGCACGGCGTTGAATACGGTTGCTGCTGCGACGCAGCATGCCGCTCGTCATCGCCGCGTTGCCTTCCGGCGGGGATGGCGACGGCGCTCCCGGATGCCGGCGAACGGCGCGGGTATGCTCGCGGGCGACCTGCGAGGAGCCACCGTCATGGCCATCTGGAACTGCGCCAGTTGCGGCGAAGACAACGATTCGGTGTACGGCATCTGCTGGAACTGCGGCCTGGCGCTCGCCGCCGAAGCCGACGGCGCGGACGCCGCGGTCGTGGCCGACGACGGCCTGCTGGTGGACGACGACACGCCCGAGGCCCGCGACCTGCGCTGCACCCGTTGCGGCGCGGCGATGCAGCCGCTGGGCCGGCTGCGCTTCCAGGACGGCAACCGCATGGTGCCGCTCATCGACGGCCAGCTGGGCGAACGCCTGATCGACCGGACCTCGCTCGACGCCTATGCCTGCACCGCCGCGGCCTGCGGCAAGGTCGAGTTCTTCACGATCACCGTCGCGGAAGTGTCGCAGGCGGGCTGAGGCCTGAGGTATGCCCACTTTTTGTCCCGGCAGATCATCGGGTCAGGTGAGTTCAACCCATCTTGTGTCATCCCGAGCCGTAGGCGAGGGATCTGTTTGATCCTGCAACACCATTCTCCGTCATCCCGGCGGACGCCGGGATCCGGCTTTGAAGGCCCTGCCGTTGTTTTCTTGTTTCGCTCGCTGCCGCGAGCGAGTCACCTTTCTTTGCTTGTGCACTGCTCTTTGCTTGTGCACTGCGCCGCTTGCGGCGCGAACGGCGAAGCCGGCCCGAAGGGCGAGCGCCTGAGGCGCGAGTCAAGAAAGGGTGACCCAAAGAAAGCATTTCCGGCCCATGCGCATGGCGCATGGGCGCTCGGCCGCCCGCGCGCCAGTGGCGCGCAAGCAGGCGTCTTCGCCCCCGTCGGTCGCGCCCGGCGCGTTGCGCCGGGTGCACGGGTTTCGCGGGGTTTTTCGACAGGACGTCCATATCCTGTCGAAAAACGCGCGGCCTCCTGCCGCGCGCCCTGCGGGCCTGATCAGCGAATCCCGTCGCGACCAGGGGCCCCGGAACATCAAGACCAGAACGGGCTCACGGATGTCATCGAGACATGAATGCCCGAGGCTTCCGCGAAAATTTGCGGGGATACCTCAGGCTGAGGCCCGCGACGGCAGGTGATCGACCCGCAGCGATCGCTTACGCCGGTTCGTCCGGGATCAACGCCGATTCCATCCGCGCGATCGAATCCTTCAGCTGCAGCTTGCGCTTCTTCAGGCGCTTGATCGCCAGCTCGTCGGCGGCGATGTTCTCGTGCAGACGCTCGATGGCGAGATCGAGGTCGCGATGCTCCTGGCGCAGCTCGCCCAGTCGCTCCACCAGGCGGGCGAGTTCGGCGGGGTCGGAGAGGCGGCTCATGCGCGGCAGCTTAACATCGCCGCCGCCGCACGCAGGCGCCGCCCCGGCTCAGCGGTCGCCGACGTAGAGCGCGGCGTCGGACACGTGCTGCCAGTCGGCCAGCGCGCCTTCGGTGTCGATCGAGACGTCGGGCTCGCCCGTGGGTGCGGGGCTGCCGTCGTCGTAGTCGGATACGTCGTCGGCGAACCATGCGCCGTGCGCGCCGGTGGCCGCCGCCGGGCCGAGGGCGGCCGCCGCGAGGCCGTGCCGGTCGGCGGCGCGATCGTGATCGACCGCCGAGACCAGCGCCCAGCCGAAGAGGACGGCCCAGACCACGAGCAGGCCGAGCATCGCCCGCAGGCGACGGCGACGACGGCGCGACAGGCGACCGGGGGACATGCGGACGAGGGACGTGTTGGCGAGGGCGGTGGGCATGGCGGAAGTCCTCACGGGACGGAGGGGCGGGCACGCGTTCCCTCCATCAAATCGCGTGCCATTCGCAACTACGCGGATTTCCGGGGAAATCGGCCGTCGCCCGGCGGGACGCCCGGGGCCGCGGGCATGCGTCGCGCACGATCGCGTGCAGAACGCGCGACCGGCACGATCGCGCGACCACGCACGCCGCACCCGGGACTGTCGCCGGCGTGCACGCAAACCGCTGAAAACACGGGCGTTGTGGGCCGTTCACCCGCGGCGCGCGGCTGGCACGCGATTTGATGTTCCTTCGGTGCGTCCGCACGCGCGGACCCGCATCCGCCCCCGAGGAGAATCGTCATGCTGTATTACGCGCTCGTCTTCCTGGTCATCGCCCTGGTCGCCGCCGTGCTGGGCTTCGGCGGCATCGCCGGTGCCGCCGCCGGCATCGCCAAGATCCTGTTCTTCGTGTTTCTGGTGCTGTTCGTGGTGTCGCTGATCTTCGGTCGTCGCCGACCCGCGGTCTGACCCGCTCACCGCGCACTCCGTGAATACGCAACGCCCCGCGCGATCGCATCACGCGGGGCGTTGTCGACGCCGCATCGCCGCAGCGACGACGACGGGCACGGCGCGCGGCTCAGGCCAGCGCGAGTTCGAACACGAACGTCGCGCCGCCGCCGGGACGGTCCTCGTACCACAGGTCGCCGCCCATCATCCGCGCGCGCTGCTTCGCCAGCGCGAGACCCAGCCCCGTCGCACTCTCGCCGCCGGTGGGGATCGACGACAGCCGCACGAACCGCTTGAACAGGTTCTCGCGATCCTGCTCGGAAATGCCGGGGCCGCGATCGTGCACCGCCAGTGCGCCGAACTTGCCGCGCCGGGCCACCGACATCACGATCTCGCTGTCGTGCGGCGCGTACTTGATGGCGTTGGACAGCAGGTTCTGCAGCACGTGCCCGGCGCCGGCCTCTTCGGCCAGCACCTGCAGTTCGGGATCTTCCGACGGCGCGAGGTGCAGCGCGATGCGCTTGCGCGCGGCCTGCGCCTCGAACAGATGCATCGCGCGTCCGGCCAGCTCGGTGGCCGGCATCGGCTTGACCGGCACACCGTGGCTCTGGTCATGCTGCTGTTCGAGGAACGCCTGCAGGAACAGCACGCCGGCATCGGCGGATTCGCGGATCGACGACGCCAGCGCGCGGCGCGCGTCCTCGGGCAGGTCGTCCTCGCGCAGCATGTCTGCCGAGAACAGGATGTTGCCGAAGTGGTTGCGCAGGTCGTGGCTGACGATCTCGGCCATGCGCTGGCGCTCCTCGGCGACGCGCGCGAGGCGTTCGCGCGAACGCTTGAGGTCGAGGTGCGTGCGCACCCGCGCCAGCAGTTCCTCGGCGATGAACGGCTTGGTGATGTAGTCGACGGCACCGGAGGAGAACGCGCGCACCAGGCTGTCGCGTTCGTGGTCGGCGGTGAGGAACACCACGGGCACGTCGCGCGTCTGCGGCAGCGCCTGCAGGCCTTCGAGCACCGCGAAGCCGTCCATGCCGGGCATGCGCATGTCCAGCAGCACGAGATCGGGCGGGCTGCGTTCGGCCAGCGCCAGCGCCTCGCGGCCGTCGAACACCGGCACCACGTCGTAGTCGGCATGGGTCAGCAACTGGCCGACCACCTGCACGTTCGCGCTCTGGTCGTCCACCACCATCACCACCGGCAGCGCGACGGGCGACTGGAATCTATTGGGCATCTTCGGGTGTCTCCTGTGCGATCTCGCCGGCGTCGCCGGCCAGGCGGTCGAGCACCGCCTTCATCTGGTGGGCGTCGAAGCGCTGGACGGCCAGGTGCAGGCGCCGCGCTTCCTCGACGAGCATGGCATCGCCGATCTCTTCGGCGAGGACATCGAGCCGCTTCGAGAATTCGCCGATCTCGCGGATGCGCATGCGCCGCCGCAGCGCGTCCAGCGACATCGCGCGGATCGCCTGCCATTCGGCCAGCGCGACGTCGCGCGTCGCGCCGCCCTGCGCGCCGCCGCCGCCCGGGGCGGCCGCATCGACCTCGGTCTCCGCGCTCGCGGCTTCGCCGAACAACGACAGCAGCACGTTCAGCAGTTCGGTCGGCGCATACGGCTTGCGGATGTAGCCGTCGAAGGACACCGCGTGCACGCCGTGTTCGTCGACCAGGCTGGACGCGGTGACCGCGATCACCCGCACCTGCCTCAAGGCGGGATGTTCGCGGATCGCCTCGGTCGCGCGATAGCCGTTCATGCGCGGCATGCGCAGGTCCATCATCACCGCGTCGGGACGGAAGCTGCGCCCCATCGCCACCGCCTGTTCGCCGTCGCGCGCCACCGCGACGACATGGCGGCTGCCGTGCAGGTAGCCGCGGGCGACTTCGATGTTCCACTCGACGTCGTCGACGATCAGGATGCGCAGCGGCGGCAGGCGATCGAAGTCCGCGCGCTCGTCGCCGTCGCCGGCGCCGGTCGCGGCCACCGGGATCGCCGGCGACAGGTCGGGCAGCATGACCTGGAAGGTCGTGCCTTCGCCGATCCGGCTGCTGAGCTGGATGTTGCCGTGCATCAGGTCGACGAGGCGGCGGGTGATGCTCAGGCCCAGGCCGGTGCCCTGGCGATGCCGGCCGTCGGGGCTGTCGGCCTGGAAGAACGGCTCGAAGATCTGCGCCTGCGCGTCCGCCGCGATGCCGGTGCCGGTGTCGCGCACCGTCAGCCGCAGGTCGCGGCCGTCGCCCAGCGGCGCGGGCCGCATGGCCACCGACACCACCACTTCGCCGCGCTCGGTGTACTTCACCGCGTTGCTGATCAGGTTCATCAGGATCTGGCGCACGCGGTGCGCGTCGATCGCCACCGGCACCAGCTCGGTCTCGTCGATCTCGCTGCGCAGGACGAGGCGCTTGGCCTCGGCCATCGGCTCGAACAGCGCGACGATCTCGCCAGTCAGTTCGGCGATGTCCGTGCCCTGCGGATTGAGCTGCAGCTTGCCGGCCTCGATCTTCGACAGGTCCAGCACGTCGTTGATCAGCGCCAGCAGCATCTGCCCGCTCTTGCGGATCGACGCCACCCACTCGCGGTGCAGCGGCTCGCGCAGCTGGTCGGCGAGCAACTGCGCGAAGCCGAAGATCGCGTTCATCGGCGTGCGGATCTCGTGGCTCATGCTGGCGAGGAACGCGCTCTTCTCTTCGCTGGCGCGGCGCGCCTGCGCGGCATGCAGCTCGACCAGCAGCGTGTTCTCGGCCTCGCGCTGGGCGCGGCGCAGCGCGAAGAAGCCCAGCAGGCCCGCGAACAGCGCCAGGCCGTTGGCGATCAGCAGCGTGGCGTTGGTCTGCTTCACCAGCGAATCGCGCTCGATGCGGCGCAGCGCCAGCAGCCGGTTCTCCTGCGCCGCCATTTCCTCGATCCGGGCGCGCATGCGGTCGACGATGGCCTCGCCCTTGCCGTCGCGGAGGCGGCGGATCGCCGCCAGCGCGTCGCCCTTGCGCATGTCGGCACGCTTGATCGCGACCGAAGCCTCGGCGCGCTGCACCAGCAGGGCGTGGTCGTCGGCCAGCCCGGCCAGCGCACGCTGGTGCGCCGGATTGTCGGTGGTCATCGTCTTCAACTGGCGGATGTTGGTGCGGATCTCGTCGAGATGCCGGCGCATGCCGTCGAGGTGTCCGTCGTCGCCGACGATCATGTAGCGCAGGCCGTCGGCTTCCATCCCGCCCATCGCGTTCTGCAGCACGGCGAGGCGGTCCTTGACCTGCACGGTGTGGCTGATCCACGAGATCGACGTGCGCAGTTCGTCGATCGATTTCACCGACACGAACGAGGTGACCAGGATCACCCCGAAGGCCAGGGCGAGCAGTCCGATGTTGGCGCGATTGCGGAACTGGCTGACGCGGGAGAGCGGCATCGGCGCTGGGCCCGTGATGTGGCGTATGCCGGAACTCCGCCGGCGCGGCGACTCAGGCGTTCATCAGCCAGATGGTACCGTTCAGCACGAGCGCGAACGACACCCACAGCATGTACGGCAGCAACAGGTAGCCTGCCAGCGGACGCACGCGACCGAAGGCCAGCGTGGTGGACAGCAGCGCCAGCCACAGCAGGCAGATGTCGAGGAACGCCAGCCCCGCGCTGTGCAGGCCGAAGAACAGCGGCGTCCACACCAGGTTGAGCACGAACTGGACCGCGAACAGCTGCGTGGCGCGACGCCGCAGCGTGCGATCGTCGGCATCACGATGACGGCGGACCAGCCACAGTGCCACGGCCATCAGCGCATACAGCGCCGTCCACACCGGCCCGAACAGCCACGAGGGCGGATTGAAGGTCGGCTTCAGCAGCGCGTCGTACCAGTCGTCCGGCGCGAACAGGACGCCGGCACCGGCGCCGAGCGCGACCAGCAGGAGGATCCAGGCGACGAGGCTCAGCCCCTCGCCCAGCGGCGTGGCGGCGAAATCCTCGGAAGGCGTGTCACGGGAATCGGTCATGCGGAACAGCCCAAGTGTTGCGATGGCGCGGCAGGGACGCGAAAGGCCCGGGCTTGGAAGGCCCGGGCCGGCCATGCGCGCGCGGGATCAGAAGCCGTAGAGCTTCCGCTTGCGGTACAGGGTGGAGGCGTCGATGCCGAGAGTGCGCGCCGCCGCGTCCAGACTGTCGCTGACCGCGAGAATGCGTTCGATGTGCAGGCGTTCCAGTTCCTGCAGGGACATCAGTGCGCCGGGCTGCACGTCCGCGCGCTGGCCGCTACCCAGCGCCAGCAGGTCGGCGCCGATCTCCTCGCCACGGGCGAGGATCACCGCGCGTTCCATCATGTTCTGCAGTTCGCGCACGTTGCCCGGCCAGGCGTAGGTGCGCAGCTTGGACAGCGCCGGCGCGGACAGCCGGCGCGCCGGCAGGCCGTAGTCGGCGGCGTAGCGGCGGACGAAGCCGTTGGCCAGGTCTTCGAGGTCTTCCTGGCGTTCGCGCAGCGGCGGCAGGGTGATGCTGATGACGTTGAGCCGGTACAGCAGGTCCAGCCGGAACTGGTTGTCGCGGACCATCGCCTCGAGGTCGCGGTTGGTCGCGGCGACGATGCGCACGTCGGCCTTGCGCGTGGCGGGGTCGCCGACGCGCTCGTATTCCTTGTCCTGGATGAAGCGCAGCAGCTTGGGCTGCAGCGCCTGCGGGAAGTCGCCGATCTCGTCCAGGAACACCGTGCCGCCGTCGGCGTGGGTGATGCGGCCGACGGTGCTCTGCACCGCGCCGGTGAACGAGCCCTTGGAGTGGCCGAACAGCTCGCTCTCCATCAGCTCCGCCGACAGCGACGGGCAGTTGACGGTCACGAACTCGGCCGCGGCACGGCCGCTGGCGCGGTGCACGGCGCGCGCGAGCACGCCCTTGCCGGTGCCGCTCTCGCCCAGGATCAGCAGGTTGGCGTCGGTGCGCGCGACCTGCAGGGCCATGTCGATGGCGGCCTGCATCGCGGGACTGCGGCTGGCGAACTCGTCCGGCAGCGTCCGCCCGACTTCGCGCTCGAGGGTGTCGATGCGGTCGAGCATGCGCCGGGTGTCGATCTGGCGCGCGACCGCGATCCGCAGCTGTTCGGGCGAGCACGGCTTGACCAGGTAGTCGGCCGCGCCCAGCGAGATCGCGCGCACCGCGTCCTCGACGCCGGCGTTGGCGGTCACCATCACCACGCGCATCTGCGGCGCCAGCTCGGCGAGGCGCGGCAGCGCGTCGATACCCGAGTCGTAGCCGATGTTGTGGTCGAGCAGGCAGACCTGGAACGGCCGGGTCGCGGCCAGGCGCAAGCCTTCGGCCAGGCTGTCGGCGGTCTCCACGCTGTAGCCGTGGCGACTCAGCGCCATCGAGAAGTTCTGGAGCTGGCGGCTGTCGTCGTCGATCGCGAGGATGCGACCGGCGGGCTTGGTGTCGGACTTCGGCACGGCGCGGGCATCGGCGGAGGACGATCCCACTATATCGGCGCCGACCGCCGGCGGCAGGCTGCTGCCGAGGATGGCGACGGGGGACATGGGCAGCGGGCGGGCGGGGGTGGTGACGGCGGCAGGCATGGACGCTCCTTGGATCGCCGCGCGACCGTTCGCGCGGTACGGGATCCGTCGTGCAAAGGGCATGCCACCTTGTAACCGATTGATTCCAATGGCCGCGCAGTCCTTGGACCGTGCGTTTCGCATGCTGCACGACGACGGCATCGTGCATTGCGCAAGGCGGCGTCCCTGCCCATGCCGGAGAAAGAAGCCGCCCCGCGCGGGGAGACGCGGAGCGGCGAAGACCCCGGGCATCCGGGGCGGGAGAGGCGATCACGATGTGGGGAGACGCGCCCTCCCGGCGGGGACGGAGGCGCCGGGAGTGCGGGAGAAGCGCCGGCCCGCACCGGCAGGGTGCGGGCGGCGGGGGACAGGCCGGGGATCAGTGCAGGTGCTTCTCGAAGTCCTTCACCTGCTGCTCGGCGACGTCCTTGGTCACGCCGTAGCGCTCCTGGACCTTGCCGGCGAGGTATTCGCGGCCGCCTTCGGCCACGGTCAGATCGTCGTCGGTGAGCTTGCCCCACTGCTGCTTGATGCGGCCGTTGAGCTGCTTCCACTTGCCCTTGATGATGTCGGTGTTCATTGCGTCACTCCTCGGGGGATTGGAGAAAGGTGTTGCGGGGGAACCGCGTGGACGCGGGCGTCCTGCGCGGGGTGCCGGCGACCGGGACAGGAATCGGCATGCCGGGGTGGAACGCCGCGGTCGATCAGCCGTGCGGCTTGACCGTCAGCGTGGTGGTGTCGACCGACTTCACGCCCTTGATGGCGCGGGCGATCGCGGTGGCCTTGTCGACCTGGGCCTTGCTGTCGAGACGGCCGGCCAGCGTGACCACGCCGTTCTGCGTGCTGACGTTGATGTCGAGGCCCTTGGTCTCTTCGGTCACCAGCAGATCGGCCTTCACCTTGGTGGTGATCCAGCTGTCGGTGACCGGCTGCTCGGACGCCGAAGCGTCGGCCTTGGCCTGGTCGCCGGCCGTGCCGTGTGCGATCGCCAGCGGCGCGGACAGCGCCAACGCGAACGGCAGCGCGATCAGGGCCAGCTTCGAAACGGAAGGCATGCGGTTGTGCGGCATGTTGCGAACTCCATTGCGGGGGAATGCCGACGCATTACATCGGCAGGGTGATGACTGCACATCGCGTGCCAACCGCCTTCGTCCATTGGAATCAATGCGTTACGACTGCCCGCAGGCAGGACGGAGGTTGCAGCCTGCGCGGCCCGGCCTGCGCCCTGCCCGATCCGTCATCGCTTCGGGGCTAGAATGCGCGGCCCACGCTGTGCCTTCGCATGAACACGACCCTGCCCCTGCCGGACCCCTTGCCGCCGGCCTCGCGCCGCGTCGCGCACGAGGCCAACAAGCTCGCCAAGCGCCTGCGCCACCAGGTCGGCCGCGCGATCGCCGACTTCGGCATGATCGAGGACGGCGACAAGGTCATGGTGTGCCTGTCGGGCGGCAAGGACAGCTACACGCTGCTCGACATCCTGCTGCAGCTGCAGAAGAAGGCGCCGGTGTCGTTCTCGATCACCGCGGTGAACCTCGACCAGAAGCAGCCGGGTTTTCCCGAGCACGTGCTGCCGGACTACCTGGCGTCCATCGGCGTCGACTACCGCATCCTCGAACAGGACACCTACTCGGTCGTCACCCGCGTGGTGCCCGAGGGCAAGACCATGTGCTCGCTGTGCTCGCGGCTGCGCCGCGGCGCGCTGTACACCTTCGCCGAAGAGCAGGGCTTCACCAAGATCGCGCTCGGCCACCACCGCGATGACCTCGTGGCGACGTTCTTCCTCAACCTGTTCTTCCACTCGAAGATCAGCGGCATGCCGCCGAAACTGCTGAGCGACGACGGCAAGCACGTGGTGATCCGCCCGCTGGCCTACGCCCGCGAGGACGACATCGCCGCCTACGCCGAAGCCAGGCAGTTCCCGATCATCCCCTGCAACCTCTGCGGCTCGCAGGAGAACCTACAGCGCAAGCAGGTGAAGAAGATGCTCGACGCCTGGGAACGCGAGACGCCCGGCCGCATCGAGCAGATCGCCCGCGCGCTGGGCGACATCCGCCCCTCGCAGCTCAGCGATCCGAAGCTGTTCGACTTCCTCGCGCTGGGCAAGCGCGGCGACGGCGCGCTGCCGGATGCGCATGCGTGGCTGGGGGGCGCGAGCGACACCGACGCGAACGAGGGGCCCGGCGACACCGCGATGCCCTGAGGGTGTCCTCCCGGGCACAGCGAGGGACCCGCTGCGTCCTTCCCGTTTTCCCGCAGCGAATCCCGAAGCCATCCGGCCGCGGGACGACACGACCCCCACTCTTTCCGGATTCCCGATGTTCTTCCGCAACCTCACGTTCTTCCGTTTCCCCGCCTCGCTGAACGTCGACGACCTCGACGCCGGCCTCGTCGAATGCGCGCTCAAGCCGGTCGGCGCGCTGGAACTGTCCTCGCGCGGCTTCATCTCGCCGTTCGGCCGCAACGAGGAAGCACTGTCGCATCGCATCGGCGACGCGCTGTGGCTGGCCGCCGGCAGCGAGGACAAGATCCTCCCGGGCTCGGTGGTCAACGACCTGCTGCAGAAGAAGCTGGCGGAGATCGAGGAGAAGGAAGGCCGCCGCCTCGGCGGCCGCGCGCGCAAGCGGCTGAAGGAAGACCTCGTCCACGAACTGCTGCCGCGCGCGTTCGTGAAGCCCGGCCGCACCGACGCCCTGATCGATCTCGCCAACGGCTTCATCGCCATCGACACCTCTTCGCGCAAGAGCGGCGAGGCGGTGGTGTCCGACGTGCGCCAGGCGCTGGGTAGCTTCCCGGCGCTGCCGCTGAACGCCGAAGTCGCGCCGCGTTCGATCCTCACCGGCTGGATCGCCGGCGACCCGCTGCCCGCGGGCCTGTCGCTGGGCGACGAATGCGAACTGCGCGATCCGGTCGACCACGGCGCGATCGTCAAATGCCAGCACCAGGAGCTGCAGTGCGACGAAATCGCCAAGCATCTGGAAGCCGGGAAGCAGGTCACACGCCTGGCGCTGACCCTCGACGACCATCTCGGTTTCGTGCTGGGCGAAGACCTGATCGTGCGCAAGCTGAAGTTCCTCGACGGCGCCGTCGACCAGCTCGAATCCACCGAGCGCGACGACCTGCGCGCCGAACTCGACGCGCGCTTCGCCCTGTTCAGCGCCGAAGTGCGCCGGCTGTTCCTCACCCTCGAACCGGTGCTGAAACTCTCGAAGGCCGACTGAGGCACGTCGAGGCGCGTCGACGCGCGACGAGGCCGATCATCGAGGCCGATCGACGCCTCCGACGTTCGTCCCCTTCCGCAGCGCACGACGCTGCGGGTAGCATGTCGCAATGCCTTTCCGATTCCGATGGCGGGACGACGCTTCCCCCGCACGTGCGCCTGCGCGTGCCGCCCGCACGCAGCAGCGCGATGTCGTGCCGTTCCGCTTCGAGGACGGTCGCGCCGTCGACGTGCTGCGCGTGCGCGATCCGCGCGCGCGCCGGATCAAGCTGTCGGTGAGCGAACGCGGCGTGCGCCTGACCGTGCCCGAGCGCGCCAGCCTCGGCGCCGCGGACCGCTTCCTGGCCGAACACGGCGAATGGCTGGACGCGCAGCTCGCGCGCCTGCACGGCATCGGCCACATCGCGCTGCGCCGCGACGAAACCACGGCCCTGCCGCTGCGCGGCGCCGCGGTGCCGCTGCGCTGGGCCCCGGGCCGGTTCACCGCGGTGCGCCGCGAGGACGACGCGCTGGTGTTCCACGTCGCCGCGCGCGCCGGCGATGCCGCGCTGCATCGCGCGCTGCGCGATTTCTACGAGGCCGAGGCCCGCGCCGACGTCGGCCGCTGGCTGCCGCGCTGGCTGCCGACCGTGGCGCGCGAGCCGCGTCGCGTGCAGTTCAAGATCATGAGTTCGCAGTGGGGCTCGCTGGCACCCGACGGCACGGTGTCACTGGACCTGTCGCTGGTGCTGGCGCCGCCGGAGGCGTTCGAGTACGTGCTGGTGCACGAGCTGTGCCACCTGATCCACCACGACCACTCGCCGGCCTACTGGGCCGAGGTCGAGGCGCGCTTCCCGGGCTGGCGCGAACAGCGCGACTGGTTCCGCGAACACGGCCGCGCGCTGAAGGCGCAGCTGCTGGCGCTGGTGCGCTGAGACAGCTTCGGATCGGATCCGCTTTCGGTAGAGCGGCCTTCAGGCCGCTGCCTTTCTTGAGAACGTCCAGAGCAGCGGCCTGAAGGCCGCTCTACCGAGCCGGCAGTCGAAGCATCCTGCGACCAGTGATGCGGCGTCTCACAACCCCAGCGCCGCCACCACCTCGGCCGGATGGGTCATGTGCAGGTGATGGCTGCCGGCGATCGACGTGCAGCGGATGTCCGCGACGCAGGCGAGCCGGCTTTCACGCAGGCCCGGCGGGAAATACGGCGGCGACGGATCGGCGACCACCAGCCGCACCGGACAGGCGATCGCGCGCAGGCAGTCGCGGATCTGCGGCTCGGTCATCCGCAACGCGGTGGGTGCGGTCAGGCGCGCGTCGCTGCTCCATTCGTGGCCGCCGGGGACCACGTCGATGCCGCGTTCCACCAGCAGGCGCGCCGAAGCCTCGTCCATCTCGGTGATGTTGTTCTGCATCCGCACCTGCACCGCCAGGCCGACGTCCTCGAACGCCCGCTTGCGCTTGCCGTCCAGCGCGCGCCGCTTGGCCACCGCATCGCGCAGGCGCTCGGCGGTAGTGTCCTCGCCGCCGGACAGCGGCCCCAGCGCTTCGATCAGATACAGGCGCTCGACGCGCTCGGGCGCGACGGTCCCGAGCAGGCTGGCGATCGCGCCGCCCATCGAATGCCCCAGCACCGAGAACCGCTCCCAGCCCAGCGCATCGGCCGCCGCCAGGATGTCCAGCAGCGTGCTGAACAGGCTGTACTCGGCGTGCGCCGGGTAATGGAAGCTGCGACCGCAGCCGGGCAGATCCAGCGCCACCAGATCGTAGGCGGCCAGATGCGGCGCCATCGGGACGAAGCTGGCGGCGTTGTCCAGCCAGCCGTGCAGCGCCAGCAGCCGCGGGCCGCCGTCGTGGTCGTTGCGCAGGCCGGCGAAGCGGCCGCGGACGGTCTCCAGCCGGAAATCGCGCAGGGGGGTGGCGGACATCGGGGTGTCGTGCATGGACTCGTTCATCGGTCGGTCGCCTCCAGCGTGCGTCGTGCCAGGGCCGCCAGCGCATCGGCGTGCGCGTCGGAGGCGTTGAGACAGGGGATGTAGCGCAGCGCCTCGCCGCCGGCCGCGCGGAACAGGGCCGCGTTCTGCAGCGAGATTTCCTCCAGCGTTTCCAGGCAGTCGACCGCGAACCCCGGGCAGACCACGTCGATCGTCTTCACGCCCTGCGCCGCCAGCGCCTTCAGCGTCTCGTCGGTGTAGGGCTGCAGCCACGGCTCGCGGCCGAAGCGCGACTGGAAGGTCTGCACCGCCTGCGCGGGGTCGAAGCCGGCATCGGCGGCCAGCGCGGAGACGATCGCGTCGGTGCCGGCGCGGCAGTGCACCGGATACGGATCGCCGGCGTCGGCCAGCCGCTGCGGGATGCCGTGGAACGAGAACAGCAGGCGATCGGCGCGGCCGTGTTCGGCCCAGTGCTCGCGGATCGAGCCGGCGACCGCCGCCACCCAGGCCGGATCGACGTGGTAGTCGGCGATGGTCCGGAAGGTCATCGCGTCGCGGGCCTCGCGGGCAAGACGCGCGACCACATCCTCCACCGACGCCGTGGTCGTGGTCGAGTACTGCGGATACAGCGGCAGCACCACGACGCGGCGCACGCCCTCGGCGCGCAGGGCGGCGACCACGTCGGCCATCGCCGGCCTGCCGTAGCGCATCGCCCAGGCCACGCGCAGGTCGGGCAGCCGCGCCTGCATGGCGTCGGCCAGCGCGGCGGTGTGCACAGCCAGCGGCGAACCGCCGTCCATCCAGATCTCGGCGTACTTGTGCGCGACCTTCGGGCCGCGGACGGGCAGGATGATGAAGTGCAGCAGCGGGCACCACAGCCAGCGGCTCAGCGACACCACGCGATGGTCGTGCAGGAATTCGGCCAGGTAGCGGCGCACCGCCGGCGCGGTGGGCGCGTCGGGCGTGCCGAGGTTGACCAGCAGGACGGCGGTTCCGGGCGCGGAACCTTCCATGGCAAGGGCATCGGAAACAGGTGTCGTCATCGCCATAGGATGACAGCTGCGTCTGCGCCCGTCAGCGGAGACTGGCGCGGTTCATGCCGCCCGCATTACGCTCGGCCGCACCCCGCCCGAGAACTCCCCGCCCATGTCGATCACGCGCCTCGCTGCCCTGTCCCTCGCCGTCTCGCTCGCCCTGGCCGCACCCGCGCACGCCGGCCCCCGCGAGGACGCCCAGGCCGACAACGCCGTGCGCGTGCTCGACGAGATCCAGGCCATCCCGGAGTCCGGCATCCCGGACCGGCTGCTCGACGAGGCCAAGGCCATTGTCGTCGTGCCCGACACGATCAAGGCCGGGCTGGTGGTCGGCGGTCGCCGCGGCCACGGCCTGCTGTCGATGCGGACCGCCGACGGCAACTGGTCGAACCCGGTGTTCGTGAAGCTCACCGGCGGCAGCATCGGCCTGCAGGTCGGCGTGCAGTCGTCCGACGTGGTGCTGGTGTTCCGCAGCCAGCGCGGGCTGGATTCCATCGTCAACGGCAAGTTCACCCTCGGCGCCGATGCCGGCGTCGCCGCCGGCCCGGTCGGCCGCCAGGCCGCGGCGCTGACCGACGGCCAGATGAAGGCCGAGATCTGGTCCTGGTCGCGCGCCCGCGGCCTGTTCGCCGGCGTCGCCCTCGACGGCGCGGTGCTGAGCATCGACGATGCCGCCGACGAGGCGGTCTACGGCCAGGACACCACCCCGCGGATGATCTTCGAGGACCGCGCCCCGCAGGCGCCGTCGGCGTCGGTCTCCGGCTTCCGCGAGCGCCTGCTGCAGGCGAGCAACGCCGCACGCGCCGCGCGCCAGCCGTCGGAACCGGCGACCGACGCCGCACCGGCCGCCACCGCGCAGGCGCAGCCGCAACCGTTCCAGCCGGTCGAAGGCAAGCCGATCGAGAGCACGCCCATTCAGAGCACGCCGATCCAGAACCCCGCCAAGGTCGAGGCCCTGCCGGCCACGCCCTGAGCGCCGTCCACCGCCGCCGCGGACCCGGATTCAGGGCCTGCCGGCGGCGATGCGGTATCCTGCGCGTCCGTTCTTTCTCTTCCAGCGAGCACTCCCATGGGCGGCATGAGCCTCACGCACTGGATCATCGTTCTGGTCATCGTGCTGCTGGTGTTCGGCACCAAGCGCCTGACCAGCGGCGCCAAGGACCTCGGCAAGGCCGTCAACGAATTCAAGAAGGGTGTGCAGGGCGAGGACGAGAAGCCCGCGCAGCTGAAGGACCAGTCGCAGCGCGATCCCGCGGCCGACGCCCAGCGCAACGACGACCACGTCGCCCGCTGATCCGGCGGCAGGACCCGGCCGTCGCGGCCGTCCGTCATGTTCGACATCGGCTTCTCCGAACTCGTGGTGATCGGGATCGTCGCCCTCGTGGTGCTCGGTCCCGAACGCATGCCCAAGGCCGCGCGCTTCGCCGGGCTGTGGGTGCGCCGCGCCCGCGCGCAGTGGTACTCGGTGAAGTCGGAGCTGGAACGCGAACTGGCGGCCGAGGAACTCAAGCGGACGCTGCACGACACCCGGCAGACCATGAGCGACCTCGACGCCGGCATGCGCGCCGCCACCGACGATGCCCGGCGCGAGTTCGAAGCCATGCAGGCGCAGCTGCGCCAGGCCACGGCCGAAGTGCCGGCGCCCGACGCGGCGCTGCCCGCGCCCGCGACCGATCCCGCCGCCGCCGTGACCGGGGGACACGATGCCGGGGAGCACGATGACCGACGCTGACGGCGGCGCCGAGGGCAGCCTGCTCAGCCATCTCATCGAACTGCGGGCCCGGCTGATCCGCGGGCTCGCGGCCGTGCTGGTGGTGTTCTTCGCGCTGGTGCCGTTCTCCAAGCCGTTGTTCACCTGGCTGGCGCACCCGATGCTGGCGGTGCTGCCGGCGGGCGCCACGCTGAACTCGTACGAGGTGATGTCCTCGTTCATGGCGCTGATGAAGCTGGACTTCTTCATCGCCGTGTTCGCGACCATGCCGTGGCTGCTGTACCAGGTCTGGGCGTTCGTGGCGCCGGGGCTGTACCGCAGCGAGAAGCGCATGGCGCTGCCGATCCTGGTGTCGTCGCTGCTGCTGTTCTACGCCGGCTGCGCGTTCGCCTATTTCGTCGTGCTGCGCGGCGCGTTCCGGTTCCTCACCTCGTTCGCGCCGGACATCATCAAGATCACGCCGGACCCGGTGAAGTACCTCGACTTCGTGATCGTGCTGTTCTTCGCCTTCGGCGTGAGCTTCGAGCTGCCGGTGGCGCTGGTGATCCTGGTGATGCTGGGCCTGGTCACGCCGCAGCAGCTGTCGCAGTGGCGCGGCTACGCGCTGATCGGCATCGTCGTGGTGGCCGCGGTGATCACGCCTCCGGATGCCGTGTCGCAGCTGATGCTGGCAATCCCGATGTACCTGCTGTACGAGGTCGGCATCATTGCCTCGCGGCTGGTGGCACCGAAGCGGGAAGCGGCCGCGGCCTGAGCGTCGAGAGATCCTCGATGTATCTGCTCGAACGGGAAATCTCTCCCTACACCGGCGCCAATCTCTGCCTCGGTGTCTTCGATTCGCGCGAGGCGGCCGAGATCGCAAAGGCCCGCTACCAGGGCGTCTCGGCCGAGAACGACCCGTGGCGGGCGCAGGCCTACCGTGAAGTGGACCTGGCGACCGACGTCCGCATCGTCGAAATCGAAGTCGTGGGCCATCCGGAAACGGAACTGCATCTCGTCAGCGCGTATTACGAAGGGTTCGGCCAGTGCGTGCGCCGTTTCGTCATCCTGCACGCGCAGCGCGACGCGGCCGATGCGCACGCGCTGGCATTGCAGGAACAAGAGTCCGAAACCGAGGAGATGGCGAACGAGTGCGAGGTCGAGACGCTGGTCATCAATCGGTTGCTGTTTCCATCGCCGGAGTGACGCCGCGATCCACATGCACACACGAAGACGCCGGCTTGCGCCGGCGTCTTCATTGCACGGGTGACGGGCAGGATCGCGTTACTGGGTGATGTCGACGTCCTTGGTCTCGCGCAGGAACAGCGAGCCGATGACGGCGGTCATCACCGCGATGCTGATCGGGTACCACAGGCCGCTGAAGATGTCGCCGGTGGCCGCCACGATCGTGAAGGCGATGAACGGCAGGAACCCGCCGAACCAGCCGTTGCCGATGTGGTACGGCAGCGACATCGAGGTGTAGCGGATGCGGGTGGGGAACAGCTCCACCAGCCACGCCGCGATCGGGCCGTAGACCATCGTCACGAGCAGCACGAGGTAGGTCAGCAGCGCGATCACCATCGGCTTGTTCATCTGCGCGTCGTCGGCCTTGGCCGGATAGCCGGCGGCCTTCAGCGCATCACCCAGCGACTTGCCGAACGCGTCGGACTGCGCCTTGAAGGTGTCCTTGTCCAGCGACTCGCCTTCGAAGCTCGGCAGGGTGGCGGCACCGATCTTGACCTCGGCGACGCTGCCGGCCGGGCCGTCGACGATCGTGTACGGGATGCCCTTCTTCGCCAGCGCCGAGGTGATGATGTCGCACGACTGCTTGAAGGTCTTCTTGCCCACCGGGTCGAACTGCAGCGCGCAGCGGCTGCGGTCGGCCTTCACCGTCGCCGGGGCACTGGCCACGGCCTGTTCCAGCGCCGGGTTGGCGGCGTGCATCAGGCCCTTGAACACCGGGAAGTAGGTCGCCGCGGCGATCAGGCAGCCGGCCATGATGATCTTCTTGCGGCCGATCTTGTCCGACAGCCAGCCGAAGAAGACGAAGCCGCCGGTGGCGATGGCCAGTGCGATGGCGATCAGGATGTCGGCCGTGTTCGGGTCGACGCTGAGCGTCTTGGTGAGGAAGAACAGCGCGTAGAACTGGCCCGTGTACCAGACCACGGCCTGGCCGGCGGTGGCACCGAGCAGCGCGAGCAGGGCGATCTTGCCGTTGCGCGAGAAGAAGCTCTCGGTGATCGGCGCCTTCGACTGCTTGCCTTCGGCCTTCATCTGCTGGAACAGCGGCGACTCGTGCAGCTGCATGCGGATCCACACCGACACGCCCAGCAGCGCCACCGACACGATGAACGGCACGCGCCAGCCCCAGTCCTCGAAGGTTTCCTTGCCGAGGTAGTTGCGGCAGGCCCAGATCACCAGCAGCGACAGGAACAAGCCCAGCGTCGCGGTGGTCTGGATGAAGCTGGTGTACAGGCCGCGCTTGCCGTGCGGCGCGTGCTCGGCGACGTAGGTCGCGGCACCGCCATACTCGCCGCCGAGCGCGAGGCCCTGCAGCAGGCGCAGCGAGATCAGCGCGACCGGCGCGGCGATGCCGATGGTGTCGTAGCTCGGCAGCACGCCGACCAGGAACGTCGACAGGCCCATGATCACGATCGTGACCAGGAACGTGTACTTGCGGCCGATCATGTCGCCGAGGCGGCCGAACACCAGCGCGCCGAACGGACGCACCGCGAAGCCGGCCGCGAAGGCGAGCAGCGCGAAGATGAACTGGCTGGTGTCGTTGAGGCCGGTGAAGAAGTGCTTGCCGATGAGCGCGGCGAGCGACCCGTAGAGGTAGAAGTCGTACCACTCGAAGACCGTCCCGAGACTCGAGGCGAAGATGACCTTCTTGTGGGCGCCGGTGAGCGCTCCCGTCGCGGGAACGCCTGGTGCGGTGGTGCTGGACATGGTGCGTTCTCCGGTCAGAAGCTGTACTTCACGTGGGTGTGCAGGCGCTGGAGGTCACCGTCGAGGTCGTTCTCCAGCGTGCGGCGGCCCCAGATCAGTTCGGCGCCGATGTCGAGCTTCGGGATCGGCGAATAGATCAGGTTGGCGTGGAACGACTCGGCGCCCTTGGTGACCGCGACGCCGGTGAGCGCGGTGTCGTTGTCGAAGGCGGCGGCCGAGTAGAACAGGTTGCTGCGCAGCTTCGGCGAGAACGCGTGGCGCCAGGCGGCGAAGCCGCCGTAGCCGTCGATCGCCTCCAGGCTGCCGCCCGCATCGAGCACGGTGTCGCTGGCGAGGCCCAAGCCGAGGTAGCGGCCGATGCCCTTGCCGTAGGTCGCCATGTAGCGGATGTCGTCGTTCTTGCCGAGGTTGAAGCGGCCGGACACGCTCAGTGCGCCACCGGTGCTGGTGTCGTTGATGTGCGCGGCCGGGTTCTGGTAGGCGAACTGGCGGACCATGCCCGCGACCGACACGTAGCCCCAGTCGCCCTTCTTCTGCCAGCGCGCGGTGAGGTCGGGCATGTTGTTGTCGTCGCTGCTGATGCGCGCGCCGACGTTGTGGTACGGCGTGATCGTGGTTTCCGGATTCTCCAGCGAGAACGACCACGCGCCCTTGGTGTAGCGCACTTGGGCCTGGCGCACGAAGATCGTGCCTTCGGTCGGGCCGACGAAGTCGACCGCATCCGGCAGCGCGGCCACGTCCTGGAAGTTCGACCACGTCTGGCCGGCGAGCACGCTGCTGCCGTCCGGGCGCGTCCAGTTCACGTAGGCCTGGCGCAGGCTCACGCCGTAGGTGTTGGTCGACACCTCGTTGCCGGTGATGTTGCCGCCGCCGAACATGTCGAGTTCGATGTAGCCCTTGAGCTTGTCGCCCGATTCGAGGTCGGTGTCGCCCGCAAACCAGAAACGCGACAGCTGCGCGCCCATGTCGGTGTCGGTGCCTTCATCGGCGCCGGTCGCCCCGATCGGAATGGTCGACGGCACGTAGAACAGGCGGCCCACGCTGCCGTCGGCGATCTCGCCGTCGCTGGTGTTGGTGATCATCGCGTCGAGCTTGATGAAACCACCGTACGAGAACCGCGTGCCGGCGTTGGCCGACGGCATGATCGGCGTGCTCTGGATCTTCGGCTTGTTGTCCGCGGGCGCGGCAGCGGGCGCGGCCGTCTGCGCGGCCTGTGCCTGTTGCTGCGCAGCGAGCTGCTGCACGATCTTCTCGAGCTCGGCGACGCGCGCTTCGAGCGCCTGTTCGCGTGGCGTGGATGCCTGCGCGAGGGCGAGCCCCGGCGCGAGCAGACAGACCATCAGCGACAGCGTCAACGGCCTCCTGGATTGCAGTCGATGGTTCATGGCGGGCCCCTCCCGAGGGCACGTAACGGTGCGAAGTGGTCGCAGCCTGTGCCCCGCCATCCGGCCCGCCTATTCGCCATTGGTCGAAGCGCGCGGCCATTCCCGGCATTTTGCGACCATGGTCTAAACGCCATGTTGCACTGCAAAACAACGGGTTTGCGGCACACTGTGCCCATTGCATCCCCGCGGAGGAACACGCCATGTCGCAGACCGACAACGCCCCGTCCGTCTATCCGGTGCCCGCCGCGTTCGCGGCGCAGGCCAGGATCGGACGCGAAGACTACGCACGCGACTACGCCGCCGCGATCGACGATCCGGAAGGTTACTGGGGCCGCATCGCGCAGCGCCTCGACTGGTATCGCGCGCCGACGAAGATGAAGAACGTGAGCTACGCGCTCGACGACTTCCGCATCCGCTGGTTCGAGGACGGCGAGCTCAACGTCAGCGTCAACTGCCTCGATCGCCACCTCGCCACGCGCGGCGACAAGGTCGCGCTGATCTACGAACCCGACGATCCGGCGAAGCCGGCCGAGCGCATCACCTACCGCGAACTGCACGCCCGCGTGTGCAAGCTCGCGAACGCACTGCGCGCGCTGGGCGCGAAGAAGGGCGACCGCATCACCATCTACCTGCCGATGATTCCCGAAGCGGTCGTCGCGATGCAGGCCTGCGCACGCATCGGCGCGATCCACTCGGTAGTGTTCGGCGGCTTCTCGCCGCATTCGATCGCCGATCGCATCGCCGACTGCGGCAGCCGCATCGTCATCACCGCCGACGAAGGCCTGCGCGGCGGCAAGTCGGTGCCGCTGAAGGAAAACGTCAACGCCGCGCTGAAGATGGCCGGCACCGATTCGGTCGACACCGTGCTGGTGCTGCGCCACACCGGCGGCGCGGTCGAGATGCAGATGCCGCGCGACCGCTGGTACGACGCCGTGGTCGACGAACAACCCGCCGAGTGCGAGCCCGAGCGCATGAACGCGGAAGACCCGCTGTTCATCCTCTACACCTCCGGCAGCACCGGCAAGCCCAAGGGCGTGCTGCACACCACCGGCGGCTACCTGGTGTGGGCCAGCTTCACGCACGAGTCGGTGTTCGACCTGCGCGAGGACGACGTCTACTGGTGCACCGCCGACGTCGGCTGGGTCACCGGCCACAGCTACATCGCCTACGGTCCGCTGGCCAACGGCGCGACCTCGGTCGTGTTCGAGGGCGTGCCGAACTACCCCAGCGTGTCGCGCTTCTGGGAAGTGGTCGACAAGCACCAGGTCACGATCTTCTACACCGCACCGACCGCGATCCGCGCGCTGATGCGCGAAGGCGAGGCGCCGGTGAAGAAGACCTCGCGCGCGTCGATCCGCCTGCTCGGCAGCGTCGGCGAACCGATCAATCCCGAGGCCTGGCGCTGGTACCACGACATCGTCGGCGACGGCCGCTGCCCGATCGTCGACACATGGTGGCAGACCGAGACCGGCGGCATCCTGATCTCGCCGCTGCCCGGCGCCACCGACCTCAAGCCCGGCTCCGCCACGCTGCCGCTGCCGGGCGTGCGCCCCGCGCTGGTCGACGCCAACGGCGAACACCTGGAAGGCGCCACCGAAGGCAACCTCGTTCTGCTGGATTCGTGGCCGGGCCAGATGCGCACGGTCTACGGCGACCATCCGCGCTTCATCGACACCTACTTCCGCACCTACCCGGGCAGCTACTTCACCGGCGACGGCTGCCGCCGCGACGGCGACGGCTACTACTGGATCACCGGCCGCGTCGACGACGTGATCAACGTCAGCGGCCACCGCATCGGCACCGCCGAGGTCGAAAGCGCGCTGGTCTCGCATCCGAAGGTCGCCGAGGCCGCGGTCGTCGGCTTCCCGCACGACATCAAGGGCCAGGGCATCTACGCCTACGTCACGCTGGTGGCCGGCGAAACCCAGACCGAGGAGCTGCGCAAGGCGCTGGTGGCGCACGTGCGCAAGGAGATCGGGCCGATCGCCACGCCCGACTTCGTGCAGTGGGCGCCGGGCCTGCCCAAGACGCGATCGGGCAAGATCATGCGCCGCATCCTGCGCAAGATCGCCGAAAACGCGCCCGACCAGCTCGGCGACACCTCGACCCTGGCCGACCCGTCGGTGGTGAAGTCGCTGGTCGAGGAGCGGCTGGTCAAGTGACGCCGCCCCGATGAACCGGCGGCCGCCATTGGAGCCGGCCGCCGGTCTGCGTTACCTTGGGCGCGCCATCCTCGCCGTGCCGCCCGCCATGCCCACGATTCTGGTTGCCGACGATCACCCGCTGTTCCGCGAAGCCCTGCGCGGCGCGGTGTCGCGCGCGCTGCCCGGCGCCCGCCTGCACGAGGCCGACAGCGTCGACGCGCTGTACGCGCTGGTCGAACGCGAACCCGACGCCGACCTGCTGCTGCTCGACCTGAACATGCCCGGCGCGCACGGCTTCAGCGCGCTGGTGCACCTGCGCGCGCACTACCCGCAGCTGCCGGTGATGGTGGTGTCCGCGCGCGAGGAGCCGCCGGTGATGCGCCGCGCGCTGGACCACGGTGCCGTCGGCTTCCTGCCGAAGTCGGCCGACGCGACGACCCTGGGCGAGGCCATCGACACCGTGCTGGCCGGCGACCGCTGGGCGCCCGCCGCCGCGCTGAAGGCCCCGGCCGCCGGCGCGGACGAACACGACGCCGCCGCGCGCGTGCGCGAACTCACGCCACAGCAGTTCCGCGTGCTGCAGATGCTCGGCGACGGCCTGCTCAACAAGCAGATCGCCTACGAGCTGGGCGTGTCCGAGGCCACGATCAAGGCGCACATGACCGCGATCCTGCGCAAGCTCGGCGCCAGCAACCGCACCCAGGCGGTACTCATCGCCGGCAAGCTCGCGGTCGATCCCGAAGCGGTCACGCCGCCGCCGCCGGACGACGAGTAAGCAGCAGGCCGCGATATCGCGCACATCGCGATGCGCGTCGTGCGCATCGCCACCCAAGCGCCACATTCATCCACGACTTCAACGTCGCACCTACACTCGACGCGTCTTCATCGCTCCGGAGTCGCCCATGCGCCGTCTCTGCGCACTCGCGTTCGTCTTCCTCGCACCCGTCGCCACGCACGCCGCCAGCTTCGACTGCGCGAAGGCACGTGCCGCCGACGAGAAAGCCATCTGCCGCCATCGCGCGCTGGAAGACGCGGACGTGCGCATGGCGACGATGTTCGAACTCGAAGGCCACCTGCTGGCGATGGGCGGCCGCGGTGCGCTGCAGGACGCGCAGGTCGCGTGGCTGAAGCAGCGCCGCCGTTGCGGCGCCGACGTCGCCTGCCTCACCCGCAGCTACGACCACCGGCTCGCGGAACTGCAGCGCGTGTTCGACGACATCGCGTCGCGCGGACCGTTCTGACGCGGCGTCTGCGAGCCGGCGTCACTCGTCCTCGCCACACGCCTCGACGAACGTCACTTCGCCATCCTCGGCGGCGACGGTGAACACGATCGGCCGGCAGCAGACGCTGCAATCCTCGACATAGGTCTGCTGGTCGACCGAACCATCGACCAGCACCTCGATTTCCTCGCCGCAATACGGGCATTGCACGAACGCACTGTCGAGACCGGGCATGGGGGTGTCCTCCTGCTGCATTGACGTGTCGGGACGCGACCGCGTCTTGGCGAACCGCAGCGACGATCGTAACGCGCGACCCGCGGCATCGCCGGTCGCGAAGGAATCCGGTTCAGTCCCGATGCGCGCATTCCTGCACGAGAAGCTCGATCAGCCGATCACCGGCGCATCGCGCAGGCCATGTCGTGCCACCAGCACCCACACCTTCGCCAGCCCGCCGAGCGCGGGATGTTGCGTCGCAGTCCAGCGCGGATCGTCGAAGGTCGCATCGGGCAAGGCGCGGCCGCTGCGCGCCATCGCCCAGAGCAGCAGCATCCCGCCGCCGGACCCGAGTCCGCCGCGCAGCCACTGCCGCAGTGCGCGGCCACGGGTCATCGCCGGCGCAACCTCGATCACGATGACGCAGCCATCCGGCGGCGTCAGCGAGAACAGGCGCTGCAATGTGGCGTGCGGATCGGGCGTGACCACCACCAGCGACGACGCCGACACCACGTCGTATCCGCGCCCCTCGGCGACTTCGTCGGCGAGATCGGAGACGGCGAATTCGATCGTCATGCCGTGCATCGCGGCCAGGCGTTCGGCCGTCGCGATCATGCCGGGATCGCGATCGATGCCGCGCACGCGGAAACCGCGCGCCGCGGCGATGCGCGCGAACACGCCGGGGCCGCAGCCGACGTCCAGCCACGTGCGATCGTCGTTTGCGACGCCGGCCAGATCGGCGGCGGTCTCGTGCAGGCCGCGGTAGAACGCCGCGGCCTGCAGTCGCGCGAACAGCGCCGGTCCGGGCATCGTCATGCGGCTTCGATGCGCGCGGCCGGCATCGCCGCCTGCCGCCGCAGTTCGCGCAGCAGCACGACGATGAACAGCACCGGCAGGAACGGCGCCGTGGACGTCTGCAGCCACGTCACCTTGCCCGCGGACAGCGCCGCCAGCGTGCCGAGCCAGTCGATCGCCTGCACCAGCACCATCGCGCGCAGCCAGCCGGCGTTCGCGCGCGGATCGCGCAACGCCAGACGCATGCCGTAGGCGAACCCCAATGCACGCGCACCGAACTGCGCGAACATCCAGTCGGTCCAGGCCGGCGCCGGCGGCAGTCCCAGCGCATGCGCGAAGGCCTGCGGCGCCAGCACGAACACGACGCCGAGCGTCGCCTGCACGATCAGGATGAGGACGGTCACGCCGCGCGCGAACGCGCCGGGTCTGTCGAAGGTCTGCATGGGCTCTGCTCCGGTTGTCGGCGCGCAGCATAGGTGCCAGCATGCGGCCCCGGAAGAACGCACTTTCCGGTAATCCGGTATACGGAAGTGAAGCAATGGCCGTTGCACGCGCGGAGGCGAGATGGGCCTGAAAGGTTGTCCGATCGAACGCGCCGTCGACGTGCTCGACGGCAAGTGGACGCTGCTGATCCTGCGCGAACTGTTCGACGGCACGCGCCGCTTCGGCGAACTGCGCGCCGCCCTGCACGGCGTCAGCCCGAAGGCGCTGACCGACCACCTGCGCCGCCTCGAAGACGGCGGCGTGATCGAACGTACCGTGTATCCGGAGATCCCGCCGCGCGTCGACTACCGCCTCACCGACCGCGGCCGCGCCGCGTGGCCGGTAATCGAAGCACTGCGTGCGTGGGGCGAGACGCTGGGAGGTTGAGCAAAAGCATCGTTGAAAATTCCCTCAAAATTCACGGGAACATGATGCTCTTACTCAGTCGGTCTTGTTTCAGACAAAGAAAGTCCTCGTTGATTTTTTGTCAACTCTTTCTTGATCTCCAATAGATAATTTTTAATTTCATTTTCGAGGCCGCCATACGCTATTCCAACGGCTTTTTTTCTCATGCTTTTATAAATCAAAAAGGCAGACCACAGGCCGCATTTCAAAGAAAGCGCAAGGATATCTTTTCTTAGATCTTGACAAGCGATGGCGAAAATCTCTTTATTCGCGATTGAAATTCCAAACTCGGCAAAATAGAGCTCTTCGTCTGAAAACCTACCTTTCATCATCGTAACGACGTGATGATTGTAGTTTTTGATTTCAGAAAGCGCTCTTTTGATTTGCCTGTTCATGTCTAGGCGTGCGGCCATCACAGGATCAATCGGCGCAATGCTTTGAATTGCCGAGCGATACCCCTCTATCAAATCACCATCTTCTTCTATGATTGATTTTGCAATAGCTTCTCTCATGAAAGGCATGATCTCTTTCTTAAAAGCAGCCTTGTGCTCCTCGATTGGTTCTTCCGGAAAAACTTCTTGAGCCACCCGGAAGTAAACGTCTATCCACTGCGAATGATCAGGCGGAGCAGCTGCCCTGATGGCCTGATAAAGCTCAATAAGCTTGAAAAGCGCGACATTGAGCTTGCTTATATTTTCGAGCCTTCTCCTATAAAGGAATCCCATTGCCGTAAAGACTGATCCCACGATGATTCCGATGATGCCGGCATATATTTCAGACACGAAGAGCTCCTTCTCTGTTCGAAGATCTACTAACCCCACGCCCCCAGCCACGCCCGCAGCGACGCGGGTTTCACCGGTTTGGTCAGCACGGTGCAGCCGTATTCGCGGGCAGCGTTCTTGAGCATGTCGCTGCCGTCGCCGGTAAGCAGCGCGGCGGGCAGATCGCGTTTCGCGCGGCGGCGCAGTTCGGCGATCACGCCGAGGCCGTCGAGCCGGTCGTGCAGGTGGTAGTCGACCAGCGCGACGTCGGGCAGCGTGGCGGGGTGGTCGAGATCGATGTGCGCCAGCGCTTCGTCGACGGTGGCGGCGGTGAGCGCGACGGCGTTCCAGCGATCGAGCAGCGCGCGCATGCCGTCGAGGATCTCGGGGTCGTTGTCGACGCACAGCACGCGCAGGCCGGCGACAGCATCGGCCGCGGGCATCACGCGTGACGGGCGCGCGGGCATGGCGCGACCGGGCGGCACGCGGATCGAGAACACGCTGCCGCGGCCCACGCGCGAATGCACCTGCAGCGGATGGCCGAGGATGCGCGCGATGCGCTGGCAGATCGACAGACCGAGGCCGAGGCCGCGTTCGCCGCCGACGCCGGCCTGCTCGAAGCGGCGGAATTCCTCGAAGATCTGGCCGAGGTGGTGCGCGGGAATGCCCGGGCCGGTGTCCCACACCTGCAGTTCGATGCCCTGCCCGCGGCGGCGCAGCGCGAGCAGCACGCCGCCCTCGCGGGTGTAGCGCAGGGCGTTGGCGAGGAAGTTCTGCAGCGCGCGACGCAGCAGGCGGCGATCGCTGCGCGCGAACGTGCCCGGTCGCGCATGCACGCGCAGCGCGAGGCCGCGGCCAGCGGCGCTGGGCGCGTACTGCGCGGCGAGTTCGTGCAGCAGTTCGGTCGCATCGAAGTGCGACAGTTCCGGTTGCAGCACGCCGGCGTCGAGACGCGAGACGTCGAGCAGGCCGTCGAGCAGGTCCTCGGCGGCGCGCAGCGCGGTATCGACGCGTTCGGCGAGGCGCGTGCGCTCGTCGGGATCGGGCGTCTCGCGCAGCGCGGAAGCGAACAGCCGCGCGGCATTCAGCGGCTGCAGCACGTCGTGGCTGACCGCGGCGAGGAAGCGCGTCTTCGACTGCTGCGCCGCCTCGGCCTCGCGCGTGCGCTGCTCGACGCGCTGCTCCAGCGTCTCGTTCACCTCGCGCAGCTGGCGTTCGACATGCTTGTAGTCGGTGATGTCACTGAAGCTGGTGACATAGCCGCCGCCGGGCAGCGGCTGGCCGCGCATCTCGATCACCTGGCCGTTCGCGCGCACGCGCTGGAACACGTACGCCTGCCCCGCGCGCAGGTGCGCGAGGCGGCGATCGACCTGGTCCTCGACCGACAGCCCGGCACCGCTGCCGACTTCGTTCATCTCGGCGCGCTCGGCGCTCCAGCGGATGAGATCGGCGATCGGTCGGCCGACGTAGAGCATGCCTTCGGGGAAGCCGAGCATCTGCTGGTAGCGCCGGTTCCACGCGACCAGGCGCAGGTCGGCGTCGACCACGCTCACGCCCTGGCTGATGTTCTCCAGCGTGGTCGACAGCACCTGGCGATTGAAGCGCAGCTCCTGGCTGGCTTCGTCCAGCAGCGACACCACTTCGCCCAGTTCCATGCCCGAGCCGCGCAGCGCGCTGGTCAGCGTGAGCCGCGCCGACGCCGCGCCGATCGCCGACGCCAGCAGGCGCTCGGTGAACTGCACCAGCGCGCGATCGGCGAGCTGCTGCGGCTGCCACTGCCGGCGCACCGTCGATTCGGCGAAATCGGCGAACGCGCGCCGCGCGTGGCGCTCGCCGACGATGCGTTCGGCCAGCGCCAGCAGTTCGCCGCTGCGCACGGTGCCGGCCCAGCCGCCCGGACCGAGCGGCGACTTCTGCGCGTAGGGATCGAGATACGACGCGGACAGCAACTGTTCCTGCAGCAGCGGCCGGCGCCGCGCCGACACCAGGAACAGCGCGCCGATGTTGAACAGCAGCGACCAGAACACGCCGTGCGTGAGCGGGTCCCAGCCGGTGAGGCCGAACAGCTGCCGCGGCCGCAGCCACGACAGCCCGAACGGCCCGTGCGCCAGCCACGACGCGCCCCACTCGCCGCCGAAGCCGCCGCTCTGCGCCAGCGTCGGCAGCATCAGCGTGTAGGCCCAGACCACCGCGCCGGCGAACACGCCCGCGAACGCGCCGGCACGGCTGGCGCCACGCCAGTACAGCCCGCCGATCAGCGCCGGCGCGAACTGCGCCACCGCCGCGAACGACAGCAGGCCGTGCTGCGCAAGGCTGTCGCCGGCGGCAGCGGCCATGCGGTGGTACGCGTACGCCAGCAACGCGAGCAGCAGGATCGTCACGCGCCGCACCCACAGCACCAGCCGGTCGATGCCGCCGGCGGTGGGCGCGCGGCCGCGCAGCAGCAGCGGCATCACCAGGTCGTTGCTGACCATGGTCGCGAGCGCGACGCTGGCGACGATCACCATGCCCGTCGCAGCGGAAAACCCGCCGATGTAGGCCACCAGCGCCAGCCAGTCGCGATCCAGCGCCAGCGGCAACGCCAGCACGTAGGTGTCCGGCGAGACGCCGCGACCCGACAGCAGTTCATGGCCGGCCAGCGTGATCGGCACCACGAACAGGCTGAACAGCACGAGATAGCCGCCGAACAACCAGCGCGCCGGACGCAGGTCGGCGACGTCCTGGCATTCGACCACCGCCACGTGGAACTGGCGCGGCAGGCAGACGATCGCGGCGAAGGCGATCAGCGTCTGCGCGACGAAGCCCGCCGGCAATCCCGGCGCCGACGCGGCGCCGCCGGCCGCGGCGATGCGCGCGATCAGGCTGCCGTCGCCGGGCAGGTGCAGCAGCGCGAACACGCCGATGCCGAGGAACGCGAGCAGCTTCACCAGCGATTCCAGCGCCACCGCCAGCACCATGCCGCGGTGGTGCTCGGTGGCGTCGATGGCGCGGGTGCCGAACAGGATCGCGAACGCCGCCAGCAGCAGCGCGACGTACAGCGCGGGATCGGCGAACAGCTGGCGGTCGCTGCCCGGCGCCAGCACCTCCACGCTCATCGCCACCGCCTTGAACTGCAGCGCGACGTAGGGCACCGCGGCCAGCACCGCCACCGCCGCGACCAGCGCCGCCAGCCCGGGCGCGCGGCCGTAGCGCGAGGACAGGAAGTCGGCGATCGACACGATGCGGTGTTCGCCGGAGATCAGCACCAGCCGTTCGAGGATGCGCCAGCCGAACAGCAGCAGCAGCAGCGGCCCGAGGTAGATCGGCACGAAGCCCAGCCCCGTACGCGCCGCGGTGCCGACCGCGCCGTAGAACGTCCACGACGAGCAGTACACCGCCAGCGCCAGCGCGTAGACCGCCGGCCGCAGCCAGCGCCAGCGCGGCCGCTCGCCGCGCACGTCGCCGATGTAGGCGACGGCGAACAGCACGCCGACATAGCCCAGCGACACCAGCAGCAGTACCCAACCCGGGATCATGCGTCCCCCTCGGACGAGGCCCGATCGAAGGGTCGAGTGTACGTCGGTGCAGGGCTCAGCCCTGAGGTATCCCCACTTTTTGTGCCGACAGACCATCGGGGCAAGCGATTTCGCCCCATTTCGTGTCATCCCGAGCCCAAGGCGAGGGACCTGCTTCATTGACGATCGGGGTCATCCTTGACGAAGGCATGCGGCGAGCTTGCCTGCCCGGCTTTTGGTTTCGCTCGCTGCCGCGAGCGAGTCACCTTTCTTTGCTTGTGCACTGCGCCGCTTGCGGCGCGAACGGCGAAGCCGGCCCGAAGGGCGAGCGCCGCAGGCGCGAGTCAAGAAAAGTCGCCAAAAGAAAGCATTCCCGGCCCATGCGCGCAGCGCATGGGCGCTCAGTCGCCCGCGCGCCGGTGGCGCGCAAGCGGGCGTCTTCGCCCCCGTCGGTCGCGCCCGACGCTGCGCGTCGGGTGCACGGGCTTCGCGGGGTTTTTCGACAGCACATCCCTGTGCTGGTCGAAAAACGCGCGGCCTCCTGCCGCGCGCCCTGCGGGCCTGATTCGCGAAGCCCGTCGCGACCAGGGGCCCCGGCAGATCAAGAGCAGAACCGGCTCACGAATGTCGTCGGGACGTGAATGCCCAAGGATTCCACGAAAATTTGTGGGGATACCTCAGACTCAGCCGCGCCGGCGGCGCAGCGCACGCCACGCCACCAGGTCGGTCAGCAACACGTGCAGCGCGCGACGCGCGGGCGCATCGGCCGCGAACGCCAGCAGCCGGCGCAGCGGATGCGCGCGGCCGTCGTCGAGCACGGCGATGAGCCGCGCGACGGTGGCGGCGTCCAGCACGGTCCCGGCGACATGGCCCTCGGCGCCGACCAGCACCGGCGCGCCTGCGGCGGCGGACCACAGCAGGCGCACGCCGGGGACCCGCTGCAGCGTGTCGCCCGTCGCGAGCGCCGGTCGCTTCGCCGGCGGCGGCACCGGCTCGAAGCCGCCGGCGCCGGCGCGGGCCAGCGCGACCCGGCGCGCGCTCGCGGCCAGCCGGCGTGGGGCGCAGCGGCGGCGCAGGTCGGCGGCGGCGGCGCGCCACACCGCGGGCACGTCGTCGACGGTGTCGCGCTGCGCATCGACGGACATCGCGACGCAGGGCCTCGCCGGCACGACGATGCGCGCGGCGGACGGCATCGGCGCATCGCGCGGCGCGAGCAGATCGTCGATGTCGTAATGCCGATGCTGCTCGCCACGCGGGATGCCGACGTTGACGCTGGTCGCCGCGCCATCGCCGGCGGTTTCGCCGACGTGGTAGTAGCTCGCCGGCCAGTACAGCGCTTCGCCCGGGCCCAGCTCGACCGCGAACGACTGCGGCAGGTACGCGGCGTAGTCGACCCGCGTCGTCACCGGCTCGCGCCACGGGCGCTCGGCCCAGAAACGCATGCGCTTGCGCCCGGCCAGCACGAACATGAAGGTCGCGAACCGGTCCTTGTGCACGCCGATCGGGCTGTGGTCGTAATCGCCGTGGAACCACGTGGTGATGGCGCTGCCCGACGGCAGTCCGACGCGCGCCCACAGCGGCGCGAACCAGTCGCGCTCGCGTCGCCACAGCGCGTGGTCGAAGCCGTGCAGGCGATTGACGATCACCGCATGGCGACGGCCATCGGCGAGATCGGCGAGGCGGCGCGCATAGGCGGCGAGATCGCGTTCGCCGGCGCGCGGCAATGCCGGTCGCGGATCGGTCTGCTGCGCGCGATCGAGCGTGAACTGCGCGTAGGGCAGCGGCGATGCCTCGACGCCGGCCGCGCGCGACGCCGCACGCAGCACCTCGCCGGCCACGAACGGCGCGCGGCCGCAGTCGACGATGCGCACCGGGCGCCGGTCCCAGTGCGCGGCGACGAAGCGGTCCCAGTCCAGCGTCGGCAGCACGTCGTGGTCGGTCATGGCGCGTCTCCCGCCACCAGGTCGAGCGCGCCCAGCGCATGCAGCACATCGAGCCGTTCGCGCAACACATCGCGATCGCGCGCGCCGCCCACCAGATCGCCCACGCGCTGCGGCGCGCCCGTGCACAACCGCGCCCACGCGCGACGCCACGCGGGCCGCGCGTCGACGAGCTGCACGTGGCCGTTGACCGCGAGCAGCCAGCGGCGATCGTCGAGGCGGCGGCGGATCACGCCGTCGGCGCAGAGCCGCACAAGCGCCTCGTCGCGCAACGGTGCGCGGCGCACGCCGGGGATCGGCAGCAGGCCGCGGCTGCTCGCGCGCAAGCAGGCATCGAGGTCGAGCGCGTCGGCCAGCGCGTCGTGCAGCGACGCCGCGGACAGCGCCTGCGCCACCGCGCGCAGTGCCGGCGGCGGTGCCAGACCGCGCGCGCCGAGCGGCGGCGGAAACGGCCGCATTTCGACGGCGCCGTCGTCCGGCCACTGGCGTTCGAGCAGGTCGCGCAGCAGCGCATCGGTCGCCTCGGCGACGGCCTGCGCGATCGTCTCCGGATCGGTCGAGATGCACAGCGACAGCAGCAGCGCGTCGTCATCGTGCGGCGATGCACCGGCATCGGCCGGCCACCACAGCGCATCGCCCGCGGCGACGATGCGGCCATCGTCGAGCCGCAGCGTGCCGTCCAGCACCGCGATCAGCCGCGCGTGGCCGTCGGGCCAGGTCCATGGCGCCGGCGCAGCGCCGGCGCGCAGCGTCAGCGCCGCCGCCACCGGCAGCACCGGAATTGCGTCGGCACCGAGCGCATCGCGCAGCAGTGCGCGTGCGGCCTGCCACAGCGCAGCGTCGGCGAGCAGCGGTTCGTCGATGCGCAATGCGAAATCCTGCGCACCATCGTCGGCGAGGCGCGCGCGATACGCCGCGAGACTGCGATCGGACGGCCCGGGCAACGCCGTGCCCGGTGCGCGCAGTCGCGCGTCGTCGCGCCAGAAACGCACGTCGGGCAACACGCGGAAGCGGGTGCCGTCGCGGAACGGTGCGCAGGCCGCACGCAGCGCGCGCCAGGCATCGCGTGCGTGCAGGCCGGCCGCGCGCGCGGCGCCGGGCAGCGGCTGCGGCGCGACGGGCGACGTCCAGACGACAGGCTCACGGGTCATCGGCTGCGCTCCATGGCAGTCAGCTTGCGCGCCGCCTGTCGCAGGTAGCGCGCCATCGGCGGCAGGCCGACGGCGGCCCGGCGCGCATCGACCTGCGCGGCGCCGCGGATCGGATACGGCACCAGCACGCCGTCGACGCGCCGCAGCTTGGTGCCGAAGCGCTGCGGTCGCCCGGCCTGCACGCACAGCGCGTCTTCGAGGTACGCTGGCTGCGACGCCGGCACGTCGCCGGCCTGCGCCGCCGCGCGCAGCAGGCGCAGGCAACGGCGCTGGAACGCGACGTCATCGGGCAGGTGCTGGATCAACCGGCAGGCCGCCGCGGCCGCGCGCTGGCCGACCAGCGCGTGCCCGGGCCAGCCGTGCGCGTCGACGACGGCCTGCAGCCAGTCGCGCGCGCCGCGTTCGAGCGCACGCAGCTCGCGCGCGACCTCGCCGCGCGCGGGGAATCCCGCCGCCGCCCAGCGCGCGCGCAGCGCGGCATCGACGCGATCGATCCGCAACAGCTGCGTGCGCAGCCGCGTGCGTTCGGCCGCCTCCGGTGGCGGCGACGGCAGCGGTTCGGCACGCAGACGCAGACGCTCGCCGTGCCAGCGGAACACGAGGCGATGGCCCTGCTGCGGCCAGTCGAACGTCGCGCTGCCGCGACGCGCACCGTCGATGCGCAGCGACACGCCGAACGCGGCGTCCTCGCGCACGCACGGCCCGGTGTCGCGGAACACGTAGGCCGCCGCATCGCGCAGCGCAGCGCCGAGATCGATGATCTCCGGCACCTTCGCCAGACCGTCACGCGACAGCGGCGCGGGATCGGGGCAGCGCCGCGTGCGCCAGCGCGGCGTACCGTCGTCGTCGACCGCGCACCAGCGCAGCGGCCCGCCGCGCAGCGCGCGATAGAACGCGGGCAGATCGCCGCGCCGCATCTGCGCACGCTCGGCGGCATCGAAGGCGTCGAAGCCGGCGCGCGCATCGAGCATCGCGTCATCCATCGCCGCGGCGTAGACGTCGCTCGATCGCCGCAGCACGCGAGTGCGCGCATCGGCGGCATGGCGACGCAGCCAGGCGTCGAGGCGCGGGCGTTCGAGGCACAGCGTGAGCCAGGCGTCGAACATCCCGCGGAAGAACTCGGGCAGGTACGGCGCGTAGCCGATGCGGCCGCGCGCATCGGCGACGACGTTCGCGGTCGTCGCACGCGCCAGCGAGGCATCGATGCGGCGCAGCGCGATGCGGCCATCGGCGTCGCGCACGAAACCGGTCAGCGGCGTGTCGGTGCTGCACAGCCGCGGCAGGCGCTCGAAGCCGACGTGGTGGTTGCCGCCGTCGGCGGCATCGCCGACCAGCCCGGTCTGCCACAGGCCCGGCAGCGGCTGGAAGCAGACTTCCGGATCGACCGGATACGGCAGCGGCTCGGCGAGTGCGCGGCTTCGGCCGACGCGCACGTTGCCGCCGAACAGATCGGCGATGCCGAAGCCGAAGCTCGCCGCGGCCAGCGCGCCGGCGTCGTGCCAGAAGCGGCGCGCCGTGCGCTGCGGCAGCCGCGGCCCGCGCAGGCGCCACGCGCCGTCGCGGCGCAGCGTGCCCTGTTCGTCCGCCGGCGCGATCCACTCGCACCAGACGCAGTCGCTGCGCACGCCGTCGACCGATGCCAGCTGCGGCAGCCGGAACGCGCCGGCCGCCGCGGGCGCGCGCTGCAGCGCGTCGAACAGGCCGCCGGCGCGCAGCAACAGGCGTTCGCCGTCGGCAGGACGCGCCTTGTAGACGATGGCGACGTCGTCGCGGAAACCGACGCGCAGCACGCGATCGAACCCGTTGTGGGTTTCGTCGCCCAGCGCGGCGAGCGCGAGCGCGCGACCGCGCACGCCGAGGGCCTGCAGGCGACCACCGCGCAGATCGCGACGCAGGCGATGCAGGAAACGTTCCATCGCGGCGCAGAAGGCGCGGCGGCGATGTTCGAGCCAGCGTGCGTTGTCGGCGACGCGATGCGCTCCGGCACAGCGCTCGAACGCCTCGCGCAGCAGATCGCCGTAGACGTCGCCGTTGAGCAGATCGAGCTGCCGCGGCGCGAGCACGTCGGCACAGCGCGGCGCCTGCACGCGGCGCCACGCGTCCAGTGCGGACAGCAGCGTCAGGAACGGCGCGAACGCCGGCCGCGACCACAGCGCGAGCAGCGTGCGGGCGGTGTCGGCGCCGGAGAGCGGGCCGTCGGCGACGGCGAGGCGACCGCCATCGGGGCCGTCGCGCAGTGCGAGCACGGGCGGCAGCAGCGTGCCCGCGTCGCCGCGCGCGACCGCACGCGCAATGCGCCGCGCGACCGGCGGCAGCGTGCGCGAGACGGGACCGGGTTCGAGGACGCACAGCGCGGACGCGTCGGCGCACGCAGTCGCGTCGTCCATGCGTCCGTGCATGCGGGCGTGTCGCCTGTGCCGGCGCGAATCAGCACACGCCCGCCGGCCGCGCGCGGCGACCGGCGGGCGCGCGGGACATCAGAAGCAGTAGATGAAGCGACGGCAGCTGCCAGCCGGGGCCTGGCCGGTGGGGGCCTTCTTCTCGAGGGCGCCGAGGACGGCGTCGAGGCGCTGGTCGCGGGAGGCAGTGCGGGTCTGCGGCGTGGTCTTGCGCTTCATGGCGTGGTTCTCCTTGAGGGTCGATGGAAACGCCGCCGCGGACGCGACGGCGTTCGACAGCATCACCAACGGACGTCGCATCGAAGGCGACGCGATGCCCGCAATCGGGCATCGAGGCGGTGATACCACGCCGCCGGAACGGGAAACAGCGGCATCGGTCCCATTCATGCGGTCGATCGCGACGAACGGCTGGCGCCGTCGCAGTGCCGCGCCACCGCTTCGGCCAGCGCGCGCAGGTGGTCGCGCAGGGCGTCCGGGGCGTCGACGCGGACCTCGGGCCCGAGCCCGAGCAGCAGCAGCGCGGCCTGATCGATCCGCTCGATCGGCAGCGTCACCCGCGCCCAGCCGTCGTCGTCCGCCGGCCCGGCCGCGTCCACCGCGCGTCGCGCCCAGGTGCCCTGCGCCGCCAGCCGCTTCAGGCCGGTCGCGGTGAGCCGCAGCGTGGCGAGCGCCGGGCGGAGGTCGGCCTCGAACCGCGCCAGCGCCTCCGCCCAGTACGCGGCGAGCGCGAAATCCGCCGGCCGCGCGAAGGTCGCCTCGGTCACGGCATGGGCGCGGATCTGCACGACCTTGAACGTGCGCACCTTGCCGTGGCCGTGCGCCACCAGGTACCAGTCGCCGGCCTTCAGCACGAGGCCCAGCGGCTGCACGGTCCAGTCGCGCACGCCGGTCCAGCTGTCGTAGGTCATCGCCAGCACGCGCTGGTCGAGCACCGCGCGGGCCAGCGCGGGCAGCGACGGCGGCGGTTCCAGCTGGCGGTACCACTCCGCGGCATCGAGGTGGAAACGCTCGCGCAAGCGACCGGCCAGCGCCAGTCGCGTCTCCGGCAGCGCCGCCAGCAGCTTGCGGCGGGCGTCCGCGGCGGCGGCGCCCAGACCCATCGCCTCGGCCGCGGCGGGCAGGCCGATCATCGACAGCGCCTCGGCCTCGTCCGCGGACAACCCGGTCAGCCGCGTGCGGTAGCCATCGATCAGGCGGAAGCCGCCGCCCGGGCCGAGGTCGGCGCAGACCGGCACGCCGGCGGCGCCGAGGCGTTCGATGTCGCGGTAGATCGTGCGCACCGAGACCTCGAATTCCCGCGCCAGCGCCTCGGCCGTGGCGCGACCGTGCAGCTGGAGATGGAGCTGGAGCGAGAGCAGTCGGCTGCTGCGCATCGGGACGATCCGGGGTGGGCGTGCAGGGTCGCAGTCTATGCCTGACAGCCGTTGTCAGGTATCGCGGCGCAGGCTGTGCGCTCCCGATCCCTGCCGGAGCCCGCCATGTCGCTGCCCCCCGATGATCCCGCCCGCCGCGCCCTGCTGAAGACCGCCGCCGCGGGCCTCGCCGTCTCGCTCGCCGGCGACGCGCTGGCCGAAGCCGCCGCCCCGCCGCCCGCGCGTCCGGTCCCGGCCCCGGGCCGGCCGGGCGAGTTCGACTTCCTCGCCGGCGAATGGCGGATCCGCCATCGTCGGCTCAAGTCCGCCGCGACCGGCGAGTGGGACGAATTCGACGGCGAAGCCACCTGCTGGACGATCCTCGGCGGCGTCGGCAGCGTCGAGGAACTGCGCATCCCCGCCCGCGACTTCAGCGGCATGGGCCTGCGCCTGCTCGATCGCGAGACCCGCGTGTGGTCGGACTTCTGGGTGAACACGAAGTCCGGCGTGCTGGGCACGGCCGGCCTGACCGGCGGCTTCGTCGACGGCGCCGGCGTGTTCACCGCCGAGGACACCGACGACGGCAAGCCGATCGTCGTCCGCGGCGTCTGGGACGAGATCACGCCGACCTCCTGCCGCTGGCGCCAGGGCATGTCGCGCGACGGCGGCGCGACCTGGGACGACAACTGGATCATGCACTGGCGGCGCGCATGAGCGCCGTCTCGACCTCGCCCACCGCCGGCGTGCACGCCTTCGACTTCTTCCACGGCGACTGGCGCGTGCGCCATCGTCGCCTGCGCGCGCGGCTCACCGGCTGCACCGACTGGGACACGTTCGACGGCAGCTGCCGCGTGCGCCCGCTGCTGGGCGGCACGGGCAACGTCGACGACAACGTGCTGGACCTGCCCGGCGGCGCCTATCGCGCGGCCACGCTGCGCAGCTGCGATCCCGCGACCGGCCTGTGGTCGATCTGGTGGCTGGACGGCCGCTGGCCGCATCGCCTCGACGTGCCGATGGTCGGTCGCTTCGTCGACGGCATCGGCACGTTCCTCGCCGACGACACGCTGGACGGCCGACCGATCCGCGTTCGCTTCCTGTGGCGCGCGGGCAAGACACCGCGCTGGGAGCAGGCGTTCTCGGTCGACGATGGCGTCAGCTGGGAAACCAACTGGACGATGGACTTCGTCCGCGAGGCGCCGCCATGACCGTGCTTCGCGGATACTGTGCCGCCGCGTCGCCACCGAGCCCGTCCATGCACGAAGACATCCGCCTCGATCCGCTGACCGACGCCGACTTCGGCACGGTCGCCGCGCTCGCCGACACCATCTGGCGCAGCCACTACGGCACGATGATCTCGATGGCGCAGATCGACTACATGCTCGACGGCCGCTACACCGCCGACAACCTGCGCCGCTACGTCGACGCCGGCGACCGCTGGCTGTGGCTGCTGCGCGTCGACGGCGACGCGGTCGGCTACTGCAGCTGTTCGCTGGGCGAACAGGCCGACGAGATGAAGCTCGAACAGCTCTACCTGCTGCCCGCCCTGCACGGCCGCGGCCTGGGCGGCCGCATGCTGCGCCACGTCGAAGCGATGTGCCGCACGCAGGGCCGCGACGTGCTGTGGCTCACGGTGAACAAGGGCAACGCCGGCTCGATCGCCGTCTACCGCAAGGCCGGCTTCACCGTGCGCCGCGAAGCCGTGTTCGACATCGGCCACGGCTACGTGATGGACGATTACGTGATGGAGAAGCGGCTGGGCGCGTGAGCCGCACGCAGGCAAGAACACTCTCGCTTTCGGTAGAGCGGCCTTCAGGCCGCTGCTCTTCGCCTCGGACCATCTGCCTGACCAAAAAAGCAGCGGCCTGAAGGCCGCTCTACCGAGCATCGCGCCATTGTGGCGGCATTGCGAACCGTGATCCTCACAACAACGAATCCGCCAACCGCGCGATGCCATCCCGCGTGCGCCGCCACGTCGGCCGCCGCGCCCACTGCGCCGGATCGACGACATCGCTTTCGGCCAGGCGCGCCGCCTCGATCGCATGCAGCCGCGCCACCACGCCGCTGTCGTAGCTCAGCAATCCCGCCTCGGCGTTCAGCGCGAACGAACGGATGTCGAGGTTGATCGACCCGATCAGCGCCACGTCGTCGTCGACACTCAGGTGCTTGGCGTGCAGGAACCGCGGGCGATGCAGCGCGATGCGCACGCCGGCGGCGAGCAGGTCGTCGAAGTACGAGGCCTGCGCCCATGCGGTGAGCGTCTGGTTGTTGCTGCGCGAGAGGATCAGCGTGACCTCGATGCCCGACAGCGCGGCGATGCGCAGCGCGGCCAGCACGGCGTCGTCGGGCACGAAGTAGGGCGTGGCCAGCACCACGCGCCGGCGCGCGCGCTGCAGCAGCGCGACGACCGCATCGCGCGCGTTCTCGAACGGATACGCCGGCCCCGACGGCAACGCCTGCGCGATGCCGCCGCCGGGCACCGGCGCGCAGGTCGCGACGTCCAGCGCCTCGCCGGTTTCCAGGTACCAGTCGCTGGCGAACAGCGCCGCAAGCTGCGCCACCGCCGGGCCGCGCAGGCGCGCGACCAGTTCGCGGTTGGGATGGCCGGGCACGAAGTCCGGCGCGGCGAGGTTCTGCGAACCGGTGTAGCCGATGCTGCGATCGATCACCGCGATCTTGCGGTGGTTGCGCAGATCGGCGCGGGCACTGCGGCGCCAGCGCAGGCCGCCGGGCAGCATCGCGTGCACCAGCACGCCGCCGTCGACCAGGCGCCTGCGCCACGCGCGCAGGCCCGGCTTCGCGCCGAGCGCATCGAGCAGCAGACGGCAGCGCACGCCGCGGGCCGCGGCACGCCGCAAGGCGTCGCAGACGACAGCGCCGACGGCATCGTCGAACATCAGGTAGTACAGCAGGTGGACTTCGTCGGTCGCGGCGTCGATGTCGTCGATCAGCCGCTGCAGGCTGGCGTCGTAGTCGTCGAGCAGTTCCACGTGGTTGCCGGGCATCGGCAGGAAGCCACCCAGGCGTTCCACCAGCACGGCGACGTCCGCCCCGGCGCCGGCGGGCACGGCACGCAGCGCGGCCAGCGGCGCCTGCGCCTCGCGGATGCGCGCGGAGGCCTGCGCCTGGCGCGCGCGGCGTTCGCGCGAGACCCACGGCTGCCCCAGCAGCAGGTACAGCGGCAGGCCGAACAGCGGCACGAAGCCGACCAGCAGCAGCCAGCTGCGCGCGGCGGCGGGACGGCTGCGCGACGGGATCCACCACAGCGCGGCGAGGCGGATCGCCCAGTCGACGATCAGCAGCCAGTAACCGGGATGCAGGCCCAGGAGCATGTCGCGATTGGAGCATGGCCCCCGCGGCATGGCGAGCGCGAAGCCGCGGAACGGTCTTTTGCGCGATCCCGCGCCTCGGGATCGCGCGTCGGAATGCGGGCGCCGGAAAGCAAGAACCCGCCTTGCGGCGGGTTCTCGTGGAACGTCTTCTCGAAAAGGCAGATCCCTCGCCTGCGGCTCGGGATGACGTCATGGCAAAGGCGATCGCGCGCGGCGCGATCGCGCCATGACGTCACTTGATCTTGCCTTCCTTGTACATCACGTGCTTGCGGACGACGGGGTCGTACTTGCTGACCTCCATCTTGCCGGGGGTGTTCTTCTTGTTCTTGTCGGTCGTGTAGAAATGACCGGTGCCGGCCGAAGAGATCAGGCGGATCTTGTCGCGCTTGGAAGCCATGGTCGATTACTCCTCAGATCTTTTCGCCGCGGGCGCGGAGCTCGGCGAGCACGGCGTCGATGCCGTTCTTGTCGATCGTGCGCAGGGCCTTGGTGGAAACGCGCAGCTTCACCCAGCGGTTCTCCGAAGCCACCCAGAAACGGCGCTCGTGGAGATTGGGCATGAAACGGCGGCGGGTCTTGTTGTTGGCGTGCGACACGTTGTTGCCGGTCGCGACGCGCTTGCCAGTCACCTGACATTCGCGGGACATACGTACCTCTCGATCAAGAACGCGCGACGCGTGGGTCGTGCGATCTGCGGATGCCTCCCGTGGCCCGGGAGACGGCGGCCCCGGCGGCGGTCCGGGCCTGGGGCCGGGACGTTCGCCACGCGATGCGGGTCTGAAGTCGTTGCGGAGGTCGACGGATCGAGTCGACGGGGATCGCGTTCCCCGTCCCCGGGCATCCCGAAAGGGACGCACCGGCCGCAGCGAGCCGCGCATGATGCCAGCTTTTCCGAGCCCGGGCAAACACTTAGGGGGCGAACATCGGGCGGGACGCGAAGCCGCCGCCGTCCCGCGGTGGCCGCCCGTCGCCCGGGACCGGAAACGGGCGGCATCCCGCGACCGGCGTCGCGGGTTCTCGCGCGGGGATGAGACACCCGCGCGCCGAGGCTGCGCCAGAATGGCGCCTTCACGGACGAAAACGAACGCCATGACCCGCCACCTTCCCTCTGCCCGCGCCGACCGCGCCCGCCTCCCATGACCGGCCCGACCGACATCACCCAGGACGACTTCATCCAGGTCGTCCCCGACGCCCTGTCCCGCGAGCTGTGCGCGGAGATCGTCGCCCGCATCCGCGCCAGCGACGCGCTGCGCCCCGGCCAGGTCGGCGGCGGGGTGTACCCGGAGCTCAAGCACAGCCGCGACATCTCGATCACCGGGCAGGCCGGCTGGCAGGACGTGGAGCAGGTGCTGAACCTCGCGATGCTGGACGCCCTCGTCCACTACCTGCGCGCCTGGCCGCAGGCGCTGATCGCGCCGCTGATGCTGCAGCGGCAGACGCCCGACGGCAGCCTGCGCCGGCTGGCGGCGGAGGATTTCCCGGACATGGACGCGGCGCAGCTGAGCGAACTGGCGCGCCACTGCCTGCGCCCGGGCAGCGTCAACCTGCAGTGGTACCGCGCCGGCGAGGGCGGGTATCCCTACTGGCACTGCGAGCTGTATCCGCGCGATCCCGGCTGCGAGACGCTGCACCGCCACCTGCTGTGGACGGTCTACCTCAACGAGGAGTTCGAGGAAGGCGAGACCGAATTCCTGTTCCAGCGGCGCCGCATCAAGCCGACCACCGGCACGCTGCTGATCGCGCCCGCGGGCTTCACCCACACCCATCGCGGCAATCGCCCGCAGGGCGGCGACAAGTTCATCGCCACCAGCTGGATCCTGTTCCAGAAGGCGGAGCGGCTGTTCGCGCAGGGATGAGCGCGCGCGGATGAACGACGACGCCGTACGCTGTCGGAACTGACAGCTATCGGCCGGTCGGCGCGGGGCGTATCACGGGGGACGCGATGACGGGCCGGCCGGATCCGGCGCGATCGCATTCCGAAGTACAACCCGAAGCGCGCATTCCTCAAGGAGGACACCATGCTCCGTTCGAGTCCCGCAGGCCTCGCGGCGTCGTTGCTGGTCGCCGGTCTGTCGCTGTTCCTGTCGCCGGCGCAGGCCGCCGGTCCCGTGCACACCGGTGCCGTCACCCTCATGCTGAAGACCGCGAAGGGCCTGCAGCAGACCGGATCGCCCGATCCGTCGAAGGACCAGGCCTGCGCCACGCGCTTCGCCAACGTGCTGGGCCAGAAGGTCGCCACCAAGTACAGCATCAACACGCAGACGCTGATCATGACCGCGCAGTCCACGCTGCTGGGCAAGACCTACGTGCTGCATCCGCTGGGCATCTCGGGGCAGTACGCCTTCGGCCAGTACATGACGCCGAAGCCGCCGCTGCCGATCTACGGCGTGCTGTTCAGCGTGAACGCGCAGTTCGCCGCGCCGGTGAGCAACGTGATCCTGCAGCTGGACGCGACCACCAACTGCCTGATCAGCAGCGCCGACGACCCGCTGGGCGGCGCCGAACGCATCCGCTTCGGGACGTCGCCGTAAGCCTCGTCCCCGGCGCCCCGCTCCCTCGGCGGGGCGTCGTCAGAACAGCTCGCCCTGCGGCGACGGCGGTTTCGCGGGTGCAGGGGTGCGCACCGGGACGACCACCGGCGGCACGAACTTCGATGCATCCAGCGCCGGCAATCGCCCGAAGCCGATGCGCTTGTACGCCTTCGCGAAGCGCATCGCGATGAGGTCCGCGAACGGGCCTTCGCCGCGCATCCGCGTCCCCCACGCGCTGTCGTAGTCCTTGCCGCCACGCATCTGCTGCACCAGGCTCATCACGTGCGTGGCGCGCTCCGGGTAATGCAGCGACAGCCATTCGCGCCAGACGTCCTTCAGCTCGTGCGGCAGACGCAGCAGCACGTAGCCGGCGGCGCGCGCACCGTGCGCATGCGCGGCTTCGAGGATGTGTTCCAGCTCGCGGTCGGTGATCATCGGGATCACCGGCGCCACCATCGTGCCCACCGGCACGCCGGCCTCGTGCAGCGCCTGCACCGTTTTCAGCCGCGTGTGCGGCGCGGCGGCGCGCGGCTCCAGTTTCGACGACAGTTTGTTGTCGAGCGAGGTGATCGAGACGTACACCGACACCAGCCCGTCGCGCGCCATCGGTGCCAGCAGGTCGAGGTCGCGCAGGATCAGCCCGCTCTTGGTGATCAGGCTGACCGGATGCCGGGTCTCGGCGAAGACTTCCAGCAGTTCGCGAGTGATGCGGTACTTCCGCTCGATCGGCTGGTACGCGTCGGTGTTGATGCCCAGCGAGATCGGCGAACAGCGATAGGCCTTCTTCGCCAGCTCCGCGCGCAGCAGCGCCGCGGCGTTGGTCTTGGCGTACAGCTTCGTCTCGAAATCCAGACCGGGCGACAGGTCGAGGTAAGCGTGCGACGGCCGAGCGAAGCAGTACACGCAGCCATGCTCGCAGCCGCGGTAAGGATTGAGCGACTGCGAGAACGGGATGTCCGGCGACTGGTTGCGGCTGACGATGCTGCGCGCGCGTTCCTCGGTGACCTGCGTGCGCGGCGCCTGCACGGCGGGTTCGCCGTCCTCGTCGCCGGCGTAGACCGAACCCCAGCCGTCGTCCTCGGCCTCGGCGACGGTCTTCTCGAAGCGGCCGCGCACGTACGACGCCGCGCCGCGGCCCTTCAGCGGGGCGTCGCGCAGCAGGTTGTGGGTCGCGGGGTGCAGTTTGCCGCGGTGTGCCATCCGGGTAGGCTAGCGCGCACGGTTCGCACGTGCTGCGACGGAGAAGGCGGATGTACGCACTGTGGGACTGGCTGCACACGTGGCCGGGCTTCGGCCCCGCGCTCGCCTGGGTGCTGGTCGCCGGCTGGCTGCTGTACCTGGTGTGGCTGGGCGGCTGGATCGTGCTGCAGAAGCGCGAACCGGTCGCGACCCTCAGCTGGCTGCTGGGCCTGGCGCTGCTGCCGTACATCGGGTTCGTCATCTACTACCTGCTGGGGCCGCAGAAGATCCGCCGCCACAAGCTGCGCCGCGCGCGCAGCCGGCTGCAGGCCGACGCGCTGGGCAACAGCAGCTGCATCGACATCTGTTCGCCCGACGCGCAGGAACTGGCGACGCTGGCCCATGCCGCGACCGGCCTCGCCCCCAGCACTGCCCGCGACGTGCGCCTGCTCGTCGACGGCGCCGCGACCTACGACGCGCTGATCGAGGCGATCGGCACCGCTCGGCACCAGGTGCACCTGGAGTACTACATCTACACGCCCGACCAGAGCGGCGGCGCGCTGCGCGATGCGCTGGTGGCCTGCGCACGCCGCGGCGTGAAGGTGCGGCTGCTGCTGGACGCGATCGGCTCGGGTGCGTGCAACCGCGCGTTCCTCGCGCCGCTGGTCGAGGCCGGCGGCGAAGTGGCGTGGTTCCACCCCACCCGCTTCTGGCGCTTCTGGTCGCGGCCGTGGCTGAACATGCGCACGCACCGCAAGATCGCGGTGATCGACAGCCGCATCGGCTTCACCGGCGGCATCAACATCACCGACGAGGAGAACGAGCGCGTCCGCAGCGACGCCTACCGCGACCTGCACCTGCGGCTGGAAGGCGACATCGTGCGTTCGCTGCAGCTGGTGTTCGCCGAGGACTGGGTCTACGCCACCGGGCGCCGCGGCTTCCTCGACGAAGTGGCGCAGACGCTGCCGCCGCTGGCGCCGGGCCCGATCGCGATGCAGGCGCTGACTTCCGGCCCTGATGCGTCGTGGGAACCCATCCACCGCCTGCAGGTGAACGTGATCCACGCCGCGCGCAGCCGCGTGTGGCTGATCACGCCGTATTTCGTGCCCGGCGAGGCGGCGATGATGGCGCTGACCTCCGCCGCGCTGGGCGGGCTGGACGTGCGGCTGATGGTGCCGCGCATGAGCGATTCGCGGCTGGTCACGCTGGCCGCGCGGTCGTACTACGACGACCTGCTGGCCGCCGGCGTGAAGATCTTCGAGTACGGCCCGCGCATGCTGCACACCAAGGCGCTGCTGGTGGACGACGGCACCGCGATCCTCGGCAGCGCGAACTTCGACCACCGCAGCTTCCGCCTGAACTTCGAGGTGGCGCTGCTGGTGCAGGACCGCGGCGTCGTCGGCGAACTCGCGCGGCTGATGGAGGGCGAGCTCGCCGCCACGACGCCGGTGCGCGACGACCGCCGCCGTCCGCTGTTCGCCACCCGGCTGCCCGAGGCCTTGGCCCGGCTGCTGTCGCCGCTGCTCTGAGCGCCGGCGCCCGTCGACGCCCGTCGACATCCGGGATGGCCGCCCGGACCGACGACCAACGGGCGATGCGGCGACCCGGGCGGACTGTCGGCAGCGGTAGGGCCGGGAGTAGACTGGCACCCGTCTTTCAGCCCCCGACAAGGACACCCCATGCCCTGGTTGCTGCTTCTGATCGCGGTCGCCCTGTTTCTGGCCGCCCTCGGCGCCAGTTCGATGCTGCTGGTGGTGCTCTGCGTCCTCGGCTCGCTCGTGCTGAGCATCGTCGCGGTCATGAGCCTGCTGGCGCAGCGCGTGGACAACAGTTCGCGCAGCGAGACCCTGCTGATCGATCCGCAGGAGCTGCGCCGCCTGCGCGAGCAGGCCGAGGCCCGCCGCGCCGAGGCCGGCAACCCGGCACCGCAAGCGCCGCAGGTCGCCGCCAACGACACCGGCGCGCAGCCCTGAGCCCCGCGACGTTCCACGCGTGACCGTCCTCAGCGTCAACGTCAACAAGATCGCCGTGCTGCGCAATTCGCGCGGCGGCCACGATCCCGACGTGGTGACCGCCGCCCGCGCCTGCCTGGACGCCGGCGCGCACGGCATCACCGTGCACCCGCGGCCGGACGCCCGCCACATCCGCGAAGACGACGTGCTGGCGCTGGCGGTGCTCACCCGCGAGTACGGCGTCGAATTCAACCTTGAAGGCAATCCGTTCGCACCGCCGCGGCCGGGGTATCCCGGCTTCCACGCGCTGTGCGCGGCGGTCCACCCCGCCCAGGCCACGCTGGTGCCCGATGGCGACGGCCAGCTGACCTCCGACCACGGCTTCGATTTCGTCCGCGATCTCGATGCCCTGCGTCGGCAGGTCGCCGATCTGAAGGCGCTGGGCTGCCGGGTCAGCCTGTTCGCCGATGCCGGCGCGGACATGACCGCGGCCGCCGCCAGTGGCGCCGATCGCATCGAGCTGTACACCGGCCCCTACGCCGAAGCCTTCGCCGCGGGCCATCCGGGCACCGCCCTGCCGGCCTTCGCCGACACCGCCCGCGCCGCTGCCGCGCATGGTCTCGGCATCAACGCCGGCCACGATCTCAGCGCGGCGAATCTCGGCGCGTTCCTCGACGGCGTGCCCGGCGTGCTGGAAGTCTCGATCGGCCATGCACTGATCGGCGAGGCGCTGTACGCCGGGCTCGACGCCACGGTGAAGGCGTATCTCGCGGTGCTCGCCGGGCGCTGACGCCTGCCCGCCGCGCGGACAGGCGTCGCGCGACGATCGTCAGAGGAAGCGGATGTTGTCGAGGCCGGCGTTCTTCGCGGCGGCGATGACCTCCGCCACGGTCTGGTAATCGGCCTGCCCGTTCACGTCCATCTGCAGCGGCAGTACCTGCGCGCCGGCGCGGACGTGTTCGGCTTCCAGCACCGACGGCAGCGCCGACAGCGGCATCGGCCGGCCATCGACGAACAGGTCACCGCTGGCATCGATGCGGAGCGTGAGCGGTTTCGCGGGTTCGGGTTGATCGAAACCCTCCACCATCCCCGGCAGATCCAGCGGGATCGGCCGGCTCAGGATCGGCGCGGCGATCATGAAGATCACCAGCAGGACCAGCATCACGTCGATCAGCGGCGTGATGTTCATCTCGGCGATGTCGGACGGGGTCTGACGCTGGGCAAATGCCATGACGCACTCCTCGGGTGGTGGGATGCGTCCCTCACGCTACGCCCGGATCGCTGTTGGCTGCAAGCCCGGGGGCCGCGCCCAAAAAAAACGCCGCCCGGGTGGGGCGGCGTCCGAAAGGTGAAGCGGTGTTCGGCGCGGCGGCGGGCTGCAGGCCGCCGCCGGCCGGTGTGGCTTACTTCTTGACGAAGCCGATCTTCAGCATCTGCGCGTCCTTCGCCGAGGCCAGGACCTTGGCCAGGGTCTCGTACTGCGCATCCTGGTTCATGTCGATCTCGAGCGTCGGCTGGTTCTTCGGGTCACGCTCGACCTCCTGCGACATCATGCTGCGCAGGGCGCGGATCGGCGTCGGACTGTCGTTCCAGTAGATCGTGCCGGTCTGGTCGATGCGGAGCTTGATCGGCGGCGGCGGATCCACCGGGTTCGGCGGCGGATTCAGCGTCGGCTGCGGCAGGTCGATGTCGATCGGGTAGGACAGGATCGGCGCGGTCACCATGAAGATGATCAGCAGCACGAGCATCACGTCCACGAGGGGCGTGACGTTCATGTCGGCCATCGGGCCCGAACCGGAGTTGGAAGCGAATGCCATGGAGATTCTCCGGGGTCGCGGTCAGTTGCGTTCGCGGGTGGCGACGAAGCCGACCTTGCGCATGCCCTGGGCCTGCGCGAGGTTGACCACGTCGTTCACGAAGCGATACGGCGTGGTCTTGTCGCCGCGGATGTTGACCTGCGGCTGCGGGACCTTCTGCGCTTCCACCGACAGGCGGCTTTCCAGCAGTTCGCGGGTCACCGGTTCGTCGTTGAGGAACATCTTGCCTTCCTCGGTGACGGCGACGGTGATCGGCGGCGCGGGCGGCATCTTGTTCGGATCGCGGCTGTCGTAGTTCGCCTGTGGCAACTCGACCTTGACCTTGTGCGTCATCAGCGGCGCCGTGATCATGAAGATGATCAGCAGCACCAGCATCACGTCCACGAGGGGCGTGACGTTGATTTCGGACATCGGGCCGCCACCGCTACCGGTACTGAAGGCCATGGGTGTGCTCCGTCAGTGGTTCGGGTTCGTCGCGACCGGGATCAGCGCTTGCCGCCGACTTCGCCGACGCGAGCGCCGGTGGCGAAGAAGTCGTGCAGGTCGTGGGCGAAGGTGTCGAACTTGTTGTTCGTGATGCGGTTCAGGCGCACGAAGAAGTTGTACGCAAGCACCGCCGGGATGGCGACGAACAGACCGACCGCGGTCATGATCAGCGCTTCACCCACCGGACCGGCGACAGCGTCGATCGAGGCCTGGCCGCTGGCGCCGATCTTGATCAGGGCGCCGTAGATGCCCCACACGGTGCCGAGCAGACCGACGAACGGAGCGGTCGAACCGACGGTGGCGAGCACGGTCAGGCCGCTTTCCAGACCCATCGACTCGCGGGTGACGGCCTGACGCAGGGCGCGGTCGACGAACTCGGAGCGGTTCAGCGACTCGACCAGACGCGAGCCTTCATGGCGCTGGTGGTGCGCGGCGGCCTGGGCGGCGTCGAGCGCGATCTTCGAGAAGGGCTCGCTCTTGGGCTGCTCTTCCATGAAGCGGATCGAATCCTGCGCGTTCGGCGTTTCCCAGAAGGTCTGGGTGACGGTGTCACCGCGACCGCGGAGATTCAGGTTCTTGATGAAGTTGACCACGATCCAGTACCAGGACATCGCGGACATGACCGCGAGCACGGCAGCGACCGTGAGCTGGACGACGTAGTCGCCCGGATGGGAGAGCATCTCGCGCGCCAGATGGTCGACGCCCATCTGCTTCAGAGCGGCGGCGCTGTTGCCTCCCGCGGCGGCGGCGTTGGTGGTTTCCTGCAGCATGACGCTTACCTTTCTTGTGTGTGGAAAGAATCGACGAAGGGTCGGTGGAGCGGTGGAACGGGAACGGATCCCTTGCGCGGTCGGACGGCTTATTCGACCGCGAAGGCGAACGGCAGGCGGCCCTGGCCGGCGCTGCCGGGGCAGAGCTTGGCACGACGCGCCCAGGTGACGGCAGCGCGGTCGAGGTCGCGGTTGCGACTGCTCTTGGCGATGCTCACATCAGTGATGGTGCCGTCGGCCTGGTAGGTGATCAGGAGCGCGAGGTCGGCGGCGACGCCGGCCTTGCTGACCGCGGCCTGCAGCGGCGCCAGCGACGGACGGACGCACAGCGCGGACTTCAGGTCGTTGTCGTTGCGCGGCGTGCCGGTCGGCGCGGGCGGGGCCGGCGGCGCGGGCGGGGCCGGCGGCGGCGCGGGGGTCGAGACCGGCGTCGGGTCGTCGAAGACCACCGGCGGCGGTTCCGGCGGCGGCGGCGTCGGCGTCGGCTTCGGCGCCTCCTGCGGCGTCAGCTTGATTTCCTTCGGCGGCTCCGGCGGCGGCGGCGGCGGCGGCGGGGGCGGCGGCGGCGGTTCGATGATGACGACGCTGGTGTTTTCTTCGTCCTGCTTCTCGGCGCCCGGCGGGTTGACCGGAACGAGCAGCAGCATGAGCGCGGCGATGTGCAGCGCGATGGCGAAGCTGATGGCGGTGATCCGCGACCAATTCAGGCCGGAATCATCGCGGTCGCGCTTGTCATGGATCGGCAACGGTTGGGTCATGCGCAGCAGGCTCGGTTTAGCGGACTCGTGGAGCTGATTCGGTATCGCGTTCGCGATCGATCCCTGATAGTGAACCCGACCCCCAACCCGACACCCCGGAATGGTCGAACCGCGATTGTTCTGCGGACGAGAAGCAGTCGCGGGAATTTGCAAGCTTATACCAATCGCGGCAGGAGTTACCAACACCCCCATCGCGAATTTCCACCCGCCGCAATCCCCCCGCGGCGGGCAGGCCCCGCCTCACTTCCCGGGCAGGGCGAGGATGGCGTTGGCTTCCTTCTTTTCCTTGTCGGTCTTCAGGCCCTTGGCGACGGCTTCGCGCGCCGCGGCCTTGGCCTCGCCGACGCGGTTCTCGTTGCGGAGCACCTTGGCCAGATTCAGGTACGCGCTGCCGGATGTCGCGACTTTCGCGGCACGTCCGTAGAAATCGACCGCCTGCGGCACCTTGTCCTGGGCGAGATAGTTCTGCGCGATGAGCGTGTAATCGTTGGCCAGATCGTCGGAGGGCTTGAGCGCGCCCTTGCCGACGCCGTCCACCAGCACGTCTTCCGCTTCCTTGTACTTGTCGGCGTTGACGTAGCCGATGAACAGCGCGCGGAATTCGTTTTCACTCTGCAGCAGGCCCTGCTTGCGCGCGTTCTCGAGCAGCGCATTGGCCTTGTCGTCCTGGTCGGCCTGCTGGTACAGCGACACCGCGTTCATCATGATCGTGCGGTCGCCCGGATGCGCGGCGACCAGCTTTTCGTACACCGCGGCGCCTTCGGCAGCGCGATCGAGCTTGCTCAGCACGTACGCCTTCAGGCCCAGCGCCTGCTCGCTCTCGTTCTTGGTTTCGCTGAGGTAGCGATCGACCCAGGTCAGCGCTTCGGCTTCGCGGTCGACTTCGTTGAGCGTGACCGCGAGGTTGAACATGATCTGGTAATGGCCGTTGTTGTCGAGGCCGTTCGCCTGCATCGTCTTGAGGTAATAGTCGGCGGCCTTGGCCTTGTCGCCCAGCTTGAGTTCGGCGCTGGCGGCGAGCTGCGCGAAATAGCTGTTGAGATAGGCGTTCTGCGAGGTGGGCAGGAAGGCGTCGACCTTGCTGATCACGTCGGCGAACTTGTTGGCGTCGAAGTCGGCCTGGATCTCGTTGGCGGTCTTCGCTTCCTTCTGCGAGACCTTCTTTTCCGGCGGCTTGCGCGTGGCCTGCGGGAACAGTTCCGGCTGCGCGGGATTGGCGGCCTGCGCCTTGCGCTGGCGGGCGCGCTCGGCGGCGGCGGCGGCGCTGCCGCTCATCGTCGCGGAACGCGGCTTGCCCTCGTATTCGTCGTCTTCCTGCGCCAGGACCTGGCCGGCAAAGGCGCAGCCCAGCAGCAGCCCGATGGCGGCGGCGAGGGCAGTGTTCGGGAAGGGACGGACGGACACGGTCATGGCGGTTCTCGACGAAGGAAGGACGGCAGGAGCGGCGCAGGCCGCGATGGCAGGGGGGTGCAAGGGTAACGTGTCGCGGCGCTCAGCCACAGCTGGGCTTTCGGCCACTGGCGCGCGCCTGTTCGTACAGGGGCATCAGGCTGTCGGCGCGCTTGCGCATTTCGCCGATGCGGGATTTCGGGTCGGGGTGGGTGGACAGCCACTGCGGCGGACGGCTGCCGTTGACGGCGAGCATGTTCTGCCACAGGTCGATGGCCTGGTGCGGGTCGTAACCGGCCTGCGCCATCAGGCGCTGGCCGACGATGTCGGCTTCGTTCTCCTGTTCGCGCGTGCCGGGCAGCAGGAACGTGGTCTGCAGCAGCAGGCCGCCGCTCTGCGACACGCTCTGGGCGACGTTGTCGCCGTAGCGCGAACCGGCGAGCAGGCTGGCGACGGTCAGCGCGGCCTGCGCGCCGTACTGCCGCGTGATGCGCTCGTCGTGGTGGCGCTCGACGACGTGGCCGATCTCGTGGCCGACGACCGCCGCAAGCTGGCCCTGCGATTTCGCGACGTCGAAGATGCCGGTGTACACGCCGACCTTGCCGCCGGGCAGCGCGAACGCGTTCGGCGTCTTGTCGACGAACACCGCGGATTCCCAGCCGGTCTGCCGCCACTGCGGCGGCAGTTCGCGCACGATGCTGTCGACCACGCAGCGCACGTAGGCGTTCTGGCGCGCGTCCTGGCTCAGCGGTTTCTGGCCCTTTTCCTGGTTGAAGGCCTGGATGCCGAGCTGGTTGAGCTGGTCCTGCGACACCGCGCCGACGTACTGCGTGCGGCCCGTCGACGAGGTGGTGGTGGCGCAGCCCGCCAGCACGCACGCGCAGGCCACGCCGAAGGCAACGCCGAGCACGGCGGTGCGGGCATTCCTCGGTGTCATGGCGGCGTCTCCGGGCAGCGGGGGCGACACTTTGTAATCTGCCGGGGATTAAGGTTTCGTCAAACGTCGTCGCCGGGCTCCGTGCGGCGTGCCGGAGCGGGCACACGGCAATGCACGGCGTGCACTTCGCCAGCGCCGCGGAACGGGTCGCCGCACCCCGTGCGGCGGACCGCGGTCACAACATCAGCAGACTCAGCGTGTTGTGCAGCGCGTGCGCGAGGATCGCCGCCCACAGCGTGCCCGTGCGGCGGTAAACCCAGGCGAAGACTGCGCCCATCACCGCGTACGCGGACCACAGCACGAGTCCGGCGGCCACGCCGCCGTCGCCGGTGCCGGGAATTTCATGGGCGAACGCGAACAGCGCTGCGCTGATCGCCATCCCGATTCGCGGATGGCCCGCTTCCGCGAATCGCCCGTAAATGCCGCGGCGAAACAGCACTTCCTCGTACATCGGCGCGAGCCCGGCCACGAAAGCGCAGAGCAGCACGGGATGGTGCCGGACGAGTGCGCGGATGATCGCGTCGTTGCTCGGATCGGGATGCAGGCCGGACGCGGACGCCGCGAGTCCGATCACGACCACCAGCACGCTGGTGATCGCGGCCGCGAGCAGCGCGCGGCCCCAGGTCGCAGGTTGCCGCGCTGCAGCAAGCGACTGGCGCCATGCGTCCGACGAAGGACGTCGACGCCAGAGCAGCAGCGCGACGGCGGCGGCGCTCATCGCGGCGAAGGTCGACACCACCTGCGCCAGCGGGCCGGGCACGCCGGCGCGATGCGGCGCGCCGACGCCCGTCGAGGCGTGTCCGATGTCCTGCGTGGCGGCCCACACGACACCGCACACCAGCATCACCGCGAACGCCGTCGCGAGCACCACCGCGAGATCGATCGCGAACGCGGCGGCGAGGCCGCGCACGCGCGCGGCCGGCCGCTCAGACATCCAGGTTGGCGACCTTCAGCGCGTTGTCCTCGATGAACTCGCGCCGCGGTTCGACCACGTCGCCCATCAGCGTGCTGAAGATCTGGTCGGCGGCGACCGCGTCCTCGATGCGCACCTGCAGCAGGCGGCGGGTGTCGGGATTCACCGTGGTTTCCCACAGCTGCTCGGGATTCATTTCACCGAGGCCCTTGAAGCGCTGGATCTGGCGACCCTTCTTCGCTTCCTCGAGCAGCCAGGCGTAGGCCTGCGCGAAGTCGGACACCGGTTCCTCGCGATTGCCGCGCACGATCTTCGCGCCAGCGCCGAGCAGGTCGTGCAATTGGTCGGCGGCATCGCGGATCGCACGCAATTCGCCCTGTTCGAAACTGTTCGCGGCGAGTTCGTGCACCGCCGTCTCGCCCATGTGTGTGCGACGCACGATCAGCGCGGCGCCCTGCTGTTCGCCGGCGGCACGCGCTTCCAGGCGGAAACGCGCACGGCCCAGCGCGGTGCTGTTGAGGCGCTTTTCCAGCCCGTCCAGCGGTGCGCGGTCGGCGGCGAGCGTCGCCAGCGCGTCGGCGCCCAGCGGCGGGAACGCGATCAGCGCTTCGAGCAGTGCGGGATCGTAACGGTAGGCGTTGCGCGCGATCGCGTCGCGTGCGCCCGCATACGCGAGCAGCAAGTCCTGCAGGCCCTTGCCGGTCACCGGCGGCGCGCCGGCGGCGGGCACCAGCTGCGCGCCCTCGACGGCGTTGCCGGCGAGGTATTCGTCCAGCGCCGCGTCGTCCTTGAGGTACAACTCGTTGCGGCCCTGCTTGATCTTGTACAGCGGCGGCAGGCCGATGTAGATGTGGCCGCGCTCGATCAGCTGCGGCATCTGCCGGTAGAAGAACGTCAGCAGCAGCGTGCGGATGTGCGAGCCGTCGACGTCCGCGTCGGTCATGATGATGATGCGGTGGTAGCGCAGCTTGTCCGGGTTGTACTCGTCCTTGCCGATGCCGGTGCCCAGCGCGGTGATCAGCGTGCCGACCTCGGCGCTGGCGAGCATGCGATCGAAGCGCGCACGTTCCACGTTGAGGATTTTTCCCCTCAACGGCAGCACCGCCTGGTTGCGGCGGTTGCGGCCCTGCTTCGCCGAGCCGCCCGCCGAGTCGCCCTCGACGATGAACAGTTCGGAGAGCGCCGGATCCTTTTCCTGGCAATCGGCGAGCTTGCCCGGCAGGCCGGCGATGTCGAGCGCGCCCTTGCGACGCGTCAGGTCGCGCGCCTTGCGTGCGGCTTCACGCGCACGCGCGGCGTCGATGATCTTGCCGACGATGGCCTGCGCTTCCTTCGGGTTTTCCTGCAGGAATTCCTCGAGCTTGGAACCGAACACACTGTCGGTGACGGGGCGCACTTCCTCGGTGACCAGCTTTTCCTTGGTCTGCGAGGAGAAGCCCGGATCCGGCACCTTCACCGACAGCACCGCGACCATGCCTTCGCGCATGTCCTCGCCGGAAAGGCTGACCTTTTCCTTCTTCGCGGCGCCGGTCTGCTCGATGTACTTGTTGAGCACGCGGGTCAGCGCAGCGCGGAAGCCGGTGAGGTGCGTGCCGCCGTCCTTCTGCGGGATGTTGTTGGTGAAGCAGAACATCGTTTCCTGGTAGGCGTCGGTCCACTGCAGCGCGACGTCCACGGTGATGCCGTTCTGCTCGCCGGTCACCGAGATGACGTTCGGATGCAGCGGGTTCTTCAGCTGCGCGAGATGCTCGACGAAGCTGCGGATGCCGCCGGCGTACTCGAACAGGTCCTGCTTGCCTTCGCCGCGTTCGTCGACCAGCGAGATCTTCACGCCCGAGTTGAGGAACGACAGTTCGCGCAGGCGGTACGCCAGGATGTCGTAGTGGAATTCGGTGTTGCCCTTGAACGCCTCGACCGACGGCCAGAAGCGCACCAGCGTGCCGCGCTTGTCCGAGGCTTCCAGCTGCTTCAGCGGATACGCCGCCTCACCGTGACGGTATTCCTGCTGGTAGTGGTGGCCTTCGCGCCAGATGTCGAGCGTGAGCTTCTCCGACAGCGCATTCACCACCGACACGCCCACGCCGTGCAGGCCGCCGGAGACCTTGTAGCTGTTGTCGTCGAACTTGCCGCCGGCGTGCAGCACCGTCATCACGACTTCGGCGGCGCTGACCTCGCGGCCCAGCTTCTCGCTCATCGACGCATGGCGGCCCACCGGGATGCCGCGGCCGTTGTCCCAGACCGACACCGAACCGTCGGCGTGGATGGTGACGACGACCGTGTTCGCATGGCCGGCCAGCGCCTCGTCGACGCCGTTGTCGACGACCTCGAACACCATGTGGTGCAGGCCGCTGCCATCGTGCACGTTGCCGATGTACATGCCGGGGCGCTTGCGGACGGCTTCGAGTCCTTCCAGCGCAGTGATGCTGTTGGCGTCGTAGGTGTTGTTGCCGGTGCCGGGCTGCGGCTGGGTTTCGTCGGTCATTCGCTTCGATCGGCTGCGGTTGCAGGAAGGACACGGCGCGGGCAGCGCCGTGGGCGCGCGCGATACATTAGCTATGGTGTCCAGCTGCACATTATAGCCTCCGCCGGGGGAAGGCGGGCCGGGGGCGCCCCAGACCGCGCCAGAGGCGTTCAGCGGGCCGGCGCGGCTGCGCGCAGGGGGCGGGCCTGCCCGCAACGCGTGCGAGCGCCTGCACGGGCTCCTGAAGCGCGTGTCCGTGTCTTGCCGCGCCAGACCCTGCCCCGTGCCGGGCTGGTCCGCGCGACCGGCACGCTGGAGGGGCCACGCGCTCGAATCGCTGGCCCGGGGCGTCAGCGCGAACGCCGTCGTGGTGCGACCGGAGTGACCGAAGCCGCTGTCGTTGCAGGCGTCCGGCAGACCCGGGCATCGAAAGTGCGCCAAGCGGGCACGTGATGATCGAAGAACAACCGCCGGCAGGCCGTGGTCCCGTGGCGAGGTCGGCTCGGCCGAAGGCGGCCGCAATGGATCACGTCCATCCTTTCATGCGGAAGGAAGCAGCGCCCGAGACTGGCACCGCCTTCATGGACGGATGGTGATCCGCGACGGCTTCAATCGCCCGTGGAACCCGGCGGCACCGGCGCGACGCCATTCTGTTCCACGTGAAACATCGCGATCTCGCCGCCGAGGCCTTCGAGCACCGCGGGCGCTTCGGTGCCGGTGATGAACACCTGGGCGCCGGAAGCGACCAGCCGGTCGAGCACGCGGCGCTGATGGCGGCGGTCGAGTTCGGAAGCCAGATCGTCCAGCGCGATCACCGGCCATTCGCCGCAGGCGTTGGCGTGGCGCTCGGCCTGGGCCAGGAGCACCGACAGGGCCGTCAGCTTGGCCTGCCCGCGGGACAGGGCTTCCCGCCCGGGCAGGGCGGCGTAATCGATGCGCCAGTCGGCGCGGTGCGGGCCGACCGAGGTGAAGCCGTTGCCGAGGTCGCGATCGCGGGCGACGAGCAGGGCATCCGACAGCGACAGCGTGTCGCGCGCCCAGCCGGGCTGGAACTGGAGCCGCGCCATGCCCAGCGCCGGGGCCAGCTCGGCGGCGATCGCCTGCAGCACGGGTTCGAGCGTGTCGAGGTACGCCTGACGCCGGCGGGTCAGCGGTTCGCCGGCTTCGGCCAGCTCGTGATCCCAGACGTCCAGCTGGCCGTCGCGGACACGGGCCTTCAGCAGGGCATTGCGCTGCTTCAGCGCCCGGGCATAGCGGCGCCACAGCGGGAGGAAACCAGGTTCCACGTGGAACAAGCCCCAATCGACCAGCCGCCGCCGGGGTTCGCCGCCCCCGGTGATCAGTGCGTGGCTGCCCGGCTCGAAGGTCACGACCGCCAACGCCGCGCACAGGTCGCCGAGCTGGGCGACGGACGCGCCATCCAGCCGGCCTTCCCAGCGCTGCCCGGCGTGGCGCAGACCGGCCCGGCGGGAACGGCCACTGGCGTCTTCCTGCCATTCGGCGAAGACCTCGACGGCGTCGGCGCCGGTCCGGATCAGGCCGTCACGGACGCGCCCGCGGAAGCTGCGACCGTAGGCGAGCAGGTGCAGGGCTTCGAGCAGGGACGTCTTGCCGGCGCCGTTGTCGCCGGTGATCAGGTTGAGGCCCGGGCCCGGGCGCAGTTCCGCCGCTGTGAAGTGGCGCACGTCGGTCAGGCGCAGCCGGGTCACGCGCATGCGGCGACTCCGCATGCGAACCCGGGCACCAAACGAATTCGCCCGGGCGGTCCCGGGCGAATCGTGTCGAAGCGGATGCGATGTTCCACGTGAAACCGCATAGGTGCGGTCAGAGCCGCAGCGGCATCACCACGTGGCGGCATTTCTGGCTGCCGGCTTCGCGGAGCAGGGCGGACGAGTTGGCGTCGCGCAGCTGCAGGACCACGTGTTCGTCGCGCAGGGCGGACAGGGCATCGAGCAGGTAGTTCACGTTGAAGCCGATCACCAGGCTGTCGACGCGGGTCTCGGCCTCGACTTCTTCCTGCGCTTCTTCCTGTTCCGGGTTGTGCGCGTTGATCTTGAGCTGGCCGGGCGAGACTTCGATGCGCACGCCGCGGTACTTCTCGTTCGAGAGGATCGCCGCGCGTTGCAGCGAGGCGCGGAAGGCCTCGCGGTCGATCTTCACCTCGCGGTCGGCACCGATCGGGATCACCGCCTCGTAGTCGGGGAAGCGGCCGTCGATCAGCTTGCTGGTGAAGGTCACGTCGTCGCGCTTCACCCGGATGTGGCTGCGGCCCATTTCCAGTTCGAGTTCGCGGTCGCCGCCTTCCAGCAGGCGCTGCAGTTCCAGCACGCCCTTGCGCGGCACGATGATCTGGCGCTTGGTCTGCACCGGCGCTTCCAGCGCGGCTTCACACAGCGCCAAGCGATGGCCGTCGGTGGCCACGCAGCGCAGGATCGAATCACGCAGGTCGAACAGCAGGCCGTTGAGGTAGTAGCGCACGTCCTGCTGGGCCATCGCGAACGCGGTGCGTTCGATGAGTTCCTTCAGGCCGGCTTCGCCGACCTTCACGCGTTCGGTGGCATCAACTTCGTCCAGCGCGGGGAAATCGTTCGCTGGCAGGCTGGCAAGGGTGAAGCGGCTGCGGCCGGCCTGCACCGCGATCTTGTCGCCGCTCTGGCTGATCGTGACCCGGCTGCCGTCGGGCAGGGCACGGACGATCTCGAACAGCTTGCGGGCGGGAATGGTGACTTCGCCGTCCTGGGCATCCTCGACCCGGGTACGGGCGACCATCTCGACTTCGAGGTCGGTTCCGGTCAGCGAGAGCAGGTCGCCTTCGACCCGGGCCAGCAGGTTCGCCAGCACCGGCAGCGTCTGTCGACGCTCGACCACGTTGACGACCTGAGCCAGCGGCTTCAGGAGCACTTCGCGTTGCAGGCTGAAACGCATCGGATTCGGTTCCCCTCGTGCGTCGGCGTTGGTCCGCCGCTCTGGCTTCTAAAAGATGTAAATCTTAAAAGATGGTGGTGATGGTAGCGCGAAAAACGGTGGGAAACGCATTCAAGTCGCTGTTTCCGAACGTTTTTCCCGACGTCGGAACGTCTGTATAACCGTCACTGCGTCGTGGGGATCGCCTGTGGATAAAAACCGGGGTCGTCGCGGCCTCCGCTTTTATCCACAACTTGTCTCCACGCCATGCGCAACTTACGGAAAGCGGGTGTGGATATCCACACCTTTCGCCCTTGGCGTTACTCGCTGAGCTTGCGGATCAACTTGTCCCAGTCCTCGCGCAGCTTGCCGTCGCTCTCGATCAGCGTGCGGATCTGGCGGCAGGCGTGCAGCACGGTGGTGTGGTCGCGCCCGGCGAAGGCATCGCCGATCTCCGGCAGGCTGTGCTCGGTCAGTTCCTTGGCCAGCGCCATCGCCACCTGGCGCGGACGCGCCAGCGAGCGCGTGCGGCGCTTGGACAGCAGGTCCTTGATCTGCAGGCCGTAGTAGTCGGCGACCGCCTTCTGGATGTTGGCGATGCCGATCGCCTGCTGCTGCGCGCGCAGCAGGTCGCGCAGGGTTTCCTGGGCGAACTCGGCGGTGATCGCGCGGCCGGTGAAGTTCGCGCGCGCCGCCAGCGTGTTGAGCGCGCCTTCCAGATCGCGCACGTTGCTGCGCATCTTCTTGGCGAGCAGGAACGCCACGTCCTCCGGCAGCGCCACGTTGCGCTCGCGCGCCTTGCTCAGCACGATCGCGGCGCGGGTCTCAAAGTCCGGCGGATCGATCGCCACCGACAGGCCCCAGGCCAGCCGCGACTTCAGCCGTGGCTCCAGGCCCTCGACCTCGCGCGGATAGCGGTCGCAGGTCATGATGATCTGCTGCCGGCTGTCGAACAGCGCGTTGAAGGTGTGGAAGAACTCTTCCTGGGTGCGGTCCTTGCCGGCGAAGAACTGGATGTCGTCGATCAGCAGCGCGTCGATCTGCTGGAACTGGCGCTTGAACTGGTCCGACGACTTTTCCTGGATCGAGCGGAAGAACGCGTTGTAGAACTGCTCCGAGCGCAGGTACATCACCCGCATGCCCGGATTGAGCCGGCGCATCTCGTTGCCGGCGGCGAACATCAGGTGGGTCTTGCCGAGGCCGGTGCCGCCGTACAGCAGCAGCGGGTTGTGCGCACGGTCGCCCGGTTTCTGCGCGGCCTGCAGCGCCGCGGCGAAGCCCAGCTGGTTGCTGCGGCCCTCGACGAAATTGGCGAAGGTGTAGTGGCCGTCGAGGTTGCCGCCGAACTCCGGCGCGGAGCGGTGGGCCGCCACCGCGGCCGCGTGGGCCTGGGTCGGCGTGGGCGCGGTGCTGGCCGCCGGCTTCGGCGCCGAGCCGACCTCCAGCGAGACCGTCGCGCCGTCGGCGAGGTATTCCATCAGTTCGGCGATGCGCGGCAGGTATTTCTCCTGCACGGCATCGCGCACGAACGCGTTGGGGGCGTACAGCACCAGACCGTCGTCGCGCAGGCGGGCCTGCAGCGGTTTCAGCCAGGTCTGGACCTCCTCCACCGGCAGTTCGGCTTCGAGACGTTCGAGACAGCGGGGCCAGGCATCCATCAGGGGTATCGGGCGGGGGTATCGGGATCGTACGGAGGCGCAACGCGCGGGAATGCGGACGCGGGAGAGCGCCGGGCCGGCCGCGGTATGCGCGGGACGGGCACGGTCGTAGCGGAGGCGTCTGCCGAGCCGGTCAGACTACCATCGCCCCGCCGCCCCCGCACCCGGCCGGGTGCGGGGGCGGCCGCGCATTTGACCGAAGCGCCGGGCGCCGGGCATAATCGCCGGTTCTTGCGGTTTCGGTGGTGCGCTTCGGCGCGGTTCCGTCGTCTCCGCCTCCGACACACGACTCAAGAACGCAACGAGCCCGACCATGGCCACCAAGCGCACCTACCAGCCCAGCAACCTCAAGCGCAAGCGCGACCACGGCTTCCGTGCCCGCATGAAGACCGCGGACGGCCGCAAGGTGCTCGCCCGCCGTCGCGCCAAGGGCCGCAAGCGCCTCACCGCCTGATCTGGCAGTCTGATCAGGCAGTCCTGGGGCGCAGCCTGTCGTCGCCGTCCGCGCGACACATGCGACAGGCCACGCTCCGTCTCCGGGCGGCATGCACATGACCCCCGGCCGTTCCGGCATCGCCCGCTACCCGCGCTCCGCGCGGGTACGCGCGCGCCCGGAATTCGACGCCGTGTTCGCGCAGGGACGCCGCGCGGCCAACGCGCTGCTGGCGCTGCATCATCTCGGTGACGACCGCCCCGCCCGGCTCGGCCTTGCGGTCTCGCGCAAGGTCGATCGTCGTGCCGTCGTCCGCAACCGCATCAAGCGCGTGTTGCGCGACCGTTTCCGCCACCTGCGTTCGGGTCTCCCCGGCGGCGCCTACGTGATCGTCGCCCGCAGCGGCGCTGCGCGCGCCAGCGGCACCGAACTCGGCGATGCCCTGCGCCAGGCCTTGCGCCGGCTTGCGTTGCCCCCATCCAAGGCCGGCGGCACAATGCCGCCCGCTGCTCCCTCCACCGCACAAGCGCCACGCAACGCTGGCGCGACGGATCCGTCCCCCACATGAATTCGATGCGCAGTTTCCTTCTGTTCGCCTGGCTGATGGTGGCGGCGATCCTGTGGATGGAGTGGAACAAGGAACAACAGCCGGTGCCGCCCGCACCGGTCGCGGCCACCGCCGCCGGCACGCCGGCCGATGGCCTGCCGCCGCCGGCCCTGCCCGGCGCGGTGCCGACCGCCGGTGCCGCCGCGCCCGCGATGACGGCCACGCCGCCGCCGGCCGCCAACGCGCCGACCGTGACTTTGTCCAACGACGTGCTGCGCCTGGTGCTTGATGGCGGCCACGTGCGCCGCGCCGACCTGCTCGGCTATCGCACCAGCCGCAACGATCCCACGCCGGTGCGGCTGCTCGACGACGCGCCCGCGCATCGCTACCTCGCCGAAAGCGGCTGGCGCAGCGCGCAGGGCGCACCGAACGCCAACGGCTTCGTCCTCGAACAGTCCGCCACCGACCTGCGCCTGGCCGACGGCGCCAAGGATGTCAGCGCGCATTTCGTCTGGACCGGCGCCGACGGCGTGACCGTGCGCCGCACCTACACGCTCGCACGCGGCAGCTACGCACTGCAGGTGCGCGACGATGTCGTCAACGCCGGCAGCAAGCCGTGGACCGGCGATGTGTACCGCCAGCTGGGCCGCATCCCGCCGAAGATCGACCACGGCCTGACCAGCCCCGAGCGCTTCGGCTTCAATGGCGCCGCGTGGTACACGCCGGACGCGAAGTACAACAAGCGCGACTACGACAAGTTCGACGACGACGGCAAGCTCGACCCGATCCGCGTCGACAACGCCAGCGGCGGCTGGATCGCGCTGCTGCAGCATTACTTCTTCGCCGCGTGGATCCCGCAGGCCGACCAGCACTCGAACTACGAACTGGCGCATGCCGGCGAACTCCGCGGCATTTCCGCCAGCGGCCCGCAGTTCACCGTGCCGGCCGGCGGCAGCGCGCACACCGTGGCGCGGCTGTGGATCGGCCCGAAGCTGCCCGAACAGCTCGCCGCGCAGGCCCCGGGCCTGGAACGCGCGATGGACTACGGCATCTTCCGCATCATCGCCGAGCCCATCCACAAGCTGCTCGGCCTGCTCCACGGCGTCACTGCCAACTGGGGCTGGGCGATCGTGCTGCTGGTGCTGATCATCAAGCTGCTGCTGTATCCGCTGTCGGCCGCGCAGTACAAGTCGACCGCGAAGATGCGCAAGTTCCAGCCGCGCATGGCGCAGCTGAAGGAGCGCTTCGCCAACGAGCCGCAGAAGTACCAGGAGGCGATGCTCGACCTGTACCGCAAGGAGAAGATCAATCCCGCCGGCGGCTGCCTGCCGGTGCTGATCCAGATGCCGATCTTCCTGTCGCTGTACTGGGTGCTGATCGAATCGGTGGAACTGCGCCAGGCGCCGTGGATGCTGTGGATCCAGGACCTGACCTCGCGCGATCCGTTCTTCATCCTGCCGGTGATCAACGCCGCGGTGATGTTCGTCACCCAGCGCCTGACCCCGATGGTCGGCGTCGACCCGATCCAGCAGCGCATGTTCCAGTTCATGCCGCTGATCTTCGGCGTGATGTTTGCGTTCTTCCCGGCCGGTCTGGTGCTGTACTGGGTCACCAACGGCGCGCTGGGCCTGCTGCAGCAGTGGTGGATGCTGCGCAAGTACGGCGAGAAGCCGAGCAGCGGCGGCACCGTCGCCAAGGCCTGATCGCGTCCCGTGACGCGACACGCGAAAAGCCCGCCGACTGGCGGGCTTTTCGTTTTCCGGCGCCATCGCTATCGTGCATGCCGACCGGGACCGGAGAAGCGCATCGTGCGTCCGAACATCAGCGAAATCTGGATCCTCGGCAGCGGCATGGTCGCGTTGCTGCTGGCCGCGGTTGCCGTGAACCTCGTGGTGCCGCAGTTCCAGGACATCTTCGACGGCTTCGGTGCGCAGTTGCCCTGGCTGACGGCGGTGTTCGTGAAGCACCGCCACGCGTTCTTCCTGTTGCCGCTGCTGCCGCCACTGCTGTGGTGGGGCCTGGCGCGGACTGCGGGCACGGCGCCCGGCACGCGCAGGAACGCGGCGATGATCGCTCTGCTGGTGGCGCTGGGGCTGACGTTCGTGATGGTGCCGCTCGCGATCATCGCGATGTACCTGCCGATCTTCGGCCTCGCTGGCGCCGTCGACGGTTGAGATGCACGCCGCCATGACCGTCACCGACACCATCGTCGCCGTCGCCACTGCCGCAGGTGCGGCCGGCGTGGGCGTCGTGCGCCTGTCGGGGCCGCGTTCGCGCGCGATTGCGACGACGCTCAGCGGCCGTCGCCCGACGCCGCGTCACGCGCATCACGCACGTTTCCGCGACGCCGACGGCGAGGTGCTCGACGACGGGATCCTGCTGTATTTCCGCGCGCCGGCCAGCTACACCGGCGAGGACGTGGTCGAACTGCAGGCGCACGGCAGCCCAGCCGTGCTGCGTGCGCTGGTCGATCGCTGCTGCGCGCTCGGTGCGCGCATCGCACGGCCCGGCGAGTTCAGCGAACGCGCCTTCCTCAACGGCAAGCTCGATCTCGCCCAGGCCGAAGCCGTCGCCGATCTCATCGCCGCCGGCGATGCGCGTGCGGCCCGCGCGGCGCGGCGCTCGCTCGACGGCGTGTTCTCGCGCCGCGTCGATGCGCTCGCCGACGCATTGCTCGGCCTGCGCGTGCACGTCGAGGCCGCGATCGACTTCGCCGACGAGCCGCTGGACACGCTGGGCGGGGACCGGCTGCGCGACGGCTTCGCCCGTGCCGCGGCGGATCTCGACGCGCTGCTGGTCGAAGCCGAACGCGGCCGCCGCCTGCGCGACGGCCTGCACGCGGTGATCGTCGGTCCGCCGAACGCCGGCAAGAGTTCGCTGCTGAACGCCCTGGCCGGCAGCGAACGCGCGATCGTCAGCGACATCGCCGGCACCACCCGCGACCTGTTGCGCGAGACGGTGCGCATCGACGGCGTGGAACTGACGCTCGTCGACACCGCCGGCCTGCGCGCGGGCGGCGACGCGATCGAGCGCGAAGGCATGCGCCGCGCCGGCGACGAGCTGACCCGCGCCGACCTCGTGCTGGTGGTGCTGGACGCACGCGATCCCGACGCCGGCCGCGCCGCGGTGGCGGACGCGATCGCCGGCGTGCCGCAGCGGCTGTGGCTGTACAACAAGGCCGACCTGGTCGACGCCGGGGCCGCCGGCGCCGCCTCCCGTCCCGGCGAGGACACGGTGCTGGTCTCGGCCCGCACCGGCGCCGGACTCGACGTCCTGCATGCCCGCCTGCGTGCGCTGGCCGGCGACGGCGAGGGCAGCGAGGGCACCTTCAGCGCCCGCGCGCGCCAGGTGGACGCCCTGCGTCGTGCGGCGGAGGCATTGGACGCTGCGCGGCGGTCCCTGGACGAGGACGTCCTGGAGCTGGCGGCCGAATCCCTGCGCGCCGCCCACGACGCGCTGGGCGAAATCACCGGCAGACTTGCGCCGGATGAAATACTCGGTCACATTTTTTCCCGTTTCTGTATCGGAAAGTAGACGCCGGTCGCACGCTGCGTCCGGAGGCATGACGCCGGCGTCGCGCTGGCACAGGATGTGCTTGAATTTTCTTGAAATTCCGCCGTTCCAGCCTTCAGGGGAGCCCATCGCGATGTCCATCGCCCATTCGCCCGTCGACGTCACCCGTCGCTCCGGATTCCGTTTCGCCGCACTATCGCTCGCGTTGACCGTCGCCCTCGCCGCCTGCGGCGGCAAGGATTCGGCGTCGACCGATCCCGCGACCGCCACGGGGACCACGCCGACCGATGCCGCCGCGACCACCGCGCCGGCCCCGGCCGTGTCCGCCCAGATCGCCGCGATGAGCGTCGACCAGCTGCGTACCGCCGCCAGCGCCGCCCAGGCCGAACAGCGCATGTACGCCCCGGCCGGCAACAACGCGATGGAGTACTACCTCGCCTTGCGCGACAAGCAGCCGAACGACGCCGCGGTGTCGAGCGCGCTGACCGACCTGATGCCCTACGCGGTGATCGCCACCGAGCAGAGCATCGGCCGCGACGATTTCGCCGAAGCGCAGCGCCTGCTGGCGCTGATGGAAAAGACCGACAAGGCCGCGCCTGCGCTCCCGCGCCTGAAGCAGTCGCTGACCGAGGCCCAGACCAGCTTCGCCGATCGCCAGCAGAAGCAGCAGCTCGACGCCGAAGCCGAGAAGGAGCGGCTGGCCAAGCTGGAGGAACAGCGCAAGCAGGACCAGGAGAAGGCGCAGCGCGAAGCGGCGCAGAAGCTGGCCCAGCAGCAGTCGCAGCAGGCCGAGGCGGCGCGCCAGGCGGACGCCGCGCGTGCAGCCGATGCGCAGCGCCAGGCCGATGCCCAGCGTCAGGCCGAAGCCGCACGCCAGGCCGAGGCACAGCGCCAGGCCGAAGCGCAGCGCCAGACGTCGACGCCGGCCGTCGCGACCGCGAAGGACCTGCGTCCGATCAGCGCCCCGGCGCCGAAGTACCCGGCCGAAGCGCTGCGAGCCAACCAGTCCGGCGACGTGGTGGTCGAGTTCACCGTCGCCACCGACGGCTCGGTCAGCAGCGCCCGCGTGGTGCGCGGCAATCCGCCGCGCGTGTTCGATCGCGAAGCGGTGGCGGCGGTCAAGCGCTGGCGCTTCCAGCCGATCGCCAACCCGGTGACCATCACCCGCACCATCGGGTTCAAGCCGGGCAACTGATCCGGTCGCGCACCGCGCGTCGCATCGATCCGCCCACGACGAAACGCCCGGCCTGGCCGGGCGTTTCGCGTTCCGGGCGATCGACGCGCACGCGCCGCCCGGTCATGCGGCACGCTCCAGATCAAGGTCCGGATCGAGATCCCGGTCCGGCGTCGCCGCGGGCGGCACCGGCACGGACGGCGTTTCGGGTGCGCGCACGCGCGCATGGCCGTAGCGCGGCGCGGTGCCGCGACGGCGGCCGTAGCGCGCACGCGGCGCGACCGGCTGCGGCGGATGAAGGAACAGCATTTCGGTCCTGAACAACTGCATGGCATCTCCTGTGTGGAACATCGGGGGAAAGCGCCGCCGCTGGCCGCGGTGCAGGCGCGGTCATCGGCAGGCGGCAAGCGGAGGCACGCCGCGCCGCCCGCGGGACGGGCGGCGTTGCGGCCTGGCTGAAGCACTTGGTGAAGCAATCGGCGAAGCGCCGGTTGAAGCGCCGGTTGAAGCGCCGGTTGAGGCACTTCGTGAAGCAGTGCGGCCCCCGCACCTGGCGTGCGGGGCCCGGCGGCACGTCCCTGTGCCGGGGGATCACCGTCCGTGCGCGCCGGCGGCTGCGTCGCGGACTTCCCCTGTCGTCTGCGCCTCCTTGCGGACCGGGCGGACAGTGTCGCGCGAGGGTGTCTCGCGGACTGCGACGGGAGATCGAAAGACCCTTGTTTTCAAGAGGTTTCGTGCATTCCCGCCACGTGGGAAATGATACGGCGGGGTGGTCTCACGGACTGCGATGGCGATGCCCGCGCGGGCGTACACTGCGGGCATGTCCAGCGCTTCCGCCGCCCCCCGTGACACCGCCCGCGAGGCCGCCGCGCTGGTCGCCCGCGGCTTCGAGGATTACAACGCGCGGTTCTCCGATCTCACCCGCCGTACGCGTCGCCGGTTCGAGCGCCGCGACTGGAAGCATGCGCAGGTCGACGCCGCCGCGCGCATCGATCTGTACGACGTCTGCATCAACGACACCCTCGCCCGCCTGGAGGCATTGCTGGAGGAACGCGTGCGCTCGCGACCGCTGTGGCGCGCGATCCTGCCCGCGTACGCCGAGCGCATCGTCGCGCTGCCGGATCGCGAGCTGTACAAGACCTTCCACAACTCGCTGGTGCGGCGCTTCTTCCGCATCGACGGCGTCGCGCCGGACCTGGAATTCCAGGCGCTCGACATCGTCCCGACCGGCGATTCCGCCTGCCCCGGCGAACTCGCACACCACGGCTTCGGTGCGGAGGGCGCGGACGCGGCGGCGACATGGCGCGCGATCTTCCTCGCGCTCGGCTGGGCCAACGGCTGGGCCGATCTCGACGCCAGCGCGAACGCCGTCGCCGACGCGTTCCGCAAGCGCGGCGTGGTCGGCGTGTCGCTGCTGAAGACGCCGTTCTTCCGCGAACGCCGCGCGTACCTCGTCGGCGCCGCGCATGGCGCATCGGGCGCTGACTATCCCGTGGTGGTCGCGCTGGTCAGCACGCCGGCCGGCGTGCGTGCGGACGCGGTGCTCACCGATGCCGAGGACATCTCGATCCTGTTCGGCTTCTCGCGCAGCCATTTCCATGCCGACCTCGCGCGCGTCGGCGACGTTGTCGCGTTCCTGCACCGGCTGCTGCCGCGCAAGCCGCTGGACGAACTGTTCACCGTGCTCGGCCGGATCAAGCAGGGCAAGACCGAGCGCTACCGGCAGGTGTTCCGGCATCTCGCCGAGCATCCGGACGAAACGCTGGTGCATGCCGACGGCGAGCGCGGCATGGTGATGGCGGTGTTCACGCCGCGCGACTATCCGGTGGTGTTCAAGCTGATCCGCGACCGCTTCGCGTATCCGAAGGATCTGGCGCGCAAGGACGTCGAGGACAAATACCGGCTGGTGTTCCGGCGCGACCGCATCGGTCGGCTGGTCGACGCGCAGGAATTCCGGCGGCTGCGCTTCCCGAAGCGGCAGTTCGCGCAACCGGTGCTGGACGAGTTGCTGCGCGAATGCGCGCAGACGGTGCGGCTGGACGGCGACGACGTGGTGATCGGCCACTGCTACGTGGAGCGTCGCGTGCGTCCGCTGGACGTGTACGCGCGCGAGTCATCCATGCGCGCGGCCGAGGCGGCGGTGCTGGACTACGGACAGGCGATCAAGGATCTGGCGCGCAGCAACCTGTTTCCGGGCGATCTGCTGCTGAAGAATTTCGGCGTCACCCGGCACGGACGAGTGCTGTTCTACGACTACGACGAACTGTGCCTGGTCGAGCAGTGCCGCTTCCGCGCGGTGCCGGCAATGCGCGAGGAGGACGAGACGCGCCCGCTCGACGAATGGCTGTATGCGGCGGCGGACGACGTGTTCCCGGAACTGTTCCCGCAGTTCCTGGGGCTGCCGGCCACGCTGCGCGCGACCTTGCGCGCGGTGCACGGCGAGATCTTCGATCCGGCGTGGTGGCGCGACGTGCAGGCACGCCTCGCCGCCGGCGAGCACTTCGACGTGCCGCCGTATCCGGCGTCGGCGTTGCTGGGAACGTCGTTGGAAGAAACGAAAACGGAAAACCCCGCCGCGTGAGCGGCGGGGGTCAGGCGGCGCGGCCGATGTGCGCCGCCGCGCTTGCGGCGGCGCTGTCGCCGGCGTTGCCGATCAGGGTCTCCACGACCGGCGACGCCGTCATCGACGGGGCTTCGGTCAGGGACAGGGTCTCCGGCAGCGTGCGGGGCTGGTCGGCCTCGCAGGGACGGCGGCCGTAGGTGCGGCCGTAAGTGCGCCGGTAGAGGCGGGAGGCGAGCGCGGGCTCGCGGGGGGCGTGAAGCCAGGTGCAACGGAACATGGTCGATCTTCCTGATGATGGTATGGGCGGGATTCGCCCGGGGTTCCCTGGATGCGGTGGTGACCGGACATCTGCGGTACTGCGGCGTCGCAGCCTCATGCTGCAACGCAACATATTTTGCCCCGGATTTGTTTCAATGCGTTACAGCCGACTGTCACCGTTGTCACACAGTCAGGTTCGACGCGCACTGGCGACCCTGTGCCGGGGCCGCCACAATCCCGGTCCCGCCTCCGCCGTCGACGAGTCCGCCATGTCCCGCAACGCTTCCTTCGCCGCCGTCCTGGCCCTTGCCGCTGCCGTCGGCACGGCCGTCCTTGCCGCAGCGCCGTCGCCCGCGCCGGCCGCGGAGCGGGCGTCCGAGGCCGCCGCGCTGGCCACGGCGATCGGCGGCGACTGGCGTGATCCGAAGAACAGCGCGCGCGACGTGTACCGCCATCCAGCCGAGACCTTGCGCTTCTTCGGCATCGCGCCGACGCAGCATGTGGTCGAGATCACGCCCGGCGGCGGTGGCTGGTACAGCGAGATCCTCGGGCCGTATCTGCGCGAGAAAGGCAGCTACACCGCCGCGATGGTCGATCCCGCGGCGCTGCCCGAAGGCCGTGGTCGCGACTACCAGCAGCAGGGGCTCGACGCGCTGAAGACGCGGCTGGCCGTGCATCCGGCGCAGTTCGACAAGGTCGCGTACGCGCTGTTCGATCCGAAGCAGCCGGTGTTCGGCGCGCCGGGCAGCGTCGACACGGTGCTGACGTTCCGCAACGTGCACAACTGGGTCGCCGCCGGCACCGCGCAGGCGTATTTCGATGCGTTCTTCGCCGCGCTGAAGCCGGGCGGCACGCTGGGCGTGGTCGACCATCGCGCGAAGCCGGGCACCGACCTGGAGACGATGAAGTCCTCGGGCTACCTCACCGAGCAGCTGGTGATCGACTACGCGACGAAGGCCGGCTTCGTGCTCGATGCGCGCAGCGAGGTCAACGCCAATCCGAAGGACGACACCCGCCATCCGAACGGCGTGTGGACGCTGCCGCCGACCAATCGCCACGACGCCGAGGACGACGCGATGTATCGCGCCATCGGCGAGAGCGACCGGATGACGCTGCGGTTCGTGAAGCCGCCCAAGGGATGAAATGAAGTGCCCGGCCATCCGGACCGCGTCCGCGCCCGGTGGCGCTGAATCGCGGGCGCCGAGCCTCCTCGCTTGCCGGCCGCTCGAAGCGGAAGACTCCGGTGAATCCGTGGCGCGTCAGTCCCGCGCCGCCAGCAGCCGCTGCAGCAGCGCGATCTGCTCGCCCTGCGCGGCGAGGATCTTCTCCAGCTGCTCCACGCGCAGCTGGTCCAGCTTGTCGTGCAGCGCCATGATTTCCAGCTCGGCCTTGAGGTTGACGGCGTAGTCGTGCTCGGCGGCCTCGCGGTCGCGTTCGGCGTGCCGGTTCTGGCTCATCATGATCACCGGCGCCTGCAGCGCGGCCAGCATCGACAGCAGCAGGTTGAGGAAAATGAAGGGGTACGGATCGAACGGGTGCGCGCGCAGCAGCCACACGTTCGCCGTCACCCATGCGCCGAGGAACACGAGGAACAGCCCGATGAAGGTCCACGAGCCGCCCAGCCGCGCCACGCCATCGGCGACGCGTTCGCCGAAGGTGCGGTCGTCGTCGGTCGCCGACGGCGGGCGGGCGGTGCGTTCGCGACGCAGCAGCTGCGAGAGCACGGCGCGTTCGGCCTCGGAGGCGTGTTCCCAGGCCTTGCCGAGCCAGCGCGGGGCGAGTGCGGACGGATCGAGGTGGTTCATGGCGTTGGTCGTGTGGGGAGCCGGCGACAGCATAGGCCCGGCCGTGGCCGGCGGCGTGCGCGGATGCTGATCGCGTTCAACAAGCCGTACGGCGTGCTGTGCCAGTTCACCGACCGCAGCGTGCCGCCGCGGCCGACGCTGGCGGAGTTCGGCCTGCCGGCGGGCGTGTATCCGGCGGGCCGGCTCGACCACGACAGCGAAGGCCTGCTGCTGCTGACCGACGACGGTGCCCTCGCCCATCGCCTGACCGACCCGCGGCACAAGGCGCCGAAGCGCTACCGCGTGCAGGTGGAAGGCGATCCGCAGCCGGAGCAGCTCGACGCGCTGCGCCGCGGCGTGGTGCTCAACGACGGCCCCACGCGTCCGGTGCCGGTGCAACGGATCGACATCGCGACGGCGATGCCCGACCTGTGGCCGCGCGATCCGCCGGTGCGCTTCCGCAAGACCGTGCCCGACGCATGGCTGGAGCTGGAACTGCGCGAAGGCCGCAACCGGCAGGTGCGGCGCATGACGGCGGCGGTCGGCCTGCCCACGCTGCGCCTCGTGCGCGTGGCCATCGGCGGCCACACGCTGGAGGGACTGCGGCCGGGGGCGTGGCGCAGGATTTGAGATTGTAGGATGCCAGTCTCCGCGTCGCGATTCGCGGGGCATATGGGTACACTGCACGCATGACGACGTCCTACCCGTTTGCACCAATTCCGGAAGCGCTTCATGCGCTCTACGAGGTGCACAATTTCAAGCATGCGGCTGAAGTGTTGAGCAGTTCATGCGCTCAGGAATACGAAGAACTATGTCGTGCCTTGACTGCGTTCCGGATCACTCGTGAAGACCTCCTGTCGCCAGGTGGAAACGAATCCCAGATTCCCAAGAAAGTGGCATCGTTGTTGCGCCACGGCGGATGGTTCGAGACGAGAATTCGCGGTGACCTCACGGTCAGGATTGAAACACATTCGGATGATGGCCTGATCAAGACAGAGCAGGAAATCAAGGATTTTCTGGACGGGCACAAGATCGATTTTGTCAAGGATCGTGTTGCATTCGACCTCGAATGGAATAGCAAGGACCAAACTTTCGACCGGGATCTGTATGCGTTTCGCGCATTCCATGAGGCCGGTGTGATCAGTGCCGCAGTGCTTCTGACGCGAAGCGAAAGCATGAATGAGGTGTTCAAGAAGCTCGGCATCATGAAGAAATACGGTGCAAGCACCACATGGATGGGGAAGTTGCTTTATCGTCTGAAAGCGGGCAGAAACGGCGGTTGCCCTGTACTGGTCCTTGGAATCACTCCCGCCCTCATCGAAGACTGGCAAGAATGAAAAGCGCATCCGAAGATCTTCTCAAGCGCGTCGGGGCGCGTCGTTTTTCGACAATTCTTGCCGACCCGCCCTGGCAATTCCAGAACCGTACCGGAAAAGTCGCGCCGGAGCACAAAAGGTTGAACCGATACGGCACGATGCAGTTGAAGGATATTTGCGCCTTGCCGGTATCGAAAGTGTGCGAGGACACCGCACATCTTTACCTTTGGGTGCCGAATGCGCTCCTGCCGGAAGGGCTCGAAGTGATGTCGGCTTGGGGATTCACGTACAAGGCGAACTTGATCTGGCACAAAATCCGGAAGGATGGTGGTCCGGACGGTCGTGGTGTCGGCTTCTATTTCCGGAATACGACCGAAATCATCCTATTCGGGACCCGTGGAAAGAACGCGCGGACGCTGGCGCAAGGTCGTCGTCAGGTGAACATCATCAAGACGATGAAGCGTGAGCATTCGAGGAAACCGGACGAGCAATACGAGCTGATCGAAGCCTGCAGCCCGGGACCTTTTTTGGAGCTCTTCGCGCGAGGTCCGCGAAAAGGTTGGGCGACGTGGGGCAATCAGGCCGATGACTATCAGCCGACCTGGGCGACCTACGCCAATCACTCGCAATCACATCGTCAAGCGATCACGCGCTGACGAAAACCGTTGATGGACCTGCCGCGGGATCACGTCCCCCGCGGCTTCGCCCGATGCGTGGCCGTCGCCGACCACGGATCGTCGGGCCACGGATGCTTCGGATAGCGCCCCTTCATTTCCTTCTTCACTTCCGGGTACGTGCGTTCCCAGAAGCCGTGCAGGTCCTGCGTGACCTGCAGCGGCCGGCCCGCGGGCGACAGCAGGTGCAGCGTGAGCGGCACGCGGCCGTCGGCGATGCGCGGAGTGTCGGCCAGGCCGAACAGTTCCTGCAGCTTCACCGCCAGCACCGGCGGCTGCGGCGCGTCGGTCTCGGCGTCGTAGGCGTAGGTGATGCCGCGCTCCATGCCCGACGGCACGGTGATGCGCAGCGGCGCGAGCGCGTCGATGCGCTGCCGCGTCGACCAGTCGAGGCCCGACTTCAGCGCTTCGGCGAGCTCGTCCTCCGCGAGCGCGTCAAGTCGCGTCTTGCCGGCGAACGCGGGCTTCAGCCAGGTGTCGAGCGTCGCGAGCAACGCTTCGTCGGACAAATCGGGCAGCGCGAGGTCGGGCATCCACGCGCGCAGGCAGCGGATGCGCGCGCGCCAGTGCACCAGCGACTCGCGCCACGGCAGTGCATTGAGGCCGAGCGTGCGCACGGCGTCGGTCAGCGCCTGCGCGGCCCGCGCGGGATCGACCTTCCCCGCCGGTCGCGCGTCCAGCACGATGCCGTCGAAGCGCTGCACGCGTTCGGCGACGAGTGCGCGGCGGTCGGCATCCCAGCGCACTTCGTCGCGATCGGAGAAATGCGCCGCGAAGTCGGCGCGCAGCCGGCGTTCGTCGACCGGTGCCGCGCGCAGCAGCAGCGCGTCGCCGCGCGCGTGGCGCAGTTCGCTCGCCACCAGCCACGGTTCGCCGATCAGTGCGCTGTCGTCGAACAGCGAGGCCATGCGCCCGTTCGCCAGCTGGTAGCGGCGACGGTCGCTGCCGTGGCGGTAGGCGATGCGATCGGGGAAGGCGTGGGCGAGCAGATCGCCGAGCGCGTGCGCCGGCACGTCGTCGGGTGCGCGCGCGTCGCAGCGCAGGCGGCGGCGCCACTGCGCCGCGGCCGCGTCGATCGCCTGCAACCCCGAGCGCGACGCTTCCGCTGGCGTGCGTCCGCGCCGGAACGCCGCCAGCGCCTGCCAGCGCGCGGCGAGCGCATCGCTGCGTCCGCCGCCGGGCATCGCGCGCAGGGGATCGCGGGCTTCGACGAGTGCGGCGAGGTCGCAGGCCAGCGCGGTGTCGCGCGGCGTCGGCGCGGCTAGCAGCATCGCCGCGAGCCGCGGATGCGTGCCGAGCGCGAGCATCCGCCGGCCGAACGCGGTGATGCCGCCGCCCGTGTCCAGCGCGCCGAGGCGCTGCAGCAGGTCGCGCGCGGCGGCGAGCGCGCCCGGCGGCGGAGCGTCGACGAACCGTAGCGCGTCGCTGCCCCACGCGGCGAGTTCCAGCGCCAGCGAGGCCAGCTCGACCTGCGCGATCTCCGGCCGGCGCTGCGGTTCCAGCCGCTGCGATTCCGGCCAGAGGCGATACGCCCAGCCCTCGGCGACGCGCCCGGCGCGGCCGGCACGCTGGTCGGCGGACGCCTGCGCGATCGTCACCACGTCCAGCCGCGAGAAGCCGCTGTTCGGGTCGTAGCGCGGCTCGCGGGCGAGGCCGCTGTCGATCACCGTGCGCACGCCGGGCAGGGTGACGCTGGATTCGGCGACGTTGGTCGCCAGCACCACGCGGCGGCGGCCGTCGGGCGCGGGCTGCAGCACGCGCGACTGCTGTTCCACCGGCAGTTCGCCGTGGAGGGTCAGGACTTCGACATCGGCCATGCCCGGCGCGTCGGCCAGCAGCGCCTGCACGCGGCCGATCTCGCGCTGTCCGGGCAGGAACACCAGCACGTCGCCGGGATGCGCGGCCAGCGCGTGCTCGACTGCACGCCGGGTCTGGTGCTCCGGCGCCTCGTCGCGGCGCGCGGGGAAGTGGGCGATCGTGACCGGGAAGCTGCGGCCGGCGCTGCTCAGCCGCGGGGCGTCCAGATCCCGCGCCAGCCGCTCGCCGTCCAGCGTCGCCGACATCACCACCAGGCGCAGGTCATCGCGCAGGCCGGCCTGCACGTCCAGCGCCAGCGCTAGACCGAGGTCGCCGGCCAGGTGACGCTCGTGGAATTCGTCGAACAGCAGCGCGCCGATGCCTTCGAGCATCGGATCGTCCTGCAGCATCCGGGTGAGGATGCCTTCGGTGACGACCTCTACCCGGGTCCTCGCCGAGACCTTGCTCTCGAAGCGGATGCGGTAGCCCACGGTCTCGCCCACCGCTTCGCCCAGCTGCTTCGCCATGAACCCGGCGGCCGCGCGGGCGGCCACGCGGCGGGGCTCCAGCATCACGATCTTCCGCCCCGCCAGCCAGCCGGCGTCCAGCAGCGCCAGCGGCACCTGGGTGGTCTTGCCGGCGCCCGGCGGGGCTTCCAGCACCAGCCGGGTGCCGGCGGAAAGGGTCTCGCGGATCGCTGGCAGCAGCGCGGCGATGGGGAAGGCAGGGGACGGCGTCGACATGATCCGCACAGGCTAGCAGCCCGCCGCCCGTCGGCCGGGAGGGGCGGGTCCGCGGGCGACCGCTGGCACCTGTCACACGTGTCGGCTAGATTGCCCATCCCCGTCTACGCTCCCGTGCGCCGGCGGGCCGCGTCGGGCTTTGGGGAGCCGCGCGGATGCAAAGCCGGTGGCCATGGATCGACGGCCTCCGCCGGAACACGCCCGGGACGTGCCTGTTCCATCCATCCAACCGAGAGATCTGTCTATGTCGCGTGTGTTGTCCACGATGTCGCCGCTCGCGTGCGCTCTGCTGCTCGCCACCGGCGCCGCCCATGCCGAAGTCTTCATCAACGAATTCCACTACGACGATTCCACCGCTTCCGGCGACACCGGCGAGCGCATCGAAGTCGTCGCCACCGCCGGCGAAACGCTGAGCAACTACAAGATTTACCTCTACAACGGCGCCACCGCGACCGCTGCGGTGATGTACGACAACGACCCGGTGCCGGCCGGCAGCCTGGTCACCTGCGGCGCGCAGGTGCGCATCGCCACCCTCGCCTACGCCACCAACGGCATCCAGAACGGCCCGGCCGACGGCATCGCGCTGGTCGACGGCGCCGGCCAGGTCGTGCAGTTCCTGAGCTACGAAGGCCAGATCAAGGCCAGCGACGGTCCCGCGGCCGGCCGCACCAGCCTCAACCTGTCCGTGTCCGAGACCGGCTCCGACGCCGCCGGCAAGTCGCTGCGCCTCAGCGGCACCGGCACCGCGTACTCCAACTTCACCTGGAACGCCCCGGCCACCCAGACCTTCGGTGCCTGCAACACCGGGCAGACCTTCGTCGCCCCGAACCCGCGCCCGGCCGTGAGCTCGACGACCCCGGTCGCCGGCGCCACCGACTTCCCGGCCGCCGGCAACCTTTCGGTCGTCTTCAGCGAACCGGTCGCCATCACCACCGGCGCGTTCACGCTGTCGTGCGCCACCTCGGGCACGGTCACCGGCCTGACCTACCCGACCTCCGCCTCCAACACCGCCAGCATCTCGACCAACACCGCGCTGGTCGGCGGCGAGGCCTGCACCTTCACCGTGGTCGGCAGCAAGGTCACCGACGCCAGCGGCCAGACCATGGCCGCCAACACCGTCGTGAACTTCAACGTCGCCTCCGGCGGCGGCGGCGGCACCGGCTACTACCAGCACGTCAACACCAGCAGCCCGTCGCAGCTGCGCTGCTCGCTCAACCAGACCATCCGTGGCCATACCGCGTACTCGTACAGCGGCGGCACCACCAACACGTGGACGATCCTCGAGATCGCCGACGAGGACCCGAACAACGCGGGCAAGATCCTCGACGTGTACTTGAACCACAGCTTCACCAAGGTGAGCAGCCGCGCCGGCACCGGCTCCGGCCTGGTCTACAACCGCGAGCACACCTGGCCGAACTCGCTGGGCTTCAGCAACTCCACCGGCAACCTCGGCCTGCCGCACTCGCCGTACACCGACACCCACATGCTGTACCTGTCGGAATCGGTCTACAACGCCGACCGCGGCAACAAGCCGTACGCCAACTGCCCGCAGTCCTCGGGTTGTGGCGAGCGCACCACCGAAGTGAACAACAGTTCCGGCGGCGGCAGCGGCGTGTACCCGGGCAACTCCAACTGGGTGATCAGCCCGGACGGCAACGGCGGCTCGTTCGAAGTGTGGAACAAGCGCAAGGGCGACATGGCCCGCGCGGTGATGTACATGGCCATCCGCTACGAAGGCGGCACGCACCCGACCACCGGCCAGAACGAGCCGGACCTGGAGCTGACCGACACCCGCAGCCAGATCGTCATCACCTCCGCTTCGCCGGCCTACATGGGCCTGCTGTCCACGCTGATCGCCTGGCACCAGGCCGATCCGCCGGATGCCGCCGAACGCGCCCGCAACGAAGTGATCTACAGCTTCCAGGGCAACCGCAACCCGTTCATCGACCATCCGGAATGGGCCACCAGCGCGCTGTTCACCTCGGCCAAGCCGGGCACCTGCACGCTGAACTGATCGTTCGACATCGCGATGCGACACGGAAACGCCGGCGGGAGACCGCCGGCGTTTTTGTTTGCTGGTCCATCGGCGATCGCGTGACAGCCTGTGGCCGTGGACGCTCGACCGATCCGGCCATCGCGTCGAAGTCATCTCTCTGCGGCTTCAACGACTGCGGTACGCTACCGGCAATGGGCATGACGATCCGTTCAAGCCGGCCGCGGGTCGAGACGTCGGCTGCGTGCCTACGCTACGCTGGCACGCGTCGGCCACCTCGCCATGGGCCGGCTTAACTCAGGCGTTAGCCACTACAGGGGAAATCGTGGCAATGGAAAATCCATACGCAGCACCTGCATCTTCCGTCAATGATCAGAAAAACATGGTGCCAGAGGATGTACTCAAGAAAATACGCAATGCCTGGGTTGCCGCCATCATTTCGGCAGGTATGACCCTGCTGATAACACTCATTGCCATGTCGGGTACGGAATTGATGGGGTTTTCCGCATGGCAACTGATGGACGTCGCATTAATCCTTGGTCTCGCGTTCGGCATCTACAAAAAGAGTCGAACATGTGCAGTCCTCATGTTCGTCTATTTCATCGCTTCTAAAATCATGCTCATGGCTCAGTCGGGCGCACCAAACGGCATTTTCCTGGCGATCATGTTTGGCTATTTCTACTGGCAAGGTGTGTCTGGAACTTTTTCTTATAACAAGATCATCAAAAGTTAGCCCATGCCGCAGTCTACTGGAGCGTTACTGGTCAGCAGAGAAGTCATGCTGGGTCGCTGTCTGCCGCATGACCCCGCCATCGAGCAGACATGCAACGGCTGGCTTCGCTATCCGTCGCATGCCGCTCATGTCGACCGTTAGGCCGCATCGGGAAACAGACAGCAGCCATGCAGCAACAAGAAGAAGGCGAGTTTATCGCCACGTTGATCTACCCTGAAGGCTATGCAAAGCAGGTCAATCAGGTTGCGACTGTGTGGTCGAACCAACTCCGATTCATCAAGAGAAAAGAGCTGGCGCTTGAACCCTTTGCTGTAGGGCCCGTACCGATTGCTGCCGTTCGCCGCATTGTCTACCGCAGAGAACTTGCGATTGCCCCGTTTCTGGTGGGTGTGCTCATCCTGTTCATCATCGCCATTGTTCTGCTTGGCCCAATTCCAGCAGGGACGCACATTCCTGTCGGCGCGTTGGCTGTGGCCGGGTATGCTGGATGCACTTGGATGCGAGGTGTCAAGCGGCACCGGATCGACTTTGAATTGCCTGACCGGGTCTTGAGCTGGCGTTCCAAAGCTGGGGATCTTGAGTTTGCAGAGCCAAGTGTCAACAAGGTCGTGGAGTTCGCAAGGAGCCGTGGACTTCTTGCTTCGGCTTCGGACCGCGGCTCTGGGGGCTGACAATTCGTCCAGGCCGACAGCGCTTCACGGTGCGGATCAACTCATCTGTCAGCAGTGCGCCGAAATGGATAGGTACTTGCACGAAAAGCAATTCATAGCCTCACTTCGACAGGCCTTCGGTACGGAAGCTGCCGCAACCGACCAATGGCTCATGGAGCGCGGTTGGGAAGAAGACCTTCTACTGGAATTGCCGCACCACTGGCTGGAAGCCTTCGCGGAGCAAACGAATGATGCAATCGCGCGTCGCGACAGCGAGACGGTCAAAAGGCACACCGAATACATGGCCCGCGGCTATCTGCAAGGCGGTGACGAGGTCAAGTGCTTCATCGATGTCGGCTATGCCGAGCACCTCCTGTGGCGATCGGATGCAGCCGAGAAGGCTTGGGCCTGGCCACAGATTGCAGCACCGGTGCGAGCGCTGTACGAGGAAATGTGGGGCGCATCTTACGATTGACGATGCGTCAAGCCGACGCCGCTTCGCGGTGTGGCCTCACTCAAGGCAGCAGGCCCATGAAGAGATCTTCGCGCGTGATGCTCGGTCTGGCGTGCGGCATCGTGATCACCCTACCGGCGCTCCTGTTGGCTGTCGCGTCTGCAGGAGCCGGCCACGGAGACTACGTTCTCGCCAGGGTCTTGTTCCCCTACACGGTGCTGCTCGCGCGGCTGGCAGGCGATACGATCACGGCTCCCCTGATCGGCATCGCGCTATCGCAGTTCCCCGCATACGGGCTCGCCTGTGCGCTGTATCGCCCGGGTGTGTGGGCGACCGGTGCGGCTGCACTGGCCGCGGCTCATGCCGCGGCAGCCATCGCGTGCTTCAGCGGTTTCCTGCCGAACTTCTCCTGAAGCATCGAAGAGAAGCCCGCCAACTCGTTCAAGCCGGCTGCGCGTCGTGGCATCGGCCACACGCCTGCGCTGCGCTGGCGCGTATCCGCTGCGCCCCTGTGAGTCGGCTAAACTGCGGTGTCACACCGTCGCAATCAAGAACTGGAGGATGTCATGGGAGCAGCTCAAATCGGCTTTGTCATTGGTTCTTTCGCACTGGCGTTACTTTTTGCTGCAGTCTGGCTGATCTTTTGCATGGTGATACCGGGACTACGAAAGAACCCTGATGTTTCCTATGGCGTTGCAATGGTGCTCGCAGTTCTCCCGGCGCTCATGACAGCGACGGGCATCAACATCTACAACATCGCGGGTTCAGGGCTTTGCATTGCATTGCTGGTATGGCAATTGCGCCGCGCAAAAACGCGACTCGCAGCCGCGGCCGCCAAGTCGAGAGCCGACAACTGACAATCCGTCCGAGCCAAGCCGGCATCGTGGCGCGGCTTGATTCAAGGGGTAAGAACAGCATGCACGAGAATCCCTACTCGTCACCACGAACAAGCGGCAACGAACGACGCGATACACCGCGTCGACCGCCGTCGGTGAAGCTTGCGGCCGCATGCATCGTATGTACTGTCCTGACGGGTCAGGCCAAATTCTTCTTCATCGATATGCCGATCACAGGGGTCCTGGCTGGCCTTGCGTTTACCGTCGTCCTTGGCGTCGCCGTGCTGGTCATTGCAGCCGTTCTTTCGCGAATGAACTGGGCCCGATGGGTGGTAGCGGCACTATTGACGGCCAACTTGTCGCTTTTTCCTGGTGCGATCGGTCACGTCTCGTTACCGGCGCTCGGGGTCATCCTGGTTGTCCAGGCCAGCTTCCAGTTGGTGGCGCTTGTGCTGATGTTCTTGCCGGCGTCCACCAGGTGGTACAGGCCCAATCATTCATCCAGGCCGCCGCCATCTCGCGACTCGCCCGGCGCGGACGCCCTGTGATTCGGATCGAGGACGTCCCCATGCATACCGATCCAACCCCATCCTCCCTGCACGGCGCCTGCCACTGCGGCGCCGTGCGCCTGTCGCTGCCCGCGGCCCCCGACATGGCGACGAGCTGCAACTGTTCGCTGTGCCGGCGCACGGGCGGCATCTGGGCGTACTACGCGCTCGGCACGGTCGCCATCGAAGGGCATCCGGAGCACACGGAAAGTTACGTCTGGGGCGATCGCACGCTGCGGAATTTCCGCTGCAGGACCTGCGGCATCGTCACGCACTGGGAGCCGATCGATCCCGAGCCCGGCGCGCGGCATGGCGTGAACCTGCGGAATTTCGAGCCCGTGTTGCTGGACGCCGTCGTCGTCCGGCGCTTCGACGGGGCGGACAGCTGGACGTACCTGGATTGAATGCGTGCGTCATCGCGTGGCGTGCACTTGCAGGTTCGCAGTCACCATCCAACAATTCGTCCGGACCGAGCATGCCGCACATTCCCCGCGGGTCATCGGGCCTTGCCGGAAACCGAAACGGGACAGGGAGACGTGATGGAAACGACGTTCGCAGGATCATGCTTGTGCGGGGCGGTCCGCTACACGGTCGAAGGAACTTTCGATCGCTTCTTTCTTTGCCATTGCGCGCACTGCCGCAAGGATACGGGTTCGGCGCACGGGGCCAACCTGTTCTCGTCGACCGCGAGGCTGGCCTGGCGCTCCGGCGAGGACATGGTCACGACCTACACGTTGCCCGGCACGCGCCATGCGCGGAGCTTCTGCGCCACCTGCGGTTCGGCGCTGCCGTTGTCGGGGGCCGGCATGCTGGTCGTGCCGGCCGGGAGCCTCGACACCGCCATCGACATCACGCCGGACGGGAACATCTTCACCGCCAGCCGCGCCGAATGGGACCATGACCTCGACAAGGCGACGGCCTATCCGTCATTCCCCGTATAGATCCGGACGATGGATTCATGCCGATACGGGGGCGTCATGGCCGACAGGCGACTCGCTGCAAACCTCCTGTGCGTTGTCGTCGCCGTTGCGCACCTTGGATTCCTCGTGCTCGAGATGTTCCTCTGGGATCATCCGATCGGTCGCGGCCTGTTTTCCATGACGCCGCAGATTTCGGCGGCAACAGCCGTGCTGGCGATGAACCAGGGGCTCTACAACGGCTTCCTCGCCGCGGGTCTGCTGTGGGGCATGCGCGCGGGGCGAACCGATGTGAAGGTGTTCTTCCTGGTATGCGTGATCGTCGCAGGCGTGTTCGGTGCCGTGACGGCAAGCCCGGTGATCCTGTTCGTGCAGGCGGCTCCAGCCATGCTGGCATTGGTTGCCGTGCTGTTGTCGGAGCGGAAGGTGTCGCGTGCGACCTGAGCAGCATCGTCGTGCCCTTCAACGCGGCAGGTTGTTGAGCAATACCGGATCGAATGCTTCCAACGTCGTCCTCGCCCACCCGAGGGCGCAGCGTCGCAATGCCTACGCACTCGCGATCCTGCTGACGATCGCCGTCGGGCTCGCGTCGCGCAGATGGCCGGGGCTGCTTCCGGAGGCGCTCGGCAAGTACCCGGGCGATGCGCTGTATGCCGTGATGATCTACTGGCTGGTCGCGCTTGTCCGTCCGCGCGACGGCATCGTGCGATCGGGGACGTTCGCGCTCGCGATCTGCTTCGCCATCGAAGGCCTGCAGCTCTGGCAGCCGCCGTGGTTGCAGGCGATCCGGGCGACGACGATCGGGCATCTGGTGCTGGGCTCGCACTTCAACGCGCCGGATCTGCTGGCGTACGCGGTCGGCGTGCTGGCGGCGATGGCGTTGGAAGCGCTGTCGGTCGCGCTGTCGGCCGCTGCGGAAGCAGCGAGCGACAAGGATTGAGGGGCCGACCTGTGGCAGATTGTCCGCGTCCCCGTTCGAGAGATCGCCGATGCATGACTGCGCGTCCACCCGGGTGATCGGACGGGTTCGATTCGGCCGAAGCCGCCTCGTGCGCGCCGCATGCGTCGTCGCGATGCTCTGCCTCTCCGCCTGCGCCACGGTCCGCAGCGACGGTGAAATCGCGCGCCTCCCCTTCACGCTCGGGCCGCAGGGCAACATGCTGGTCGAGGCGACGCTCAATCGCCGCGATCGCGTCACGCTGATGCTGCACACCGCGGCATCGCAGGTGATGCTGACCGAAGACGGCGTGCGCAAGGCGCCGAGCGTGCAGTTCGTCGGCACCGATGCCGTGGAGAGCTGGGGCGGGACGTCGTCGTCGCGCACGAGCCCCGGCAACGTGCTCGGGCTCGGTGCGCTCGAACGCCGCGACGTGCGCGTGTGGGAGGACGTGAATTCCGGCGCGGGCAGCGACGGCAAGTTCGGCCTGGATGCGTTCGGCGACCGCATCGTCGAAGTGGATTTCGACCGGCGCGAACTGGTCGTGCATGCGCGCCTGCCCGCGAAGACCGCGCACTGGCAGCGGCTGCCGCTGGAGCAGGCCGACGATGGCCTGTTCGTGACCGCGACCTGCCTGGTCGACGGCATGGCGATGCCGAACCGGTTCCTCATCCACTCCGGCTACGCCGGCGGCGTGCTGCTCGACGATGCCTTCGTCGCGCGCAACGGTCTCGCGGCGCGCATTCCGGCGACCGAAACCCAGCGCCTGACCGACGCCTTCGGCCACGTCATCGAGGTGCGCAAGGGCGTGCTGCCCGGATTCGCGCTCGGCGACGAGACATTGCATGACATCCCGGTCGGCTTCTTCCCGGGCGCAGTCGGCCGGCAGACGATGAGCGTGCTCGGCATGGCCGTGCTGGCCCGCTTCGATCTGGTGTTCGATCTGCCGGGCAAGACGCTGTACCTGCATCGCCGCGACATGCGGTCCGACGACAAGGAGACTTCGCGATGATCACCGGCACCTGCCACTGCGGCAACCTGCGCTGGACCTTCGATGCCGTGCCGGACGGCGCCACCGCCTGCAACTGCACGGTGTGCCGGCGCTACGGCGCGCTGTGGATCTACGGCCACGAGGACGACGACGTCCGCGTGCAGGGCGAGACGCGCGCCTACGTCCGCGGCCGTGCGATCGAATTCCACTTCTGCCCGCACTGCGGCGGCATGGGCTACTGGCGCGGGCTGCGGCTCGAAGACGACGGCCGGCGACGCCTCGCGGTGAACGTGCGCATGGCCGAACCCGACGCGGTCGCGATGATCCCGATCGATCACTTCGACGGACTGGACACGTTCGAGGACCTGCCGCGCGACGGCCGCTGCGTCGGCGATTACTGGGCCTGATCCGCATGCCGGATCGATACCGCGACGCGGCGAACCCGAAGGCCCGCCGCGCCGCAGTCGCTCGACGGCCGTCGCTCAGCGGCGATCGTGCGTGCGCGTGAACGTGATGCGCACCGGCGCGGGCGCGCGCTTGTCCGCCACCGGCTGCGCGGGCAGTGCTTCGGCGCGGTACAGCGTGGCGGCCGGCGCGGTCACGACGTTGACCAGTGCGCGGATGTCGGTGATGTCCGGCGCCAGCTTGAAGCGCTGGTCCTTCACCAGCAGCACGCCGCCGACGTTCGAGCCGTAGTCCACCCACGGCGTGAAGCCGAAGGCGCCGGGGCTGGAGATCACCAGCGCGGTCGCGTTCGGATCGTTCGCGCTGTCGATCCAGTGGCCGATGCCGTAGCCGAAGCCGTCGGTGTACGGCGGTCGCGACAGGTTCTGCGTGCCGACGGTGCGGTCGATCGACATCGCCGCCAGCGTCGCTGGCGAGAGGTACACCTTGCCGTTGTAGCGGCCGTTGGCCAGCAGCATGTCGACGACGTGGCCGTAGTCTTCCAGCGTGCTGCGGCCGCCCTCGGCGATGCGGGGGTTGGCCATGCGCACGTAGCCGGCGACGGTGGAATCATAGGCGTAGTCGGTCTGGGTCAGGCCCAGCGGCGTCACCGTCTCGGCGATGAAGAGGTCGTCCCAGCTCTTGCCGCTGGCGATCTCGGCCATGCGGCCGGCAACCTGCATCGAGTTGCCGCCGTAGGCGAAGACCTTGCCCGGCGTGCCGATCAGCGTGGAGTTCGCGAGGATGGTGTTGGCACAGTCGCCGAGGGTGATGCGCTGGTTCGCCATGCACAGGTTGTCGGTGTCGGGCAGCGCGCTGGTGTGCGAGAACAGCTGCGCGAGCGTGATGCCTTTCTTGTCGGCCGGCGCATTGGGGAAGTACTGGCCGACGGTGTCGCTCCAGCGCATCGTGCCCTTGTCGACCAGGCGGGCGACGGTGAGGCCCGACAGCCACTTGCTGCCGGAGGCGATCGGCACGCGGGTGGTCAGCGAATAGCCGCCGAACGCGCGGCGATAGACCACGCTGCCGGCCTTGTTCACGCGCAGCGAGGCGCCGTCGAGCGCGTGGTCGGTGACGAACGTCTGCATCGCGCTGGTGACCGGCGTGAAGTTGTAGAGCGGCGCCGCCATCGCCGCGCCGGCGGTGACGAGGGCGACGGCGAGGACGGAACGGGCGCGACGGGGGAGGAAACGCGGGGAAAGACGCATGGGGAATCATCCATGGAAAGGTGGAAGGAATGCGGAACGTGGACAGCGTCGGAACGGCCGTGTCGCCTCGCGGGATCGCGGGCGACGACGGCAGACGCCCGCCCCGGCGAACCTGGGCGGGCGGATGCGCCGCGAGGGCGCGGCACTCAGTGGCGGTTCGCGGCGTTCGCGAGCGCGGCGGTGCGCACGCGGGCGGCCTTCGTCGCGAACGTCGGCAGCGGCTGCGCCGGCAACGGATCGGCGATGTACAGCGCGGCGGCGGGCGCGGTCACCACGTTCACCATCATGCGGATGTCGTTGATGTCGTCGAACAGCCGCGTGTTGTCGTCCTTCACCAGCAGCACGCCGGCGACCTGCGTGTTGTGGTCGACCCACGGCGTGAAGCCGAACGCGCCCGGCGAAGAGACGATCAACGCCGAAGTCGGATCGATCCACTGGCCGAGGCCGTAGCCGTAGCCGACCGACGTGGGCGGACGCGAGACGTCGACGGTGCCCACGGTGCGGTCGCGCGCCATGTACTCGATGGTGAGGCGATTCAGGAAGCGGCGGCTCGGCAGGCAGGTGCCGTCGGCGCGGTAGTCGAGGCAGCCCCAGGCCAGCACCATGTCGACGACCTTGCCGTAGTCGTCGAGGGTGCTGCGCACGCCGCCGGCGATGCGCGGATTGGTGTTGCGCACGTAGCCCAAAGCGGTCGACGAGGTGGCGTAGTCGGTGCCGGTCAGGCCGAACGGCGTGACCATCTCGGCGATGAAGAGGTCGTCCCAGGCCTTGCCGGTGGCGATCTCGGCCATGCGCCCGGCGACCTGCATCGAATTGCCGCCGTAGGAGAACACCTTGCCGGGCTGGCCGATCAGCGGCTGCTGCAGGATGCGGTTGGCGCAGGTGGTCAGCGTGTACAGCGGGTTCGACATGCAGAAGTCGTCGCCGCCGGGCAGTGCGCTGGTGTGCGAGAACAGCTGTTCGAGGGTGATGCCCTGCTTGGCCGGTTCGACGGTCGGGAAGTACTGGCCGACGGTGTCGCTCCAGCGCATCTGGCCCTTCTCGACCAGGCGCGCGATGGTGATCGCCGACAGCCACTTGCTGGCCGAGGCGATCGGGATGCGGGTGTCGAGCGCGTAGCCGCCGAACGCGCGGCGATAGACCACGCTGCCGGCCTTGTCCACGCGCAGCGACGCGCCGTCGAGCGTGTAGGTGTCGACCAGCGATTGCATCTCGGTGGTGACGGGGCGGAAGTCGTAGCGGACGGCGGCATCGGCGGTGCAGGACCCGATGGCGAAGAGTGCGACTGCGGTGGCGAGGGTGGAACGAAGCAGTTGGAACATGGCGTGTCTTCCTTGTGGGTTGGGGGACGCGCAAGGAAACGCCGGTCTTCCGCGCGGGTTGACCCCGCGCCGGAGTGCAGTTGTGAACGGATGTGTCGACGGAAACATCTCGTCACATGCGCGGGCCGCGACGCGCCATTCCGTACAATGCACGCCTGTCCTTCCCTGCCGGACCCGCATGCACACGAGCGCCACGCCGCTGATCGACATCGGCGCCAACCTCACCCACGAAAGCTTCGACCACGATCGCGAAGCGGTGCTCGCCCGCGCGCGCGACGCGGGCGTGACGAAACTGGTGGTCACCGGCGCCAGCCGCGAGCATTCGCCGAAGGCGCTGATCCTGGCGCAGACGTTTCCCGGCACGCTGTACGCCACCGCCGGCGTGCATCCGCACCACGCGGTCGAATACACCGACGAATGCGATGCCGAGATGCGCGCGTTGCACGCGCATCCGGAAGTGGTCGCTGTGGGCGAATGCGGTCTCGACTATTTCCGCGACTTCTCGCCGCGGCCGGCGCAGCGGCGCGCGTTCGAGCGCCAGCTGCAGCTGGCGGCGGACCTCGCCGCCGACGGGAATGCCAAGCCGCTGTTCCTGCACCAGCGCGATGCGCACGCCGACTTCCTGGCGATGATGAAGGACTTCGACGGCCGCCACGGCCCGGCCGTGGTGCACTGCTTCACCGGCACCCGCGAGGAGCTGTTCGACTGCCTTGATCGCGACTGGTACATCGGCATCACCGGCTGGCTCTGCGACGAGCGTCGCGGCCAGCACCTGCGCGAGCTGGTGAAGCACATCCCCGCGGACCGGCTGATGATCGAGACCGACGCGCCCTACCTGCTGCCGCGCACGGTGCGCCCGCAGCCGTCGCATCGGCGCAACGAACCGATGTACCTCGCGCACATCGTCGAGGAACTCGCCCGCGATCGCGGCGAGTCCGTGGAGGCCGTCGCCGCCGCGACCACCGCGACGGCGACGGCGTTCTTCCGGCTGCCGGCGTGACGCGTCCCGGTCAGGGGCACATCTCGGTGTAGCACGCGTAGTCGTGTCGAGCACCGCCAGCGCGTCGACGATCGCGGCTTCGCGGAAGCCGTCGATGCGGCCTTCGCCGATGTACAGCAGCGGCCCGAGCTGCCGTCCGATCACGAAGAACGCCGGCACCAGCGGCCAGGGCAGGAGCGTTCTCAGGCGCTTCGGCATCGCGGTTCCCTGCGTGCAGCGCCGGTCGGAGCGGCGTTCCTCGATCGACGCCGACGATGGCACCGGGCGGCGCGATCGGCCGCCGCGATGCAGCAAGCCGCCGCCGGCTGGCTGAATCCGGCGTTCATCATCCGCCGGACGGTCCCGGACATTAGTGAACTTGCCGGTACACTGCCGCTTCCTTAACCGCGATACGCATCATGCCGGTCCGTGCCCGTACCGTCCTGCTGGCTGCAGGGCTCAGTCTTGTTCTCGTCGCCTGCCAGGATGACAGCCCTTCCCCGCAAGACGCGGGCGCGAGCAAGGCGATGGTGGTGACCGTCGCGCCCGTGCGCGCCCGCAGCCTCCCGCGCGGGGTCTCGGTGTCCGGCGCGGTGGCCCCGGTCGAGGAGATGCAGCTCGGCGTCGAACTGGGCGGCTTGCGCGTGACCGCGCTGCACGTCGAGGTGGGCGCCCGCGTCGAGCGCGGCCAACCGCTGCTGGAACTGGATCACCGCACGCTCGACAGCGACCTGGCGCAGGCCGAGGCCGCGCTGCGCGAGGCCGAGGCCGGCGCGCAGCTCGCGCGCGCCAACCTGGCCCGCGGCCAGGGGCTGGCGAAGGACCGCTTCATCAGCGCCGGCCAGCTGGACGAACTGCGCGCCGCGCGCACCCAGAGCGAAGCGCGCGTCGGCACCGCCCGCGCCGCCCGCGATGGCGCCGCGCTGCGCCGCAGCTTCGCCGACCTGCGCGCGCCGGCCGCGGGCATCATCTCGAAGCGGCTGGTGCAGCCGGGGCAGGTGGTTGCCGGTGGCGGCGAATTGCTGCGGCTGATCCGCGACGGCCGCCTGGAATGGCGTGCCGAACTGCCGGTGGGCCAGCTCGGGCAGATCTCCCCCGGCGATCGCGTCGTGCTGACCGCGCCGTCGGGCGCCCGTGTCGACGGCCGCGTGCGCGCGGTGAGCCCGGGCGTCGATGCCGCCACCCGCACCGGCACCGTCTACGCCGACCTGCCCGATCCGCAGGGCCTGGCGCCCGGCGCCTACGTCGAGGGCCGGATCGACACCGGCCTCGCCGATGGCACCACCGTGCCGGTCGCCGCGGTGGTGCTGCGCGACGGCTTCCCCACCGTGTTCCTGGTCGACGGCAAGGGCCTCGCCCACGCGCAGCGCGTGCGCACCGGCATCAAGCTCGACGACACGATCGAACTGCTCGATGGGCCGAAGCCGGGCACCCGCGTGGTGGTGCAGGGCGCGGGCTTCCTCGCCGAGGGCGACCGCGTCCGCATCGTCGAGGCGCCGGCCGCGGGCGCGACGCCGTGACCGGCGGCGGCAATCTCTCGTCCTGGGCGATCAAGCGGCCGCTGCCGGCGCTGATGGTCTTCTTCGTGCTGTGCGTGGCCGGCCTGTGGGGCTTCCACTCGCTGCCGGTCGCGCGCTACCCGGACATCGCCTTCCCGATGACCACGGTGACGGTGAACAAGCCCGGCGCCGCGCCGGCGCAGCTGGAGACGGAGGTCACGCGCAAGATCGAGGATTCGGTCGCGACGATCTCGAACGTCAAGCACATCATGTCCACGGTTTCCGAGGGCAGCAGCGTCACCGCGATCGAATTCAACATCGACACGGACCTGTCGGTCGCGCTGGACGACACCCGCGACGCCATCACCCGCGTGCGCAGCGACCTGCCGCAGGACATCCTCGAACCGGTGGTCGGCAAGGTCGACATCAGCGGCTCGCTGCAGACCTGGGCGGTCTCCGCGCCGGGCATGACCGCCGACGAGCTGTCGTGGTTCGTCGATCGCGACATTTCCCGCGCGCTGTACGGCGTGAAGGGCGTCGCCAACGTGAAGCGCATCGGCGGCATCGACCGCCAGGTGCGCGTGGACCTCGATCCGCAGGCGCTGATCGCCTACGGCATCACCGCCGGCGCGGTGTCGCAGCAGCTGGCGCGGATCCAGGCCGACCAGCCGGGCGGCCGGACCGAAGTCGGCGGCCAGGAGCAGACGCTGCGCGCGCTGGGCACCGTCGCCGACGCGCAGCAACTGCGGGACTACAGCATCGCCCTGCCCGACGGCCGCGCCGTGCGCCTGTCGTCGATCGCGCACGTGCACGACGATGCCGCCGATCCGACCCAGGTCGCGCTGCTCGACGGCAAGCCGGTGGTCGCGTTCTCGCTCGCGCGCACCCGCAAGGCGGACGAAGTGCGCGTCGCCGCCGACGTGCGCGCGGCGCTCGACGCGCTGGAGGCATCGCACCCGGGCGTCGGCTTCGAACTGGTCAGCACCACCGTCGAACAGACCCAGCGCTCCTACGCGTCGTCGATGACCATGCTGTGGGAAGGCGCGCTGCTGGCGCTGCTGGTGGTGTGGTGGTTCCTGCGCGACTGGCGCGCCACATGGGTGTCGGCGGTGGCGCTGCCGCTGTCGATCATCCCGACCTTCGCGGTCATCGCGTGGCTGGGCTTCAGCCTCAACATGATCACCCTGCTCGCGCTGTCGGTGGTGGTCGGCATCCTGGTGGACGACGCGATCGTCGAGATCGAGAACATCGTCCGCCACCTCGGCATGGGCAAGTCGCCCCGGCAGGCCGCGGCCGACGCTGCCGACGAGATCGGTACCGCGGTGATCGCCACCTCGATGACGCTGGCGGCGGTGTTCGTGCCGGTGGCGTTCATGCCGGGCATTCCCGGCAAGTTCTTCCGCGAATTCGGCTGGACCGCCGCCACCGCGGTGCTGTTCTCGCTGCTGGTGGCGCGCCTGCTCACGCCGATGATGGCCGCGTACCAGCTCAAGCCGCACACGGGCCCCGAGACCGAATCGAAGCTGATGACCCGCTACCTGGGCTGGGTCGATGCGGCGCTGCGCCATCGCGGGCGCACGCTGTGGATCGCGCTGGGGCTGTTCGTGGCCTCGCTGGCGCTGGTGCCGCTGATCCCGACCACCTTCATCCCGTTCACCGACCTGGGTCGCAGCAACCTCAGCCTCGAACTGCCGCCGGGCACCCCCATCGAACGCACCACTGCCGTGGCCGAGCAGGCGCGCGCCCGGCTGGCCGACATCCCCGAGCTGAAGCACGCCTTCACCATGGTCGGCAGCGTGCTGGACCTCGGCGATCCCGGGAAGACCGGTACGGGCGAGGCGCGCAAGGCGACGGTGGTGCTCGACTGGGGCCTGGCCAAGGACCGCCACCGCGGCCAGCAGGTGCTCGAACGCCTCGTGCGCGAGCGTCTGGCCGACCTGCCCGGCGTGAAGATCCGCTTCATCAGCACCGAACCGGGCGAGATGATGCAGCTGGTGCTCGCCGGCGACGATCCCGCGAAGCTCGAAGCGGCCGCCGCCGGCGTCGAGCGCGGCCTGCGCGGGCTGTCCGGCCTCGGCAGCGTGGCCTCGTCAGCGTCGCTGCTGCGTCCCGAGGTGCAGGTCGTGCCGGACCCGGCGCGCGCCGCCGACCTGGGCGTGGCCACCGCCGACATCGCCGACGCCACCCGCATCGCGACCGCGGGCGATTACACCCAGCGCATGGCCAAGCTCAACCTGGCCGATCGCCAGATCCCGATCCGCGTCGGCTTCGCGCGCGATGCGCTGCGCGATCCGGCGCTGATCGGCCAGCTGCGCGTGCCCGGCCGCAACGGCCCGGTGCCGCTGTCGGCCGTCGCCGACATCCGCGACGGCAGCGGGCCGTCGGTGATCTCGCGCTACCAGCGCCAGCGCAACATCACGCTGACCGCCGAGCTGGACGGCCGCCCGCTGGGCGAGGTGATGAACGAAGTGCAGGCGCTGCCGGCGGTGAAGAACCTGCCCTCCGACGTGCAGTTCCTCAAGGCCGGCGACGCGCAGATCTTCGTCGAACTGTTCATCGGCTTCGCGCTGGCGATGGTCGCGGGCCTGGCCTGCATCTACATGGTGCTGCTGCTGCTGTTCAACCACGCCATCCAGCCGCTGACCATCCTCACCGCGGTGCCGCTGTGCGCCGGCGGCGCGTTCGGCGCGCTGCTGCTGACCGGCACCGCGCTGTCGCTGCCGGCGCTGATCGGCCTGCTGATGCTGATCGGCATCGCCACCAAGAACTCGATCCTGCTGGTCGACTACGCGGTGGTGGCCGAGGACGAACACGGCCTGAGCCGCCACGATGCGTTGATCGACGCCTGCCGCAAGCGCGCGCGGCCGGTGATGATGACCACGCTGGCGATGGGCGCCGGCATGCTGCCGCTGGCGCTCGGATTCTCCGGCGATTCCAGCTTCCGCGCGCCCATGGCGTGGGCGGTGATCGGCGGCCTGATCACCTCGACCCTGCTCAGCCTGATCGTGATCCCCGCCGCGTACTCGCTGCTGGACGACGTGGGCCAGTGGATCGGCCGGCGCGTGCGCGGCCGCCGCAAGCAGGCGGCGCACCCCGCGGCGGGCTGACCCGCCGCGGCCTCAGCGCCGGAACGCCCGCAATCCGGCGTAGATCGCGACCAGCGCCGCCAGCGCGATGAGAATGGCAGCCCATTCGTCGGGCTTGAGCGTGGTGACGATCGCGACCATCGCCGCGACCGCGACCAGCGGGATCGCCGGGCCGCCGGGCATCACGAAGGGTTCGCCGCGCTCGCGCAGGTCGCGCGTCTGCGCGCGCCACGCGGCGACGCCGACGAAGCCGTACATCAGGCAGATCGCGCCGCCGGAGATCAACGCCAGCTTGTCGAAGCTGCCGAACAGCGCCAGCGTCCACGCGATGCCCGCGTGCGCGACCAGCGCCAGCAGCGGCACGCGGTGCGACGCCGACACGCGGCCGAACACGCGCGGCAGGTAGCCGTCGCGGCCCAGCGCGAACACCAGCCGCGACGTGCCCAGCAGATTGCCCATCAAAAAGCCGGTCATCGACACCGCGGCGGTGAGCAGCAGCAGCGTGCGGCCCGGTGCCCACAGCGCGGCGGCGGTATCGGCCAGCGGCACGCCGCTCTTCGCCAGCGCCGGGCCCAGCAGCGTCTGCCCGGCGATCTGCAGGCCGAGGTAGAGCAGCACGACCAGCAGGATCGCGGCGATGGTCGCGCGCGGCACGCTGCGCGCGGGATCGCGCAGCTCGCCCGACGGCACCAGCGCGGTCTCCATGCCGGAGTAGGCGAACATCACCAGCACCATCGACGCGCCCAGCGCCGAGAACGACGGCACGTCGGCGAGGCTGAAGCTGATCTTCGCCGGATCGATGAACCACACGCCGATCGCCGCCAGCGCGAACAGTGGCGTCAGCTTGAGCGTGGCGAGCGTCGCGATCGCGCGTGCGCCGAGTTTCACGCCGAACGCGTTCAACGCGAACAGGGCGAGATACACCACCGTCAGCAATCCCGCGCGATGCCACGGGTCGGCGAACGCCGGCGACAGCGCCGCGACCTGCGACGACAGGCCGTCGGCGACGCCGGCGCTGGAGGCGAGGTTGCTGATCCACATCAGCGCGCCGGCCAGGAATCCGGCGAACGGCCCGAACACCGCGGTGAGATACGTGTACGGCCCGCCGGTGGCCTGCGTGCGGCTGCCGATCGCGGCGAAGCACAGCGCCACCGGCACGATCGCGAGGGCGCCGGCGATCAGCGCCAGCGGCGCGGCGATGCCCATCTGCGTCGACAGCGAGGCCGGCATGCGGAAGATGCCGCCGCCGACGATCACGTTGATCACCGCCGCGGTCAGCGCCAGGCTGCCGACCGCGCGGACCAGGGCGGCATCGCCTTCGAGCGGACGGGCGGCGGGCGTGTCGGACATGGGCGGCTCGGTGCGGACGGCGGACGCGGCAGCCTCGCACGGGGCGTCGGCTTTGGCGAGTGCGTCCGCAGCATGACGCCATGCCCGCACGCACGGTGTCGCGGCCGGCATGCGGTAGCATCGCCGCAGCCCCGTCCGGAGATCGCCGCATGCGCCACGCCCTGCTCGCCCTGTCGCTGACCGCCGCCCTCGGCGCGGTCGCTTCGCCCGCCCGTGCCGGCGATGCGCGTCCCGACGTCGACGCCCAGGCGCAGCGGCTGCAGCCGAAGGTGCTGGCCTGGCGCCGCGACTTCCACCAGCACCCCGAACTCGGCAACCGCGAGACGCGCACCGCGAAGATCGTCGCCGACCACCTGCGCGCACTGGGCTTCGAGGTGAAGACCGGCATCGCGACCACCGGTGTCGTCGCGGTGCTCAAGGGCGGCAAGCCCGGCCCGCGCATCGCGCTGCGCGCCGACATGGATGCGTTGCCGGTGACCGAACGCAACGCGCTGCCGTTCGCGTCGAAGGCCACCGCGGTGTTCCGCGGCGAGACCACCGGCGTGATGCACGCCTGTGGCCATGACGCGCACACCTCGATCCTGATGGGCGTGGCCGAGGCGCTGGCGGCGATGAAGGCCGACCTGCCCGGCGAAATCCTGTTCGTGTTCCAGCCGGCCGAGGAAGGCCCGCCGGACGGGGAAAAAGGCGGCGCCTCGGAGATGCTGGCCGAAGGCATCTTCCGCGACTTCAAGCCGCAGGCGGTGTTCGGCCTGCACGTGTTCAGCACGCTGCCGGCGGGCACCGTCGGCTATCGCAGCGGCCCGGCGATGGCGGCGTCGGATCGCTTCAACATCGTGATCAAGGGCCGGCAGACGCACGGCTCGCGGCCGTGGGGCGGCATCGACCCGATCGTCGCCGCGGCCGAGGTCGTGACCAGCGCGCAGACCATCGTCAGCCGCCGCCAGAACCTCTCGCACCTGCCGGTGGTGGTGAGCTTCGGCGCGATCAAGGGCGGCATCCGCTACAACATCATCCCCGACCAGGTGGAACTGATCGGCACCATCCGCACCTTCGACGAAGGCATGCGCCAGGCGGTGTTCGCCGACCTGAAGAACGTGGCCGAACACGTCGCCGCCGCGCACGGCGCCACCGCCATCGCCCATGTGCCCGACACCGAAGGCAATCCGGTGACGGTGAACGATCCCGCGCTCACCGCGCGCATGGTGCCCAGCCTGGAGCGCGCGGTCGGCAAGGATCGCGTGCTGCCGCTGGACCTCAACATGGGCGCCGAGGATTTCTCGTACTACGCGAAGGAAGTGCCCGGGTTCTTCTTCTTCGTCGGCGCGACGCCGGCGGGCAAGGACCCGGCGACCGCGCCGTCGAACCATTCGCCCGAATTCTTCCTCGACGAATCCGCGCTCGACGTCGGCCTGCGCTCGATGCTGCAGGTGGTGCTGGATTACCAGAACGGTGACGCGCAATGAGCCGCGTCAGGCTGTCCATGGCGCTCCTGTTCGGGGCGGCCGTCGCCATGATCGGCCCGGCGTCGGCGGACAAGCGCAGCGACGACCTGTCCGGCCACTACCGCGTCCGTGGCGAATGCGCGTACAGGACGCAGGACGGCGAGTACCGCGACTGCGTCGCCTGGAACACGCTGGCGTTGAAGCGGGATGCGGAGCCGGGGCGCTACCGCTATGAACTCGACACGGCCACGTTCGCGACGACCGCGGGCGGCTGCGACCTCAGTGGTTCGCTGCAGGAAACCGTCGTCGACGGGGAGCGGCGGCTCGTGGCGATTCCCGACGAGGAGAACCGCTGCCCGCTGCGCTTCGTCGAGCGGTCGCGGTCGCTGGTGCTGGAAGTCGATGCCACGCTGGACGCCGACACCGCATGCCGCAAGTTCTGCGGCGCCAACAGCAGTCTCTACAGCGATCCGTTCCCGCTGCGCTCCCGGCGTCGTCGCTGACGCACGCCATCCCCGCCGTGGCGGACCGGCAGCGACGGGTCGCCCGGTTCGGACCGTTCGCGCGGCAGGCTAGACTGTCGCGATGACGCATCCCGACATTCCGCTCGGCCGCGAGGTCGCGTATCCCGGGCAGTACGATCCGACGCTGCTGTTCCCGATCCCGCGTGCGCAGGCGCGCGGCGAGATCGGCGTCGACGACGCGGCGCCGCCCTTCATCGGCCACGATCGCTGGCATGCCTACGAACTGAGCTGGCTCGACGCGCGCGGCAAGCCGGTGGTCGCGACCGCGACGCTCACCGTGCCGGCGACCTCGCCGCACCTGATCGAATCGAAGTCGCTGAAGCTGTACCTCAACTCGTTCAACGGCGGCCAGCGCTACGACAGCGCCGACGCGGTGCGCGCGGTGATCGTCGCGGACCTGTCCGCCGCCGCGGGCGCACCGGTCGACGTGGCGTTCGGGCTGCCGCCGTTCGCCGAGGGCGCGGACGGTGCGGAATCGATCGACGGCCTCGACGTCGACATCGATCGCTACGGTCCGCCGGATGCGTCGCTGCTGTCGGCCGACGGCGACGCCATCGTCGAGGAGACGCTGCACTCGGCGCTGCTGAAATCGAATTGCCCGGTGACCGGCCAGCCGGACTGGGCCGGCGTGCGCATTGCCTACCGCGGGCCGCGGATCGATCGTGCCGGCCTGCTGCGCTATCTCGTGTCGTTCCGCGATCACGCCGAATTCCACGAGCAATGCGTCGAACGCGTGTTCGTCGACCTGCTCGCGCGTTGCCGGCCGCAGGCGCTGTCGGTGGAGGCGCGCTACACCCGTCGCGGTGGCCTGGACATCAATCCGTGGCGCGCGACACCGGGCACGCCGCCGCCCGCGGCCGGGCGCGACGCCCGCCAGTAGCGCGGTCGTCGTGCACGATCCCGCGACTGATTCGCGGTACGGAAAAATACCCGGGATCGATATGGATTCTTAACATGGCGCGTGTCAATGTGGCCCCGCCATTCCGGCAGGAGCCCGCGACCATGACCACTCCCGACAAACCCGATTTTTCCAACGTGCAGTCCGGCTTCACCACCACCGAAGAAGTGATCGGTGGCAGCGGTGGCGGCGGCGGCACCGGCGAGCAGACCTACACCATCGAGAAGGGCGACACGCTGTCGGCCGTCGCCAAGCGCTTCTACGGCAAGTCGAAGTACTGGCACCAGATCTACGAGGCCAACCGCGACACGATCGAGGACCCGGACCGCATCTTCCCCGGCCAGACGATCAAGCTGCCGGCGATCGACATCGACGGCGACGGCGATCTCGACGATCCGACGCTCGGCTGAGCCGAACGCCGAAACCGCTCCGTCAGGAACTTCATCGCCCGTTTCGAGGACCCCGCCATGACCCGCCACACCCCGTCGTTCCGCAAGGCCCTGTTCGTCGCCGCGATCGCCAGCGTCGCCATCGTCGGCTGCAAGAAGAAGGAAGAAGCGCCGGCCCCGGCGCCCGAACCCGTCGCCGCCGCGCCTGCACCGGCCCCCGCGCCGCCGCCGGCCCCCGCCGCCACCGCGTCGGTGGTGTCGGTCGACCTCGGCACCGCCGTCGGTCCCGACCTCAAGCTCACCGCCGCCGGCACCAGCTTCAAGCCGAAGGACACCATCTATGCCGTCATCGGCACCACCACCAGCGACCCGGCCGCCTCGGTCCCGGGCAAGCTGGGCGTGAAGTGGAGCTTCGACTACGTCAACAACGGCAAGCCCGAGCCGATGACCGTGAACGAGGAAAGCAAGGACATCAGCTTCACCGGCACCGGCGCCAACGAGTTCCACATCAGCAAGCCGGACGGCTTCCCGCCGGGCAAGTACAAGCTCGAAGTCTCGCTCGACGGCACCGTCGTGCAGACCAAGGAATTCGACGTCGCCAAGTAACGCCGACGGCATCGCGATCCACGCGCAGGGCGCGGCTCCGGCCGCGCCCTGTTTCGTTTCCGGCATGCGGGTCCGGGCAGGCCGGCGCGCGGTCGATTACCCTATCCCGCCCCGAAAAGCGCAGGCGCCGCCATGTCCACGCCCGATTTCCTCGACGACGCCCGCCTGGAGCGCCTGTCCGAACTGCTCGACACCCGCGCCGTGCCGTTCAAGGGCTTCAACCTCGAAGCGCTGGACGGTTTCCTGTCCGCGCTCGCCGTCGGCCCCGAGGACGTGCCCGCGGAGGAATGGCAGCCCGTCGTGTGGGGCGGCAAGCCGCCGCGCTGGGACGGCGAGGCCGAAGCGGCCGACGTCGCCGGCCTGCTCGCGTCGCACCAGGCGATGGTGGTGCAGCGCGTGCGCCACGGCAGCGAAGACCTGCCCGACGCCTTCGCGCCGCTGCTGTGGCTGCCCGAGGATCCGTCCGAACACGAGGACGACGAACTCGACGTCGGCCGCGACTGGGCCTACGGCTTCTTCCGCGGCGTCGAACTGCGCGAGGCCGCGTGGGAAGCGTGGCTGGACGAACACGACTGGATCGACGAGATCTTCGGCATGCTCGATCGCCTCGCCAGCGGCGAAGTGCTTGGCGAAGACCCGACCGCGGAACCTACGCCGCTGGAATACCGCGAGCGCCTCGGCATCGTGATGGAACTGCCCGATATGCTCGCCGACCTGCACCACCACCGCATCGACGCCCTCACCCCGCGCACCCCGATCCGCCGCGACGCCAAGCCCGAACGCAACGATCCGTGCCCCTGCGGCAGCGGGAAGAAGTACAAGAAGTGTTGCGGGGTGTGAGGGTGTTCGAGCGGTCGCCCGCGACGAACCGCATTGCGCAGGGCGCATGACGCTTCGCTTGTGCATGAATTCCCATGCGTCTTGCGGCCCTTTGTAGGCTGGGTGCTTTGCACCCAGCTTCAACGCCATGACGATGCTGGGTCAATGACCCAGCCTACGGCCCTCAGCGCATATCAAACACGATTTCGCGAAAGCCAAGGGAGTAGGTTGCTGGCGCGATATCGACATCAATGTTCCATCGCCCCGCATCTACATCGAGACGAACATTTGTCAAGCGGATAAAGAAATTGACGTCGATACCGTCGCCCAGGGTTTTCTGCTCTGAGGCCAACGCGATCTCTTCTCGATCAATGCTGTCCCACACGTAGAGATAAATAAATCCATTTAGTTCCACTTCAACATGAGCAGACACTGAAACAATCCAGGCAAACTCGCTGTCGTCATCGTCTTCCCATATCTCAATCCTCTTCTCAAGAGAAATACTAGCTACACTTGTTTCAGTTATCTCCATTTCCATTCGATTGCCGATATCCGGGATAAATTCTGATGTATCCCAGTACGCCTCTTCGGTCACGTGCTTTTGAATCGCGTCTGCAATTGCATGTCTGATGGCTGATTCTGGGTCATCCAAGTAGCCCTTGACCTTCTCGACAACCTCGTTAGCTGTTTGACCAGTAGCGACAAATAATGTGGTCAGAGCTTCAATCGACTTCATATAAAAAAGGCAGCCCGATGTGTTTGCATATTGCTCCCATCCGCTATCTCCGGAGACCACAATTCCCATTGTGTGATTAACTTCGGCGTAGCGCTTCAACAACTGAAGAGTAGCGGCATCTGGGAATTCGCACTTTTTCTTGGCCTCAAAAGGCGGGTTCTGGTCAAAGTAGTCAGAAAACAATTCATGCCCATCCAGATCACCTAGGTCTAGAATTTTGCCATTGCAGCGTTTAATGAATTCGTCCATCTCTTCGGCAAACTGCTTTCGCGCGGTGGCTTTTGCATCGAGGGCAGCAATAGCCTCAGCCAAGGGCTGAACGTCTAGGCCGGAGGCTCGCTTGATGGCGACGATCGCACTGTCCATCTTCAACATCGACTCCTCTACGCCTTCCATCCGATGCGACATAACCTCTTGTTCGATAATGGGAGAGAGGACGAGTTGTAGGCCGTCTGGGAGCTGATGCGGCAGTTGATGTAGTTCTCCTTTGCTAAATTGAAAGCCAGCTCGCTGGATGACCTCCGTGTCAATGCATAGAAAGGTAACTCGTTTGCTCCAGATGTCGTCGGGTGTGAGCGTATCGGCAGGCATAGAAAACCTTCTTGGCTATGAGACTTAGATATTCATATTTTTGGTTAAAAGTGCCATTCCGCGATTACAACATCCCGTAGCCATCGGCGTGGCTAAGATTTCGCACTGCTACGTGCCCCTCGCCCTCCACGCCCCCAACACCTCCGCCTCTCGCTCCGCCGTCAGCCCCGCCTTCAGCGGCGCATTGCGGCGTGCCTCCGGCTGCGCGTCGAACCACGCCAGCGTCGCGGCGGTGGTGTCGGCGAGGCTGCGGAAGGTCAGGCCCGCGGCGATCGCGCGGGCGTTGCTGCGGCGATGGAAGCCGGCGGTCTCGCCGCCGCCGGGCAGCCACACCGGCAGGTCGGTCCAGCCCGAGACGTTCTGCGCTTCGAGGAAGTCCGCGGGCACGAAGGTGAATCGTGCGCCGGCGCGCGTCGAGGCGCGGATGCCGTACAGCAGCGCCGCGGTGTCGAGCGGATAGTCGGGGCCGAAGGCGTTGAACGTGCCGTGCGTGCGCGTTTCCGCGAGCCGCACCATCCATTCGCCGAGATCGCGGGCGTCGGCGAACGTCACCGGGTCGCGGCCGTCGCCGGGGCACAGCACCTCGCCGCCGCGGCGCAGGCGCAGTGGCCAGTAGGTGAAGCGATCGGTCTCGTCGCCGTGGCCGACGATCAGCCCGGGCCGCAGGATCGTGGTGCGGTCGCCGAAGTGCTTGCGCGTTTCCGCTTCGGTGGCCGCCTTCAGGCCGGGATACTTGCTGAGGTCGGCGCGCAGGCCGGGCGCGGTTTCCTGCAGCGGATCGCCGTCGAACGTCGCCAGCGGCGCGGTCTCGTCCTGGCCTGGCGTGGCGTTGTCGGCGTAGGCCGAGACGCTGGACACCATCGTGTAGCCGCCGACGTGGCCCTTCAGCACCGCGGCCACGTCGCGGATCCACGCCGGCACGCTGCTCGGGTTGTCGATGCAGGCGTCCCAGCGCCGGCCCTTCGCGACTTCGGCCTTCAGCGACGCGTAGTCGTTGGTGTCGCGATCGCCCAGCAACTGTTCGACCTGCCCCGGCCATTCCGGCTGCTTGCGGCCGCGGTTGAAGATCGTCACGCGATGCCCGCGCGCCAGTGCGTAGCGCACCTGGTGCGGCCCGATCAGGCCGGTGCCGCCGAGGATCAGCAGATCGAGTGGCTTGTCCGCGCGCGCGACCGCCGTCGTGTCGTTCGTCGCCACGGCGCTGGATGCCGCGGCGTTCGATGGCGTGGACCACGAGGGGCCGGCGACCGCGGCGGCCCCGAGCGCGCCGAGGCGGAGGACGTCGCGACGATGGATCGGCATGGGCGAAGCTCCGGGGTCGGCAGGGACGAGGCTTCGATCCTGCGCCGCGGGCACGGCGTGCTCCCGTGCCGGAAGTCAGCCGCCGGCACCACCGCATGTCTCGCCGATCGTCGGGCTTCCCCCACTTCCCCCGACCCGCGACAATGGGCGTCTGGCCGGCGCGCCGTCGGCCACCAAGGAGACCGTTACATGGCCGATTTCACCCCCGTGGTGCCCGAAGGGGGCGCCCGGATCACCAAATCCGCGGTCGGGCTGAATGTCCCGGACCGCCCGATCATCCCCTTCATCGAAGGCGACGGCACCGGCCCGGACATCTGGCGCGCCAGCGTCCGCGTGCTCGACGCCGCCGTGGCCAAGGCCTACGGTGGCCAGCGCCAGCTGATGTGGATGGAAGTCCTCGCCGGCGAGAAGGCGTTCAACGCCACCGGCAGCTGGCTGCCCGACGCCACCGTCGACGCCTGCCGCGACTACCTGGTCAGCATCAAGGGCCCGCTGACCACGCCGGTCGGCGGCGGCATCCGCTCGCTCAACGTCGCGCTGCGCCAGATGCTGGACCTGTTCGTCTGCCTGCGCCCGGTGCGCTGGTTCGAGGGCGTGCCCTCGCCGGTGAAGAAGCCCGGCGACGTCGACATGGTGATCTTCCGCGAGAACACGGAGGACATCTACGCCGGCATCGAGTTCGAGCCGGGCACCGCCGACGCGCAGAAGGTGCTGGATTTCCTGCAGAAGGAATTCCCGAAGGGCTTCGACAAGATCCGTTTCGGCACCAAGGCCAGGACCGACGACTGGAACAAGGCGCTGGAAGGCATCGGCGCGCCGGCGCGCGACCTGCCGGTGCAGGTCGGCATCGGCATCAAGCCGGTGTCCTACCTCGGCACCGAGCGTCTCGTCCACAGCGCGATTGCCTATGCGATCGAGAACAAGCGCAAGTCGGTGACGCTGGTCCACAAGGGCAACATCATGAAGTACACCGAAGGCGCGTTCCGCGACTTCGGCTACAAGGTGGCCCGCGACTTCTTCGGTGCGGTCGAACTCGACGGTGGTCCGTGGCACGTGATTCCGGAAGGCCGTCCGGGCGCGGGTCTCGTGATCAAGGACGCCATCGCCGACGCCTTCCTGCAGCAGATCCTGCTGCGCCCGAAGGAATACGACGTGTGCGCCACGCTGAACCTCAACGGCGACTACCTGTCCGACGCGCTGGCCGCGCAGGTCGGCGGCATCGGCATCGCTCCGGGCGCCAACATCAACACCGTGACCGGTCACGGCGTGTTCGAGGCGACCCACGGCACCGCGCCGAAGTACGCCGACCTCGACAAGGTGAACCCGGGTTCGGTGATCCTGTCGGGCGAGATGATGCTGCGCTACATGGGCTGGACCGAAGCTGCCGATGCGATCATCCACGCGATGGACGGCGCGATCGCCAGCAAGCGCGTCACCTACGACTTCGCCCGCCTGATGGACGGCGCGACCGAGGTGAAGTGCAGCGAGTTCGCGGACGAGATCATCAAGCACCTCTGATCGCGTTCGTCATCGCGGCAACGAAAAGCCCGGGGAAACCCGGGCTTTTTCGTGGGTCGCCTTGCGCGGAGGCGACCCGGGAATCGAAGCGCGCCGCGGCGACGGTGTGGCCGAGTGGCCTCCGGCCCCATGACTTGCGCGACTGTCCGCCGTCCCCCGGCGCCGGCATCCTGTGCCAGCGCGAGGTCCCGATGCATCGGGACACTCGCGCCTTCCTTCCTCGCCAGGTGTCTCGCATGTCCACGTCACGCGCGCTGCGGTCGCTGTCCGTCCTCGCCCTGTCCTTCGTCGCCCTCAACGTGTCCGCGCAGGCGGTCGATCTCGCGGAATTCGAGCACGACCTCCCCGGGCCGCGCACGCAGGTGCTGGTGCTGGGCTCGACCCACCTCTCCGGCATGCCCGACGGCTTCCGCGCCGAGCAACTGGAACCGGTGCTCGAACGGCTGGCGCGCTACAAGCCGGAAATCATCACCATCGAAGCGCTGCCCGGCGAAGCCTGCGACACGTTGCAGCGCTACCAAGCGACGTATCCGGATGTGGCGAAGGACTACTGCCGGGACACCGATGCGGCCCGCAGCGCGACGGGGCTGGACGTGCCTGCGGCCCAGGCCGAAGTGGAGAAGACGCTGGCCGCATGGCCGGCCTCGCCCACGCCCGCGCAGCGCCGGCATCTGGCCGCGCTGTTCGCCGCCGCCAACGACCGGGCATCGATGGTGGTGCAGTGGTTGCAACTGCCCGAGGCCGAGCGCCGACCGGGCGATGGGCTGGACGACGCGCTGGTCGCGCTGGCCGGGAAGACCGCGCAATCGAAGAACGAGAACGTCATGATCGCGGCCGTGCTGGCGGCACGCCTCGGCCTGCAGCGCGTGTATCCGGTCGACGATCATTCCGCCGACGCCATCCAGGCCAAGGCCGGTCCGGCGCTCGGCGAGACGATGCAGACGATCTGGTCCGCGTCGGCCGGCGCGCCGGTCCTGGTCCGGGCCAAGGCGCTGGAGGACGCCGGCGACATGCTGGCGCTCTACCGGTTCTACAACGGAGCGGAAGCGCAGCATGCGTTCATCGCATCCGATTTCGGCGCAGCGCTCCACAGCCGCGACCCGCAGCGCTACGGCCGCCAGTACGTGGCCTGGTGGGAAACCCGCAACCTGCGCATGGTCGCCAACATCCGCGAGGCGATCGGCAACCGGCCCGGCGCGCGCGTGCTGTCGATCGTCGGCGCCTCGCACAAGGCGTATTTCGATGCCTACCTCGGCCTGATGCACGACATCGACGTGGTCGATGTCGCACCGTGGTTGCGCTGACGCGGCGTCGTCATCGCGATGTGTCCTGCGACGCCCGGCCCATGGCCGGACGTCGTGCGTTCGGGCGCGACGCGCGCGCGCACCCGCGCTCAGCCGACGAAGAACGGCCGCGGCCTGCGGAGCAAGCGCGATGCCGCCCACACGCAGGCGGCGAGCGCAAGGCCGGTGCCCGCGACCGACGCGACGACACCCACTTCCCCGGCCGCATGCAGCGGCCACAGGACAGCGCTGCATCCGAGGATGCCGGCCGCTACGATCTGCGGCGGCCAATCGGCGAGGCGCGGGTCCGCGAGCACCGCGCAGACGTACGCGAGCAGCCCCGAGGTCCCCGCGATCATCATGATCGCCGCCGGGACGAACAGCGCCGGGCCGCCCCCCAGTCGGACGAGCAGCAGGAACAGCCCGAGGGCGGCGGACAGCAGGCCTGCGTCCAGCAGGATCGGCTTCGCCAGCGCCGGCAACAGCAGGGACTGCATGCGGGCGTTGCCGCCCAGGCCGGCAGCAGGCCGAGTTCGGCGCTCTCCGATCCCGAGGCGATGTCCTGCGCGCGTTCCAGATACATCACCATGCGCTCGATCAGCAGGACGGCGATCGGCAACACGAGTGCGATCATGATGGCGATCGTCGCCGATCCCTTATTCCATTTGCCCCAGTAGAAAACCGGCAGCAGCAGTAGCAGCTTCCTCACCAGGCCTTCCCGCGCGAACCGGAAGCCGTCGCTCTCCGCGAAGGGAGGCCCCAGGCACGCGCGCAGCGCGGGCAAGCGTTGAGTCTCCCGCACCGGCGCGTAACCGCCGGACAGCAGGGAATGCCGGCGCTGTCGCGGCAGCCACCCGCTGTCGTCCTCCGCGCCCAGCAAGGCCCCGCTTTCCCCGGGGATCCGCCTGCGTCGGTACACCACGTCTTCCAGCACGGAGAGGAATGCCCGTTCCTCCTGCGCCCGCGGCACATGCAGCCCGCCGCTGGCCGCCACCGACACCCACAGGGCGATGCAGGCCGGGGCGAGGAAATAATGGAAGACGAACATGAAGCGGCCGAACGATGCCTCCTGCAGGGAGACGAAGGCCGCCAGCGGAAGCAGCAGGATGATGACGCTCGTGACGAGGCCCGCGCGCGGCCGGGCATTCGAGACGATCGCCTCATGACCCGTCCATGCCGCCATCAGCGTCGACAGGAGCAGCAGGACGCGGGGGTACTGCGACCTGAGCGGGAGGTCGTGCCAGTCTTGTCCCGCGATGTGGACGAGCGTCGGAATGGTCAGCACGAACAGCACGAAGAGCTGGTGTTCGAGCGGGATCGCCCACAGCAGGACGACGCTCATCGCCAGCGCGCAGTAGAGGACCCCGGCCACCACCGGTACGCCACCGGCGGCATCCGCGATGCCCCAGGTCGCGGCGAAACCGCCGATGCCCAGCAGCGCCAAGGCCAGCGCGCCCTGGGTGCGGATGGACGGCAGTCCTTCGCGGTAGGCGCCCGACATCAGCAGCACCAGCTTCGGCCAGCACGCAAACAGCGGCAGCAGGCCGAGGATCGCCGCGCGGATCGTCCACGGCATCGGCAGCAGCGGGATGGCCGCGACCACGAGCACGAAGGCGAGGCCCACCGCGCTCCGGGGCAGGCTCGCCCACAGCAGTGCCGGCAGCCTTGGCAGGAAGCGCCGGATGCGCGGCCGTGCGTGCGTCGAGGTCACCGCGCTCATTGCGAGATCTCGACGAAGAGGTCTTCCAGCGACAGCCGGTCGCTGCGCACGCCGGGGGCATCGAGCAGCGCGGGCCGCGGCGCGCCCGGCTCTGGCAACAGGAACAGGCTCGCACTGCCGTCGTCGCGTGGGCGGTACGCGATCTTCCCGGGGATTGCGCGATCAAGGTTTGCGGCGATTTCCGCCGGCACATGCACGCGCAGGTGCCGTTCCTTCAGCGCGTCGAGTTCCGCGTGCAGCACGATGCGCCCCTCGTGCAGGAAGGCCACGTGCGACGCCACGCGCTCCAGGTCCGAGACGATGTGGGTGGAGAACAGCACCGTGCAGCCGGATTCGCTGCCGCGCTCGACGATGTCCCGCAGCAACTCGCGGCGTGCGACCGGATCGAGCGACGCGGCCGGTTCGTCGAGTACCAGCAGTTCCGGCCGCGAGGCCAGCGCGCGCGCGATCGCCACGTGCTGGCGTTCGCCGGGCGACAGCCGGCTCAACGGCACCCGCGTGGGCAGGCGGGCCCGCGCGAGGAAGTCGCGGACGTACTCGTCGTCCCACCCGGGATAGAAGCGCCCGACGAAATCCAGCATCTGCCGCGGCGTCATCCAGCCCATGGCCTCGGCTTCCTGCGGGACATAGCCGAGGCGCTGCCTGGCGGTGTCGCCGAGCCTCTCCGCCGGTTCGCCCCAGACCTGCGCGGTGCCGCTGTCCGGTTGGGTCAATCCCAGCAGGCAGCGGATCAGGGTGCTCTTGCCGGCGCCGTTGCGTCCGATCAGGCCGAGGACCTGGCCCGGCTCGACCGTCAGCGAGACGTTCGACAGGACGTCGCGCCCGTCGTAGGCCTTCTGCAGGTGCGTGGTGCGGATCGGGGGGGCCGCGGTATGTATCGCGACGTGGCTCATGCAGTGTCCTCCTCCATGGTGCGACGAAGCCGGTCCAGCACGGCGTCCGGCGAGAGTTCGAGTTCGCGCGCCTGCCGCGCGAGGGCGGTCAGTGCAGGCGCCAGCAGGGCCCAGCGGGCGTCGTCGTTGGCGGTCTGCGTGCGTGCCGCCACCGCCATGCCCTTGCCGCGCAGGCGCTCCAGCACGCCTTCGGCTTCGAGCTGGCTGTAGGCCTTGGACACGGTCATCGGGTTGATCGCGTAGGTCGCCGCCACGTCGCGGACCGAGGGCAGCACGGTGCCGGCCGCCAACTGCCCGCCGGCGACGAGGCGCCGGATCTGGTCGCCGATCTGGCGGTAGATCGGCTCGGGCGACTGGGGCTGGATGTGGAGGATGACCGTGTCCATGTGTATTACTACAACAATACACGTGGGCCGCGTCAAGCATGAGGAATGGCAGGGGTCCCGGCTTCGACCTGCTCGGCCACGTCGGCCGCGCCCGCCACGTCGTGCGGGATGCGGGCACGAGGCCGCGGCCTGCATGCGGGCAAGGGGCGGCCTCCGCGGCGCATGAAAAAGTGCACGGCACGCTCTAAGGTGGAAGCCCCCGGATGGCCCGAAGGCGTCGATGGAAGCGCAGCAAGTCTTGTTCCTGGTGATCCTGTTCGCCTCGCTGGTGTTGTTCGTCAGCGAGAAGCTGCGCGTGGACGTCGTGGCGATGCTGACCCTGCTGGCGCTGACGCTGACCGGCATCCTCGACCCGAAGCAGGCGCTGTCCGGCTTCTCCAGCGAACCGGCGATCATCGTCGCGACGGTGTTCGTGCTGTCGGCGGGCCTGTCGGCGACCGGCATCACCGATCGCATCGGCGCCGGCATCGCGCGCGCGGCCGGCAGCAGCGAATGGCGCACCATCGCGGTCGTCATGCCGGCCACCGCGGCGCTCGCGGCGTTCACGCACCACGTGATGGTGACGGCGATGATGCTGCCGATCCTCATGCGGCTGGCGCGCGAGCAGAAGATCGCCACCTCGCGGGTGCTGATGCCGATGTCGCTGGCGGCCTCGCTGGGTACCACGCTGACGCTGATCAGCGCGCCCGCCTTCCTGCTGGCCAACGACCTGCTCAAGCGCGACGGCCAGCCGGCGCTGGACATCTTCGCGATCACGCCGATCGGCGCGTCGCTGGTGCTGCTGGGCACCGCCTACATGCTGCTGACGCGCTGGCTGGTGCCCAGGCGCAGCGGCGAGTCGGGCCAGCCGGACTACTTCCGGCTGGAGCACTACTACACCGAGCTGGTGGTGGAAGCCGGCTCGCCGTGGATCGGCAAGCCGCGCGCCGCGTTCGAGAAGGCCTTCGGCGATCGCCTGCAGGTGCTGGATCGCATGCGCCCCGAGTTCCCGCGCCACCATGCGCTCGGCGATGCGCCGCTCGACGCCGGCGACGTGCTGCTGGTGCGGGCCTCGCCGGACGAGATCGCGTCGATCGGGCACGAGCCGGGGCTGGCGCTGCATGCCGTGGCGAAATACGGCGAGCGCTCCGACCAGGAGCCGGGCGCGAAGCCCGTGAGCGACGAGCAACTGGTGCAGGCGATCGTGGCGCCGCGTTCCGAATTCATCGGCCGCAGCGTGGCCGGCATCGATTTCATGCGCAACCTCGGCGTGGCGGTGGTCGGCCTGTGGCGCAAGGAGGGCTGGCTGCACGGCGAACTGTCGGAGACGCCGCTGCAGGAAGGCGACCTGCTGGTGCTGTGGGGCCGGCCGCAGACGCTCGAAGCGCTGGCCACACACCACGGCTTCCTGATGCTGATGCCCTTCGACGGACAGCAGAAGAGCCGCCGCCGCGCCCCGCTGGCGCTGCTGATCATGGCCGGGGTGATCATCGCCTCCGCCACCGAACTGCTGCAGCCGCAGATCGCCTTCCTCGCGGGTGCGGTGGCGATGGTGCTCACCCGCTGCGTCGGCGTGGAGCAGGCGTACCACGAGATCGACGTGCGCATCTACGTGATGATCGCCGGCGTGATCCCGCTGGGCATGGCGATGGAGCGCACCGGCACGGCGGCGCTGTTCGCCTCGCTGCTGCTGGACCACGCGGCGCAGTGGTCGCCGCTCATGCTGCTGCTGGTGATGTTCGCGGCGGCGGGGCTGCTCACGCAGATCCTGTCCGACGCCGCGACCACGGTGCTGCTCAGCCCGATCGCGGTGGCGCTGGCGCACGGGCTGGGGCTGTCGCCGACGCCGTTCGTCGTGTGCACGGCGATGGGCGCGGTGGCGTCGTTCCTCACCCCGATCGGCCACCACGGCAACCTGCTGATCCTCAATCCCGGCCGCTACACGTTCGGCGACTTCCTGCGGATCGGCATTCCGCTGACGCTGCTGATCGCCGTCGTCTGCGCGTGGCTGTCGCGCTGGCTCTGGCTCGACGGCCCGCTGCTGCCGGCGTGATGCCGGCACCGATGCATCGGCGCGATCAAGAAAAAGCCCGGCGGATACCGGGCTTTTTCGTGCGTTTGCTTTCGGTAGAGCGGCCTGAAGGCCGCTCTACCGAGCAGGTCGGTCAGGACGAGATCGCCAGCTTCTCCTGCCGGTAGCGCCAGATCGCGGCCAGCCACAGCGCACCGGCCAGGGCGAACGCGCAGACGAGGTAGATCGCCCATTGCTCCATCGACGCCGCCTCGCCGCGGGTCGCCTTCACCAGCATCTGGTTCTGCGACAGGAACGGCACCGCGTACTGCCACAGGTCCTGGTCCTTCAGCGGATACGCCATCAGCGCGTAGCCGGGCAGCATCGGCATGAACATCAGCCAGACCATGTGGCTCTGCGCTTCCTTCATGCTCTTCGCGCCGGCGGAGATGAAGGTCAGCAGCGCGGTGCCGATCAGCACCAGCGGCGCCAGCACCAGCAGCATCCGCCCGATCGCCGGGAATGACACGTCCAGCGCCGACGCCATCGCGGTATGCGCCATCGCCGCACTGAGCTTGAACGACAGCAACGTCAGCACGACGCTGCTGATGCCGATCAGCCCGGCCGCGGCCATCTTGCCGGTGACCAGCGTGCCGCGCGGCGCGGGCGTGGCCAGCAGTGGTTCCAGCGACTGGCGCTCGCGCTCGCCGGCGGTCACGTCCATCGTCAGGTTGGCGCCGCCCATGAAGGCAAACAGGGTGAGGATCAGCGGCAGGATCACCGACATCAGCCGGCCCTGCTTGGCTTCCGGCGTGGCCACGTCGCGCTGGGTGACGGCGACCGGCGTGCCCACCAGCGGACTCACGCCGCGCGCCACCAGCCGCAGCGCGCCGACCTGGCGGCCGTAGCCTTCCAGCGCGCTGCGCAGGCGCTGGATCGGCACGTCGGTGTTCGTGCGCGTGGTGTCGGCGACGATCTCCACCTTGGCCGGCTTGCCCGCGCGCCACTGCTCGGCGAAATCGGGCGAGATCACCAGCGCGACGTCCTCGCTCTGGTCGCGGATCGCGGCCACCAGGTCCTTCGGCGGCGTCTTCGGGTGGATATCGAGCGTGCCGAGGAATTCGATCAGGTTCGGCGCGTACTGCGCACCGACGACCGGGATCTGCAGCGGTTTCTCCAGCTGCGTGCTGACCCGCGATTCCATCAGCTTGCCCATGCCCAGCATCAGCAGCGGATACATCAGCGGGCCCAGCAGCAGCGCCATCAGGAACGTGCGCCGGTCGCGGACGAAGTCGCGCAGTTCCTTGCGGAACACGGCGAGGAAGGTGGCGAAGGACGAGGGTTTCATGCGTGCAGGCCCTCCTCCGAGCCGATCAGCTGGACGAAGGCGTCCTCGAGGTTGTCATGGCCGGCGCGCGCGCGCAGTTCGTCGGGCGTGCCATCGGCCTTCACTTCGCCGGCGGCGATCACCACGATGCGATCGCACAGCGCGGCGACCTCCTGCATGATGTGGCTGGAGAAGATCACGCAGCGTCCTTCGGCGCGCAGCTGGCGCAGGAATTCGCGCAGGCCGCGGGTGGTCATCACGTCGAGCCCGTTGGTCGGCTCGTCCAGGATCACGTTGCGCGGATCGTGGACCAGCGCGCGCGCGATCGCGGTCTTGGTGCGCTGGCCCTGCGAGAAGCCTTCGGTGCGGCGGTCGAGGAAATCCTCCATGCCCAGCGTCGCCGCCATCGCCGCGGTGCGTTCCGCGATCGTCTTCGCGTCCAGCCCGTGCAGCTCGCCGAAGTAGGCGATGTTCTCGCGCGCGGTCAGGCGCTTGTACACGCCGCGCGCGTCGGGCAGCACGCCCAGCCGGCGGCGCACCGCGGTGGCGTCCTTCGCCACGTCGATGCCGTCGACGGTCACGCCGCCCTGGTCGGGCGACATCAGCGTGTAGAGCATGCGCAGCGTGGTGGTCTTGCCCGCGCCGTTGGGCCCGAGCAGGCCGGTGATCTCGCCGTCGCGCGCCTCGAAACTCACGCCGCGCACGGCCTGGACCAGACCGGTCTTGGTCTTGAACGATTTGTGCAGGTTCTGGACCTGGATCATGACTGCCTCTGGATGCGGGACGGCATCGTCATTGCCGCGAAGGAAAGGGGGCGCGTCGGCATGGCATGCCTCGAACGCAGTGACTGGCAATGCCCCCCGAGTCGGGGGGCCGCGCCGCAAGGCGCGGGGGGGTTGGAGGGACGTCGGCGTATCCGAAGCGCCGAAGAGGCAATCGTCGCGACGTTCATCAAGGCTCCCAACCGTAATTGCCCGCGAACGGCGGCGACGGCTTCAGCCGCTTGAGGCAGCCGGCATCGAGCGACTTCGCGTCGGCCTTCTCCACGAACTGCGCGACCAGCTTCGGCATGCAGCCGGTGGCAATCACGTTGTGGCCCTGGCCCGGCGCCAGCAGGTGGCGACCGTTCGGCAGCGTCTTCACGACCTCGTCGCCGTAGCGCGGCGGCGTCACCGGGTCGTATTCGCCGCTCATCGCCAGCAGCGGCACATCGCCGGCCAGCGGCTTGCGGAAGTCGGCCGCGCGCTTGCCCTTCGGCCACACCGCGCACTGCGCCTGCTGAAAGGCCACGAACTCGTTGCCGATCACGGTGTCGGCGTCCTTCGGATCGGCCGCGATCTCCGGGTCCTCGGTGCAGATCACCGACAGCTCCATGCCATGCATCATCGCCTCGGACACCTCGCCGTAGACCATCCGCGACTGCGCCAGCAGGCTTTCGTAGCGGCCTTCCGACGCCTCGTGCACGATCCACGGCAGGATCGACGCCGCCTGCGGCTGGTAGGCGTACATCCGCAGCAGGACCGCCAGGTGGCCGTAGGTCGGCGCTTCCTCGCGCCAGTCGCCGCTGGTGGGATCGCGGTAGCGCACCGGCGCCAGCCCGCCCGCACGCAGGCGTTCGCGCAGCGTCTTCATCGTCGCGGCCGGGTCGCCCAGGTGGTCGCGGCAGGCCGGTTCGGCGCGGCAGCGCGCGAACTGCGTCGCCAGCGCGGCGTCGAGGTTGCGCGCGTGCTCCTGGCCCAGCACCAGCGAATTGGGCACCACCGAATCCAGCACCACCGTGCGCGTGTGCGCCGGGAAGTGCATCGCGTACTGCTGCGCGACGCGGGTGCCGTAGGAAATGCCGATGAGGTTGAGCTTGTCCGCGCCGACCGCCGCGCGCAGCGCGTCGAGGTCGCGGATGTGGTCCGCGGTGCCGTAGTAACGCAGGTCGGAGGTCTTCGAGAGCGTGTCACGGCAACGTTCGGCGAAGGCGCGGGCGCTGTCCGGCGAGTCGTCGTTCTCCTCGGTCACGGCGTTGCGGCCTTCGCTGTTGCGGCATTCCAGCGGATGCGACCCGCCGGTGCCGCGCGCGTCGACCAGCAGGATGTTGCGGCTGTTGCGCAGGTCCGACAGCGCGTCGTCGAGCATCGGATAGCTTTCGAGGATCGACTGCCCCGGGCCGCCGGCGATGATCACCACCGGGTCGGGCTGCGCCTGCTTCTTCGCCGGGATCATCGCCACCGCCAGCGTGATCTTGCGGCCCGCGGGCACGTCGTGGTTCTCGGGCACGTCGAACTTCGCGCACTCGGCCTCGACCGCGCGGCCGAATTCACCGCCCAGCGCGCAGGGCTTGAACACGACGCTGCCGTAGCGCAGGTCGCCGCGGGCGTCGGTGTGGGGTGCCGCTTTCGGCGCCGCCGCGTCGTGGCCGCCGCAGGCGGCGAGCGACAGGGCGAGCAGGGACGGCAACAGGAGTCTGGTCATGGGCGGATTCTCGGGCGGGGCCGGCCGGGACGGGCGCGGCGGAACAGCGTGGATGCCGACCAAGACGCGGCGGCGCGCCGAATGTGACCGGCCCGCGTGACGGGGGCAAGGGCCGGAGGTCGGGGCGTGGGTGATGGCCGCGGCAAGCGGGTGCCGGCCGCGACGCGGCGGCGTGCGGTCCGAGGGTGATGGCGGCGGAAGGCAGGCGCGGCCGGCGTGCGGCCGCGCGGCAGCGTCACTTGCTGCTGATGTATTTCTCGCGGCGGATGTGCGGCACCGGCAGGCCGTGGTGCTTCAGCGTCTCGAAACAGGCGTCGACCATGTTCGGATTGCCGCAGAGGTAGGCGATGTCGGTCTCGCCGTCCGGCACGAGCTCGGCCAGCTGGTCCTGCACGTAGCCCTTGCGCACGTCGGCGTGCGCGTGCGGCGAACCGGCTTCCGGCAACTCGCGCGAGAAGCACGGCACGAAGCGGAAGTTCGGGTGCGCGTCGGCGAAGGCGCGGAACTCGTCGCCGTACAGCAGTTCGGTCGGCGTACGCGCACCGAACAGCAGCACGACCTGGATGTCGTGCTTGGCGATACGCGCCGCGATCTGCGGCAGCATCGCCCGGTACGGGGTCACGCCGGTGCCGGTGGCGATGAGCACGTAGCGGCGGTTGGTGTCGTTGGGCAGCAGACAGAAACGACCGTACGGGCCGCTGGCGGTGATGTGCCCGCCGATCTCCAGCCCCTCGAACAACGCCGTCGCGGCGCCGCCGGGCACGTAGCTGACCGCGATCTCCACCGTGCTGTCGGGCGCCGGGGCGTGGTCGTGCTGGGTGGCCAGCGAATAGCTGCGCTTGGTCGCGGTGCCATCGGCGTAGGCGAAGTGCACCTGCAGGAACTGGCCCGGGACGTAGTCCAGCGACTGTCCATCGTCGCGGACGAAACTGAGGTGGGCCACGGTCGGCGCCAGCATGCGGCGGCCGACGAGCTTGAGCGGGAATTGGGCGGACACGAAGCGAAACCGTCCTTTGGAGAAGCGTGCTGGAATGGAGTGTTGTCCGGCCGCTCCGGGCCGGCGGCCTATACTACCCGTTCCGCCGCGCGCCACCTCCCGCACGATCGCCGCGGCCCCAGGAACCCGCCATGACCGCCGACCCCAACCCTTCCGGCGCGCCCACCGCGCCCGCTCTCGCCGTCCGCGACCTGCGCAAGACCTACGACAACGGCGTCGAGGCGTTGAAGGGCGTGTCGCTGGACGTGGCCCCCGGCGGCTTCCATGCCCTGCTCGGCCCCAACGGCGCCGGCAAGTCCACCCTGATCGGCATCGTCAGCTCGCTGGTCAACAAGACCTCGGGCGAGGTCCGGGTCTTCGGCCGGGACCTCGTCGCCGACCGCGATGCCGCGATGCGCCTGATCGGCCTGGTCCCGCAGGAGATCAACTTCAACATGTTCGAGAAGCCGTTCGACATCTGCGTGAATTACGCCGGCTTCTACGGCGTACCGCGCAAGGAGGCGATGGTCCAGGCCGAGCGCGTGCTGAAGGAGGCCCAGCTCTGGGACAAGGCCGACAAGATGAGCCGCACCCTGTCCGGCGGCATGAAGAGAAGGCTCATGATCGCCCGGGCGATGATGACCTCGCCGAAGCTGCTGATCCTCGACGAACCCACCGCCGGCGTCGACATCGAGATCCGCCGCGGCATGTGGAAGACGCTCAAGGAGATCAACGCGGCGGGGACGACCATCATCCTCACCACGCACTATCTGGAAGAGGCCGAAAGCCTCTGCCGGCACCTGGCGATCATCGACAAGGGCCGGATCGTCGAGCAGGGCCCGATGAAGGCGCTGCTGGCCAAGCTCGACGTCGAAGGCTTCGTGCTCGACATCGACGGCAGCCTGCCGGCGACGCTGCCGGCGATCCCCGGCGCCACCCTCGTCGCCGAGGACGAGCACACGCTGGATCTGGAGATGCCGCGGGCGATGGACCTCAACGGCGTGTTCGCCGCGCTGGACGCCGCCGGCATCCGGGTGCGCTCGATGCGCACCAAGACCAACCGCCTGGAGGAACTGTTCGTGCGCCTGACCGGCCACCAGGAGGTGGCGGCATGAGCCCGACCCTCGGCCGGCGCCACCGCACGGCGCTCTACACCATCGCCCGCCGCGAGGTCATGCGCATCCTGCGCATCTGGGGCCAGACCCTGGTGCCGCCGGCGATCACCATGACCCTGTACTTCCTGATCTTCGGCGGCCTGATCGGCTCGCGCGTCGGCACCATGGACGGCATCAAGTACATGGACTTCATCGTCCCCGGCCTGGTGATGATGAGCGTGATCCAGAACAGCTACGGCAATATCTCGTCGAGCTTCTTCGGCGCCAAGTTCGGCCGCCACGTCGAGGAACTGCTGGTCAGCCCGATGCCGTCGTGGGTGATCCTCGGCGGCTACGTCGCCGGCGCGGTGCTGCGCGGCCTGATGGTGGGCGTGATCGTGCTGTGCATCGCGATGTTCTTCACCCACGTGCGCGTGCCGCACCCGCTGGTGACCTTCACCACGGTGCTGCTGGGCGCGACCATCTTCTCGCTCGCCGGCTTCGTCAACGCGGTGTACGCGAAGAAGTTCGACGACATCGCGATCGTGCCGACGTTCATCCTCACGCCGCTGACGTATCTCGGCGGCGTGTTCTATTCGGTGAAGCTGCTGCCCGCCTGGGCCGAGGCCGCGACGCACCTCAACCCGATCTTCTACATGGTCAATGCGTTCCGCTACGGCCTGCTGGGCGTGTCCGACGTGCCGCTGTGGCTGGCGTACGCGCTGATGCTGGGTTTCGTCGTCGTGCTGGGCGGCGCGGGCCTGTGGTTGCTCAAGCGCGGCGTGGGCCTGCGCAGCTGAAAAAAGCCCGGGAAATCGGGCTTCCGGTGCGTATCGGAAGCACGCGGGTGAACGACGACGAAAAGTTTTTTGCACGCAACTGTTGCACAACGACCGGAGCCCCCCTATAGTGTGCGGCTCCCGAGGGCACTTCGTTGTCACCGGGCCGAAACAAAAAAGATGAGGCGCTGAGGCCGATTCTTGAGTTCTTTGACAGTGTGCGCAGGTGACTTGTGCGGGCGTC